>JAHHRN010000001.1 GCA_020025775.1 Acutalibacter sp.
AAAAGGAGATACACAAAAGTGCATCTCCTTTTTTGGCACCCATAGTAGGAATCGAACCTACAACCAGCCCTTAGGAGGGGCTTATTATATCCATTTAACTATATGGGCGTATAAACTATTTCTTTGTAAAAGGGGCTTATTATTACGAGCTTGCGAGTAACAAGGTTCTGCCGCCTGCGGCAGGTTCTTATATCCATTTAACTATATGGGCAAACGAAAAACACGCCGAAAAAGCGTGCCTTTATTTTAGCCTTTTTTTGCCGTCTTGTCAACCGCTTTGCAGAGGTCTATGAGGGGGCAATTTTCGCAGTTTGGATTTTTTTTGAGGCAAATATCCTTGCAAAGCCGCACCAGCAAGCCGTGGTATTCGCCATAATAAGCTGTATCTTTTGGGAGCACCTCGGTAAACACATTGGCTACAGCATCATAGTCCATAGAAAGATAGGCTTCTTCGCCGAACACACGGGACAGCACACGGCGGGTATAGGCATCGACAATGAAAACAGGTCTGTCCATAGCGTAAAGCAGGATAGAATCCGCCGTCTCCTTGCCCACCCCTTTTTGAGCAAGCCATAAGCGGCGCAATTCTTCGGTGGAATACGCTTCATAATCCGCTTTATTTGTGCCGTTCTCCTTACAGAAAGCGGCAAGCGCTTTTAAATACTTTGCCTTTTGGTGAAAATAGCCGCTCGGGCGAATCGCCTCTTCCAGCTTCTCCTGCGGCAAAGCTAAAAGGCTGTCGGGCGATAGATTTCCTTGCAAATTCGCAATGGATTTTTCTACCGCCGTCCACGTGGTATTTTGCGTTAAAATTGCGCCGACTTCCATTTCGAAGGCAGAATCCGCTTCCCACCAATGCTGCGGTCCGAACGCCGCAAAGAGCAAATTATAAACGGTTTCGAGCTGTGCCTTTCTTTTCTGCATACGCATTTTTGCTCCTTTTCCACGAATTTTCTTCTGTTAGTGTAACACAGCCCAAAGCACCCGTCAAGAAAAAGCCCCCTTTCCTTTTGCCGTTTTTGCACGAAAAAGGATTTTCAAAAATATAGAAAGAAAACGCAAATTTTCGTTGACAGACAGGGCATAATTTGATATAATAACAATCACCGTATGGAGAGATACCGAAGTGGTTATAACGGAACGGTCTTGAAAACCGTCGTACGGCAACGTACCGTGGGTTCGAATCCCACTCTCTCCGCCAGAGAGTGTTAAAGATAGAACCTATCTTTTCCATATAAAACAACTAAATAAACTAGATAAGTTACCAAATGCAGAAGTACTCAAGTTGGTGACGAGGCGCCCCTGCTAAGGGCGTAGGTCGGGTAACCGGCGCGAGAGTTCGAGTCTCTCCTTCTGCGCCAAATAAAGCACATACTTTTTTGTATGTGCTTTGTTTTTTTATATCTACAAATTTTAAAGAGACTCGAACTCGGTTCGTCCATCTCCCGGCGGTTTGCCGTTAGGCAGAGCCGGGAGGGACATACAATCCATTTTGCGAAGCAAACGGCAAGGTGAAACCTTGCCGAGTCTCTCCTTCTGCGCCAAGTAAAGCACATACTTTTTGTATGTGCTTTATTTTTTATATCTGCAAATTTTAAAGAGACTCGAACTCGGTTCGTCCATCTCCCGGCGGTTTGCCGTTAGGCAGAGCGAATGATGTTTGTACACGACGGGCGCATAAAAATCTTTAAAAAATGAAAAATGAATTGAAAAGCAAGAAGAATTATGTTACCATATCACTGTTGGTTAGCTATAGCTAACTTTTGCCGACTTATTTTGTAATTATCCTACGCAGGAGGTATAAAGCGTGCTGTTTTTTGTTAAAACCGTTTGTCTATGCTTGGTTTTTTGGGGATTTTGTTATCTCGGAACTGGTACAGATGAAAAAAATCTAAAAGGGCTTTCTGCCTATCCGGATGTCATTCAAAAGCATGTGAAAGCCGACCCCGTATTAGGGTCGAAAGTCAAAAGTGTTTCTCCCTTTTTGAGCTTCCTTTCCAACTTAGTGCTTTACACTGTTCTTTTACTTGTTTTGTGCTTCTTTGACCGGAAAGAGGGCTTTCTTCCAAACTTTTGGAACGTGCTGCTTTTAGGCGAAGTCTTAAATCTTTTTGACTTTTTGGTAATTGATATGCTGTGGTGGCGTCATACCAAGCGTGTACGCTTCACCGGCACGGAAAATCAGCCGGAACTATATCAAAATCCCAAAAACCATTTTATCTCCTTTTTAAAGGGGGTTTTGATGTTTTTCTTTGCGGCTCTCCTTGTCGCCTTGGTGCTTTCTTTATTTTAAAATTATAATTATTCTACATAAAACTGCCTCCCTACACAGAATAGGGAGGCAGTTTTTATGATGCATCTTATGCGTTATCCTCTATTTCAATCGTAAAGTTTTCCCGATATTTCTCATAGTTCCAATCCTGTGGCAGTTCGTTTGCAGCATAGGCGTGCATGGAATATTGATGTAAAGGAATGGGCAACTTCTGTCGCAGAAATTCGATAGAAGTAGATAAAATTTCCGGACCGCTATACTGTCGGCGCCAAAGCGTTACAGAAAGATAGGCACGGCAGTTTGTGCCCTGCTTCGGGAAAGCAAATTCCGCATAATATTGAGTTCCTACTCCGTTTTCATAATCTCCGTTGGCAAACGGTGCACAGCAATATCGTTTCCCATTCACATCTGCCGCCGCTGTATAGCAAAGTGCATCCGCACTGGGTTTACCGTCCTTTTCCGGTGCAGACCAATCCACAAAAACATCATCCGCCTCTCTCGAGAGCAAGAGTGCATTTCGGTAAGGCGCTGTGCGATTTTCAAATCCGCTGTAGCAGTATAGCACACGGATTTTCGGCACGTGACCGTCTTCATCACAGAAATAGAAAACATAAGCCTCTAACGTTACCGCATCCCGCGCTTTGTTTTGTTCTTCTATGGAAAGCCCGTATTTGTTTGGAAGTTGCTCCATGTGTGATGCGTTCGCCAATCGTTCTATTTCTACTTCCGGCAAATCCGCAAGATAGGTTTCCGGCAAGCCCATTTCTTTGAGCTTTTCCGCCGCCGGAAGAAGAGCTGTTTCCTCCGCTTCGGGCAGCTGCTCCATGTGGGGCTGTCGATAGGTCGCACCGAAAGTCAGTCCCAAGGAAAGCACGAGCAGAAAAACGGCTGCTGCCGAAAACAAAGTGTACTCTTTTTTCGTAGGCGGAGACAAAACATCTACGCTGTTTTCGCCCGAGCCGATAATTCTCTCGAAGCGGAAAAAGCTGAGCGCTAAAAAGAGCAAAGCAACAACAGAAGCGATTGGCAGAACCATAAAGGCTATCGATTGAAATTCGCCCGACGGAATTTGGGAAAAGGTTACATACCAAAAAAAGATTTGCAATATGCAAAATGCCAAACCCGAAAGCCATAGATAGGGGCTTCTCTCCCTCTGCGTTCTATAGGTCCACGCCGTCTTTTCCATGCCGTAAAACAAAAAGCCGTAAGACAATAAAAGGAAAAAGCCGACAAGGCCGCCAAAGAGGCTCATTTTTATATAAGTAGAAACCGCTTCTGAGGGTACGAAGTAGTGCATCATCGGTCCCCAAACAGCAGCAAGGCAAGCCGAGGTTACAAATAAGCCGAAGGAGATTTTCAGGGATTTGTCCAATTCCCGCAAGCGGAATAAGCCAACGCCGAACAGTAAAAGGGACAAAATACGCACCATAAGTCCCAAATAGGGCAAAGACAAATCCATCTGTAAAAAGGAATACATCATACCGAAGAAAATAAGATACAGACTCTTTTTCCAATAGCTTGCCGGATTTATAGGATACAGCTCAGCAAAGGCATGACGCAATTCCTCTTTTTTGCCCATGCACTGTACCGCCTTCTGCTCGGCTTCTGCCTCGGAAAAGCCCATGGCTCTGAAGCGCTCAAAATTATCTTCTAAGTGGTCCGAAAGCTCCTCTTCTATCAAGCGTTTTTGCCGGTTACCGCCGACCCATTTAGAAACCTCTTTTACATAATCTTCAAAAGTCTCGCGCATACATTTGCGCCCCCTTTCTAAAGCCTTATGCCTGTGCTATGCCGACCACACGGTTCACTGCGTGCTCGTAGGTTTTCCACTCTTCCTTTTGGGCTTCGAGTTCACGAAGGCCCTTTTGTGTAATTTTATAATATTTGCGTCTGCGCCCGGTTTCTTCGTCGGTTGTCCAGCGTGAAGAGAGCATTTCTTCTTTTTCTAAGCTATGCAAAATGGGGTAAAGCGTGCCCTCGTTCATTTGGAACACATCTTCGCTCATCACTTCCACGGTACGGATGATTTGGTAGCCGTAAAGTTCCTGCTTAGAAAGCACGCTGAGCACCAAAAGCCCTGTGCTACCCTTTGCCAGTTCCTTGCTGATTTTCATAAAACGACCTCCTTTTCTTTATACCTCGAGTATCTATGCTTAGAATAGCACGGGCGTAGAAGTTTGTCAAGCCCTGTCGTTTTTACGGTTTTTTCTCTTTTCAGTCCCCCGATTTTTTGTTATAATAGTTCGGTACGAATATAACTATTTCACGCAAAAGGAGAAGGTCAATTCATGAAAAAATCTTATCCCTTAGACGGGGTTTCGATGATTTTCCCCGCACTCGGCGGTCATATTTACCGCTTCGGTGTCCTTTTTAAAGAGCCTATTGATGTGCCGATTTTAAAAGATGCCCTGCAATTTGTAGCCCCCTATTTTCCGATTATCTTCACTCATTTAGAAAAGACCTTTACGGGCTATGTACACGTGCCGGCAACCGATTTAGACATGATTACCTATGGGGATTATCCGCTGACTGCGCCGCCCCTTACCGACACGCAAAAACCTTCGATTCGAATTTACGTTAAGGGCAAAAAGCTCTCTTTGGATTTCTTCCACGGCAATGCGGACGGCAATATGGCAACACGTTTCATCACGGCGCTTTTAGAAAGCTATGCTGCGATGCTCGAGCACACCGCCCTGCCGACCCTTTATCCGCCAGAGCCAAGCACCTTAAAGGACCCTTACATTCTCTATGCGCGAAAGGCGAAAGGCTCTTCTTTGCTTGAAAAGAAGTCTTACCTTCTACATTTGGAAAAGCGTCGCCGGGACTACGTGCGTTTTTCCTGCTTTTCACTCGACATTGGGACTTTAAAAGCCTATACCAAAGTCAAAGGGCACAGCATTAACGATTTTCTTTGCGCCGCGCTCTATACCGCGATTTATAAGGGCACGGATGCCAAGGATTCCCCCTACCCCATTACCATTTCCGCACCGATTGATTTGCGCCCGTTTTATCATTGTGATTCCCAGCGCAACTTTGCGTATTTCACCAACGTGCGTTTGGGCAAGGAAAACGGCGGAGATTTAGAGCGTGCCATGGAGGAGTTCCACAAGCAGATGCAAAAGGGTACCGACCCCGACACGGTAAATGCCGGTGTGGCAGGTGTAAAATCCCTTTCGACCCAGCCGATTGTAAAATACGCGCCGCGCGCCTTAAAGGATGCGATTATTCGTGCTGTTTACGATAAAATTGCGAACGGCGGCATTACAACCACACTTTCGAACCTCGGCTATAAAAAATTAAGCCCTGTGGCAAGCAAATATGTGCAACGTTTAGAGGGCTATCTCGGGGTACAACCGGGCAAGCTCAATGCGATTGGCATCGGCTCGGGCAACACCGTTTCCCTTTGCCTTTCCGTCGCCTCTCCCGACCATTCCGTTGAAGAACAGCTGAAAGCTATTTTCCAATCCTGTGGCATTGCTTTTCAGTATGAAGAAACCGAATATAACGCCTAAAAACAAAACCGCCGACCGAAAGGTCAGCGGTTTTTCTTTAATCAAAATAGCCCTTATACTGAATGTTTCTTGTGCTTTTCGGGAAAAGATGATGATATAAATCCACGAAGTAATCATCCGTCATGCTCGCGATATAATCCACAACGATTTGATTCTGCTCGTTCTCCTCGTAGGGCATCGGTCTTTTATAATGTGCACGGTTGACATAGGCAATATGTTGGGTGAAAATTGGGGAATCCTTTTTGCCGTTTTTGAGGTCGGAAAGCAGTTTATTATAGGTTTCCTCCATCATAGGTTGAATGGTTTCCTCATAGATTTTCTGCACCTTGTCATTTTTATAAATGCGCGCATAATTTTCGGTTTTCGCCTTTTGGAGTGCCTCAAAATGCTCCGCATCCATTTGAATATAATCTTTGCCGTAGCTGTTTTCGATGATATTCACAATCAAATTATTGATGATTTCCGCATTGTATTTGCCGATGGTGCTGTCTTCAAACTCCTGTGACGAGCAGATTTTTGCAAGCTGCGCATCCTGCCTGTCCTTACCGAGATAAGCGATAATATCGGAAATACGCATCACACAGCCCTCGAGCGTACAGGGCACTAATTTTTTATAGCCGTCCTTTTCTTTGTAGCAGCTTTCCATTTGACTGTCGAAATCGGCAAAATCCGTAAGCGGCTTCGGATGATATTCTGAAAGCTCCATTTCGCCGTCATGCGCCGCAATGCCGTTTAAGGTTTCTAAGCTGATGTTATACGGAAAGACACCGTCCAGTACGCGCACGGAATGGATATTATGGCGAAAATGCTTACCCGCGTGTTCCATAAAGAGAGCATCTAAGAAGGCTTCGCCCGCATGACCGAAGGGTGTGTGCCCAATGTCATGTCCTAAAGCAATGGCTTCGATTAAATCCAGATTCAGATTCAGCACACTGCCGATGGTGCGCGCAATACGCGAAACGAGCTGTACGTGCAGACCGCGACGGGAAATATCGTCATTTTTATAAAACGAGAACACCTGCGTTTTATCGGCATAGCGGTTGTAATAGGGGCAGTTGATGATTTTATCAATATCTCTGACGAACGGCGGCCGAATGAGGGTTGCTTTGTCGCGTTCGGTATTTCTGCGGTGCACATCCGTATTGGAAAACGCCACCTGCGGCAATGTTCCGTTTCTTCTGTCCGCTTCAATACGCTGTGTCACTTCGGTCGATAATTTTTCGTAATTTAAACCCATGCTCTGCTCCTTTAAAAATAGCGCTAAAAGAAAAATCTTTCAGCGCTATTGTAGCATATTCTTTGAAAAAGCTCAAGAAAAGGCTTGGACTTTTGCTTTATTCCCCTACCGTAAACGTGGTGGAAAGGAAGTCTGTGCTTTTGAGTCCGAAGGAGTTTACGGCGTAAACACGCAGGGTGTAGCTGCCGGGCGCCATATCTCTTAAAATGTTCTGCTCTAAATAATCCAAGTTACTGCCCAAAATATAATTCTTTGCAAAGAAGCGAATAGGAAGCACCGTGCCTTCGGCATTCTCCACTTCATAGTAATAATATTTTGCCGGTGTTTTCTGGTCTGCGGCGGCAAATGTTACGGTTACATTTTTACCGACTGGCTCTGCTTTAATATACTTCGTCGGGAAGGTGTTGGCTTCGCCCTTGCCGAGCTTTTCCGAAGTACGGGTAAAGCTTTCTTTGGTAAACGCATCCATTTCGAAGGTTTCGCCGAAAGGCAGTTCCGTATCGAAATTCAATTTCTGCAAGGTGAAGCGGTTGGCTTTTACATCGACATCGAGCATCATGCCGTTGTTTACATGATCTCGATTCGGCACGTCATCGCTTTTGAAAATACCGATTTTTTCGGGATGAATCAGATAGTCTCTGTTCTTTAAAACATCCTTTGTACCGTCTACAAGCTCCGCTTCGGTCAGACCGTAAAACTTACTGTCTTCGCTTTCCAAATCTACCCAGTCGAAATCGAAATAGCTAGATGTACCTGTATTCACCATCGTGAAATCTTTTTGCATAATGCTTCTTTCATCGCTGAGGCAGTAATGGGAATGGCTTGTGAAAACAACTGCCTGCGGATACTGCTTTAAGATTGCATAGATTTCCTCATACTGCGGCGTTGCCCAGTGACCGCCGGCAATCGTAGCATCCACCGGCATATGGAGGAAAACAAAAATCGGCTTTTCGGGATCAGCTTTTGCCGAAATCTCCAGCTGTTCCTTTAAGAAAGCGATTCTTTTGGGATTGTATGTGCCGTCTGCGGGAACGCCGAGTTCTTTTGCGAGTTCTTCGTCGCCCTTTTCAAGACGGGAATTGGAAATGGAAATAAAGCTGTAGCCATTGACTACGGTTCTGGCGTTTAAAGGAAGACCTGTTGCCTTATGGTAAACATATTCCTGATTGCCGCCGTAAAATTCATGGTTGCCCATGGGGAAAATAATATGGGGCATATCCGCTCTGTCTTCGCCGAATACATAATCCAAAATCTTGTTGTAGGCACTGTAGGCGGCATAATCACCCATGGCGTTGACAACGTCACCATTGAGCACAATCATATCAACATCCTGTGCCTTGAAATATTTCATGGCACGCACAAGGTGAGAAAGACCGCCCGTTACGGTCATATAGTCCCAGCCGTAGAGGTGTTTTTCCTCCTGCGGCAGCTGGCAGTCAGAAATAATACCGACCTTGATTTTGTCGGGGGATTTTGCCTTAACTTCCTCTGTGACATACTGTGCTTTTTTCGGTGCTCTGGTGAAATGCACCGTGAGCACACCGCCGACAGCGATGACGGCAACTAGCGCTACCGAAATTACCGCCAAAACGGTTTTCTTTTTCTTGTTCATTCCGAATTCTCCTTTATATAAATCTTTTTATTACGGTAAAACACAGGGTTTTATGCACTTAGTTTCTGCCGAATTTTCCACAAAAGTGCTTGTCGCTTCGATACTTTGTCCATCGGAAAGCGAAAGCGTATATTTGCCTTTTAAATAAACGGTGTCGCCGTTTTCATTTATGGCGTAAAAATCTTTTTCGGTCAGCGGCAAAGAAACTTCTGCGGTTTCGCCCTGCTTTAAGAAGATACGTTTCGCACGAATCAGCTTTTTAACGGGCTGATTTTTTGCATTTTCGGGATAAGAGAGGAACAGCTCCAATACCTCGTAGCCGTCTCGCTCACTCGGATTATGCACCTGAATTTTCACTGCTTTTTCCGCTTCGTTATAAGAAAATTCTTTCAAATCGAAATTGCAGTAGCTAAGCCCGTAACCAAAGGGATATTGTACCTCCCCTTTAAAATAACGGTAGGTGCGATTTTCCATGCGGTAATCGGTAAAATCGGGTAAATCCTGTATGCTGTTATAAAAGGTTACGGGTAATTTACCGCTTGGCGAAGTTTTGCCGAATACGACATTCGCTATCGCCTTGCCGCCGCGTGCGCCCGGATACCAGCACTGCAAAATGGCATTGACACGGTTTTTGTAGGGACGAAAATCAATACAGCCGCCCGAGAAATTTAAAAGCACAATCTTTTTGCCGAGGCCTAAAAGCATTTCAATGGTTTCTTTTTGATTTTGCGGCAAATCCAAGGTCTCGCGGTCACCTTGTTTGCCCATGGCTCCACCGCCGCCTGCAAATATACCGCCGGCTTCTTCGCCCTCGCAGGAAGAATCTAAACCTGTGCAGACAAAAATCACATCCGCCGCCTTGGCTTTTTCGAAAAGCTCGGCCTTTTGGTCTTTGGAAATTTCCTTATAAAGTGAGAAGCCTAACGTATAATCCGTTTCTTTGTTTTCTTCGCGGAAGGCTTCCGGCACCTTGCAGAATTTTTGCGGCTCGCCGAAATAATTGCCCAAATAAGCAAGGTCGTTTTCGGCATTGTAGCCGGTGATTAAAATTTTCTGTGCATTCGGTTTCAGCGGTAAAATACCGTCATTTTCGAGTAAAACGAGCCCCTGCTCCGCGACGTGCACGGCAAAATCCTCATGCGCCGCCGTGGCATTTTCCGCGGGAGAAATCGCGTGATAGGGGCAAGTTTCATCGAACATGCCAAGTGCACTGCGAATGGAGAACAATCTTGCCGCCGATTTTTGTAGGGTTTCTTTTTTTGTATAGCCCATGGCAACCGACACGGGCAACAAGCTATATAACACGCCGCATTCGAGGTCACAGCCGGCATTCAGTGCCATAGCCGCACCCTTAGCGGGGGAAAGCGTTGCACGGTGTTTAAAAACAACATCCAAAAGCGCGGAGCAGTCGGAAACATAATAGCCGCGAAAGCCCCAGTCGTCGCGCAAAATGGTTTGCATGAGGGTTGGGGAAGCACAGCAGGGCTCGCCGTTTAAGCGATTATAAGCACCCATGACGCCACATACCTTGGCATCCTCCACCGCCGTTTGAAAGGCAGGCAGATAGGTTTCGAACAAATCCTTTTTTGAAACCTGTGCATTAAAGGTGTGTCGTTCGCTTTCGGGACCGCTGTGCACAGCAAAATGCTTCACGCAGGCGGCGGTTTTGATATATTTTTCATCCGTACCCTGTAAGCCGCGCACATACGCCGCGCCCAAAAGACCTGTAAGATAGGGGTCCTCGCCGTAGGTTTCGTGTCCTCTGCCCCAGCGCGGATCTCTGAAAATATTAATATTCGGCGACCACATCGTAAGACCCTTATAAATGCCGCAGTCGCCCTTCTTTTGACTTTCGTTATATTTCGCACGCGCTTCGGTGGAAATCACAGAAGCGACCTGCTCCACGGTATCAGCATCGAAGGTTGCCGCCATGGCAATCGCCTGCGGAAAGACCGTGGCAATCCCGGCACGGGCAACGCCGTGTAAGCTTTCATTCCACCAGTTATAGGCTTTCACGCCCAAGCGTTCAATAGATTTGGACGCATGGCGCAGCTGAGAGGCAAGCTCTAAGGTAGAAAGCGTTTTTGCCATGGCTTCGCCCTTTTCGGCATGGTATTTCCTGTATTGTTCCTGCAAGCCCTTTGCGCCCCTTTCCGCTTCGCCGCCCGATTCTTTCTGAAATCCTCTTGACAAACGAAAGCGATATGATTATGATATAATTGTTTCGTGCACGAGCACGTCAACCGTCACTATGAATAGTAGCACAAGCAAAATAAAAAGTCAACACCGCAAATTTTTGCGGCATCTCAATAAAAGGAATCCGAAAGGAGTCACTATGGCAATTACAGCACAAAAAATCGCCGAGCTTGCAGGCGTCAGCCGCGGCACGGTCGACAGAGCTTTAAAAAACCGCGAGGGTGTGAACCCCGAAACCAAGGCAAGAATTTTAAAGATTGCCGATGAATACAACTACAAGCCCAATCTCATCGGTAAGGCGCTCGTCTATTCCAAACACCGTATTCCGATTGCGGTTTGTTTAAACAGCCTCGGCAACCCCTTTTTCGACGAGGTCAAAAAGGGTATTATGGACGCGCAAAAAAGCTATGCCGATTACGGCATCGACATTGAGCTGCAAGAGATGAAAGGCTTTGATGAGGAGGAAATGCTCCAACGTTTAAGCCATCTTAAAAAAGATGTGCAAAACGTAATTATCACCCCTGTAAGCAGTCCCCGATTCGCCGAAAAAATCAACGAACTCGAGCAAAGCGGCGTGCATGTGATTACGCTTTCGAGTGACGTGCCGGGCTCTGACCGTCTTTCCTATGTAGGCTGTGATTACGAAAAGAGCGGCAAAATCGCCGGACGCTTAACCGGTCTGCTTTCGGGCGGCAAGGCAAAGCTTTGCATCACCACCGGCAGCCTGTCGCACTATGGTCACCGCCAGCGTGTAGACGGTCTTTTAGAGATTGTCAAAGGCTACCCCGACATTGAGCTTGTCAAGATTTTGGAAACCTTTGACGATGATGAAACCGCGAAGCAGAAAACCGCCGCGCTTTTAAAAGAGCACCCCGAGGTGGATTTCATTTATATCACCGCAGGCGGCGTACAGGGTACGCTCGAAGCCATTCAGGAAAGTGGAAAAACACTCAAAGCCTGTTCCTTTGACGACACCCCCGGCACACGCAGAGCTTTGGAAAGCGGCAAACTTTTGGCAACCATTTGTCAAGAGCCCTATAAGCAGGGCTACAACGCCGTGAAAAGCATTTTCGATAAGGTTGTGGCACACGAAGAAGTACCCGCCTTCCAGTATTCTGATTTATATATCAAGGTAGACACCGCGCTTTAAGAAACGGAGTAAACGATGGACGGAAATTTATTAACCTTTTTACAGCACAATCGCAATCTCTGCTATACACATTTTTTATCTGTTTTAAGAAAAGATATTTATAAGCCTCTTTCCTCCCTTTCGGTTGAGGTTTTAAAGTCCAAAGAGCCTATCCCTTTTAAAAAAGCAACAGCGCGCCCCTTTTCGCCGATTCAAAAAGGCGAGGCATGGGGCGGCTTTTTCGACTGTGCATGGTTTCGGTGCAAGGGCACTGTACCGCAAAATGTCGATTTAAAAAAGGTTGTTTTAAAACTGGATGTCGGCGGTGAGGGCTGTGTTTATACCGAAGCCGCAGGCGCTGTGCAGGGCATTACCAATGTGCTCGGCATGGTAGATTTTTTCCAGAGCGCAAGGGGCAAACAGATTGTACCCCTTTTAAAGCTTTTAGAGGGAAACGAAACAGAATTCACCTTTTACATAGACTGCGGCAACAACGGCAAAATGGGCAAGGATAACGGAAATGCCTTATTTAATACCGCAGAAATCTGTCTTTTAGACCGTGAGGTTTTAGAGCTTTACTATGATTTTTTGGCAGGCTATCAGCTGCTTTCGGCACTGCACGATCATGAAAAAGCCGCCGAGGTGAAGTCCATTTTAAAAAGCGGTATGACTGCTTATAAATCCGCAAAAACGGACAAAGTAAGTGCTTCTAAAGCGGCGCTTTCTCCCCTCTTTGACGGCAAGGGCAAGGAAGATTTCACGGTTTATGCCGTCGGGCACGGGCATTTAGATTTGGCATGGCTTTGGCCGGTGAGAGAAACCAAGAGAAAGGCGATTCGCACCTTTTCCAATGCGCTCTATGAGGCCGAAGAAGAGCCATCTTACGTTTTCAACGGCAGTCAGCCCCAACAGTATGCCTTCATTCAAGAGAATGCACCGGAGCTTTTTGCACGCATTCAAGCGGCAGCCGCAAAGGGCAATATCGAGCCACAGGGCGGTATGTGGGTTGAGCCCGACACCAACCTTCCCTGCGGAGAAAGTCTCATTCGCCAGTGCATGTACGGCAAGGCGTATTTTAAGAAATATTTCGGTAAGGATGTAAAGACCCTTTGGCTACCCGATGTGTTCGGCTACACCGCCGCTCTGCCACAGATTATCAAAAAATGCGGCATGGAAAATTTCATGACCATTAAGCTCAGCTGGAATAATATCAACCAGTTCCCCCACCACACCTTCCGCTGGACGGGTCTCGGAGACAGCGAGGTACTCGTGCATATGCCGCCCGAGGGCGATTACAACTCGAACGCCACTCCCTATGCCGTTCAAAAGACCTATAACCAGTATAAAGAAAAAGCGGTTTCCGATATAGCCCTCCTTTCCTACGGCATCGGTGACGGCGGCGCAGGTCCGGGCGAATACCATGTACATATGGCCAAACGCTGTGAGACTCTCCGCTATATTCCGAAGGTGAAGCTTTCCTCCTCCGACGCATTTTTTGATGCGCTTTGGCAGCACAAGGATGCTTATCCGAAATATAAGGGCGAATTGTATTTAGAAAAGCATCAAGGCACCTACACCACGCAGGCGAAGGTGAAAAAGAACAACCGCCGCTCGGAAGCGCTCCTGCACTTTGCCGAATGGGTTTGCGCCATGGCTTCTCTGCGTGGCAAGGACTACCCGAAAGAGGCGTTCGACAGAATTTGGAAAGAAATTCTTCTTTACCAGTTCCACGACATTCTCCCCGGTTCTTCTATTCAGCGGGTCTATGACGAATGTAACGCACGTTATGCGATTTTGCAGGCAGAGCTTGAAGCCCTCATCGACGATGCACTTTCCTATTTACAAAACGGAAAATCCGACCGTCTGTTTGCCGTGAATCCCACGGATTTTGAGCAAAAAGGCTATCTAAAGCAGAACGGTACTTGGTATCGCTACGAGGTTTCGCCCTATGCCGCCGCAGAGCTGCAAGTGGCAGAAGCTCCCACAGAATTTCATTTTGACCAAGGACACATGGAAAACAGCCGTCTGCGTTTAACCTTTAATGAAAAAGGGCAAATCACCGCACTGCTCGATAAAGGAAATCAATACAACTGCGTAGAAAAAGTGATGAATGCCATGCGTATTTATAAGGACCGCTTCGTGCATCCCTATAACGCCTGGGATATTGATATAAACTACACCAAGCACGCCCCCACCGATATGAAGCTTGAATCTGCGGATACCTTCACAGACGGCAATGTGCTGATTCGCGAGCAGAAATTCTCCTATCACCACTCCACGCTCACCCAGCGCATTCTTTTGGAAGAGGGCGCGGATTTTGTAAAAATCGAAAATGAGGTTTCGTGGCACGAGACACACAAAATGCTCCGTGCGGACTTCTACCCCAAAAACTTTTCCGATAAGGTGCTCTGTGATATTCAGTTCGGCAATATCGAAAGAAGCACCAAAACCGAAACAAAAACCGATTTTGCACAGTTTGAAATTCCGGCGCACAAGTGGGTGGATGTCTATAAAGACGGCTACGGCTTTGCACTTCTCAACGATTGCAAATACGGGCACAGAGTCAAGGACGGCTTAATCAGTCTCAACTGTTTAAGGAGCCCCGTCTACCCCGACAAAACCGCCGACCGTGGCGACCATAAATTCACCTTCTGCCTGTATCCGCATAAGGAAAAGGCTTTAAAGAGCCACCTTGTTGCCCTCGGCTACGCGCTCAACAATCCCGTAAAAATTGTGTCGGGCGATATAGATTTGCCGCAGATTTTGCACACCGACAAGGAAAATATTATTCTCGAAACCGTGTTCGTGAACGAAAAAGGCAATCTGGCTTTACGCCTTTACGAAAACCGCGGTCAACAAACCGAAGTGACCTTTTCTCTGCCGCTTGACTATAAAGAAATTTTAGAAACCGATATGCGTTTTACAAGCGGGAAAGAAATTCAGGGGAACACACTCGACTTTGCACCGTTTGAAATCAAAACACTGGAGGTTCTGCGATGAAAAAGTGCAGTATTACAGTTATTTCGATTCTACTTGTTTTTCTGCTCGTGTTTTCCGTTTCGGCGGAATACATTGGCACAAGTGGGAAGCTTGCTGTGGAGAGGCCCTATATGCAAAGTGAAAATCTTGCTTTGCGTTTTTCCTCCAAAGCAACCGACGGCAACACCCACAGCGTTTTGCGCTTTAAGCAAAAACAAGGCGATTCCGTTCTTTTGGATTTGGGTAAAAGCGAAACATTTAACCATATCATTTTAAAAGAAAAAGGGCTGAACGTAAAACGCTTTGTGCTTTCCGCCTCCGAGGACGGCGAAAACTTTAAAGAGTTTTATAGGGGCGACAAAATTGAATTTCACCGCCTTTGCACTTTCGAGTCCGTGACGGCACGCTATGTAAAGCTGACTGTTTTGGAAAGCGACCTGTGCCCGAAAATTCGCGAAATCGAAATCTACAACGAACAGCCCGAAAGACGAGACGATTTCGATGTTTCCGCCTACAGCACCCTGCACGGAGAAATTTACAAGGTGATTGACGACGAAACAATTCCCGAAAGCGAAAAAGATGAGAAAATCCAGTCGCTTCTTCAAAAAGATTATTTCAAAACCGTAACCGAATACATTCTCATCGGCTGTATCAGCTTCGATGAAAACGGCGTTGTAGCACCTATCGGCTGGGACAAAAAAGTACGGGACGAAGAGAAATATTTCGGCCGCATGATGAAGAATCTGCATGCCGTTTTAGACGGCACCGGCACCGAAATCACCGCCACGATTTTGAATCCGTGGGGCGAGCGTGTCAACGAAAAGATGATGAAAGCCATCACCGAAAACCGTGAGGCACTGATGGAAAACATGATTGCGTTTTGCAACCGCTACGAGATAGACAACATCGACCTTGACTGGGAATTCCCCCTCTCGCAGGCAGAATTCGACGCTTACAATCCGTTCTTGCAGGACTTCAAAGCCAAAATGCAAGAGCAAATGTGGAATAAAACGGACGCGAAGCTTTCGATTGCCGTGGCGACATGGGCACTGCGCTACACGCCCGAAACAATCGCCTGTCTCGACGCGGTCAACGTCATGGGCTACGATATTTTAGACCAGGACGGCTACCATTCCAGCTTTTTCAGCAGCTGCGTGCAAGCGGCAAACTACATTGAGCACGAGGGCTTCCCGAAAGAGAAAATCCGCATCGGCTTCCCGTTTTACGGCACTTATATTCACAAAAACATGGAGCAGTACGGCTATAACACCGTTCCGCAAGCCGAGCGAAACTACTTTGAAAATCTCTACACCCTGCCGCACAATAAAACGAAAGAGGACAGAACCGTTTACTTCAATTCCGCTTCGGTCATTCGCGACAAAACCGCTTATGCCTATTTAAACGGCTATAAGGGCGTTATGATTTTCTCCCTCTATTGCGACATTCCCTACGAGGATAATCTTTCCCTAACCTCGGCAGTCGAAAGCTATTTAAAGGAGGCAACTGTATGAAAAAATTTATAAATTCCGCCTCTGCCTTTTTTCTCGGCGCGGTAATTTCTTTGGTTTTCTTCCTTTTGCCGCCGTTCATAGCACACACCGCCCTGCCCGACCAGGAGGTTTCCTCGCTTTCTAAAATCCTTTTCGTGCCCCTCTTTTTGATAGGCACTCTTTGGAGCTTTTTCTATAAAAAGAAAACGGGAAAAGAAAATCTTCTTTATTTGGGGCTACTTTTCACGGGTGTTTTAACCGTGCTTTTGGCGTTTTTAAATGTCTATCATTTACAAATGGCACTCCCGCTTTTAAAGACCAACTCCATAGAGCTGGTTGTTATGTGGATGGCCCGCGGCTTCGGCGGCCTTTTGGGACTTTTCTTAGGGCTTTCGTTCGGCAGTCTTTTAGAAAAGCAGATTTTGCCTTTTGTATTTTTAGTAATCGGTGCTGTAGCCGTCGTCCTTTTGGGGCTTCTCGCACCGAAATGCATTCCCTACGAAGCATTCTTTTACAGCATCGGCTTTTTAAGCCTTGGTTTAGAGCTTTTTGCAGTGTGCAGAAAGCCAAATGAAAAGGAGTAACTCTTATGTATTTTGAAAAAATCCAGACCATTCCGTTTGAGGGCGTGACCTCACAAAATCCGTTCAGCTTTAAATTCTATGATGCCAACCGCATCGTTGGCGGCAAGCCCATGGCTGAACAGCTGCGCTTTGCGATGAGCTACTGGCACACACTTTGTGCTGAGGGTGCCGATATGTTCGGTGCTGGCACAATGGATAAAAGCTTCGGCGGCAAAACGCCCCTCGAAATTGCGGAGCACAAGGTCTATGCCGCCTTTGAGATGATGGAAAAGCTCGGTATTCGCTATTTCTGCTTCCATGACCGAGACATTGCGCCCGAGGGAGCTACACTCCGCGAAACCAATGAGAATTTAGACCATATTGTGCCCATTATCCAAAAGGAAATGGAAAGAACCGGTATTCGCCTGCTTTGGGGCACGGCAAACTGCTTTAACAATCCCCGTTATATGTGCGGCGCAGGCACTTCTCCTAAGGCGGATGTATTCGCCTATGCCGCGGCGCAGATTAAAAAAGCTCTCGAAATCACCACAAAGCTCGGCGGCGAGGGCTATGTATTTTGGGGCGGCAGAGAGGGCTATGACACTCTGCTCAACACCGACATGGCACTCGAGCAGGACAACATGGCTTACCTTATGAAAATGGCGGTGGAATACGGCAGAAAAATCGGTTTCAAGGGTGATTTCTACATTGAGCCGAAGCCCAAGGAGCCGACCAAGCATCAGTACGATTTTGACGTGGCTACCGTGCTTGCCTTCCTTCGCAAATACGGCTTAGACAAGGATTTCAAAATGAATATCGAAGCGAATCACGCCACCCTTGCCGGTCACACCTTCCAGCATGAGCTTCGTGTGGCACGTGACAACGGCGTATTCGGTTCGATTGATGCCAACCAGGGCGATATGCTTCTCGGCTGGGATACCGACCAGTTCCCGACCAATCTCTATGACACGACCCTTTGCATGCTCGAGGTTTTGAAAGCAGGCGGCTTTACAAAGGGCGGTCTCAATTTCGATGCTAAGGCAAGACGCGCAAGCAACACCTATGAGGATATTTTCCTTTCCTATATCGCAGGCATGGATGCTTTTGCTTTAGGTCTTTTGCTTGCCGAAAAGATTCAAAAGGACGGCAAGCTGGACAGCTTTGTAGAAAACCGTTATGCTTCCTATAACAGCGGTATCGGCGCAAAAATTAGAAATCATGAAACCTCCTTTGAGGAGCTGGAAGCTTACACCTTAGCCAACGGCGAGCCCAAGGCAGAAAGCGGCAGGCAGGAATATTTAGAAGCGCTTTTGAACCAGTATATCGCTTCCGCGGGGCAGATCTTATGAGTTATTTTTTAGGAATTGACCTCGGCACTTCGGGTGTCAAGGCGGTGCTTTTTTCAGAGGACGGCCAAATCCTTTGCACCGAAAGTGAAAGCTATCCACTCTACCAGCCCCACAACGGCTGGGCAGAGCAGGACCCCCTCGACTGGAAAAACGGCACATTCGAGGTTTTAAAACGCATTGCCGCCGCTGTTCCAAAAGAGGAGATTCTCGGCATCGGCGTTTCGGGGCAGATGCACGGACTCGTTGCCTTAGATGCAAACGGCGAGCCGCTTTGTAACAGTCTCATCTGGTGCGACCAGCGCACGAAAGATGCGGTCGAGGAAATCGAGCGCACGATAGGCAAAGAGCGTTATCTTGAGCTGACCCTAAATGCACCGAACACCTCGTTCACGCTGTCTAAGCTTCTTTGGCTTCGACAGCACCGACCCGAAATCTACAGTAAGATGCACAAGGTGCTTTTACCGAAGGATTATATCAACTACTGCTTAACCGGGCAGTTTGCCACCGATGTTTCCGATGCCAGCGGCACAGGCTATTTCGATGTTACCAACCGCACGTGGTCCAAGGAAATTTTAGAGGTCTTCTCGATTCCCGAAAGCATTTTGCCAAATGTCTTTGAAAGTGCCGAAAAAATCGGCACTGTTTCCCCTGCGGTTGCAAAAAAACTGGGGCTTTCAGCTTCTACGGCTGTGGCGGCAGGTGCAGGCGACCAAGCGGCAGCAGCTCTCGGCGGCGGTATTTTAGAAGAAAACACTTCGACCATTTCTCTCGGCTCGAGCGGTGTGGTCTTTACGGCACTGAAAAAGCCATGTTTTGACCCCTTAGGCAGAACGCACACCTTCTGTCACGCCGTGCCCGGTATGTGGCACATGATGGGCGTAACGCAGGCGTGCGGACTTTCCGTCAGCTGGTTTAAAGAGAATTTTGCCAAAGCCCTTTCCTTTGCCCAGTTGGAAGAAAAGGCCAAAGAAGAAGACACAACAGGACTTCTCTACCTCCCCTATTTAATGGGTGAGCGCACGCCGCATCTCGATGCCGACTGCCGCGGTGCATTTACCGGTCTTTCGGCACAGCACAATGTCTACACCTTATATAAAGCCCTGCTCGAGGGAATTTGCTTCAGCCTAAAGGATTGCTTTTCCTTAATCGAGAATACGGGTATTAGGCTTTCTTCGGTGCGCGTCTGCGGCGGCGGAACGAAAAGTCCCTTGTGGCTCTCCCTGCTCGCGGATATTTTAGAGCATCCGCTTCAAACGAGCGAAAGTGCAGAAAGCGGCGCATTGGGCGTTGCCATGCTCGCTTCGGTGGCCTCGAGTGCTTTTCCCTCTGTGCAAACTGCGGCACTTGCGATGCGCCAAGAGCAGAAGCCGATTTTAACAACTCCCACAGAAAGTGCAGAAGAAAAAGCCGCACTTTCTGCGCGCTACACCGTTTACAAAGCCTTATACAGAGGCATTAAAACCGCTTACAGCGGGAAATAAAGGAAAAAGAGAGAGGAAAAACCATGAAAAAGAAACTTTCTAAGAAAGCAAAAATTGCGATTTCTGTCATTTGTGTTATACTGTTACTTGTTCTTTCTGTTGCCGGCGTTTGGGCAGTCCCCGTCAAGGGCGAAGTGAGCACAGACCACTGGCACAGCAAGATGGAATATACCAAGGATTACGCCTTCTCCGTAGAGAAACAGCCGGGCAAGGATTTTGAAATTCTCACCTTCTCCGACACACAGCTGAGCGACACGGCAGACTTTTTCGGTTTAATCGGCAACCCTTATGAAACCATGGAAAAGCTCGTGGAAGAAAAGAAGCCGGATTTAATCATCGTTATGGGTGACGTCACTTGGATGATGCTCACGAAGGTTTCGGTCAAGCAGTTTGTGAAATTCATGGACAGCTTCGGCATCCCGTGGGCACCGATTATGGGCAACCATGAGGATGAAAAAGAACAGGGCTACCCCTGCTCCGTAGACAAGAACTGGGTGGCAGATGAATTTTTAAAATCCGAACACTGCCTTTTCAAAAAAGGTCCCAACAACATCGGCGGTGTCGGCAACTATGTCATTAATGTTACCGAAAACGGCAAGACGGTAGAAACCCTTGTTCTTATGGATTCTCACGCAGGCAGAGCCTACCCCGAGCTTGGCGGCGAAATTAAATACGATTATATTTACGACAGCCAAATGGACTGGTACAAATGGATTATCGAGGGTGAAAAGAAGTTAAACGGCGGCAAGACCCCCGAAAGCATGCTGTTTATTCACATTCCGCTTTGCGAATACGATGACGCTTACAACATGTGGGAAAAGAGCGGCTTTGATCCGGCTATCGGCTTCGGCGAAAAAAATGAAAACGTCTGCCCTGGCTATCAAAACTCCGGCATGTTCGATTTAATTAAGGAACTCGGCAGTACAAAATACGTATTCGCCGCACATGACCACGCCAACAACTTCTCCGTACAGTATGAGGGCGTTCAGCTTTCCTACACCATGAAAACCGGCGACCGTTGTTCCGGTAAAGCGGAGTTAAACGGCGGCACAAGAATTTATATTGGTGACAAAGTAGAAATTGCACACGATTATATTCAAACAGAGAAATAATTACATAAACCCAAGGAGGCACACGATGACCTATTCTTTAAACGGCACATGGACTTTAAAACGCGAAAAGACAAATGACCTTTATGAGGTCTCTGTCCCAAGCGATACCTATACGCAGCTTTTAGAAGCCAAGGTCATTCCCGACCCCTTTTACAGCACCAACGAAAAAGACGTGCAGTGGGTCGGCAGTGAAGATTTCACCTATACACGCACCTTTACTTTAAGTGAAGCAGACCTCAATAAAAGAAAGCTTCTGCTTTCCTGCAAGGCGCTCGATACGCTTTGCAAGCTCTATGTGAATGACACACTCGTCGGCGAAGGCAAAAACGCTTTTTTGCAGTATAATTTTGATATTAAATCCGCCGCAAGAGTCGGTGAAAACACCGTCACCGTAAAGTTTTTAGCACCTGTTCCCTATGCGGAAAACTTACAAAAGGAAAAGCCGCTCCCCAAGAACAACAATGGCACAGACGGCATCGCTTATCTTCGTAAGCCCGCCTGCCACTTCGGTTGGGACTGGGGTCCGTCGCTTCCGCTTTCGGGCATTACCGACAGCATTGAGATTCTCTCTTTCGACAACCGTTTAGAGGATTTAGAGCTTCGCCAGATTCACGAAAACGGCAAGGTGCGCTTGCAGATAAAGCCCCTTGTAGACGGCGAGGGCGAAGTGCGCGGTAAGGTGATTTGCCCCGACGGCGCAGAGCTTCCCTTTGCGGGCGAAAGCGAAATTTTGATTGAAAATCCCGAGCTTTGGTGGACAAAAGAGCTTTCCGGCAAAGAGACCCAGCCGCTCTACACGGTAACGGCTTCCCTCGAGGATTCCTCCGTCACCAAGGAAATCGGTCTTCGCACCATTCGCTTAGACCGCAAGGAAGATAAGTTCGGCGGCAATTTCTGCTTCTATCTCAACGATGTGCCGATTTTTGCCAAGGGTGCCAGCTGGATTTTACCCGATTCCTTAATGGGCAGAGTCACAAAGGATACTTATGATTACTACATCGACTCCGCACTCGCGGCAAACTTCAATATGCTCCGCATCTGGGGCGGCGCTTACTACGGTACCGATTATTTCTATGAGCAGTGTGATAAAAAGGGTCTCCTTGTTTGGCAGGACTTCATGTTCGCCTGCCTTATGTATCCGTTTTATGAGGATGATTTCAGAGAAAATGTGATGAAAGAGGTGCATTATCAGGTCGCACGCCTCAAGCATCACGCTTC
Source organism: Acutalibacter sp. (assembly GCA_020025775.1). Classification (GTDB taxonomy): domain Bacteria; phylum Bacillota; class Clostridia; order Oscillospirales; family Acutalibacteraceae; genus Fimenecus. Next base: position 22,151 of record JAHHRN010000001.1, read on the forward strand.
TCTCTGCCTTTGGGCGGGCAACAACGAAATCGAAACCATGTTCTCCTATATGCCCGAAAAGCTCAAAATCGTGCAGTGGTATAAAAAATTCTTCTATGAGATTTTGAAGAACGAAATGGCAGTGCTCGACCCCGACACGCCGTATATCGAGACCTCGCCCATCGGCAAATCCTTCCGCAAGGGCGTTACGGGCGACAGCTACGGCGACACCCACATGTGGAACGTTTGGCACGGGCAGAAGCCTTTAAACTACTACCGCAAGCGCATGACGCGTTTCTGCAGTGAATTTGGCTTAGAATCCCTCCCCTCTGCGGATGCCGTTCGCACCTTTGCCGAGGAAAAGGATATGGGGCTTACCACCGAAGTCTTTAATGCACACCAAAAATGCCCCTGCGGTAATCGCAAAATGCTCTTTTATCTGCTCGAGAAATTCTACGAGGCAGAGCATTTTAAAGATATGATTTACATGACCGGGCTTATCCAAAAGGAATGTATTGCCGACGCTACCGAGCATTGGCGCAGAAATCGTGGCAGATGCAACGGCTCGCTGTTCTGGCAATATAACGACTGCTGGCAGGCACCGTCTTGGTCGAGTGTGGACTACCTCGGTAAGTGGAAGCCCCTCCAGTATCATGCCCGTCACTTCTTCGAACCGCTCAGCGTTTCGGTTTGTGAATCGAAAAAGGATTATAAAATTTTCTGCATCAACGACTTAAAGGAAGAAAAGAAAGTCTCCGTGCTTTATAAGCTCCAAACCTTAGACGGCAAGGTGATTTTAGAAAAGAAAGTAGAGAAAGCCTTAGCGCCTTGCAACAGTATTTGCGTAGCGGAGGAAGCCGTTTCGGGTGACCTTACGAATCTGGTTTTATCGGTAAAAATGCTCGAAAACGAAAGAATCGTTTCCGAACGCACTAAGATTTTCGTACCCGACAAGGACTTAAAGCTTCAAAAGGCAACCGTGCAGAAGGAAGTGACCAAAACTGCCGACGGTCTTACCATTCGCCTGCTTTCCCCCGTATTCTGCCGCAGTGTCATGGTCGATATTGAAAACGAGCGAGAACCGTTCTCCGACAACTATTTCGACCTGCTGCCCGGCGAGGAAAAGGTCATCACCTTAAAGACCCAAAAGCCCTACAGTGCCGAAGCGGTTACTATAAAATCTCTTGCGGATATTCCCGTAAAGGCTGACAAGCGAAAAGCCAAGCTTTTCCGCTTTAAATTCGCCTTAGAGCCTTTAAATATCGGCAACTGGATTTGGTATTCCGTAAACTAAAAAAACACCCCGTCAAAGGTAAAAGCTTTGGCGGGGTTTCTTGTATTTCTGGAAAATTTATGCTACACTATGAAAAAAATCAAAGCCCATACATACGCGAGCTTTTTAGAAAGAAGGGTCTTTATGGAACCGCGATTTCAATTATCTTATTCGCTGACCAAAAAAAGCTATAAACAGTTTCTGCGCTCTATGCCGTCACAGACGCTGACCATCGTGTTTTTTATTTTGTTTTTTGCTTATTTTTTGATAAACGGCTTAATCATTTGCCTTGAGAAATTCCACTGGACGGCGCTCGTTTTCTTTGCCTTTGCACTTTTGGATTTGATTTTATTCTGTCTATGGAAAAAGGCGCAAAAGCACCTTAGCTATAAAGCTTATGCCGCGCAGTTTTTAGATGCAGACGGCAGTGCCTCTTTAACCTTTACCGACGAGCAGATTTTACTTTCTGCCGGTGAAAACAGCCGCGACTATGCCTACACTCAGCTGGAGGAGGCTATAGAATTGCCTGCCTGTTTTCAGCTTATTTTAGACGGAAAGCCGCTTCTTTTGCCGAAAGGCTGTTTCACACAAGAAGCAATTTTAAATTTTCGTCTTTTCCTCATGCCAAAGGTGCATGCCAAGGGCGAACCGACTGCACAAAAAGAGCTAAAGTGGCGTCGTATTTTCCTATGCACAGCATTGGTAACAGTTTTCCTCAGTATGTTTCTGCCGCACGCCACCACGCAGACAAACAAAGCGCCGAAAAATCCGGCTTTAGCCTATGCACAGTACTACTATCCACACGATCAAATGACGGTTTTAAAAACACAGCATCTGCCGCAAGGTGAAATCAGCTACATACACAATCAAACAGGCAACATTCTAAGTGCTTATGTTTGGGTGCCCGGCAAGTCCGGAGAAATTACGGAATCCTCTGCCTTTTATTCTGTAGAGACGCTCGCCGAGCAAGCCGAACAGCAACAGAAACTTCTTCTTTTCTCGATGCTTGGGGAAAAGGAAGACAGTCTTCTCAGCTTCGGTGTGCTCTATGCCGACAGTGCCTTAAAATCGCAAATTCCCGTGGAAAATTTAGAGACTGTACCCTTCTCGGCAAATGGTAAAGACTATCTTTTGTATTTTGAAAAGCATACGGAGGTTAACGCATGATTAATTTACTGTTTCTTTATAAGGATTATCAAATTGCCTATTTCGTCAGCGCCTTTCTGCTGCTGTTTCCCCTTCTTTTCGGTGCAGTATTTACAGGGAATATGTGGCTCGCTCTTTTGGGCTTTCTTCTCCTCTTTGCCGATGCATTTCTCTTTAGAATGCTTGCCAAAAAGCGCTTTCAAAAATACACGGACCTCTACAACAACTGCCAAATTGCAGAATATTTAAAGGCTTCGGAGCAGTTTCTTTCCAAAGCGAAGAATCCGGCATATACAGAATATTTCAAAAATAGCATTTTTGCCGCCTGTATGATGCAGCCGGATTTTGCGCGGGCAGGCCGTGTGCTTACCGGCATGCAGCCCGTTTCACAGAATCCGCAAAATGAAATGGCCTATTACTCGAATCTTTGCGTCTATTTTACCAAAACGCAGAATTTTTCACAGGCACAAGCAGCCTTAGACAGTCTCAAATCCATGCTGAATCGCCCGAAGCTTCCCGAGGTGCTTCGCACACTGACTTTGCATCAAATCGAGACCTGCACACAGGCTCTCCAGTCGGAACAGGGCAATTACGACGGTGCGAAAACTTTTTGGGAAAACGAATTGCTTGGGGCAACAACCACACTCCAAAAGGTTGTCATCCATGCACATTTGCAGGACATCTGCCTGCATGAAAATCTTTTGCCGGAAGCGAAAGAGCACGCGGCATTTATTCTACAAAACGGCGGCGACACCTATTTTGTAAAGAATGCAGAGAAAGTCATGCAGATGCCCGACCTCGTCGAAGCAGAACTGCCTGCACAAGAAGCCCTAGAAAAGCAAAGCGAAGCTGAACCGTCGGAAGTCGCACAGGCGGAAGAACATAAGGCAGAAACAGACCACGAGGAAAACGTATGAGCCAAACCACAGTAGAACCGATTTCCTATCGCGTGGTTCGCTCGAAGCGCAAAACCTTAGCCCTGCACATTACCAAAAGCGGCGAACTCGAAGTGCGTGCCCCCTATCGCTTCCCTGAAAGCCAAATTGCCCCCTTTGTGGCGGCGCATAGAGATTGGATTCTAAAGCAGTTAAAGCGGCTCTCTGCGCAAAAGAAAGCCCTTGCAGATGTGCCAAAGCTCACGGAGCAGGAGCTGACCGCCCTCAAAGAAAAAGCGAAGCTTCTTTTGCCGCAAAGAGTGGAGTATTTTGCAAAGCGCATGGGCGTAAAGTACGGCAACATCACCATACGATGCCAAAAGACCCGTTGGGGCAGTTGCTCGGGCAAGGGCAACCTCAATTTCAACTGCCTTTTACTTCTGACGCCCGAAGCGGTTATCGACTATGTGGTTGTGCATGAGCTTTGCCACCGCAAAGAAATGAACCATTCCGCCGCCTTTTGGCGTGAGGTGGAAAAGGCCTACCCGAATTATAGAGAAAGCTACCAATGGCTCAAGCAAAACGAGCAAGCCATTTTGGCAAGGGTGTTTTCGGAATAAAATAAAAAAGAAGCCTCCGGATTTACCGGGGGCTTTTTTAGAGCTAAAGCTATCAAAAAAAGCACCGAAGAAAAATCCTCGGTGCTTTTACTTTAGATTTCATTATTGTAGTTTTCGACAACCTCCTGCCACTGGGCGTAGTCGGGATTGTCCTTGCGATTTTCTAAAATATCGCCGTAATATTCGTTCAAATACGCCGCAATATAGGTACTGGTTTTGTAAGCACCCTTACGGTTTAAATGGTCACCGTTGTCTCGGAAATCCTGCCGAATATCTAAAACATAGCCTTCGGGTTTGGCATTCATGTCGAGAAAACGAATTCCCTCTTTGTCGGCAATGCTTTGCACGGCATTGTGCTTTGCGTAATTCCAGGAATTGACGTTCGGCAGTTCCAAAAAGAAAACCGTAATCCCGTGCGCCTTGCAAACCTCGAGAAACTCCGAAAGATTTTTTTCGTTTTTTTCCGTAAGTGCTGCCGGTGCGGCATGAGAGTCGCCCATATAATTTTCGTCAATATCGGTATTATAAACACGGCTCGAATTGATATAGCCCTTATGCACATCCACACTGCCCGTTCTGTCGGGGATAGTGTAAAAATCGCGAGCCTTGATTTCTTTCCAGCGCGCATGATACACAAACGGCGCATAGAGAATATCCGCTTCGTTAGCGGACTTTTCCTCTTCTTCAAACAGGCAGTCCACCTCTAAAATAACCAGAGACGGATTTTGCGTTTTGAGCGTACGTTTTAACAGCGGTTGAATATTGCCCACCGTTTGACGTGCTCTGCCGGAGGCGTAGGAGGTGTAGCCCTGTTCCTCGAAAATGACCGCCGGTGCGAAGCCCGAATAGACATCGGAATTGCCGTAGACCATAATATCGAGAGAATTTTCGGGTTCTGCCAAAAAGCCCATACCGTTATAATAGAGTGCGCCGCCCGCATCGTTAATATCCTTGGGCGTAACAATCACGCAAAGATAGGCATAAACCGCGAGGCTCAAAACGAGGCATACCGCATAAATCGCTATTTTTTTGAAGATTTTTTTCATCTTTAAAATCCTCCGTAAATGGGATCCGGCGGAAGATAATCTAAGCCGTATGCACCGAAAATCGTAACGAATATAAAGACGGTAAAGCAAATCGCATAGCGCTTATAGGGCGAAAGCGCATTATATCTTTCTTCCATTTCCACATGGCAAAGCTTTAAGATTGCGCCTGCAAGCATGACAAGTGTGGAAAGAATCAACATGATAAGGTCGGGAAGCTCAATCGCTTTGAGGAGGGAGAAGTGCTCGCCCGCTCTAAACAGAGAGCCCATCATCGAGAAAAAGGCAGGTACGTTTTCCGCGCGGAAAAGCATCATGCCGATAAGTACCAAAATAAGGGTTTTGAAAATACGAAGCCCTGCGAGCACCTTATTTTCCGGTGCAATCTTTGCCTTTTGCAAGCCTTTTTCGACAAGGGGCGAAAGCAAATTGAAAATCACAATCAAAACGAAGTAATAAAGGCCATAATAAATGTATTTTTCACTGGCACCGTGCCAAAGACCCGTTAAGAACCATACCACGAAAAGGGAAAGGGTCACGGTGAGGAAGTTTGCCGCTTCAAAGGGCATTTTCTCGGTCGCCTTAGCTAAGACCTTAGAAGTAGAAATCGGGTAAAACACATATTCTCGGAAAAATGCACCCAGAGAAATGTGCCAGCGTCTCCAAAAGTCCGCCACGTTCTGTGCAAGGAAGGGCATGTCGAAGTTTTGGGCTAAATCAATGCCGAAGATTTTACCGACACCGCGTGCCAAATCAATATAGCCCGAGAACTCCGCATACAGCTGCAAGGTGAACATTGCACCGCCAAATAAGACGGTGAAGCCGCCGTATTTTTCATACTCGCCGAAAACGGCATCGGAAAGAATCGCCGCACGGTTGGCAATCATGAAGATTTTAAAAAGGCCCCATAAAATCCATGCGACACCGTTATAGGCATTCGCGGCTCTAAGCCTTTGACCACTTTCGAGCTGCGGCATCAAGGCATCGTATCTACCGAAAGGACCTTCGTGCAGCTGCGGGAAAAAGGCAACGAATAAAAAGAGCTTTAAGAAATTGCGCTCCGCCTTATATTTTCCGCGGAACACATCCACAACGTAGCTAAGTGCCTGCAAGGTATAATAAGAAAGCCCCAGCGGCATAGCTACTTTAATAAGCAGTGAAGGCTCTCCGCCAAAGAGCTTTGTGACGGAAGAAGCAAAAAAGTTAAAGTATTTTAAAACCAGCAAAATGCCGAGATTTAAAACCACATAGGCAAAAACCACCCATTTCTTTTTTCGCTTCACAAGCGCCTTAATGCGCTTGCGTTCCGGCTTTTCGAGACCCTTGGTCGGGTGATTTTGGGTAATCTTATCTAAAAGCCTACCGGCAAGGTAGGTGGTAAGCGCCGTTGCAAAAAGGAACAAAACGCCCCACCCGCTCATCGAAACCATAGCCACAAGGCTGGCGGCAAGCAGGGTGATATAACGATATTTGGAGGGCGTTACCATGTAGGCAAACGGCGTAAACAGGGCAAAAAGCCCCAGAACCATTAAAATTTGATAGGACATATCAATTATTCTTCATCCAGTTCCTGCACAAGTGCCCAGATGCTTTCTACAGAATTAAAGTTTTCGGGAAGTAAATGCAAAGGGGTGATTTCGATATCAAATTCCTTATTGAGCATAGCAACGAGCTTTGCAATGTTCAACGAAGTGAGGATTTTGGAATCTACCAAGTCGGTAGCGTTTTTAAAATCTGCATTGGGAATGATTTTTGCTAAGATTTCGTAAATTTTTTCCATAACTTACAACCTCATTTATTTTCTAAAATTATTTTTTTGATTTCTTTGCGATCGATTTTGCCGTTCGCATTTTTAGGGAACGCCTCAAATTTATAAAAATAGGTCGGGCGCATATAGTGCGGCAAGAGCTTTTCTGCCGCTTCGTTTAAAGCCGCATCCTTGTTTTCATCGGCTTCATAAGCCAAAAGCAGATTGTCGCTCTCGGCATCGTAAACACAAACTGTGAGCTCTACGCCCGGAACGGTATTGAGCATCGTTTCGATTTCGCTCGGCTCGATGCGGTAGCCCAGATGCTTAATCTGAAAATCCTTTCGGCCGATATATTCAAATTCACCGAACGTATTTTTTCGAGCCAGGTCGCCCGTTTTATAAACGGTTTCGGGATAGAAATTATGTAAGGGATTTTGCACGAAGGCTTCCTTTGTTTTTTCGTCGTTACCGTAATAGCCTTTTGCCACAAAGGGACTACGCACATACAGCTCGCCGACGCCGCTTTCGGTGACATCCTTGCCGTCTGCATCGATCAAGAACAAATCGCAGTTGTCGCACGCCACGCCGATGGGCACGCTTTCGGTCTCCGCAAATTCACGGTTCACCACATAGTAGGCACAAATATCCGTGGTTTCGGTCGGGCCGAACAGATTCGCATACAGCGCATCGGGCAGATACTGCCGCCAGTAGTTTAAATATTTCACGGGCATGACTTCACCCGCAAACAAAACACGCTTTAAATATTTCGGTAAGCAGTATTTAAAAAGATTAAATTTTGCCACAATGCCGAGTGCGGAGGGCACCCAGTAAATCGTATCAATTTTACGCTCATTCATAAACGAAATGAGCTTTGCAGGGAAGGCAAAATACGCCTTCGGAATCATCGTATAGGTAGCACCTGTAAAGAGGCTCGCGTAGAAGTCGGAAACCGACATGCTGAAATACAAAGAGGTTTGCGAGCCGAAAACGGTGTTTTCATCAATAGAAAAGGCCTTCGTGAACCAGTGGATATAGCTAACCACGTTGAGATTGGTTAAAAGTGCCCCTTTGGGGACGCCCGTAGAGCCGGAAGTAAAGAGGGCGTAAGCCGGGTCCTCGGAGGTGGTTTTCTCTGCCACCGCCGCAAGCATAGCTTCGTTGCAGTCCTCCTGCGCCGCCGCTTCAAATTGAAATACGGGAATGGTGCCGCTGAAAGCTTTTACCTCTTCCAAATATTCCGCTTCATAAAGAATTGCCGCGGGCTGTAAAGTATTTAGAATCTTTTCGATTCTAGCAAGGGGTGATTCATAATCTAAAATCACATAGAAGTTGCCGCTATAGAGCACGCTTAATATCGCCGCCGGCATATGTGCACTGCGCTTCATAAATATGGCGACAGGCTTTTTAAAAATGCCCTGCTTCGAAAGCCCTGTGGCAACGGCTTTTGCCGTTTTCTGCAAGGCTGCATAGGTGTATTCGGTTTCGGCATCTGCTACGGCAACGTGCTCCGGGAAGCGCGCCACGGTGTCTTCAAAATACGCTATGATGTTTTTTTTCATAGGTTCACCTACTCTATTTCTCGATAAATTTCGGGAAATCGTCATTTGTTTCACTGCATACCGAAATCACCTTATCGCCTAAAAGGTAGCTGTTGAGATACAGCCCCCCGGCGCAGTCATTTTCGGGGAAAAGTTTGCCGGAAATGTTGCTTTTTTTCTGCGGTGTAACATCCAAAAAGTCGAAACGAAAGTGCATCCCCTCGCCGACACATTTCATATAGCTTTCTTTTCGCGTCCAAATCACATAAAAAGAAAGCTCTTTATTTTCACTATCGTTTATATATGCTTTTTCTTTCTCGGTAAAAAACACATCTGCAACGGCATAGTCGGGTTGCTTTAGGTTTTCGGCATCTACGCCGATTTTACTGCCGCTTTCCGCCGCAAGGCAAAGGGTCTCGTCGCAATAGGATTTGCTGAAGCTGATGTTCTGCCCCGGAAGATAGGGCTTTTCGGAAACTTTGCCGCAAATTTCTGCGTTTTTTAAAGAAAATTCTGTTTCTAAAAAATTTATAAGAAGCTGTTCGGAGGCTTCGAAGCGACGCTGTTCTTCTGCACTGTGCAACAGTTTTTTTCTGTTCTCTCGTTCCAAAGACAGGGGCTTTCTTTTGGAAAGCGTTACCGCCTTATGTTCAAAATCCCGAAGGAGCACCAGTTTCTTCAAAGCATCCTCATTTCTCAGCTTTTTTCTTTTTTCTGTCTATAATAGGTACATTATACCATTTCAGAAAATGGCTGTCAATTTAATTTAAATGTCGATTTCGGGCTTGGCAAAGGTCAAAAGAAGCCTGGCGATTTTCTCGCTGTGTACCACATAGGAGCCGTGGGTTTCCCCTTTTAAAATCTGCAAGGTACTGTCGGGGATATGCGCGGCAATGAAGCGTGTGTGGTCTTCTTTGATTAAATCAAACTCCCCTGCCAAAACGAGGGTCGGCACGGTAATGGCTTCCAAATCTGCCGCTTGAATACTAGGCTCTTTCAGCATCATTTTAGTGCGTGCATCGTGCAAAAATGCATAGCGAAGCTGCATACCGAGTCGCGGCATCCGTTTTAAGCCCTTCGGTTCTAAATTCGCACCGCTCACCGCAAGCTTTCCCAAAACCTCGGGGTGCTGATAGGCGAGCATCAAGCCGACAATACCGCCGTCGCTGAAGCCGTAAAGCATCGGTTTTTCGAGGGAAAGTGCCCTTATGAATGCATAGACATCCGCTGCGTGTTCGGCGTAGTGGAGTTCTTTGACCGCTTCGCTTTCGCCGTGGCCTGCAAAATCCAAGGCATAGACCGTAAAGAAATCCTTTAAAATCGCTGTAGCTTCCTCGAAGATATGCAGATTTTCGCCGTTGCCGTGCAGTAAAATCAGCGGCTCGCCGTGCCCCGTTACCTCGTAATGCAGTTTCTTGCCGTTTGCTTTTATAAACATAAATGCACCTTCTGTTTCTTTATTCAGTTCTATGCTATAAAATATTTTTTCTTCTGTCAAGCCGCATAATGTAAAAATTAAAAATTCACGGCATTTGCCACAAATGAAAAGGACCGCCTCAAAAGCAGTCCTTTTCATTTTTCAATTTAGTCTAATTCTGCATCCACAAAAATAGAGAAATGGTCGGACATTTTGTGCATAGCAGGGTCGGAAATAGAAGCGTAACGCTTGATTTTCGCATCACCGTTTAAGAAAATATGGTCATAGCTGGGCGACTCGGCATTGGTTTTGCCTGCAAAGCTCTGCTCCTCGGCAATCAGTTTGGTATCCTGCAAATCCTCTAAAAGTGCTTCATACACGGTCGGTGCGGCATCGTTCATCATCACCTCGGGGTCACGCTTGGCGATTTGCTCGGGGGTTTCCTCGTAGAAAAGCTCTTCCCAGTTTTCTACATTATTGACGCAGTTGAAGTCGCCGGCATGGAACACAGGCACTTGATAGGTTTCGCGAAGCTCGTTGGAAAGTGCCACCATTTCTGCCTTCTGGGACAACATGGTTGCCAGCTCCTCGGCTTCCTTATTGCGGCGGATGAGGTCGAAGTGGGTGGAGGTGACAATGTATTCCTTGCCGCTTGCCTTATCCTTGAACAAGCCCCAAACCACACGGCGCAAACGTGGATTGTCGCCCTCGCTGTAGACGTGCTGCCCCTGTTCGAGCAGTTCGGTGGTTTCGGTATTATACATAAGTGCTGTGAAGCGTACATTCACGCCGGTTGCCACGGGATAGAGCAGCTTATAGGGGCTTTTTTCCTGCAGGAAGCATTGATACCACATATCACAAAGCTCCTGCACCGCGATAACATCGGGCTTAAAGGTATTGCGCAGTTCGAAATACATTTTCGCACGGGGTCTGGCATCCACGCCGCCCCAGCTCTTATAGTAAACGAGCAGGTTGGAGGACATAATGCGAACGGTATCTTTCGGTTTTTCTACGCGCTGATTTTCCAGTGCCGTGTGCACATTCTCGGGTACTTCATAGAACTTGGTGTTGCCGTGGTTGTAAACGAATATCACAAACGCAAGAAGGGCGATAATTACTACTGCTAGTAGTATCCAAAGAAAAATTTTCATAGATTTTTTCATCTCTCCGTCTCCTTTATTCTGATGGCGGTTATCTGCCGCTGATTTCCAAAACGAGCCGCTGTGCGTTTCATTTTGCGTCCCCTACCTGTTCTTTAAAAATCGGCAAATAGGTTTCCTGATCGCGTACAGGACAGCCCGCCACAGTACCGGCACGCATCATCTTGGTGCAGTTGCCGCAGGTCAGGCAGATTTTCTTGGGGTCAAGCGCGCCGGTTTCCAAATAATCCTTATAGAAATCCGGGTAGGCAAAGGTCATTCTGCCAAAGCCCAAAAGCGAGCAAGTGCCGTCATTCAAACAGCTTTCGCCGTAGGGAATGACATCCGTACCCATATAGGAAAGACCGGAAAGTACGAATTTAAGATTCGGGAAGGCTTCCTGCAATGTCTTGGTGAGTTTTTTCATACGCTGTACGCCGATTGCGCCGTCCTCCGCGCCGCCTTTGGACGGGCGGTTGACATGGGGAATCAAATAGGGGTTGCCCATGGAGATATTGAAAAGCTCCATGCCTCTTGATGCCAAAATCGAAATGAGACGCTTGGTTTCTTTTAAATCAATTTCGCCCTCTGCATTCACGCCGAAGCCGTCCGGATAAGGAAAGCCGTCATAGGCGTTGAGACGTGTCGTGAGCATTTTATCCTTCGGCAAAACCTCACGCACGGCATCTACACAAGAAATATATAAATTGGTGCGTCCCGTGAAACAGCCGCCGAACGCGCCGCTTCTCTCGTAGCCGCTCAAAAATTCGTTGAGCAAATAGCCGTGACAGCATTTTACATCTACGCCGTCAAAGCCTGCCTGCATGGCGAGTTGTGCGGTCTTTTTATAAAGGGACGGCAGCTCCTCGCACTCGGCATCGGTCATCACGTGATAGGGAAAATCCTCCTTGCCCACTTCGTATGCCGCGCGGCGATAAGCGACAATCGGCTCTGGTGTGCCGTGGGGCTTGCTGTATCTGCCGCTGTGGGTCATCTGTAAAATAAGGAGCGGTGCATAGCCGAATTTTTTCCTAGAAGCCGCACGCATATCGTTTAAAAGCGCCGCATAATCCTCGACGTTATCCTCTTTTAAAAAGAGCTGTCTGGGATTGGCTCTACCGCTTTCGCAAACGGCGGTGGCTTCGAACCAGATAAGACCTGCCCCACTTTTGGCAAAACGCATATAACGGCGGCGGGTAAGCTCCCCGATGCTTCCGTCCAAAGTGCCGTCACAGCCCTCCATAGGTTCAAACACGATACGGTTCGGCAATTCCTGCAAGCCGACCGCAAGCTTTTCCTGAACTTTCATGAAAAATTCCTCCCTGTGCTGTGCTGTTCTGCTTTTCATCATACAGCATTTTTTAGCGAATACAAGCCCATTTTCTGCCTTTTTACATGCATTTTTTGATATTTTCCCTTGTTTTTAGATGCCCTTTGTGCTATAGTCGAAGCATGGAACAGTTGATTTTAGAATTTCACCAATCCCAAAGTCCCGTAACGGCGAATTTGGAAGCGGTTCATTTCCACAGCGGCTACGAATTCATTTTTGTCACGAAGGGAGAGGTTACATTCCGCATCGACGATGCTGTGCAAACCGCTTACGCCCCTGCCGTTCTACTCTTCAACCCTTTCGAGAATCACGAAATTCTTACCGCAAAAGGCGATTACGAGCGCACGGTACTGGTCTTAAACAGCACCGTTTTGGAGCAGAAAATCTCCCCCCACCTCATCGCCATGCTCAAATGCCGACCCGTGGGTTATCGCTCAATTCTTTTCCCAAAGGCGGAAGCTATGCAGAAAATCTGCCGTCTGCTTTCGGAGCTTAGGGAAGAGCTTCTTTTGGAGGAGGCTTTTGGGGAAACCTACGTTTTAAATCTGATTTATAATCTTTTAATTGTGCTCTTTCGCAGTCAGCCGCAAAAACTGCACTACGATGCGCGCATGATGCAGATTCAGCAATATTTGGATGAACACTACGCCGAAATCCAGAGTATTCACGAGGTTTCGGAACGCTTTTTTCTCTCAAATGCACATCTGTCGCGTGCCTTTAAGGCATACACGGGCTACACGCCGATGGATTATCTGCAAAACCTACGTTTCTTTAAGGCGCAATCGCTCCTCGTGGATTCCGATTTGCGCGTGAATGAAATCAGTAGGTGTGTCGGCTTTTTAAGTGCAAACCATTTTATTCGCCAGTTCAAAAAGAAATTCGGCATCACGCCGACGGATTTCAGAAAACAACAAAGTCCGCAGCATTAACAAAAAGAGAACCGCATAAGTGCTTTCATCGTTTCTCTTGCCAAGTACGTAAAAATTTGCTATGCTAAAGGATAGTAATTTTACGCTTATACCAGTACCAAAAGGGTGATTTTTTTTGCAAAGCAAACACGGTTGTCCCGTTGCAAAGCGTTGCGGCGGATGCCAATTACAAAACCTAACCTATGCAGAACAGCTTCGCTATAAGCAGGCAAAATGTATTCGCCTGCTCGGCAAGTTCTGCAAAATCAGCCCAATTATCGGGATGGAAGAACCTTACCATTATAGAAACAAGGTACAGGCGGCTTTTACGCAGGATCGCCGCGGCAATATTATTTCGGGTGTCTATCAAGCCGCTTCGCACAAAATCGTGCCCGTAGAGGACTGTATGACCGAGGACAAGACCGCCGACGAAATCATCGGCACGGTGCGAAAGCTCTTAAAAAGCTTTAAATTAAAGCCCTATAATCCCGACACAAGGCAGGGCTTTTTGCGCCACGTACTCGTAAAGCGCGGTTTTAAAAGCGGCCAAATCATGGTCGTTCTGGTCACGGGAACGAGAGAATTTCCGAAGCGCCGTTCCTTTGTGAATGCCTTATTGCAGGCGCACCCCGAGATTACCACGATTTTGCAGAATATCAACAATCGCCGCACGAGCATGGTGCTCGGAAATGAAGAAATCGTGCTTTACGGCGACGGCAAAATTGAAGAAGAGCTTTGCGGTCTGCATTTTCGCATTTCGGCAAAGGCATTTTACCAAATCAACCCCACGCAGACCGAGGTGCTTTATAAAAAAGCCTTGGAATTTGCAAACCTTACCGGCAAAGAAACCGTGCTCGATGCCTATTGCGGCACGGGTACGATCGGACTTTTCGCCGCAAAGGATGCCGAATTTGTTGTCGGTGTGGAATTAAACGGCGACGCCGTACAGGATGCGCGCGAAAACGCCAAGCGCAATCAAATCAAAAATATTCGCTTTGTCAAAGCGGATGCCGGAGAGTTTATGGTCGAGGCCGCAAGAAGCGGCGAGAGTGTGGATGTCGTGCTCATGGACCCGCCGCGCGCTGGCAGTGACAAAGCCTTTCTCTCCTCACTTTTAACCCTCGCGCCGAAAAAGGTTGTCTACATTTCCTGCAACCCCGAAACGCAGGCTCGTGACCTTTTCTTCCTCACCAAAAACGGCTACACCGTCAAAAAAATCCAACCCGTCGACATGTTCCCGCATACCAATCATGTGGAGACGGTAGCCCTGCTTTTAAAGAAATAACCTATAAGTAAAACACCACATTGTTTCTGTGCATTTTTGTAAAGAACATGCTATACTGGGAAAAACAAATAAAATCGGAGGGTCATTATGGCGATTGAAAAGGTTCGTGCCTATTTTGAGCAATTTGATTTAGCAGATAAAATTTTAGAATTTGAGGTTTCTTCCGCGACCGTGGAGCTTGCGGCGATTGCCCTCGGTGTAGAGGGTGCTCGCATTGCGAAAACACTGAGCTTTTTGGTCGATGACGAACCGATTCTCATTGTAGCCGCAGGCGATACCAAGATTAACAACAGCGCCTACAAACATTACTTTAAGGCGAAAGCCAAAATGCTCACCTACGAGCAGGTGCACGACTTCATCGGTCATGATGTCGGCGGCGTTTGCCCCTTTGCCCTGCCCCAAAATGTTAAGGTCTATTTAGATGTTTCTCTGCAGCGCTTTCAAACGGTTTTCCCCGCAGCTGGCAGCAGCAACAGTGCCATTGAATTAACCCCGCAGGAGCTGGAAGCCTATGCTTCTAACTTTGTGGCATGGGTAGATGTGTGCAAGGGCTGGCAGGAAGAAGCAGAATAAACAAAGCCTGTATAATAGCATCAAAAAAGGACTACACCTTTCGGGTGCAGTCCTTTTCTTTTTATGTTCTGTTTATTTCATTTCCGAGCGCTTGCGGAAGCGGTTTGGAGAAACGCCGGCATTCGAGGTGAAGAAGTAAATAAAATTGGATTCACTGTTAAAGCCGATTCGAAATGCAATCTGCTCCACGCTCCAGTTGGTTTCGGTCAAATACTGCTTTGCCGCCTCGAGACGCGCCGAAAGCACATATTCATAAGGCGACATTTCCGTTTCCTCTTTAAAGACACGCGAAAAATGCGAGGGGCTCATATGCACCTGCCGCGCAATATCCTTAACGCGCAGGGGCATCTGCAGATTTTCACGGATATAGGCTTCGGCATTGTGCACCGAGGATTCATAATCTTTTATCTTTTTTCGGTGTTTCACCGGCAGGGTGGCACATTCCATTAATAGCGCATAGATTTTCAGAGACAGCTCGGTTTCCGGCAGTTCTTTTTTCTGGCTCACGGCGTTAAAAATCTCTTTTAAGAGCCGTTTGATTCGTTTCGGATTCTGCGGTTTTAAGGGGTTCCCTACCCGTTCTTCTATACAGCGATACAGGCTGTCGGCTTCTTTGCCGCCGAACTGCAACCATAACGCATCGAAAGAGGAGGACGTACCGAAATGTTTTTCACTATCTGCCGGCAGTAAAAAGACCGTTCCGGCTTTCAGCGTAGGCTGTCCTTTGACGGAAAAAAGAGTCAATTCGCCCTTTAAAAGATAGCCGAAAATATAGCCGTCGTACACCGGATTCCATTGTCTGGAGCTATCCTCACAGGTGAAGCGACCGACACTGTAGGGGCAGAGAAAATACGCCTGTGCTTGCGCCGATGGAGTATAAAAAAAGCGTTCTAAGGTGCTTTTGCTTTCCGGCACATCGTATTTCATTTTTTCACCCCGTTCTTCGTTTGATTCTTCTGAGCATTATAGTATAGACTTTCTCCGTTGTCAAATTTCCGTTTTTCCTGTTTGTGCCGTTTATAGTTGCTTTTCTAAAGAACTTGCGTGCTTTTAGAAACAATTCGAAGGCAATATCCTTTATAATAAGAACCATACCACCAAGTTTCCTGCGCTGTAGCTATTTGCGTCTTTGGATTTTTCACAATACTTTTATACAATACCTCCTATATCGCAGGAAACAAAAAAAGGGCTGCCCCCGTTTGGCAGTCTTTTTTCTTATCCGAATATTGTTTTCATTTCAATAAAGGGGATTTCCTATGAAAAAGCAAACCACAGGCACCCTGCATCTAACTGCCGCCGTGTCGTCGTTTCAAGAAGAAAATATCCGTAAGGCCTTAAGAGTGCCCAAGGCCATTATGCTTTTAAAGCATGGCAAAACCGATTATAAAATTGTTTCTTCCGACGCGCCGCCCGTTCGGGAAGCCGCCGTCTACCTCGTTTCGGTTTTAAATCAAATGGCGCAAAGAGAAGCATTTGCTTTAGACTCGGATGCCCCGAAGGCACACAGCATCTATATAGAAACGAAGCCCGATTTTGATGGCATTACCGATGACGGCTACACGATTTACACAAAAGACGGCGATATTTATATTCACGGCATTTGTGACGGTGGCACGGCAAACGGCGTGTACCGCTTCATGGAGGACTGCCTGCAATGTATGTTTGTGCGCCACGATTATGACTATATCCCCAAAACCGACACCGTCTATTTAGACGAACTACAGATATGCAACAATCCCGATTTTGCATGGCGGTATCAGCACCAATACGAAGCCGACCAAACCGATTGGCACAAGCGTCTGCTTTGCAACGGCTGTAACGATAAGGCGTGGGGCAGTACCTGTCACACCGTGTTTGACTATGTGGACCCCAAGCTTTATTTTGAAACGCATCCCGAATATTTCAGTCTGCGCTTCGGAAAGCGAGTGCCCGACCAGCTCTGCCTTTCGAGCGAAGAAATCTATCCCATCATCAGCGAAAGCCTGAACCGCATGATTGCAGGCAATCCCGAGGCACTGTATTGGGATTTCAGCATTATGGATAACCTGCACTACTGCCAGTGCAAGGCGTGCCGCAGGCTCTATCGGCAATACGGCAAATCGGGCAGTCTGTTTTTGATTCTCAATCGTCTTGCCAAAGAGCATCCCGACAAAATTCTTTCGACCCTTGCCTACACCTACAACGAGCGTCCGCCGAAGCATTTAAAGATAGAGCCGAATATCAACATCTCGCTTGCCCCCATTAAATCCGGGCAGAAATACAGTTTTCCCTTAAAAGGCAGCCGCAAGGCGAGAAAGACAAACCGCCTAATTTCGGATTGGAGCGAGCACGTGCAAAGGCTCTATATTTGGGATTATGTGGTCAACTTTAAGCATATTCTGCTCCCCTACCCGAACTTCGATGTGCAAAAAGATAATCTCGAATTTTACAAAGCCCACAAGGTGAAATCCGTCTTTCATCAGGGTATGCGCGAAAAGGGCTGTGAGCTTGCCTGTCTGCGTACCTATGTCATGGCAAAACAGCTCTTTGATATAGACACCGATATAAATGGGCTGCTGGCAAAATATCTGGTCGTGACCTATGGGAAGGCGGCACCCTATGTCGCTGAGTACTTGGAAACTGCCAACCGTTTGATGAAAGAAAAGGCTAAGGATTTGGATTTATATGACAATCCGCAGCAGCACCGCTTCGATTATCTTTCCGCAAGTGCCATTCAAAGCTATCTTCATTGCCTCGAAAAAGCCTTCGCCGCCGAAAAAGGAAACGAAGCCATCGAAGCACGCTTAGAGGAAATCGAAATCGGGCTTTTGTATGCGAAATTCAATGAAGTTTCTCGCGATACGGCAGGGAAGCAAAAAGCCTTTGCCGCTTTTAAAGAGCTGGTGCAAAAGCATGGCATCACACATTACAACGAGTGGGGCAAACCCTCGCTTTCCGCGCTTTTGCAAAACAGCTTTAAAGACAGAAAATTCTTTTAAAAAAGGGCTGCCTTCGGGCGGTCCTTTCTGTTTTTTACCGTAATCGGCATCTTTATAAAAAAGCAAAAATTTTTCTTACAAATTCTCCCTTTTTGTGTTATAATAAAGAAATGTAGTTTTCTATATTCTAATGTAGACAAAATCGCTCCGTCCCCGTAAGAAAGAGGATGCGGAGCCTTTACAGCTAAAGGGAGGAAAATTTAGTGCTTACGTTAGAGAACATCCGCTGGACAACCCCGGACGGATCCGAAATTTTAAAATCTATTGATTTGAACATTGAAAGCGGCAAGCTTGTTGTAATTACCGGCCCGAATGGCGGCGGCAAAACCACACTCGCCCGCATCATTGCAGGTATTGAAATGCCGAGCGAAGGCAAGATTACCTTAAATGGTGAAGATATAACCGACTTAGACGTTACCGAGCGTGCCAGAAAGGGCATCAGCTTTGCGTTTCAGCAGCCCGTGCGCTTCAAGGGCATCACGGTAAAGAAGCTTTTGGAAATTGCTTCCAACGAACAACTCGGTCATGACAAGCTTTGCAAAATTTTAAGCAGTGTCGGTCTTTGCGCGCAGGATTATCTCCACCGCGAAATCGACGCCACCCTTTCCGGCGGCGAAATCAAGAGAATCGAAATCGCCTCTGTTTTGGCAAGAGATTCCGAAATCTCCGTGTTCGATGAGCCGGAAGCCGGCATCGACCTTTGGAGCTTTAAAAACTTAATCGAAGTGTTCCAAAACATTCATAAGGAGCACAAGGGCACGCTCATCATTATTTCGCATCAGGAGCGTATTTTGCGTATTGCTGATGAAATCGTGCTTGTTTCCGACGGTCAGGTTAAGGACCACGGCGACGCTGAAACCATGCTTCAAAAATTACTGCGCGGTCACGAGGTTGTTCCCGCTTGCCACAGACAGGAGGAGCTCTTAAATGGCTGACAACATCAATTCCATTACCAAACAATTACTCGAGCTGGTAGCACCGTTCAAAGAGAACTTTAAGGGTGCTTACAGCGTACGTCAAGACGGTGCTTGTGCCCAGTTAAAATCCACGGAGCATGTACAGCTCATCCCGAAAAAGGACAAGCCGGGTCTCGACATTCATATTCTGCCGAACACCTTAAACGAAACCGTTTATATTCCCGCCTGCGTAACCAAAGGCGACATTGACGATTTGGTTTATAACGATTTTTATATTGGCGAAAACGCCTTTGTCACCATTGTGGCAGGGTGCGGCGTTCACACCGATGACGGGCATGACGTCCGCCACAACGGCATCCACTTTTTCCACCTTGCAAAAGGTGCACACGTGGTTTACGAAGAAAATCACGTCGGCACAGGCGAGGGCAGCGGCGATCGCTCGATTGACCCCGTGACCGAGGTTGAAATGGAAGAAAACGCCTACCTCGAAATGAACACCTACCAAATCGGCGGTGTCGACAAGGCAGACCGCAAGACAAAAATCAAGGCAGGCAAAGGCGCACGCCTTGTGATTAACGAACGCATTCTCACGAACAACGAGCAGGAAGCCAAGTCCGTGATTTATGTAGAATTAAACGGTGAAGGCAGTAAGGCAGACATCGTTTCACATTCCATTGCCAAGGACAAATCCTTCCAGCTTTATGATTCCACCATCGTGGGCAACGCCCCCTGCAAGGGACACACCGAGTGTGACTCCATTATCGACGGCGACGCTGTGATTGATGCGATTCCCCGTCTTTATGCGAAGCACCGCGATGCCGAATTAATTCACGAAGCCGCTATCGGCAAAATCGCCGGTGAACAGCTTTTAAAGCTTCGTACCCTCGGCTTAACCGAAGAGGAAGCCGAAGCGCAGATTATCGAAGGCTTCTTAGCTTAAGAAAAATTTTATGAAATACACCAAAAAAGGCTGTCCGTTCGGGCGGTCTTTTTTCTTGCCTTTTCCTAGAAAACCCATTTTAAAACACCCGAAAATATGCTAAAATACCCCTGAGGTGATTCCTATGAAAATTGCATTAGACCGCGTCATGCAAAAATTAGATGAATATTTTGATAAAAATGATTATAAAGGTGCTCTACAGCATTTAACCTACTGGGCGGCGGAAGCAGAACTCGTGCAGGATGCACGTGCACAGTTCTTCATTGCCAACGAGCTGATTGGCTTTCACAGAAAACAGCAGAACGAAGCCGAAGCACTTGCCGCCTGCGAAAAAACCTTGGCGCTCATCGAAAAAATGGGTATTGACGGCACAGTAGGCGCCGCGACCGCTTATATCAATATCGCAACCGCCTACAAGGCTTTTGACAAGGCCGCCGAGGGTCTGCCCTATTTCGAAAAAGCCAAATCCATTTACGAAGCGCAGTTGGAAAAGAATGACCCCCAGCTTGCCGGTCTTTATAACAATATGGGCTTGGCACTTTGCGATTTAGAGCGATTTGAAGAAGCCAACGCACTTTACAAAAAAGCCATTGTCCTTACCGAAAACGCAGAGGACGGCGGTCTCGATGCCGCCATCACCTATTTAAATATGGCAGATGCCGCTGAGCGTGAAAAGGGTGTGGAACAGGCACAGGAAGAAATTACCGCCTTTATTGAAAAGGCAAAAGCCCTGCTCGAAGCGCACAAGGATTCTGCCGACGGCTACTATGCCTTTGTCTGCGAAAAGTGTGCACCCTCCTTCGGCTATTACGGCTACTTCCTGTATCAAAAGACATTAGAAGAAAGGGCAAAAAACATTTATGAAGGGAATTGAACTCGCAAAATCCTTTTTTGAAGCTTACGGAAAGCCCATGCTAGAAACGGATTTCCCCGAAATTCTGCCCCGCCTTGCCGTGGGACTTTGCGGCAGTGGCTCGGAATGCTACGGCTACGATGACGAGGTTTCGAGAGACCACGATTTTGAAGCCGGATTTTGTATTTTCGTGCCCGAGGATTTAGACCGAAAAACAGAATTTCAGTTAGAGCGCGCCTACAGCAAGCTCCCCAAAGAATTCATGGGCGTAAAACGAAGCCTTCTAAGCCCGGTCGGTGGCAATCGTCACGGCGTTTTGCACACCGCGCAGTTTTTCACGGATAAAACCGGCACACCCGACGGCAAGCTCTCCTTGGGCGACTGGTTTTCCGTGCCCGAATTCGCCTTACTGGAAGCGACCAACGGTGAAATCTTTCTCGATAATCTCGGCGAAGTTTCTGCCATTCGCGAGCGGCTTTCCAAAATGCCCGAGGATGTGCGGCTCAAAAAGCTTGCCGCTCACCTACTCAACATGGGGCAGGCCGGGCAATACAACTACAGCCGCTGTATCGAACGTGGTGAAACCGGCGGTGCACAGCTCGCCGCCGCAGAATTTGTAAAAAGCGCCCTGCAAGCCGCCTTCCTTGTAAATCGGCAATACATGCCCTATTATAAATGGAGCTTTCGTGCATTTCGAAATTTGCCGATACTCTCAGAGCTTGCCGACCCACTGGAATTTTTGATTTCGAGCGACAACGAAGCCGAAAATCCTGACTTAAAAGCGGCACTCATTGAGGATATTGCGACAAACTATATCGCCGTTTTAAAGCAGGAGAGTATCACCAAGGCCACCTGCAACAATTTAGAAAGCCACGCCTATTCCGTCAACGATTTTGTGGAGGACGGCGACCTTCGAAACGAGCACGTTTTATTTGCTTTATAAAACTAAAAACCGCCTTAAAGCCGAAGCTTTAGGGCGGTTTTTTCTGTCTTTTTTAGAATTGCTTTGCAGACTATGCCTTTGTTTTCATTTCTTCCTCTGCCAAAACGAAGCCGTCTTCAGCAAGCTGTTCGGTGTCTACATTAGTAATGGTGGATTTTTCTTTCAAGGCATCCACAACCTCCTGATGCTTTTTGCGGCTGAGCGGATAGAAAATCAGCACCACAATCATCAAAATACCACTAATCGCGGAAATAATAGAAATCGCATTGAACCAGGTGTTCGCAACATCCTGCAAATGCTGCGAGTATACGAAGGTTTCGCCTGCGGGAATCAAATCGAGGCTGTAGTCTCTCGGCTCAAAGCCGATGCGCTTTTGCAAGGCGAAGGTACCGACCATCATAATCTGTGAAAATACGGCGGGCACATTAAAGAGCATATTCTGAATATGACCGTCTAAGCGCTTGCCGGTCTTATACTGCTGATAATCCGCAATCTCGCCGAGCATAATCGGAATGAGCAGATAGGCAGGGTTGATTTGCATAATAAAGTGGAGCAGTGTAACAATAATCGCGGACGGCATGCCAATCGGGATCCGCTCATAGCCCACAATCGCCAAAATCAAATTACAAGCCACACCGATAGAATGGAACAAGATGAGGATGTTTCGCTTATCCATTTTTCGGGTGACAACGGGTAAAAGCAACATAGATACGGTATAGGCAAGGCCGATAATATTCATCGGGATGCCCGAAATATTCAGTGCCGTTCTAACGTCTTCGGCATAACGAATCTGCACAATTAAGCCTCTAAAGCTCGCCGAAAAGCCGGTTAAAGAACCTAAAATCAGCGCAATCGTTAAAATAATCAGCGGCTTGTTTTGAGAAAGCATTTTTAAAGAGTCTTTGAGTTTGATTTTTTCTTCTTTATTTTCTTCGGACTCGATAGAATAAACTCTTTCTTTAACTCTTAAAATATTGATTACACAAAGTGTACCCAAAACGACGCTGATGATGCCGAGAATACGAATGGAGAGGTATTCCTTGTGGAGGGTGTCGCTGAAGTAGGCACGCATGGGGCCCATAATCAGCGATAAAATCGTAGGTGCAAAACCGACAATCATACCAATCGGCGTCATAATATCCGCACGCTCCTGCGCATTCGGCGTGATGATGGTCGGGAAGGTTTGATACATATTATAGAAAAAGGTGTTCGTAATCAGCAAGGGGATGCAGGTCATGTACGCATAGAGCACACGGCTGCTTTCACTTTCCAGCTGGGGTAGCCACGTGACCAAAAGCGTCAGGATGACGTAGAGCGGCAGGGCCAGCAAAATATAGGGCTTGTAGCGACCCCACTTCGTTCTGGTTTTTTCAATTTTATTCGCAACATACGGAATAATGCAGAGATTCACAACACTCGACAACGCCACAATGATATAGGCGTGTAGAGAGGAAATGTGAAAAAACATAGGGATTAAGGTAAAAGTCGCCACGGAGTTTACCGCGGAGGTCATAAACGAGACACCCAGCGCAAACACGCCGAAGTCGCAAACCTCCCTTGAGGTTAAAAAGCGCTCTTTGGGCGGTTCTTTCCACGTGGATTTTACCTGACGCCATAATTTTTTCACTTTATTGCCGCCAGTTTCGGCTTTTGCTTCTTGCTTCATTTCTGTTTTCTCCCCCAAGATTCATAGTTTAAATGCCCCATTGGCAGAAATCCTTTCTCATTATATCATAAAATTTTCAAAAGAGCCACTTTAAGTTTTGGAAATAATGCACAAAATTCTGTATTTTAATCTGTTTGTTTTCACAAAGGGCTATGCTGAAATGCCATTTTTTTCGGTCTTCCTTTTAAGAATACAAGGCACAACAGATAAAAATGACCATTATCCGCAAAAACATCCCCCATAGGGGCTTACGCATTTTGCTTTTGCGTGGTAAACTTCTGAAAGATTGTTTTTTTATTTATCATGCAGTAGGAGTTTTTTAGTTTCATGAAATTCAATAGTTCAAAGCAGCGGCGATACCGAAAAGAAAAGCAACTGATTTTCTGGTTTTCGATAGCTGTTTTTGTTTTCTTTTTTGTTTGCCTGTTTGTCGGCTCGTCGCACATGACGCTTTCGGAATCCTTCAGTGCACTGCTCGGCAAGGGCAGTCCCTCGCAAACACGTATTCTTTGGAATATTCGTATACCCCGTGTGCTCGCCGCTTGTATTGCCGGTGCAGGTCTTTCTATATCGGGTCTCATTATGCAAACCGTTTTAAATAACAGCATGGCTTCCCCCTCGACCTTGGGCGTTTCCAATGCGGCGGTATTCGGCGCGAATCTTTCGATTATCGCCTTTGCCGGCGGTTTTCTTTCCACGGGCAATAATTTACAAAATCTAACCGCCGAAACCAACCCTTACGCGGCAAGCCTTATGGCATTTTTCTTTTCTGCGCTTTCTGTCCTTTTGATTTTAGGACTTTGCAAAGTGCGCGCCTTTTCGCCGAATGCGGTGGTGCTCGCCGGTATTGCGGTCGGTGCGATTTGGACAGCCGCCACGACAATTTTACAGTTTTACGCCACCGATGTAGGCATTTCCGCCGCCGTAGTCTGGAGCTTCGGCGATTTAGGCCGTGCAACCTATAAAACCGATGCGATTATGTTCGCCGTGGTTGCCGTTTCCTATTTGATATTTACTTTGCTTTCTTCTCGCTATAATGCGCTTTTGAGCGGGGAGATTTCCGCCGAAGCCATGGGCGTTCGAGTGGGCACACTGCGCTTTATTTCGTTGCTTTTAGCCTCGGTCATCACCGCCGTATGCGTTTCATTTCTCGGCATTATCGGCTTTGTCGGCATCATCTGCCCGCACGTCACCAAAAAATTCCTCGGGCAGAATCATCGCTTCACCTTGCCCCTTTCGGCGCTGAGCGGCAGTCTGCTTTTACTGCTCGCCGACACACTTTCGAGAAGCATGGGCAACGGCTCTGCCCTGCCGGTCGGTGCAATCACCTCTCTACTCGGCGCGCCGTTCTTCATCGCGATTATCTTAGGCAAAAAGGAGGACGGGTTATGTTAGAAGTCAAAGACCTTTCCTACCGTTACAGCCGCCGCAGTGCCCCGGTTTTAGAGCACCTGAATTTAACGCTTGCCGACGGCGAAATCGGCATTCTTTTAGGCAAAAACGGTTCGGGTAAAACCACACTTTTAAAAACCGTTTTGGGCGTACTCTCGCCGCAAAGCGGTACGGTTTTCTATGACGGCAGAGCACTTTCTTCGCTTTCGAAAAAAGAACGCGCCGCCTGTGTTGCCTATGTGCCGCAGGAAATCCGCTTCGGCGATTTAACCGTTTTGGAATCGGTTCTTCTCGGCAGAATCGCCTATTTCGGCCTCAGAGCTTCCCAAAAAGATTATGAAGCTGCCGAGGCTATTTTGGAAACTATGGGTGTTGCCTTCCTTGCCGAGCGCAATGTCAACGAGCTTTCGGGCGGTGAAAAGCAAAAAATCGCCATTGCCCGTGCCATGGTGCAAAACCCCAAGCTTTTAATTTTTGACGAGCCGACCGGCAACTTAGACGTTGCCAACGAACGGCTGATTTTAGAGGAAGCCAAAAAAGCCGTCACCAAAACCGGCGTGAGCATTTTAAGCTCTTTACACGATTTAAACAGCGCTTTAGCGTTCGGCGATAAGTTTTTTCTGATGAAAGAGGGTAAAATCCTCTATACAGTTCGCAAGGAAGAAATCACCGAAGAAATGCTTTTTGAAATCTACGGCGTGGATTTAAAAATTATAGAAACCCAAAACCAGAAAATTATTTTAGGAGGTCCTTTCCATGAAGTTTAAAAAAGCCCTTGCACTCTTGCTTTCTGCACTTTTACTCTTTTCTCTTTGTGCCTGCGGCAAGACCGGCGCAGAAGAAAAGCCCACAGCCCCCGAAGCCATGACTGTGACCGATATGGTCGGCAGAAGCGTAGACGTTACCGCCGGCAGTTATAAAAAAATTGTATGCATCGGCGCAGGTGCCCTCAGAATGTACAGCTATATTGGCGATATTTCTCTGCTCGCCGGTGTAGAAGATATTGACAACTTAAGCCTTCAGAACCGTCCGAAGATGTTCGACGGCGTGGCAAGACCTTATATGCTCGCTTTCGGCGAAGAATTCAAAAATCTTCCCTCCTGCGGTGTCGGCGGCCCGAAAGCCCAAACCGCAGAAGCCGAAAAAATTCTTTCTTGCCAGCCTGACCTCGTAATTTCCGAATACGAGGATGCCGACAAGGCAAACGCCCTCGCCCAGCAGCTCGGTGTTCCGGTCATCACCTTAAAGACAGGCTACAACGGCGTATTCGACGAAGCCTTCCGTAATTCCATTTCGCTTTTAGGTAAGGTATTAAACAAAACCGAAAAGGCGGAAGCCCTTATTTCCTTTGTAGATAACGAAGTGAAAGAAATTGAGGCGAAAACCGCAAACGTCAAAGAAGAGGACAAGCCCACCGTTTATATCTGCGGTCTCGGCAACTGGGGCACCACCAATCATTTGATGACCGCCCAGAACTACCCTGCCTTCCAAATTGCGAACGTTAAGAATGCAGTAACCGACCTTTCCAAGGACGGCATTCAGCCGATTGAAAAGGAAAAGTTTGAAGCACTCGGCAAGGATATAGACCTTATGATTATCGACGCCGCCGCGATTAAGAATATCAAGCCCTTATACGCCGAAGATAAGGATTTATTTAAGAGCTGCAAGGCATTTAATGAGGGTAATGTTTATCTTCAGCTCCCCTACAACGCCTACTACACCAACTTTGAAACTGCGCTTTTGAACACATGGTTCATCGCTAAAACCGCCTATCCGGATTTGTTTGCCGATGTGGATTTGACCGCTAAGGCAAATGAAATCACTCAAGCGTTTTTAGGCAAGGCGCTCGCCGAGGATATGTTCCGTGCATCGACCAGCTTCGGCGGCTATCCGAAAATCGACACCAACACCTTCTTTCAGTAAACCCAAAGGAGCAAAGCATGAAGCAAAGCGATATTATTGATTTTTTTGACCAAATGGCGTCCACATGGGATGCACGAACCATTCGCCGTGAAAACGCCATTCGAGCAATTTTAGATGCCGGCGGCATTGTTCGCGGCGTGCGCGTATT
Source organism: Acutalibacter sp. (assembly GCA_020025775.1). Taxonomy (GTDB): domain Bacteria; phylum Bacillota; class Clostridia; order Oscillospirales; family Acutalibacteraceae; genus Fimenecus. The sequence continues at coordinate 48,787 of JAHHRN010000001.1, forward strand.
AGACATCGGCTGTGGCACAGGTGTTCTGATGCCCGATTATATAAAACGGGAGGTCGCCTCTGTGCTCGGCGTGGATATTTCTCCAGAGATGATAAAAATCGCCGAAGCACATTACGAAGGGAAGGAACAAATCCGTTTCCTTTGCACCGATGCTGAAACGATGCAGCTTTCAGAAAAGTTTGACTGCATCATGGTACACAACGCCTTTCCCCACTTCATGCACCCCGAAATGCTTTTAAAAAATCTTTCTTCCTTCCTTGTCCCCGGCGGGCGTTTGACGATTGCCCACAGCATGAGTCGTGCCGAAATCGACAAACGCCACGAGGGCAAGCCCCACAGCATTTCTTTAAAATTACCAAGCGAAACCGACCTTTCAAAGCTTCTCGGTCAGTTCCTAACCGTGGACGTCGCGGTTTCCGACGACGAAAAATATATCGTCTCCGGCGTACTCAACAAAACAAAATAAAGCGTCCCATTTTCGGGATTTTGCTTCCCTCCGTTTCACTTTTGTGTTATACTAGTAAAACTACAAAAGAAACGGAGGGCTTTTCTATGCCGCAGGAAACGCAGGGACACGGGCATCATCACGACCCGCTTGAAAAGAAAAAACAACTCAATCGCCTGTCCCGTGCTATGGGGCATTTACAGCACGTCAAAAAAATGATGGAAGCCGATGAAGACTGTGCCGAAGTGCTCATCCAGCTTTCCGCCGTAGAATCCGCTCTGCACGGACTCGGAAAGGAAATCATCAACGAGCACATCACCCACTGCATTGCGCACGCCGTAGAAAATCACGATGAAGCGGCGATTGAAGATTTCAAAAAAGCGATTAACCGCTACTTATAATTCTATAAAAAATCAATCATATACCACGCCCGAAAGGACGTGGTATGAATATTAACCCTATAAGGGTAAACAATACCAGCAGCGCCTAAAGGCGCATTTAAGCAACACCAACTGCAAATTGGTGTTGCTTATTTTTTTAGATGAGCAAATGGGTCTTCATATTCTTTGAAACTAAGTTGGTCTGCTATCATATCCTCATTTTCTTGCTCTTGGATATATTTTTGTATTGTTGCTTTGTTTGCTCCAACTGTACTGACATAATAACCTTTCGCCCAAAAGGTTCTCTTGCCATATTTGTATTTTAAATTTGCATGTCTTTCAAAAATCATCAATGTACTTTTTCCTTTGAGGTATCCCATAAATTCAGAAACACACAAGCTTGGCGGTATAGAGAGTAACATATGTATGTGATCTGGCATCGCATGTGCTTCTATAATTTCCACATGTTTGTAATCACAAAGTCGCCTTAAAATCTCTCCTATATCTTTTCTTAGTTGCCCATACACTGCTTTCCTTCTGAATTTTGGCACTATTACTACATGATATTGACATTTCCATTTTGTATGTGATAAACTACTTTCATCCACTATTGGACCTCCTTTGATTGTAAGTTTGCAGTTGGTGTTGCTTGCTTATTATATCAAAGGAGTTCTTTTTTTATCAAGAATGGACGCTTTCGCTTTATTACTCACCACAAGTAAAACTTGTGGTTTATTACATAACCAAAAGCTCTGCGTCCACACGGCCGCAGGGCTTTCTTTTTTCGACATTTTAGAACGTGCTTGTCCTTATTTGTTAAAGGCTTGACAAATTTTGAAAAATCTATTGTAATTCTGTGAACGGTATGTTAATATGTTAACAAATTACAGGGCACAGGGTCGGTATTCTCTTGTGTCACTTCGACATACCATGTGTAGGAGGTCCGTTTTATGGGTAAAAAACAACTTGAGCAATTCCCGGCAAGACCGAGAACAGAAATTTGCTATAAGCTCCTTATGTTCACGGCTGCCATCACCGGTATGGCTCTCCTTTCCGCGTTTTATCCGGTCTGGGGTAACGTACCTTTCATCGTTATTCCGTCCTTTTTAACGCTTCTTTTTGCAAAGCCCGTATTCTTTGAAAAAATGAAGCTCACCACTCTCGTTGTGGTTCGACTGATTGTTGTTGCGGCGGCATTCCGTCTTTTCAATCCGCAGGTTTATGTAGATTTAATTCTCTTGGCGCTCATCGTCAACATTTTGGAAGCCACCTTCACCGACTTCTTCCGTCACAAGAAGATTTGGAACGGTATCTCCGGCTTGGCACTCGCCATCGGCGTTATCGCCTTACACGGCTTCTGGCTTCCGAAAGGCACAGCACCCTTCGGCATGGACTACTACCTCGTAGGCGGTCCCGGCGCAGTCACCATTCTTTATATGATTGGCTACACCCTTTGGAACTGGATTTTCGTAACCGACGAATTCTCCCCTTCCGTTTCTCTCATGCATGTCGGCTTCTTAGCCGCACCGATTATCGGTTGTGTCTGCACCCTTGGCATGGGCGAGCTCGGTGGCTTCAATATGTGGCTTTTGCTCCGTGCCTGCACCCTTTCTATCGGCGGCTGGTTACAAATCGGCGCAAAGGGCTGGTTCGAGCGTGAATTCTATAACGAGAAGTTTGCAAAATTCATTGATTGGGTACATACAACCCCCGTACAGATTGTTTGCATGATTATTAACGTCTCCCTCATGGCAGCTGCGATTATCCTTGCGGCCAAGAACGGCGCTATCGGCTACGAATTCAAGCCCTTTTTCTTAAACTAAGCCATTAACCAACACCTTAAAATAGAAAGACCCCTCGTTTTTAGTTTCGACGAAACGGGGGGCCTTTCGTCTTATTTTTTCGCACTTTAGTCAACAGTTCATTTTCCTGTGTTTATAGCCTTGGGATAATAAACAGAAAAAGCTGTTTTGCTCCTTGACAAACAAATGTCAATATGTATACTATGAAGATGCAAGTAATTCTGAAAGGCGATTTTCGCTTTTCGAAAGGAAGAAACTATGGAAGCCTATAAAGTTTTGGAAGTCAAACAAAGTGTGTTTGACAGCAATGACAAAGAAGCGCAGCAGCTGCGCGAACAGCTCAAAAAAGACGGCGTTTTTCTGCTGAATTTAATGAGCAGTCCCGGCTCCGGCAAAACCACCACCTTAAAGCGCACCATTGCGGCGCTGAGGGATGAAATGAAAATCGGTGTTATGGAAGCAGACATTGATTCCGACGTGGATGCCAAAGCCATCAGTGAAACCGGCGCAAAAGCCATTCAGCTGCATACCGGTGGCATGTGCCATTTGGATGCCGCTATGACCAAGCAAGGTCTCGAGGGACTCGGCACAGAAGATGTCGATTTCGCCATTCTCGAAAATGTCGGCAACTTGGTTTGCCCCGCGGAATTTGATACCGGCGCGATTAAGAACGCGATGATTCTTTCCGTGCCCGAGGGTCACGACAAACCCTTAAAGTATCCGCTCATGTTCTCGATTGTCGATGTTGTGCTCGTCAATAAAATTGACGTGCTTCCCTATTTCGATTTTGACATGGACAAATGCCGCGAATACGTGCATATGCGCAACCCCAAAGCAGAGGTCATTCCGATTTCTGCACGTACCGGCGAAGGTATGGATGCTTGGTATAACTGGCTTCGCACAGAAATCAAAGCTTTTAAAGAAAACCAATAACCGCTCTTAAAGGAAGGAAGAGGATTATGGCAAATTTACGACCGAAAATTGTAAAACTCGCAAAAATGGTCGGCGGTATCGCCGGCGCAATGAACAAAATTGATGCTGAATCGCCCGAATACATGGCACTCAACTGCGTTGTTTCCGACGAGCAGGCAGATGTGGCGCTCACCTTGGGTCTTCGTAAACCCCGCACGGCAGAATATGCCGCAAAGAAATGTGGAAAAAGCGTAGAAGAAACCCACAAAATCTTAATGGAACTCGCACAAATCGGTGTCTGCAAGGTTTGGCACGAGGACGGTCAGGAACTGTTCTGGACCAACATCTTTGCACCCGGCATGCTCGAAATGATGGTAAACAATCGCGAGCAGCTCGAAGCACACCCCGAAATCGGTAGAGCATTTGAAGCTTATACCCGTACCCGTTTGGCACCCATGACCCCCATGTTGCCGCAGGGCATGGCGATGATGCGCGTTGTGCCGATTGAATCCGCCATTAAAGATATTCCCGGCGTAGAGCCTTGGGAAAAGCTTTCCTATTATTTAGATAAGTACGATACCTTCAGCGTATCCGACTGCTCCTGCCGAGCTTCTCGCCGTCATATGGAAGAGGGCTGTGGTCACTTGGAGCATGAAATGTGCTTGCAAATGGGCTCCGGCGCAGAATACTATATTCAGACCGGCCGTGCCCGTCAAATCACCCGCGAGGAAGCCGAAGAAATCATCCGCAAGGCAGAGGAAAACGGCTTGATGCACGAAATGCCGCATACCGAAGAATGTGGTGAAGCTTTCGCTATTTGTAACTGCTGTGGCTGCGCCTGCTTCTCCATGCGTATTGCCAGCATGTTCAAAACCCCCGACGCCATTCGTTCCAACTTCGTTGCAGAAGTGAACCCCGAAAACTGCGTAGCTTGCGGTCAGTGCGTAGAAAACTGCCCCGTAAATGCGATTCAGCTCGGCAAAAAGCTCTGCTCTAAGACCCCTCTCGAAGTGAAGCCCGAAAAGACCGCTCTCGACCATATGTGGGGCAAAAAGAATTGGAATTTAGACTACCGTGAAAACCGCAAGGATGTTACCGACGAAGGTACTTCTCCCTGCAAGACCGCCTGCCCCGCACACATTGCGGTTCAGGGCTATATCCGTTTGGCAAGCCAAGGCAAATATAAGGAAGCTTTAGCCCTTATCAAGAAAGAAAATCCCTTCCCGGCTGTCTGCGGCAGAATCTGCCCCCACGGCTGTGAAAGTGAATGCACCAGAGGCGACATTGACGAGCCGATTGCAATCGACGAAATCAAGAAATTCATCGCCGACAAAGAGCTTGACGGCTCCGTTCGCTATGTACCCGAAAAGCGTCATGATTACAGCGACAAGAAGATTGCTGTTATCGGCGGCGGCCCGGCAGGTCTTTCCTGCGCTTATTTCTTAGCAGAAGACGGCTACAGCGTTACCGTATTTGAAAAGCAAGAAAAGCTCGGCGGTATGCTGACCCTTGGCATTCCCTCCTTCCGTTTGGAAAAAGAGGTTGTGGAAGCCGAAATCGACGTACTTCGTGAGCTTGGCGTAGAATTCCGCACCGGCGTTGAAGTCGGCAAGGATATCACCTTAGACGCGCTTCGCAAGGACGGCTACAAGGCTTTCTATGTAGCGATCGGCGCACAGGGCGGCAGAGCACTGGGCATTGAAGGCGAGGATGCACAGGGCGTTGTAGCCGGTGTAGACTTCCTTCGTGACGTTAACCTCGGCAAGGGCACAAAGCTCAGCGGCAAAACCGTTGTCATCGGCGGCGGTAATGTGGCTATCGACGTTGCCCGCACTGCAATTCGTACCGGCTCTGAAGCTGTTTCCATGTTCTGCTTAGAGCAGAGAGACGAAATGCCCGCTTTGAAAGAAGAAATCGAAGAAACCCTCAAAGAAAACATTGCCATTGAAAACGGCTGGGGTCCCAAGAGAATCCTCACCGAAAACGGCAAGGTTACCGGCGTAGAATTCAAAAAATGCGTACGCGTATTTGACGAAAGCGGCAAGTTTGCTCCCGTTTATGATGAAGGAAACGTCAAGGTTATCGAAGCTGAAAACGTGCTTCTTTCCATCGGTCAGTCCATCGTTTGGGGCGACCTCTTAAAGGATAGCAAGGTAGAGCTCAACCGCAACGCCACCGCACAGGCGGACGGTTTCACCTACCAGACCGCAGAACCCGACGTATTTGTCGGCGGCGATGCGTTCACCGGTCCGAAATTCGCAATCACCGCTATCGCAGCCGGTAAGCAAGGCGCTATTTCCATTCACCGCTTCGTTCAGCCCGGTCAGAGCCTGACCCTCGGCAGAGACCGTCGTGAATACCACGCCTTCGATAAGAACAATATCGTCGTTGAGGGCTTTGACAATGTACCGAGACAGAAAATCGGTCACAATCCCGACGCCGCCTGCTCCTTTAAGGATGACCGTATCACCTTTACCGAAGAGCAGATGAAGAAAGAAACCCAGCGTTGCCTCGGTTGCGGTGCTGCACAGGTAGATTCTTACATGTGCGTTGGCTGCGGTCAGTGCACCACAAAATGTAAGTTCGATGCGATTCATTTGACACGCAAATATAATTCCACTCCGGATTCCTACGAAAAACTGCCGATTAAGATGGCGGCAAATGCTGTAAAACGTGCCGGTAAGATTGTAGCTACCGGCGTTAAGGAGCTTGGTAAATAAATCTCATCGACAAAGGAGGAGCCTATATGCATGAGCTCGGTGTCATCAGCGCCATGGTCAAAACCATTGAAGAAATCATCAAAGAACAGGGCTACACCGAAGTGCACAAGCTCGTTTTGGAGGTCGGTGAGCTATCCGGCATCGTACCGCATTACATGGAAGTGTGCTACCCCGCCGCGGTTTATAAAACCTTTATGGAAAACAGTGTCCTCGAAATGGAAACCATTCCCGGCATTGTCCGTTGTAAGGATTGCGGCAAGGAATTTAACGCTACGGCGCATGACTTTACCTGCCCGCAGTGTGAAAGCCACAACATGGAAATTCTCTCCGGCAACGATGTGATGATTAAAGAAATCCAGTGCACCTAACGGAATATCCTCAGAAGAAAAAGCTGCTCGATTCTTTCGGGCGGCTTTTTCTGTTTATTGGGCACTCTGTACAAAGACCTTTTTGTGCAGAGTGCTATTTTTCAGCAATATAATTGTAGAACATTGCGGCTTGATAATTCCTCTGTGATTTAATATAATGGTCATATAGTCTATTTTTATGGGGGTCTAACATGAAATACGAAGCTATCATCAGCCAAATGACATTAGAAGAAAAGCTCTCTATGCTCTCGGGTGACGGCCCTTGGCGCACCCAGGCGATTCGCCGTTTTGGGGTTCCCTCTATCACCGTATCCGACGGCCCTCACGGACTCAGAAAGCCCAACGAAAAAAGCGTAGCGGTGAACGATTCCGTAAAAGCGACCTGCTTCCCGACCGCCGTTACCGTTGCCGCCTCTTGGGATGAAGACCTCGCCAAGACCTTGGGCGAAACCATTGCCGAGGAATGTCTCGCAGAGGATGTCGGCATTTTGCTCGGCCCCGGTGTAAACATTAAGCGTTCTCCCCTTTGCGGCAGAAACTTTGAATATTTTTCCGAGGACCCGTATCTCGCCGGCTATATCGCCTCTGCCTTTATCAACGGCGTGCAGTCGAAGGGTGTGGGCACAAGCTTAAAGCATTTTGCCTGTAACAACCAGGAGGAGCGCCGTCTTTCTATCAGCAGTACGGTAGATATGCGTACCCTGCGCGAGCTGTATTTGACGCAGTTCGAGATTGCGGTTAAAAACAGCCACCCCTACACGCTGATGTGTTCCTATAATAAAGTAAACAAGGTCTATTCCAGTGAAAACAAGCTTCTTCTAAACGATATTCTGCGCGAGGAATGGGGCTATTCCGGCGTGGTGATGTCGGACTGGGGTGCTGTCAATGACAGAGCCCGCGGCGTTCCCGCAGGACTTGACCTCGAGATGCCCGGCTGTAACGGCAAAAATGACCGCTGTGTAATAGATGCCGTAAACAGCGGTAAGCTGGATGTAAAATACGTTGACCAAGCGGTAGGCAACATGCTCGACCTCGTTTTCCGCTGTCAGAAAAATGCCCAGCCCGGCTACACCTACAGCATTGAAAAGCACAATGAAATTGCACAAAAGGTGGCAGAGGAAAGTGCTGTTCTGCTCAAGAACGAAAACAATATTCTGCCCTTAGATAAAGACAAAAAGATTTTGGTTTTGGGTGCACTCGCTGAAACCCCGCGTTATCAGGGTGCCGGCAGTTCGCACGTCAATTCCCATAAAATCACCTCTCTGTTAGACGGCTTAGATGCACTGGGCGTTCGCTACGAATATGCCCCCGGCTACACCTTGGATTCCAAGAAGAGCAGTGTAAAAGCTCGAGAAGCCGCGGTTGCCTTAGCTAGAAACTACGACACCATTTTAATGTGCATCGGTCTTACCGACGAATACGAGGCAGAGGGCTTTGACCGCTTGACCTTGGATTTGCCGCAGTCACAGCTGGATTTGATGACGGAAATCACCAAGCTTTCCAAAAATATCGTCGTGAATTTGCAGTGCGGCTCGCCTGTAACCATGCCGTGGCTTTCTAACGTACAGGGACTTTTACTCAGCTACTTAGGCGGTCAGGCGACCGGCGGCGCGGCGGCAAACCTCTTATACGGTATGGCGAACCCAAGCGGCAAGCTGGCAGAAACCTTCCCGCTCGCTTTAGAGGATACCCCCTGCTATCGCTACTTCCCCGGAGACGGCAGAAGCGTGCTCTATCGTGAGGGCGTTTATGTGGGCTACCGCTACTACACCACAGCGCAAAAGGATGTGCTCTTCCCGTTCGGCTACGGCTTGAGCTACACCTCTTTCCAATATGACAAGCTCGATTTAAAATCCACACAGTATCATGACGGCGACGCCGTGGAATTTTCGGTTACTGTTTCCAACACCGGCGACAAAGACGGCAAGGAGGTTGTGGAAGTCTATGTGCATCCGCATGACCCCAAAATCGATCGTCCCGACCGTGAGCTTAAAGCATTTAAAAAGGTATTTGTAAAAGCCCACAGCAGTGAGACCGTATCGTTCTCGCTCTCGAAGCGTGATTTCTGCTACTACGATGTGGACAGCAAGGCGTTCGTTTTAGACCAAGGCAAATACGATATTATCGTTGCGAAAAACGTTATGGACAGTTCACTCGTTGCCACAGTGGAATTTGTAGACGGCAACACCAAGGATAAGCATTTGAGCATCAACAGCTGGTATAATCACCCCTCCGACCGCGAAATCACCAAATCGGAATTTGCTGAGCTTTTGAGAATGGATTTACCCGAGCGCATGATTGCACCTAAAAAGGGTGAATTTAAGGGCGAGCACCTGATTGCAGACCTCATGCCTACCTCCGGTCTTGCCAGAGGCATTGCCAAAATCGCACGTTTCGGTATTCGAACCGTGACGCACGTAAAAGACAACGACCCCGGCTTGGAAATGGGTTACAGATGCTTCATCTACACACCCCTTTATAAACTGCCGGCCTTCGGCTATGTGCTTTCCAAGGACAGCCTAGAGGGCGTCACAGACGTTTTCAATGGTCACCCCTTTAAAGGCACCGGCATCGTGATTAAAGATTTCACAAATCAGCTTAAAAAGCATATCAAAAAGAAAAAATGAGCTAAAAGTAAAGAAACAAAGAACCGCCCCGAACTGCAAGGAAGCAATTCGGGGCGGCTTTTTCGGTATTCGTTACATTCGGTATTCGTTTATTCCGCTGTAAAGCGAATTTTGTTTTTGTCTGCATAGGTTTTGGCGGTGCTGTCTTCGGGGGCAAAGATTTTCACGGCTTTATCGCCTGTGAAAATATCCTTTTCCATGGTTTCCACCGAAGATAAATGACATTCTTCCAAAGCCTTGCAATTATAGAAAACATAGGGCTCCATAGTCTTTACAGAAGCTGGAATTGTGACATTTTTCAATACTTCGCATTCCTCAAAAGCACCTTTTCTAAGGGTTTCGATGCCCTCGCACAAGGTAAGTTTCTCCACCAAGCGGCACTGGTAAAATGCACTGGTATCCACGGTTTTGCAGGTAGAGGGAATATAAATCTCTTTGGCTTCACGGCATTTCAAGAAAGCGTGGTCGCCGATGTATTCCAGACCCTCGCCGAGGATAATTTTATCGGCATGGAAGCACTTGGCAAATGCCCAGTTTTCAATGCGTTTTACGCCGTCGGGCAAGCAGATTTCGGTCAGCTTGTCGGAAGAATAGAACGCTTTTTCGCGAATAATTTCCGGTGCGCCGTTCCACACAATCGTGGTCAACGCGCCGTTCGCCGTGCTGTGGGAGTTGTCAATCAAGCTTTCAAAGGCACTCACGCCGATGTTTTTAATATTTTTGCCGAAGGTTACCTTTTCTAAGTTTTTGCAGTACATGACGGCAAAGTTGCCGATAACCTCTAAGCTGTCGGGGAATACGATTTCCTGCACGGTTTCGTTTTTATAAAGTGCCTTATTTTCGAGCGCCACAACCGTGTGACCGTCCACCTCACCGGGAATATTCAAAACGGTATCCGTGCCTTGATAGGCGGTGATGACCGCTGTGCCGTCCTCAAACAGCATGTATTCATAATCGTTGCAAGCCTGCCGGGTGGTATCGGGAATGGTTTTACCCATAATGTCGGCAACCATCTCTGTTGCCGGGTCATAAGATTCCATTTCGCCGGTAATAGCATCCATATTACAGCCGCTGAAAAGTGCGGTGATGCCTAAAGCCAGTGCCACAAGTGCAATTCCTGTTCTTTTACGCATTCTTATCGCCGCCCTTTCCTTTTTTGGCAAGCTTCTCTTGCTTTCTTCTTTCCATATCTGCCTTGCGTTCGGCTTCGAGTCTTTCGATTTCTTCTTTTCTCTTGGCAAACGCGGCATCGGCACGTTCTTTGGAATCCACATATTTGTCGCGGATTTCATCAAAGTGTGCGAAGTTTTCTTTTTCTGTAATCATGCGTTTGGCATCGAGCAGAATTTTAACAGAGCGCACATAGCGGGATTTTTCATTGACCAAAGACTGGATTTTCTTTTTCTTGGCAATTCTCTGCTGTAAGGTTTGCTCGGGCAAATCCTCTGCCACTTCGAGTGCCTTCGCATCCGGCTCGGGCACGTTGCCGTTTGGATAGAATTTTTTAAGATTCTTTTGGCAACCCAAAAGCTGACGGGCAAAGGCGATCGCATCACTGCGGATTTCTCTTTCCTCGTGCGTGGTTTTGGGCAGCTGCTTGGCTTTGGCAATAATGGATTTATCTGCATTATAAATCGCCGTTACGCCGACATCATACAGCTTCACATAGCTGTTGTATTTCACCTGCACGCGCGCGGTTTCGTATTTATTCATTTCATCAATGACGAAGTCGCAAACCGAAATTTCATCGCTTAGCTTTTTGTAAGCGCGGTTTTCTTTCTTGGCCTGTTTAAGCGCCGCTTTTCTCGCTTTCTTTTCTTCCGGCGTGGAAGCCGGCAATGCTTTCGCTTTGGCTTTTCTTTCCTGTATAACTGCGCGTTTTTGCGCTTCGGTTTCCTTATAAGCCGCCTTTAAACGGGTAATTTCTTTTTTTCTGAATTCTTTCTCTTCGAGCGATCTTGTCGGCAAATGCTTTGCCTTTTCGATGTCCTCCTTCGTGGTCATCGAAACACGCTCTTTATAAAGTTCCTTGGCTTCGTCGATAATATCAATCGCTTCAACCAAATCCTCATCTTGAAGGACACCGTTGCCGTAATCCTCGAACATAGCGCGGATTTTAAGTACCTTTACGATGCCTCTCTGCTTGACTTCTGTCAAATCATAGAAGAAATAGGGCAACATATTTAAGAATGCACCGATAACTGCCGCGACAATCAAAACCTCGAATAAATCCTCGCGGAAGGAGGCAACTTCCAGTACGTCGTAGTTATCCTGCAAGCCCAACTTCTGATAAATCGCCGGCAAAACAAGACCTGTGAACATACCGATAAAGCTACCGATGATGCCGACCGCACCGAACATACCGTCAATGCGCTCGCCGGTGTAATACTGCTGATAGTCACGCATATCTGCATTGATACCGGGATTGTAAACGACAGAGAAAGCGTTTACAAAGCCGTTGAGATAATAAAGAATAATCAGCGCGTACATGTTTTTATACAGTGGGAACAAGAGCGCAATTAAAACCACGTTTGCCGCGTTACACCAAATCAGAAGATTTCTTTTACCAATGGTACGAATCGCAAACGGGCAAAGAATCATCGCCCAAAGTGCCGCATTACCGATTAAAGTAGAAGCGATACCGTAGGTCGCCATTCTTTCCGGGAAGCCGTAAATGAAGGTCCAGCCGATGATAACACCGATAGCGCCCTCTAAGAAGCCAAGCCAGCCTGCGCAGGAGGTAATCCAGAAATATTTATTCTTCGCTACCGAGCGGAAGGCGTCGCTGAACTTAAAGTGCGAAACATGCGTTTTCGCAACGATGATACGTTCTTTTGTACCGCATACCATAATATAGGACATCGCAATACCAACGATGGCAATAATGGGGTAAATAATGCGGTAAGTCATAATATTATTTAAGCCGCCCGTAAATTTAGAGAGCATCGGCACAAACAAGCCGGTAAGGGTCGGGGCCAAGCAGTAAATAATCGAAGAGACGGAAATAATATCCGTTCTCTCCTGCGAGTTCGGTGAAATAACGTTCGCAAGGTCTGTAAAGCAGTTCATATAGAACGGCGAGAAGCACTGCAAAATGTTAAAACATATAAATACCGCCGCCACTTTTTCCGCATAGGACATCGTTTCATACGGCATCCAAACAAAGGCAATCGAAGTGAGCACGGTCGGGATACCCATGATAGCAATCCACGGGCGGAATTTACCCATTTTCAAACGGGAGTTATCAATGATATAGGACCTTAAAATGGTGATTAAAAAGCCAACCAAGGTGGAGGCAACCGCCATAAACTGCAAATGCATCGGCTTAATACCGATGGTGTTACCGACCAAAAAGCTCGTCGCTGTAAGAGCGATTTGATCCGCAAAGGACATAACGAATTTTACACCCATGCCGCCTACGCCGTAGGAAATAATTTCCTTATATGGTACGTAGTTTCCAAGCGCAGGTGTTTTCCAGTGCAAAGCGAAATTGTTCCAAACTTCGCCGACTTTTTCGCCAACCTTCTTTTTCATTTGAACAACCCTACCCTTCTATTTTTACACATAACAGCTTCTTCATTTTAGCATTTCCGATAGGGGGTGTCAACGAAAATTTAGTGAAATATTATACAAATTATTTTTACTTTAATGAAATTTTGTTAAATTACTATAAATAACAAAAAGAGGACAAAAAAATGAACGGCTAATACACAAAGCATGTATCTGCCGTTCATTTTTGATTTTAAGAATTTTTCTTTTATAACAGCGGCTTCTGCGACGGCAGGATTTCTTCTTTCGAAAAAGGCTCCTCCAGCGATTTTCGATAATCACGCGGATACATCTTTTTCACCTTAAAAAACACATTCGAAAAATAATGCTGGTCGGCAAAATGCAAAAGCTCGCTGACCGCTTTCACGGAAAGATTGGTGTTGCGTAAATATAAACACGCCAATTCGATTTTGCGATTCAAAAGATATTGGTTCGGCGTAATCCCGAACTGCTCGCGAAAGAGCACAATCGTGTGATTTTTGGAATAATGAAACGCCTCAGCCAGCTGTCCGAGGGTGATTTTTTCTAAGATATTTTCATCTATATAGCGTTTCATCTGCTCTGCCGCGCTTTCCTGTGGTTGGTTTTGCTTCTGCTCGAAAGCGGAAATCGCCATAAACAGCGTATATAAAAGCAGAGAAAATTCCCGCACGGCATCGGCATATTCCTCAGCACCGGCAATCGAAAGCGCTGTAATTTTCGAAAAGATTTCCTTTGCCCCCTCAGCACGAAAGCGATATTTATTTTGTGGCAGATAATACGCCGCCATGGGCGCAACAAAACCGCCGTCAAAGACAAACCACTGCTTTCGGCAAGGGCAGTTTTTCACACTGCCATAGCTGTGGCAGCTGTTTTTCGGTAAAAAGACCACGTCACCGGCTTCTGCCACAAAGCTTTCGCCGTTGATATGGAACTCGTTTTGCCCTTCTAAAATATATTCCAGCGCATAAATCGGGGAACAGGCTCTTTGAATATGATAATTCACCTCGCACTGCTCCTCGGCTTTTTCCAAAAGCTGAAGCGGTGCGGCCGCCGAATAATAGGCATTTAGGTTAGCATAGTTTTTGAGCATCGTGATATTCCTCACTAAAATCGTGCATTTCTCTATTTAATTCTAGCAAAAAGATTGTTAAAATACAAGCAGTATTCCGCTTATCTGCTTTATGGGGACAACATCTACCGAAGGGGGCTTTCCTTTATGCAGGAAATTCTATTGAACAGCGATTGGCAGTTCCGAGAACACGGTCAGCAAAATACAGAAACGGTATCTTTGCCGCACACGGTGCAAATAGAGCCACTGAACGTTTGGCGCAACAAGCAGGGGCTGTTTGAATATGAAAAGACCTTTAGTGTGCCGAAAATTTATCCAAATCAGCGCGTCTTTTTGGAATTTGAGGCGGTCATGACGAACTGCAAGGTCTATGTGAATAACCGCTTCCTGACGGAGCACTTCGGCGGCTATCTGCCCTTTTGTTTAGATATAACCGATTTTATTTCGACCGAGGCTGAAAATCACGTTTTTTTACTTGTAGACAATCACGATGACAAAGACACCCCGCCCGGCAAGCCCACCGAAGGACTGGATTTCTTATATTACGGTGGCATTTACCGCAACGTGCGCCTTCTTATTAAGCCGGAAATTTATTTTACGCATCCTATGGAAAAAAGTGTGGCTTTCGGTGGCACACGCATAGATACAAGATTACAAAACGGCGCGGCGGACATTTATATTTGGGAAAACATCAAAAGCACGGCAAGCGAAAACAAAGCCGGTCAAATCACCTATAAACTTCTATATAACGGACAATGCATCGAGACGTGGACACAGGATTTCGAGACAGCCGCTGACGGAGAATGTACGAAAATGACCGACGTACAGTTGGAAAATCCGCAGTTATGGAGCGTGAAACAGCCGCATTTATATGTGCTGAAGTCCACAATAACCTATGACGGGCAGAAAGACAGCCACGAAACGACCTTCGGCATTCGCAGTATCGAGGTGGACGAAAACGGGCTTTATCTCAACAATCAAAAAATCCACCTGTTTGGTCTTAACCGCGGACAGCAGTTCCCTTATCTCGGCATTGCCGCCTCCGACTATGCTCAACGCCGCGAAGCCAGACTTTTAAAGGAAAGCGGCATCAACTGCTTGCGCCTTGCCCACTATCCACATTCCCCTGCCTTTATTGACGAATGTGACAGACTCGGCATTTTGCTGATTGACCCCGTGCCCGGCTGGCAGTTTTTGGGCGGAGAGCTTTGGCAGAAGCGGCTCGAAGAGAATTTAACCGAGCTTGTGCGCCGCGACCGCAATCATCCGAGCGTCATTATTTTCGAAGTCACCCCGAACGAAACCAACTGGGCCACAAAAAAGGGCGATTTATATTTGCGGCATTTGCACGAAATCGTCAAAGAGGAATCTGCGGGTGCACTGACCGGCGGCGATACGGTCGGCAGAAGGAATGCTCTTGTCCCAAATTTTGATATTCCCTACAGCGGCAAGGATAAATCGAATTTTATAGAGCGGATTTTCCGAAAGGATAACCGCTTACAGCTCAAGCGCGAATACGGTGACTGGGGCTTCGGCGGCAACAAGAGCACCTCCCGTGTCTCCCGCGGGGACGGCGAGCTTGCCATGCAGATTCAAACCTGGAATTTTCAATACGCTCATAACGATAACTTCCGCACGCAGGATATTATCGGCGACTTGATTTGGGAAGGCATCGACCACAATCGCGGCTATTATCCCGACGCGCCGATTTCCAAAAGCGGAATTTTCGATATTTTCCGCATTCCCAAGCTCTCCTATCAATTCGTCCGCAGTCAGGCAAAGCCCAAGGATGAAACCGATTTTGTGCTCTTTTTGCAGGCACTTTCCTGGAAGGACAAGAAAAATCTGGTCTTTTACAGCAACTGCGACCGAATAAAGCTATTCTCGGGTGGCAAATGCCTTGCCGAAGCCGCACCCGATAGCGGTGCAGATGTCCCCTTTACTGCCAAAAAGAGCAAGCAAATCAACGATAACTACTGGATGACTGCCGAGGACCACATTGCGACCAGCAAAAAGGCATGTCCTTTGGCAAAGCACGCCATGGCCTGTATGTTTGACGGCGGCAACTGCCAGCATATGGATTTTCCGCCCTTTACCTTTAAGAATTTGGATTTGAGTGGCGTAGAGGAACTGGAAGCGCAGGGCTTTTCTAAAGGCAAATGCGTAAAAGCCATGGTGTTCAAAAAGCAAACACCGGCAACACAGCTTGAGATTTTGCCCCAGACCTTCGGGCTCTCTTTACGGGCAGATAACAACGATTTTATCTTTGTACACGTTCGAGCAGTCAATGCCGAAGGCACGGTAGACACAAGCTTTCAGGAAAGCATCACGCTGACGGTAGAAAGCGGCTCGACTATCGGGCACAACCAAATAAACGCCGAAGTCGGCATCGCCGGTTTCATGGTCAAAGCTGACTGCGGTGCAAAAGCACTGCATCTGCACGCAGAAAGTGCTTCTGGTCTTACGGGCGACTGCGTGCTTCCCTTAGCCTAAGCTCCCTTTAAAAACAGCAAAAGCCACAGAAGAGCTATCTTCCGTGGCTTTTTTCTTATTTTATATTAGTTTTTCTGTCGCGGCTTATCGTTCCAGCACAATGCGGTCAATTTCCTGAAGCTCCGCTTCACTCAGCGGTGTGGCTTCTAAAATGCCGAGATTATCGAGAATCTGCGCCGGATGCGAAGCCCCGACCAAAACGCTGGTCACGGCCTCATCCTTCAAAATCCAAGTCAGTGCCATTTGTGCCAAACTTTGCCCACGCTCTTTGGCTAAAGCATCTAACGCATGCAGCTTCCCGAGAAGCTCCGGCGTTAAGCGGTCTTCTTTTAAGAATCCGGGGCCGGTGCGAATGCGGCTATCTGCCGGGATTCCATTTAAATAGCGATCCGTCAAAAGTCCCTGCGCCAAAGGACTGAAAGTGATTAATCCTTTGCCGGTTTCCTGCACAGCCGCCTTTAAGCCGTTTTGTTCAATCGTTCTGTCTAAAATAGAATAGCGGTTTTGATTGATGACAAACGGACAATGCAGTTCTTTTAAAATCGCTGTTGCTTCTTTGAGCGTTGCGCCGTCATAGTTGGAAAGGCCGACATACAGCGCCTTTCCGCTTTGCACCGCACTGGCGAGCGCACCCATCGTTTCTTCGAGCGGCGTTTCCTTATCCATGCGATGATGATAAAAAATATCCACATAGTCAAGCTGCATCCGCTTTAAGCTTTGGTCTAAAGAGGCCAGCAGATATTTTCGACTGCCGAAATCGCCGTAAGGGCCTTCCCACATCGTATAACCGGCTTTGGTGCTGATAATCATTTCATCCCGGTAAGGCAGAAAATTTTCCTGCAAAATTTTACCGAAAATCCGTTCGGCATCGCCCGGCTTCGGGCCATAGTTGTTCGCCAAATCAAAATGCGTAATGCCGTTATCGAAAGCACAAAACAGCATTTTCTTCATATTTTCAAAATCCTGCGCACCGCCGAAATTGTGCCAAAGCCCTAAGGAGACTTTGGGCAGTTTAAGGCCGCTTTTTCCGCAGCGATTATAGGTCATTTTCTCATAACGTGATGCACTGGCTTGATAGGACATAGGAAGCCTTCTTTCTGTTTTTTCTCATTGTAGCAAAGTTTTTCCGGCATTGCAAGAAAGATTTATGAAAAAGAAAAAAGCCCGAACGAATCGGGCTTTCTTAAAAGCATTTTTATTTTTTTGCCTTTTTCGGCGCGGCTTTCTGTTTATAGAAAACGAGGCCGATACCCATGATGCAAGCGAATACGATTAAGTAAGCAATAATCGGGCAGGCAAATCTGCCTTCTGCTGCAGCGGCTCTGTAGGGCATGATGCCGTGTGCATAAATCGCGGCAAAAATCATGAAGCCAGAACCGAGGATAGCAAATGCAGGAAGTACAAATCTCTTTACGGGGTGTACATCCTTTGCTTTTACCATAAAGGCGATAAAGATAGGCATGTAAATTGCATAGGTGGTACAAATGGGAAGTTCGGAGGAATCGAAGTTGAAGAAACCGAACCAGCCCTTCGGAGAAAGGTTTGCACCGTAGAAGAAGAGGAACCAAAGAGAGCACATGAGCAAGCCTAAAACAGCGGAGTTCGACGGCATATTGGTCTGCTTGTCTACTTCCTTAAACATCTCCGGCTTCGGGCCTACGTTTCTGGCTGCTACGGAGAACATACCTCTGGTGCAGCCGAGCATTAAGCCGTTGAGTGTACCCATGCAGGAAATCGCAACGAAGAGGTTCAAAATATTACCGAAAACAGGACCGAAAACATTGGTTAAAGCGAAGGTCGCACCGTTTTCCATGAGGTTTTCTACGGTTGCACCGCCTGCCAAGCCGATGAAATAGAACAGGTAAACGGCAATGATGATAAGGCCGCCTGCAATCAAGGCAATCGGCAGATTGCGCTTGGAATTTTTAAGCTCGGAGTTAATGGAGGTTGCAACAATCCAGCCTTCATAAGCGAAAGCGGTTGCAACAACGGCGGGGAATAAAACGCCTAAGTCACCGCTCTGGTTGGCGAAGTTCTGTACAAGAATCGGGGTTTCTGTGCCTGCAATATTGTGAGTGAAGCCGTAAATAGTACCGATAACGGCCATAAGAACGAGCGGAATTAATTTGATAACAGTGGTGGAAACCTGGAACTTACCCGAGATTTTCGGAGAAAGAACGTTCAGTGCATAGCTGATAACGAGGAAGAAACCGGCAAGCACGAAGCACTCGGGACCGGTTACACAGCCGCCGTCCGCCGCAGAAATATGCATTGCAAAATCAGGATTTACAGAGCATATAAACGTAAGCAAGTATCTAGCGCTGAGCCAAGATAAAACGGAAACGAGTGTCGGGTAGTAAATCATCGACATGAACCAGCCAACAATATAAGCATACTTGTGGCCGACAGTAGCTTCTGCGTAGTCGACGACGCCGTTCACCTTCTCGTACTTTTGGGCCATGACTGCGAATGCAAGAACGCAGCAAAGCATGATGACACCGCCGATAACCCATGCAATAACACCGTAAAGCATATTACCGTTTGTGGTTTGCAGAATCGTTTGCGCTTTAAAGAAAACGCCTGAACCGATTACGATACCCGCGACCATGCAAATCGCCGTAACCAGTCCGTACTTTTTTTTGAGTTCGCTCATAAAATCCTTCTTTCTTTTTAAAATTTTTATTTAAAAGACAAAGTTAAAACACAAAAGAAGTTAAAAGGCAATGAGATTTCCACAAAATCTTTGTCTTCTATCTGTTTTTGCATTTTTGCTTTGACTATTTAAAGCATTGTAGCATATCCGATAAGAATTCGTCAATAGTTATTCGCCCTGTTTTCCCTTTTCCATATATAGTGAAAGAAAAAGCAGCCTTAAAACGATTCTCGAAGTCTCGCTTCATCAAATTAGGCTTTTAAGACGACATTTTTTTATTATAAAGGAAAAAGCAACAGTTGTAAATATTCTATTCATATTTTTCTGAATTTTTTTGCACTTTTTGTGGATTTTTGAAATTTATGTCGAAAAAAAGTAAAAAATCATTTTCTCGACAAATTCTTGTCAATTCTTACAAATCCAGACCCCGTTTTTCGTCATTTGGCTTAAAATACAAAAAACTTTCAAAATTGCTTGACTTTTTATGAATTGTGTAATATAGTAAGGGCAATGAGTAATCGTTTACACAAGTTTTGGAGGCAGAAGCTGAATTGAAGAAGATATCCATGGTGGAAATCGCACAGCTTTCGGGCGTGTCCATTGCCACGGTCTCAAGAGTTTTAAATAAGAATGGGCGTTATTCCGCTGAAACCGAAAAACGCGTGATGCAGGTTGTAGAAGAATACAAATACCAAATCAATCAAAATGCAAAAGGTCTTCGTACAAATAAAACCCAAAGCATCGGCATGATTGTTCCCGACATCACCAACGAATTTTTCGGCAGGATTATCCGCTCAGTTGAAAACTCCTTGGTCGCTTTAGACTACACCGTTGTAGTTTGCGATTCCAACGAGAACAGCGAGCTGGAAAAGAAATACATCGCCGATTTAGCCGCCAAAAACGTAGACGGTATTATTCTAATTAGTACGGAATCCGATGTAAAAAGTATTTATCAGGAATACAAAATTCCGACGGTGTATATCGACCGTCGACCGGCGAATGCGGGTACGCTCATTGTTTCGGACAACGAACGAGGCGGTTATTTAGCCGCAGAAGAGTTGATTCGCAAAGGATGCAGAAAGATCGTGCATCTGCGCGACCAAAACACCTACTCTACCGTTCGTCACCGTTACATGGGCTTCCAAGAAGCGCATGAGGCCTATAAAGTGCCTCTCGACGAAGAATTGGTTCTGCCGATTTCGGTTTGCCACGACGCCGCCTATACGGCAGTGGAAAAACTAATACACAGCGGTAAATCCTTTGACGGTATCTTTTGCGAAAACGACCAAGTGGCGCTCGGTGCTTTGCACGCGATTCGAGATGCCGGTCTTTCGGTTCCGGAGGATATTAAAATCGTCGGCTTCGATGATACCTCTTTCGCTTCGCTTTGCAGCCCTTCGCTGACAACCGTGCATCAAGACACAGAAGCCTTCGGCAAATGCGCGGTGGAGCATTTAATGCAGCTCATAGAGGAAGACGGCACAAAAAACGATGTGTGTGTTTTGCCGGTTGAACTCATTAAAAGAGCCACAACATAACAACCATTCACAGTGGGGGAACACAGTTCCCCCATAAAAAAGTCACTTTGGGTAAACCTTTACCCAACTTACACAACAACAAAAAGGAACACAGAAAGGGAGGTTCTTATGGATACATTGGTCGAAATGAAGGATGTGGTGAAAAAGTTCGCCGGCGTCACGGCACTCAATCACATTTCCTTTGACATAAAAGCCGGTGAGGTGCACGTGCTCTTAGGTGAAAACGGCGCCGGTAAATCCACCCTCATGAAAATTTTAAGCGGTGTTTACCAGCCCACCGAAGGCAGTATCATCCTGAACGGCAAAGAATTTAAAAAGCTGACGCCGAAGGATTCTACTGAAAACGGCATCAGTGTTATCTACCAGGAATTGAGCGTCATCGACGAGCTTTCGATTGAAGAAAATCTTTTCGTCGGCAAGCTGCCTATGAAAAAAATCGGACCGTTAAAAGTGGTCGATTACGCCGAGATTCACAAACGGGCACTCGAGCTTATGGAAAAGGTCGGTTTAAACCGTGACCCGAAAACCTTGGTCGAGGACATCAGTATTTCCGAGAAACAGCAGGTTGAAATCGCCAAAGCGCTCGCCTGCGACAGCAAGGTCATCGTCATGGACGAGCCTACCGCTTCGCTCACCTCAGAAGAAGTCAAACACCTCTTTAAAATCATTCGCCAGTTAAAGGCCGAGGGTAAGGGCATTGTCTTTATCTCGCATAAAATGGCGGAAATCATTGAAATCGGTGACCGCGTCAGCGTACTTAAAGACGGCACCTATGTCGGCACAAAGGATGTAGCTTCCGTCACCACCGATGATTTAGTCACGATGATGGTCGGCAGAACGATTCAAAAGACCTACCAGCACGAGGGCGATATAGATTTCGGTAAAGAAGAAGTCCTCTTTGAAGTGCAAAACCTTTGCCGCAAGGATAACAAGGTAAAGGATATTTCCTTTAAACTGCATAAGGGCGAAATTCTCGGCTTCTCCGGTCTTGTCGGCTCGGGCAGAAGCGAAATGATGAATTCCATTTTCGGTGCAGAACCGAAAAGCCAAGGCAAAATCTTAATGAAGGGCAAAGAAATCAAAATCAAAAGTCCTTATGATGCGATTAAAAACGGCTTAGCCATGGTTACGGAAAACCGCCGCGAAACCGGATTTTTCGGAAACTTCAGCATTAAGCAGAATATTTCCATTCTCCCCTTTATTAAAACTTCCAAAATGGGCGGCACAGTGGGTCTTACCAACCGCAAATATGAAAACGATTGCGCCGCAGAACAGAAGCAAAGCCTCAATATTAAATGCTCGAGCACCGAGCAGAACATCACCGAACTTTCCGGCGGCAATCAGCAGAAAGTGATTTTAGGCAAATGGCTTGCCGCAAACTCGGAAATCATTATTTTCGATGAGCCGACCAAGGGCATTGACATCGGCAGTAAGAGTGAAATTTACATGCTTATGCGAAAACTTGCCGACATGGGAAAGGGCGTCTTAGTGGTTTCCTCAGAATTACCGGAACTGCTCGCCGTATGCGATACCATTTCCGTTTTCCGCGAGGGCAGAATTGTAGAGACCTATACCCATAAAGAAGCCTCGGAAGAAAAAATCATTAAAGCAGCAACCGCTGATATTGTTTCCTAAGGAGGAGCACAAAATGAATAAGACAAAAAAAGGTAAGTTAACATTTAACGAAATCTGGCAAAAGTTCGGCACGTTCGGCATCCTGTTCCTGCTATTGCTTCTGCTTGCCGTTTTAAAGCCCACCTATTTCTTCTCTGCATCGACCGCACCGCAGATTTTAGCCCAAAGCTCCGTTAATATCTTAATTGCAATGGGCGAATTTTTCGCGATTTTGATTGCAGGTATCGACCTTTCCGTTGGCTCTATCGTTGCCTTAACCGGTATGTGCACAGCGAAGCTCATGGTCGCCGGCGTGCACCCCGTTGCTGCCATTCTTTTGGGCGTTTTACTCGGCGCATTGCTTGGCATGATTAACGGCGCACTCGTCAACGTAACCGGCTTGCATCCGTTCATCATCACGCTCGGCACACAGGCTATTTACAGAGGCTTAACCCTCATCATTTCCAACTCCAGCGCCGTTTACGGCTTCCCCGCTTCCTTCACCAAGGCAATTTCCGCTTCGGTTTTAGGCATTCCGCTGGTTGCCATTATCGCAATTGTGGTAGCCCTCTTCCTCTCCTTCTTAACCCGCAAAACCAAACTCGGTAGAAACATTTACGCTTTAGGCGGCAACAGTGAATCCGCTTGGTATTCCGGTATCAACGTAAAGCGTCACACCTTAATTGTTTTCATTATTTCCGGCATTTGCGCCGGCATTGCAGGTATTGTTTTACTCGGCAGAGTTGGTTCCGCAGAACCTGCCGCCGCAACCGGTTTTGAAACCTATGCCATCGCCGCAGCTATCATCGGCGGTACAAGCTTCTTCGGCGGCAAAGGTAAAATCTTCGGCGTTGTCATGGGCGGTCTTATCATCGGCGTTATCAACTTCGGTATGAATATTCTTTCCCTTTCCAGCACCTTACAGCAGGTCGTTATGGGCGCACTCATCATCGGCTCTGTTGCTTTGGACAGATTTGTAGCCAACAAAAAATAATAAAGGAGGCTTTCTATGAAACCCATGTTCAGTCCTTCTTTAATGTGTATGGATTTTCTGCGCATTAAAGAGCAAACAGAAGTTCTAAACCAATACTGTGACTTTTACCATGTCGATATTATGGACGGGCACTTCGTAAAGAACATCACCCTTTCACCCGACTTCGTAAAGGCATTTTCCAAGATTGCAAAAAAACCGATTGACTGCCATTTAATGGTCACCAATCCCGAAGATTACATTGAAAGTCTTGCCGCGGCAGGTGCTACGTATATTAGCTCCCATGCCGAGACGATCAATGCGCAGGCATTTCGCATTTACAATCAAATCGAAGCCCTCGGTCTTAAAAAGGGCGTTGTCTTAAATCCCGCTACCCCGATTTCCTATATTGCCCCCTATTTAAACAGGCTCGATAAAATCACCATCATGACGGTGGACCCCGGCTTTGCCGGACAGCCTTTCATCCCCGAAATGTTGGAAAAGATTGCCGAGCTGAAGGCGTTAAAAGAAGAAAAGGGCTATAACTTCTTAATTGAAGTAGACGGTTCCTGCAACCAAAAGACCTTTGCACAGCTTGCAAAGGCCGGCACAGAAGTTTTCATCGTCGGCTCCTCAGGTCTCTTCTCCAAATCCGAAAATCTGGAGGAAGCTTGGAGCATCATGCAAGATGAATTTAACCACTGCGTAAACGAATAAAAGGAGGAATTCTATGCGCTATACCATTGGTATTGATATAGGCGGTACGAATTTTCGTATCGGAACAATTTCTCCAAGCGGCACAGTTGAAAACTTCAAGAAATTTTCCAGTCGCATTTTTGATAACGGCAACGTAATTGAGATTCTTTCAAAAGAAATTAAAACCTACATGCAAAACTGCGGCATTGACGGCAGTGTAGAGGCGGTCGCCATTGGGTTACCCTCCATTGTGAGCAAGGATAAAAAGACCGTGATTTCCACCCCGAACCTCAAAGGCTTTGACAATTTACCCTTAGGCGAAGCGCTCTCTGCACGTTTGAATATGCCGGTATTTGTTGACCGAGACGTCAACTTCCTGCTGCAAAACGATATAGAACGCCTGCACCTGCCTAAAAGCAGTACGGTGCTCGGCTTCTATATCGGCACAGGACTCGGCAACGCCTTATATTTAGACGGCAAGCTCTACAGCGGTAGTAACGGCGCCGCCGGAGAGCTGGGGCACATTCCACTTTGGGGTGTGGAGGAAACCTGCACCTGCGGCAATAAAGGTTGTTCGGAGCTTCGCTGTTCCGGCCGTTATTTAGAACGTTTAGCTGCGGAGTATTTCCCCGAAGCCGAAATTCACAGTATTTTTAAAGAGCACGGTGAGCATCCGGAAATTGTGAAATATGTAAAAGGTCTGGCGATTCCGATTGCAACGGAAATCAATATTTTAGACCCGGAATATATCATTTTGGCCGGCGGTGTCTGTGAGATGCCGGATTTCCCCAAAGCACTTTTAAAGAAAGAAATCCTATTCTATGTTCGCAAACCCTATCCCGAAAAGAACTTGCAGATTTTGTTCACAGAACACAATCAGCAAAGCGGTGTCTACGGAAGCGGAAGCTTCGCTTTTAAACAGCTACAGCAGCAATAACCATTGCTGAAAAAATAGCAAATTATATAAAGAAGGGAAACTTTATTATGAAAAAAAAGGTATTAAGCATCCTATTAGCACTCGTAGTCGTTGTTGGCCTTGTTTTTGTCGGCTGCAATAAAACCGACAAAAAAGAACCCGGCGCAACAGACACAACCGCCGCAGAATACGCCATTATTTTGAAGCCGCTTTCCAATGACTTTTGGGCAAGCATGAAGGCTGGCATCGAAAAGCAGGCAGCCGAGCTCGGCGTTAAGGTAGACGTTTTCGCGGCACAGTCCGAAGATGACACAGAAGGTCAGCTCAAGATTTTAGAAAACTGCATCTCCAAGGGCTACAAAGCTATCGGCGTTGCACCCCTCTCCCCCACCAACCTTGTAAACGGCATTGTAGAAGCCAACAAAAAGGGCATTTATGTCATGAACATTGATGAAAAAATCGACATGGAAACCCTCAAAAATGCCGGCGGCAGTGTCGTCGCTTTTGCTACAACCGATAACGAAAAGGTCGGTGAAAAAGGCGCAAACTTCATCATTGAAAGCTTACAGGACGGCGGCGAAGTTGCTATTATCGAAGGTAAAGCGGGTAACGCTTCCGGCGAAGCCAGAAAGCTCGGCGCAACCAACGCCTTCTCCGCAAATTCCAGTGTAAAGCTCGTTGCTTCTCAGCCGGCTGACTGGGACAGACAGAAAGCCCTGGATACCGCAGCATCCATTATTCAGAAGAACCCTGATTTAAAAGCTATTTACTGCTGCAACGACACCATGGCTCTTGGCGCATTACAGGCTGTTAAAAACGCCAACAAGCTTGGCAAAATCGTAGTTGTCGGTACAGACGGTGCGGCTGAAGCTTTAGAAAGCGTTAAGGCCGGCGAACTTTCCGCAACCGTTGCCCAGAACTCCGCAGAAATCGGCGCAACTTCCTTACGTAAAATGGTAGAAACCGTTAAGGCAGCTCCTGCCATTGACCCGAACGTTGCTCCCGAAACCATTCCCGTAGATTCCTACATCGTAAAATAATCGAAGCACACAGAAAAGAGGTTTACTATGAAAATTGCACTTGGCAGTGATCATGTCGGATACGATTTGAAAAAAGAAATCGAAAAGCATTTGCATGCGATGTCTATTGAAACCGTAGATTTCGGCACCGATTCACATGAACGAACGGATTATCCGATTTACGGCGAAGCCGTAGGCAACGCCGTAGCCAAAGGAGAATGTGACAAAGGCATTTTGATTTGCGGTACAGGCGTCGGCATCGGGCTTGCCGCCAACAAAGTCAACGGGATTCGAGCTGTCACCTGCAGTGAACCTTATTCCGCTTTGCTTTCCCGTCAGCATAACGATACCAACGTACTGAGCATGGGCGCCAGAGTTGTAGGTCTCGATTTAGCCCTCATGATTGTGGACACCTGGCTCAGCGGCGAATATGAAGGCGGCAGACACGCCAAACGTGTCCAAATGCTCGCCGACATAGAAAAAAAACAAAACTAGCCCCTCT
The DNA here is from genome assembly GCA_020025775.1 of Acutalibacter sp. GTDB lineage: Bacteria > Bacillota > Clostridia > Oscillospirales > Acutalibacteraceae > Fimenecus. Next base: position 75,042 of record JAHHRN010000001.1, read on the forward strand.
CTTTGCCTTAGAGGTCTAAAAGCCTCTAAGGCAATCCCCTTCTCCTGCGACAGTCCCCCCTGTCGCAGGAGTTTTTTTATTTTTTGCAAGGCAAAATTCTGCTTTTATGCAGAATACAACTTCTTACCGAACTTCTCCTAGACAAAAGTTCAAAAACGTCTAAATTTTGGGCGTTTTCGGCTTTACGTCTATGTTAAATTTTAGGCAATTTTGTTATGATATATAGAAACAAAGCGAGGGGAAATTGGCGCTTTGGTGAAAGGATTTTTTACATGGCACAGCGGCAAAGCGTTTGGATTTTAACGGACTCGAACAGCGGCATCACGAAAGCCCAAGGTGAAAAGCTCGGCATCGGCGTTCTTCCCATGCCTTTTTTCATCGACGGCAAAGAATACTACGAAAATGTCACCATGGACCGGGATTCTTTCTTTTCAGCCATGGCAGAGGGTAAGAAGATTACCACCAGTCAACCGTCCGCCCAGGCGCTTTTAAACGCCTTTGACGAGGAATTAAAAAGCCATGATTCGATTGTCTATATCCCGATGTCCGGAGGGCTCAGCGGTTCGGTTCGGACGGCGCAGATCTTTGCAAAGGACTATGACGGCAAAATTCAAGTGGTTGATAATCACCGCATTTCCTGCACACAGAAGCAATCCGTTTTAGAAGCCCTTTCTTTGGCAAATTCGGGAAAAAGCGCCAAAGAGATTCGTGAAATCTTAGAACGCCACAGCATGGATGCGAGCATCTATATTGCGGTGGAAACCTTAGAATATTTAAAAAAAGGTGGCAGAATCACACCCGCCGGTGCGGCGATTGCCACCGTATTGAATTTAAAGCCCATTTTGCAGATTAAAGGTGATAAGCTCGACGCTTACGCCAAGGCACGCGGTGTAGCCGCGGCGAAAGAAAAGCTCTTAGAAGCGGTGGAAAAGGATAAAGCCACCTGCTTTAAGGGGAAACACGTCAGCATCAAAGGCGCGTACTGCGGCACAAAGGAAGATGCCGCGCTTTGGAAGTCAGAAATTGAAGCCCGTTTCCCGGGCGCTACAGTTTCCGTAGACCCTCTGGCACTCAGCATCGCCTGCCACATCGGGCCGAAAGCCGTGGCGATTGTTTGTATGCAAGAACTCGAAGAAGCTCCGCATATACTTTATGAAATCTAATGCTCCATCCTACGGGATGTGAAAATAAAATTTATTTTTTGGGAGGATATTATGGGAACTTTAGGTCATACTGCGGAACGAAAGGCTATCGGCGTCGCCATGGATATGCTTTTAAAGAAGCTCAATCGAGAAGAACGCCAAGAAGAGCTTTTAAAAATCATCGGTTATTTTGAAAAGCACAAAAAGAGTCTGCCGACCAAAATCGACTTTGACCGCATTAAGGAAATTGTACAGGACGAAGACGGTTTTCTCTATTCCTATTTAAACCGAGCTTTAGACGAGGTTGACCCCAACGTATTAAAAACCATGGCATTAAACTTCGGCTTTGAAGCCATGTATTGCGGCACAAAGAAGATTCGTGAAATGCGTGAGCTGCACGGGTGCAACATTCCGTGGCTCATCTTAATGGACCCGACCAGTGCCTGCAACCTGCACTGCACCGGTTGCTGGGCAGCAGAATACGGCAACAAATTGAACCTGACCTTTGATGAAATGGATCGTCTGGTTACCGAAGGCAAGGCCCTCGGTGTATACTTCTATATGTTTACCGGCGGCGAGCCGCTTGTTCGCAAGGCGGATTTAATCCGTTTGGCTGAAAAGCACAATGACTGCGCCTTCTTAGCCTTCACCAACGGTACTTTGGTAGATGAAGCCTTCTGCGCAGACTTAAAGCGCGTCGGCAACTTTGCGCTTGCCATTAGCTTGGAGGGCGAACCCGAAGTCAACGATATGCGCCGCGGTGCCGGTGTTTATGACAAGGTTATGCACGCCATGGATTTGTTAAAGGAAAACGGCATTATTTTCGGCACCTCCATTTGCTACACCTCCAAGAACTACGCTTCCGTAACGAGTGAGGAGTTTGTACAGCTCATGGTGAATAAGGGTTGCCGCTACGCCCTCTATTTCCACTACATGCCTGTTGGCAACGATGCTTCTGTGGACCTTTTGCCCACACCCGAACAGCGTGTACACGTAAAGAATCGTGTTCGTAAAATCCGTAGTATCGCCGAAGGTGAGGGTCTGTTTACCATGGACTTCCAGAACGACGGCGAATTTGTCGGCGGCTGTATCGCCGGCGGCAGAAACTATTTCCATATCAATGCAAACGGTGACGCCGAGCCCTGCGTATTCATTCATTATTCCAGCGCCAATATCCGCACCCATTCTCTCCTGGAAATCTTAAAGCAGCCGCTCTTCATGGCTTACAGAGACAACCAGCCTTTCAATCAAAACCATTTAAGACCCTGCCCGATGCTCGAAAATCCCGAAGCTTTGGAGCGCATGGTCAAACAGACCGGTGCAAAATCCACCGATTTACAATCTCCCGAGACAGCAGAGCATCTTTGCGCAAAGTGCCACGCCTATGCAAAGACCTGGGCACCCTGCGCCGAACAGCTTTGGAAGGACGCCAAAACACATCACGTCTCCTCCTATCCAAACTACAAGGAAACCAACTAGCCTCCCAATATCCCTTTTCTAAAAAAGGCCGTCCTACCGTTCTACGGGGCGGTCTTTTTTACTGTGTCGGTTGAAAAGGCGGGGCAAATATGATACTATACTTTTATCCGCCAAAGGTTCGTCTTTTACGAGGTAGTATCTATGCCGAATTTTACACGCAATGCGATTAAGGCTTCCTTTTTAAAACTGTTAGAGGAACGACCCTTACATCAAATTACTATTAAAGATATTGTGGAGGACTGTGGATTAAACCGCAACTCGTTTTATTATCATTTTAAGGATATGCCTGCGCTTTTAGAGGAAATTATCGAGGAAATGATTCAAAAAGCTGTAGACGCTCATCCCACCGAGGACAGCTTCGAGGGAAGCGTTCTCGTCATCTTGCAATCCATTTCCCAAAACAAGCGTGCAGTCTACCATATTTATAATTCCGTAGACCACAGTATTTTAGAACACTATCTTTTAAAGATTTGCAACGAGACCGTTTCGGCTTATCTCGACACCGTTTTAGAGGGCACCTCGATTTCCGAAGGAAGCCGCGAGGTGCTTTTACACTATCACCAGTGCGAATGCTTCGGGCAAATTATCAAGTGGCTCAGCGAAGGCATGAAAGAGGATATTTTTGAAGAAGTGCACCATTTTTGTGAAATCAGCCGCACGGTAAATCAGCAGATTATTACAGAAAATAAACTATAGGAAGAGCCGAAAGGCTCTTCTTTTTTTATCGAATTACAGTAAAATCATCTTCTTTAATTCGTGTTCTTCCCGACTTTGTTAAAAAATGAACAAACTGTAAATTCTAAACAAAGAAACTCTGAATTTATTCCATCAACTATTGATATCCCCTAAAAGCGGTGCTATACTGAAGGCACAAAATGAAATTTCCAAAGGGAAAGGACAGATAAACAATGAACAAATTTATGCTTAACGAAACATCTTATCATGGCGCCGGTGCTATTCAAGCAATCCCGGATGAAATTAAAGCTCGCGGTTTCAAAAAAGCCTTTGTCGCCTCCGACCCTGACCTTATAAAATTTGGCGTAACCGCTAAGGTAACCGACCTTTTAGATGCTGCCGGTATTGCTTACTGCGTATACTCCGACATCAAAGCCAACCCCACCATTGAAAACGTGCAGAACGGCGTTGCCGCTTTTAAGGCTGCCGAAGCAGACTGCATCGTAGCTATCGGCGGCGGTTCCTCCATGGATACCGCAAAAGCTATCGGCATTATCATTGCCAACCCCGAGTTTTCCGATGTTCGCTCTCTCGAAGGCGTTGCACCGACCAAAAAGCCCTGCGTACCGATTATTGCCGTTCCGACTACAGCCGGTACAGCCGCAGAGGTTACCATTAACTACGTTATCACCGACGTAGAGAAAAAGAGAAAGTTCGTTTGCGTAGATGCACACGACATTCCGGTTGTTGCCGTTGTTGACCCCGAAATGATGTCCTCTATGCCCAAGGGCTTAACCGCCGCAACCGGCATGGACGCTTTGACCCACGCTATCGAAGGCTATATCACCAAAGGTGCTTGGGAGCTTTCCGACATGTTCCACCTCAAAGCCATTGAGATTATTTCCCGTTCCTTACGTGGCGCAGTAGAAAACACCGCAGACGGCAGAGAAGGCATGGCACTCGGTCAATATATCGCCGGCATGGGCTTCTCGAACGTCGGCCTCGGCGTAGACCACTCCATGGCACACACCTTATCTGCTTATTATGATATGCCGCACGGCAAAGCCTGCGCGACCTTGCTTCCGGCAGTTATGGCATATAACGCAGATGCAACCGGTGAGAAATATCGTGAAATCGCTCGTGCTATGGGCGTCAAAGGTGTAGACGATATGACACAGGAAGAATATCGCCGTGCCGCTGTGGATGCTGTTTCTCAGCTCGCGAACGATGTCGGTATTACCCTTTCCCTCAAGGGCGTTGTTAAGGAAGAAGACCTCAAGCAGATGTCCATTGACGCTTACAACGATGCGTGCCGTCCGGGCAACCCGAAGGACACCAGCGTAGAAGACATCGAAGCCCTTTACAGAAGCTTGATGTAAGCCTCGCGCTTTCATTATAGACACCACCTTAAATTTACGTAGAAAACTCCCTAGCCGTGCTTTGGTACGGCTAGGGAGTTTTCTCTTTTTCTAATAAAACAAACTGTTTTGCCGCTTGCCTTGCACTTTCACACTTCTCACAGGTTCTCTGCTATGCTCATATACTAAAGCTGAAGAGATTCTATTGGAGGTAGTGTCTATGAATCGAAACAGTTATAGCAACTATACGCCTGACATAAGAGATTACGGAGCACAGCCACTTATTGTAAATATCGACCGGTTGGCTAAACAAAATCCCTATTACAGAAGCACAATATGGACAGGGGACGATTTGCAAGTCACTCTGATGAGCATTCCTATCCATGGAGATATTGGGCTTGAAATGCATTCCAATCTTGACCAATTTATACGCATTGTGGACGGATGTGCTCTGGTTCAAATTGGGAAAAATAAAGCCGCGTTAGACTATACGCAAAGAGTAAACAGGGACTATGCTGTGCTTATTCCCGCCAACACATGGCATAACATTATCAACATTGGGAATACGCCGTTAAAGTTATATTCCGTTTATGCACCGCCACAGCATCCGTTTGAGACGGTTCATAAAACGAAAGCGGCGGCAGAGGCAGCCGAAAATCACGGATGATTTAAAAGGAGCTTTCTTTCTTCCTATAGACTTTGCTATTCTCTCCCCCGCTTTATAGGAGAAATGCAAGCTTTTTCACATGTAAAAGCAAAAAACTGGCTTCGCTAAAAAGCGGAGCCAGTTTTTTATTTCATGTTTCACTTTCTGCCATAGGGTCTTTAGCAGATAGAATACAGCGTTTAAGAATTATTCTTCTTTGCTCTTCTTGTAAACCACTGCACCGGCAGCCACTGCGGCTACTACTGCAAAGGCGAGCAATGCGCCAGCCTGTCTTACACCGGTCTTCGGGATGTCGGGGTTGGTGGTAATCGGGTCACCGTCGCCCTTATCGGAAGAGCCGCCGAAGATGCTGTCAAAAATGCCGGTGAAGTCCGGTGTCAATGCATCGAGACTACCGAAGAGCTTCTTGATAATATCCTGTACCATGCCGAGCAAGGTGAACTTGGGCGGATTGGGTGCGAGAATACTTAAGAAGGTTGCCATCGCCTTATCTGCGGAGGTTCTCTCAAGCTGATTCAGAATCTGCTCTGCGGCAAAGCGTTCTACGGAGCTTAAAGCTTCGTTGTTAGCAACGGCATCGCGCAGGGACTGAATATTGGTCGGGGAAGCGATTTCGTTATAAAGTAAGCGGAACAAAACAACGAAAGCGTCGCAGGTATCGGGGTCGATGCCTAAACGGTAGAGGTTTTCAAAAGCAATGCTCTTTTTGGAAACCGCTGTACCGCAGCCGCTGATTTCTTTTACAAAGTTTACGAAGGTTGCTTCATCCTGCAAGAAAGAAAGCTTAATGCCGTTGACGTCAATTTCCTTGAGGGACGGAGAAATCATACCGAAAATAGCTTTTGCGGAAAGGTCCGGTGCCGGAATCGAAACTAATTTGATTTTAGAAAGCAATTTGCCAATCTGAGTAGATAAAAGATCGGTATCCAGCAAATAGCCGAGCTTGGGAAGTACGGTTAACAGGGTGTTTACCGGATTTTTAGCGAAAGTATCCACCAGGTTGAATACCGGAACTAAAATCGGACGGATGCGTGCATCCATGGCGGCATTTGCGCTGATTTTTGCAGCTTCCTGTACCTGTAAGGTGTATTCGTGAGAGGAAAGAACGCCTTCGGCATCGAGCATCTCGAATACGGGAATCAAATCTTCATAAGCACCGTAGGTGTAAGTGCCCTTGGTGGTATTAATGGTGTTTTCAAAGGTCAAAAGTACAGTGATGATGGAAAGCGGACGGAAGAGTGCGGAAACGGCATCCATAAAGCCTTCCTTGTCGCCGTCCTGGAAGCCGAAGTCACCGTTTGCAACGGTTAAAGCATTCCAATCCTGACCGGCATTTTTAAGGGCGGTCACTGCACCTGCATATTTTTCTTCAGTTAAGCTCGAAGCAAGCTTGGACGGTGTAACCTTCAAAAGAATGGTAATCTCGGTCAGCTTCGGATAAAGGGTCTGACAAAGTTTTACAACCATTTCATTGGTATAGAGCTTGCTGCCGATAACCGTGGAAAGATCCTGATTCTGATTAACCATAAGCAGGGTGCTATTTACGAAGCCTTCCAATTTCGGAAGTGCACGCTCTACCTTATCTCTGGAAACGCGGTTCGGATAGGTAACAACTGTTTTGTGGTAAACGGAAAGATCCGGCAAATCGGTGCTCGGAATGTTCGGACCGATGGCAGCCAAAATAGCCTGATACTTTGCCTTCACCTCTTTGGAAAGCTTACCTCTGTCGATGATGGAAAGGGCTTCATATAAAGGCTTTACCAAATCAATGTCGTTGTTGTCATAAGGCTCTGTTACCGTGTCCATAGCCTTTAAGAACTTATCGAGCGCTTCTGCATTTCTGGGTGCTGCAGCCGCGGCGTTCTTGGGAAGCTCTTCTAAAATCTGGAAGCCGCCTTCTACAACCTCGCCCAAAGCCTTGGAGATGTCATTAAAAGCATCGTCTAAATACTTTTTCGCTTCTTCTTTGGATTTGTCGGTGTTGGGGGTTGCATCCTCTGCCGGTTTGCTTTCGTTTTCCGGTTTGGATTCGGGTACAGGATTGGTGGTAAGCTCGTTTGCCAGTTCGGTGGTTAATTCGGTAACCACTTCTTCTGCGTTTTTCTCTGCTGCTTCTGCGGCAAAGGCAACAAGTCCTGTGCTAAAGCAAGACAGCGCAATCAGCAGGGAGAGTGTGAAGCTTAGCCCTTTCTTTACTCTTTTGTTCATAGTGCAGGCCTCCTAAAGTCTAATAAGTTATTCTACTAAGCTATTTTAATTATCTATATCTTTTTTAACATTTTCGAAATTTTTTTAGAATTTTTTCGGAACAAATTTTGAACATTTTGCAGGATTGTTAACAATTAGACAATACTCCCGTCATTTATCTATTATATGCAGAAAGCATCCAAAAATAGCCGACTTTTGCATTCCCGTTTCTGTCCCTTTTTACGAAAATTTACAAAATTTTCTGGTTTTTTAAGTAGAAAAGCATTTTTCTTTTTTGAAGAAAATAAATTCTTCACTTTCTCGTCCCCCCGAAACGATTTAAAATCCATATAAAGCAAAAAGAACCGCCCGAAAAATCGAGCGGTTCTTTTTCTTGTGTTCCGTATTTTTCTTAAAACCACAGTGTCTCTTCCTCACGAAAGTGCGGGGTCTCCCCCTCGCTGTACGGGTCATAACGATTTTCATTACAACCAAATTCCTTTAAAAAGGCAATCTGATTGTTTTCTGTCCACCGAACGAGTGTCAACCCGTCGAAGGCTTCGATACGCCCGTCATTCATCGTGTTTTTAAACTTCCATTCTACAATCGTTTGGTTTTCCTTATGAAAGAATTGCTGAATGTCCCATTGCAAAACGGTACCTCGTGTGTTCCATTCCGTGAACCACAGTTTGATTTTTTCTCTCCCGTGATACTCTGGTCCCCAGCTTTCTATATAGACTGCCTGCTTTTCAAAAATCTTGTCAATGCCCAAATCGCTTTTTTGCAGCCACATCGCAAACCAAAGTCGAATTATATCCTCTCGTTCGTCCATAACACTTCTCCTTAAAGCCAAGCTTTTTACACCGCTTCACTGAAAGCGAAACAGGAGTTTTTGATTTTCTTCGTCGAACATGTTTTCTTTGGTAATCAGGGAAGCTTGGGTATAGACGGTCATTTCCGTGGCGTTGCCCTCAATCAAATCCACGGCGTGCTGAATGCCAAGATAACCGATAGCGAAAGGATTCTGCACAATCAAAGCATCCATTTCGCCGGATTCCAGCATGCCGATAGAAACGATATTGGAATCGAAGCCGACCGCGTGGATTTTATCGCCGAGCGCCAGCTTCTCAATGGCATTGCCGATGCCGAGCGTCATAAACTCATTAAAGCCGACCAGCACATTGATTTTCGGGTAGTTGGTCAGCAAATGGATTGCGCCGCTTGTAGCGCTTTCCACACTGCTGTCCACATTCAAAACCGCAACGACTTCTGCGTTTTCTACATTTTTAATATAGTTTTTAAAGCCCTCTTCGCGGCGTTGTCCATTTTCGGTTGCACCGTCGCAGTTAATAATACCGATGGCAATATTTTGCCCTGTTGGAACGCTCTGCACTGCCGCCTGCGCCGCCGTTTCGCCGGCGGCAACATTATCTGTGCCGATGAACATATTCACTGCCGAGGAACGCACGGTACTGTCAATCGCCACAACCTTAACGCCTCTTTGTGCCGCAGAAGTAACGGCACTTGCACAGCGGTCATAATCGATCGCAGAAAGCACAATCGCATCCACACCGCGGCTTACGGCGTTTTCTATCATTTGATTTTGCGCTGTATAATCCTCTTCGTTTTGCGGACCCTCAAAGGTTACGGAAACATTGTATTCCGTTGCCGCCGCAGTGACGCCCTTTTTAACGGTCTGCCAAAACTCCGAATTTTGTGATTTCACAATGACGGCAATTTGTTTTTTCGACTGAAAAGAGCGACCCGTGCAGGCACTGAGTTCCAGCACCAGCAACGCGCAAAGAAGGAGACACAGCCAAGATTTATGCTTCATTGTCAGGCTCCTTTCTGAGTTTCGGCATGCGGACGGTCACTTTCGTGCCGACGTCTAATTCGCTTTCAATCTGCAAGCCGTATTTTTCGCCGAAGTAAATTTTCAGTCGGTCATCTACGTTTTTAACGCCGATACCGCCGGAATCGCTTCTGTCTTTCGAGAGAATCTTTTTGCACTGTTCTTCCGTCATACCCACGCCGTTATCTTCTACGATAATCAGCACGTCGCCGTCCTCGGATTCCTGCACTGTGATGTGGATTTCACCCTCATCTACCATGCGGTCGATGCCGTGATAAATCGCATTTTCAATGAGCGGCTGAATGGTAATTTTATTGCAAAGACAATCTTCCAATTCTTCGTCCACACGGAACGTATAGGAGAACTGATTTCTGTAACGGAAGCTTTGAATAATCAAATAACTCTGCGCATGCTGAATTTCATCTTTGATTTTAATAAATTCATGACCGCGGCTGATACTGATGCGGAACAATTTCGCGAGTGCGCCGACCATTTTTACGGCATCGGCATCGTTGCCCTGTTCACACATCCACTGAATAGAGTCGAGCGTATTATAAAGGAAATGCGGATTGATTTGCGCCTGCAAGGCTTTTAATTCCGTTTTCCTTAACACGATTTCTTCATTACGGACTTTTTCCATCAGTTCTTTGGTTCGCTTCACAAGGTGCTCGAACGAATCGTTCAAAATCTGTAGTTCCGCTACGGTCTGCTGCGGTGCTTTATATTCAAAAGTATCTGCCGCTTCTTCAAAGGCTTTCATGGCGCGTACGAGTTCACGTACCGGTGCATTTACGATTTTGGAAAACAGAAAAAGCATGATGACCGTAATCACGGCAGAGCAAGCCAAGGCAATCATAATACCAACAAGAATCTGTGTACGTCTTTCTAATCTTAATTCTTCGGTATAATGCACGCCCACAATACGCCAGCGGGCATCCTGCGTGGTTCGAATGGTATAAATTTTATCCTTTTCCGGATAGACACCGTCCTTCAGGCTCTGGATATTGGCGTTTGCCTCTTCCTTGAGTCCGGAATAAATCATCTGCTGCTGCGGATGATAGACGATATTGCCGTCGGCATCCATAATATAGCAATAGCCGTGTCTGCCGATGCCTACATGATCTATATATTTGGCGATTTCTGAGAATTTAAAGTCAATCGCGATATAGACGTTTTTGCCGTATAAGGGCTGAAATTCCTTTAGCGCAATCGTAACAACCCATGGATATTCGCCTTTAAACAGGTTATCGACATGGGGCGGCGTGAGAATATATTTTTCCGTCGTCGCATAAAGCGCCTTGTCAAACGAAAGGTCGCGACAGATTTTATCTTTAAAATTGCTGTTTTCCGAAACGCAATTTAAAATGTTGCCGTTTTCATCGTAAATCAGAATGGCATAAATATCGTTTTGAATTTCCGTTGTAACGGCAATATCGTTTCTGAAGGCTTCGATGCTTTCGCTTTTGTACATTTGCTCACTGATTTTCGAAAGCTTGTCTTTCATGCCGTCTAAGTAGTTATTGACGGCAATCGTGGATTGCGCCACCACCTGTTCCGAGCTGACGGTTGCATCGCGCAAAACCGAGCGGCTGTAAACGGCGGAAAACAGACCAACGCAGATAGCCACCGCCGCTGTAATAGCAATACCAACGAATACGATTGTCAGTGTGGAAAGCCGAACATTCTTTTTTGAAAATATCTTTTTCATTGCTGCGGTCCTCTGTTGTTGCTTCTGACTTTATTCGGAGATTCGCCGTAGAACTTTTTAAAGCAGTAGCTGAAATAATGCTGGTCGCTATAGCCGCACTTTTCGGCAACCTCTAAAATTTTCATCGTCGAGCAGACCAAAAGGTCATAGGCGGCTTTCATGCGTCGCTCCGTCACGAGCGCCACAAAGTTTTTCTTTTTCGTTTTCTTAATCAACGCACTCAAATAGTTCGGGCTGACCGCCAGTTCTTCGCTCACGCTCGTTAAAGAAAGGTCTTCGTTGCCGTATTCCGCATCAATAATCTGAATCACCTTATCGCAAAGGATTTCCGTATCGCGCTTTTGGTAATTGGCAATCACGTTTTTCGCGCAAACACAAAGGTCAATAAGCTCCGAGCGCATGACGCTTTCACTGCTGTAAGAGGTCATTCTGGTAAAAATGGAATTTGTGGCAATCAGCTCGGAAAGCGTGGATTTATCCGAAACCGCACTTACGGCGCGGTAAATGGTCGCTACAATCTGCATCACGAGCAAATCCGCATTTTCGGGCGTGCTCTGCTCATATAAGCCGTTGAGGAACGCCTCGAGTTCCTCTTTTTCGCCGACCTTCAAAAGCTGTTCCAGTTTAAATACATTTTTCTCCACGCGGTCCAATTCGAAAACGCTGTCGCGCTCCTGGTCATCAATGAAACGGACTTCGCCTGCCCCGTCGGAGGTGTAGCGGCGAGCCGTTACCGCCTGCAAATACATAGCGGAGCATTCCGAAAGAGAATCCTCACAGCGACTGACACCAACGGTGCAGTTCTGTTCGAGCACGCGCTTCGAGCTTTGCACGATTTCACGAAGCGGCAGTTCGAGTGCCTGTCCCCTCGTTTCTTTTTCTAAGATGGCCAGTGTCACAATTCTGCCGTAGGCAAAAAAGCTTTCACTGTGTAAATAAGAAGAAAGAATATGCTGTACAAAGGCAATGTGGCTGTTATTGGTACAGCTGTCGCCCTGTTCGTTTTTAAATTTGGAAATAATCACGCAGAAATGCGCCTTGGAATCCTTTTCCAAAATGCCCAGCTCCACCGCTCGATTTCTCAGCTGCGTATCATCCGGCATCTCTTCGGCACTACCCAGCATCAGCGGCAATAAAAACTCCGTTACCGAAAGCTTGTGCACGGTTTCGCTGAGGTTGGCTTCTTCGGGCGTCAAGATTTTTTGCAGACGCTCATCCATACGCACCCGAATGTTCAAAAGCTCCTTGGAAAGCTCCTCGGAGGAAATCGGTTTTAACAAATAGCTGATGATATTATATTGTATAGCCGTCTGCGCGTATTCGAAGCTGTCATAGCCGCTTAAAATCACGATTTGGGTAATCGGGCGGATTTCGCGCACCTTCGCCGCCAGTTCAAGACCGGTAATCAGGGGCATTTTAATATCGGTGAAAATTAGGTCAGGCTCTAGCTTTTCAACAAGGTCCAAAGCTTCCACACCGTTTTCCGCTTCGCCGATGACTTCAAAGCCGGCAGAATGCCAATCCACTTTTTCAATCAGTGCACGGCGTTGATTCTGCTCGTCATCTACTACCAAAACTGTATAGCGCATAGTAAATCCTCCCATCTCGGAACCAAAGGGAAACAATTTTCTTTGCCGTTCCCCCAAAAAACAACAATATATCGTTTTTAGTTTAGCATTATCCCGAGCAAAAAGCAATAAAAAAGCATAGCTGCCTCGGAGTCAAAGTGTAAAAGTCCACTTTTTACGTGTATTTTTTATACTTTTTTGCTAAAAGCGTAACTTTTCGGCATAATTTTTTACACAAGATTTTTTAAAAAAACGCGAAAAAGCGGGAATTTTCCGTTCTTGTTTGTGCAAATCTCACGAAAGACGGCTTTTTTCGTTGTGTATATTGCTAATTTGATTTTGGAACACATTAAAATTTTGTAAATTTTAAATAAAAAAATGCATTTTAATCTACGGCCTCGGCAGGTATAATCATAGCAACGATAAAAGTTCGGAAACGAAAAAGGAGGAAATTTCTTATGAAATTCAAAAAATGGTTAGCACTCGCACTCGCAGCTGTACTTACCTTGAGCTTCGCCGCTTGCAGTAACGGCGGTGGCGACGGAAGCGAAAAAGGAAGCGAAAAAGGTGGCGAAATTTCAGTATTCTATTATACCTATAGTGATACTTACATTTCCAGCGTTCGCGCTTCTATGGACAAGCTTTTAGAAGGCACAAAGCATAACAGCTATGATGCAAACGGCAACCAAACCACACAGACAGAACAGGTTACAACAGCTATTTCAAAAGGCTCCAAGATGTTGATTGTTAACGTTGTTGATACCGGTTCTAACGACGCCGCACAGAACATCGTTGAACAGGCAAGAACCGCAGACATCCCGGTTATCTTCTTCAACCGTTCCGTTGACGAATCCGTTGTAAGCAGCTATGACAAATGTGCATTCGTTGGTACCGACTACGAAATGGCAGGTCATATGCAGGGTCAAATGATCGGTGAATACCTCAAAGAGAACTACGATGCAGTTGACCTCAACAAAGACGGCAAAATCAGCTACGTAATGTTCAAAGGCCAAGAAGGCAACATGGAAGCTATCGCTCGTACCCAGTTCGGCGTTGAGGATTGCAACAAGGTTCTCAAGGAAATCGGCAAACCCGACCTTACCTTCTACGATGCAGCAAACACCAAAGGTTACCTCGTTGACCAGAACGGTCTTTGGTCCTCTTCCGCAGCAACCGACTACATGAACACCGTTCTTGCAAAGCACAGCCAAGCAAACAACAACATGATTGAGCTCGTTATTGCAAACAACGATGATATGGCTCTCGGCGCAATCTCCGCATTACAGACCGCTGGCTACAACAACGGCACCGGCACAACCATTCCGGTATTCGGCGTTGATGCAACCGACGCAGCAAAGGCAGCTATCGCAAAGAAGGAAATGGTTGGTACCATTAAGCAGGATGCTGAAGGTATGGCAAATGCTATCGTAACCATGGCTAAGAACTTTGTAGACGGCAAAGACAAGTTTGACGGCATTGCAGCTGAAAACGTAGTTGGCACATGGCGTATAAACATTCCTTACGCAACCTACACCGGCGAATAAGCCAAAACAAAACCAAACAACAGCAGCCGTGCAGCGCGTGCGGCTGCTGTTTAATGAAAAACTAAACTAGCAGACAGGAGACAGTTTCATGAGCGACAATGAAAAAATAAATGTGAATCCCACAGCTTCCGACGAAACACCTGTTTTGTTGCGCATGGAAAATATTGATAAAGCTTTTCCCGGTGTAAAAGCACTGGACGGTGTTTCTTTAACCGTAAAAGCCGGAACCGTTCACGCACTGATGGGTGAAAACGGCGCCGGTAAATCCACCTTGATGAAATGCCTTTTCGGCGTTTACAACAAAGACGGCGGCAACATTTATTTAGAAGGAAAAGAAATCAATTTTAAGAACTCGAAAGAAGCTCTTGAGCAAGGCGTAGCAATGGTTCACCAGGAACTTAATCAGGCGCTCAAACGTAACGTTATGGACAACATGTGGCTCGGACGTTTTCCGACCGTTTCCAAATATCTTCCCTTCACCAGTGAAAAGAAGATGTACAAAGCCACAAAGGAAATCTTTGACGAACTCGAAATTGATGTAGACCCCAAAACCGTAATGAGCACTATGCCGGTTTCACAGCGTCAAATGGTAGAAATTGCAAAAGCAGTTTCCTACCACTCCAAAGTCATTGTATTTGACGAACCCACCTCTTCTCTGACTGAGGAAGAGGTTGAACATCTTTTCAAAATTATCAATATGCTTCGTGACAGAGGCTGCGGCATCATTTACATCTCCCACAAGATGAACGAAATACTTCGTATTTCAGACGAAGTAACCATCATGCGTGACGGTAAATGGATTGCCACCAAAGATGCAAAAGACTTAACCACAGACGAAATCATCAAGCTGATGGTAGGTCGTGAGCTTACCAACAGATACCCTCCGAAACATAATCAAATCGGTGATGTTTTACTGGATGTGCAGCATTTATCCGCACAGTATTCCAAGTTAGAGGATGTATCCTTCACGGCACGCAAAGGTGAAATCATCGGCGTTGCCGGCTTGGACGGTTCCGGCAGAACGGAACTTCTTGAAAACCTCTTCGGTATTGCCACAAGACGCAGCGGCTCCATTACGCTGAACGGCAAACCGATTAAAAACCGAAACGCCAGAGAGTCGATTAAAAACGGCTTTGCACTGCTCACAGAAGAACGGCGTGCAACCGGTATTTTCGGTATTTTAAATATTCGCGAAAACACCACCATTTCCAGTATGCAGAAATATACGGTCGGTCCCTTCCTCAGTAAAAAGAAAATGAAGGAAAGTACCGATTGGAGCATTAAGGCAATGCGCATTAAAACACCCAGTCAGGAAACCAAAATCCGCTCCCTTTCCGGTGGTAACCAGCAAAAGGTTATCTTAGGACGCTGGCTTTTAACAGACCCCACCGTTCTTTTGTTGGATGAACCGACCAGAGGTATTGACGTTGGTGCAAAATACGAAATCTACCAACTCATCTTAGACCTTGCGGATAAAGGAAAAACCGTTATCATGGTTTCTTCCGAAATGCCGGAGCTTCTCGGTGTTTGTGATAGAATTCTTGTTATGTCCGACGGCAAACTGGCCGGCGAAGTAGACGCCGCCACCACCACGCAGGAAGAAATCATGACGCTTGCTGCCAAATATATAATATAGCGAGGGAAATACAATGTCTGAAACAAAAACACTCAAACGAAATAGATTATCAGACAAGTTCGCAGCGTTTAAGGCGATGAACGCTTCCGATAAACGCAGAACTATTTCTGATTTACTTCTGAATAATGCGATGTACATCATCATTGCGATTGCGATTATCTTCATTGCAATCAAGGTGCCGGAGTTCATCTCGATGTCTTCCATCGTCAATATTCTTTCTCTTACCGCAGCGAAATTACCGATTGCACTCGGCATCGGCGGTGCCATTGTTTTAACCGGTACCGATATTTCAGCCGGCCGCTGCGTTGGTTTAACCGCTTGCGTTGCAGCATCCTTACTGCAGATGGCAACCTATCCGAACAAGATGTTCCCGAACCTCGGCGTTATGCCGCTTTGGCTTGTTCTCTTAATCGTCATCGCTATCGGCGCTGTTATCGGTTTAGTCAACGGTTTCTTCGTTGCTAAATTCAAACTCCACCCCTTCATCGTAACCCTTTCCACGCAGCTCATCGTTTTCGGTACAGTTCTTATGTACTTGATGATCGGTACCAACAACGGCCAGACCCTTTCCGGTCTCGACCCCTCTTACACAGAGTTCGTTCGCGGCACCTTATTTAGAATCGGCGGCGTAGCTGTTCCCAAGTATGTTTTATATTCCATCATCTTAACCGCTATCATGTGGGTAATCTGGAATAAGACCAAGTTCGGCAAGAACATGTTTGCTGTTGGTTCTAACGAAGAATCCGCAAACGTTTCCGGTGTAAACGTATTCTGGACCATCGTTGGCGTATTCGTTTTGGCTGGCGTTATGTACGGTATTACCGGTTTCTTTGAAGGCGCAAGAATCGCTTCCTGCTCCGCAAACACAGGTCTTAACTACGAATGCGACGCCATCGCAGCTTGCGTTATCGGCGGTGTATCGTTTGTCGGTGGTACTGGTAAAATCAGCGGTATCGTCATCGGCGTTCTGCTTCTTCAGATTATCTTCGTTGGTCTTAACTTCCTCTCTGTTGACCAGAACATGCTTTACATCATCAAGGGCTTAATCATCCTTGTTGCTTGCGCAATCGACATGCGTAAATATCTCGCTCGCAAATAATCTCGCAATAAACTCGCAAAACTACTTAACCAAACTCGCAAATAAAAATATTTTTTCGCCGGAGGTGATCACATGGAAAATAAAGAAAATCAGGAGTTCGACGGTATGCCGACACTGGAAACCACCAGAAAGCCCGGTGGTTTATACAGGCACATTAAAATGTCTGTGAAATCGGCAAACATATTAGTTATCGTCACCTGTGCCCTCTTACTTTTCGCCATGTTCTTTCTTGTGCATCATAACGGATTCACAGTGAAATTCGACACCAACGGCGGCTCCCGCATTGAAAGCTGCAAGGTTCTGCATTCCGAAACTGTTCCGAAGCCCGAAAATCCTGTAAAGGAAGGCTTCACCTTCACCGGCTGGTATCGTGACGAGGCCTGCACGGTAGAATGGAACATCGAAACCGATAAGGTAAACGAAAGCATGACCTTGTATGCCGGATGGGAAACCAAAGGATAAAAATCCTAAAAGAAAAACCTTATAACCAACCATAACCCCACCTAAAAATTTATAACCCCTTATAAAACCATTCCTAAAAACAACAACCAAAATCCCCAATTCTATCCCCCCAAGAGGTGCACCGCTCCCCCCCCTTTTATGCGGTGCACCCCGTATGCTAAATCTATTTTACACACACAAACACCCCCGTTAAAAACGGGGGTGTTTGTGTTATACCGGAAAGCCGAATACTTTTTCAGAAAACATATTTCTCGTAGTCCATTGACATTCCAAAGGAAATACCCTATAGTAGATGTTAAGTATTCTTCGGGTAAAATATATTTTGTTTGCCTATAGAAATATATATTTCTTTTATTATAAAAAAACAGATTGGACAAAGTTAGCCATGGAAAAAGCTGAAATTATTTCGTATATTGGCGGTTGTATTCTGGCGTTTATAGCTAATTATTTCGTAATTCGGGATATTATATTTTCTTTTCTTGCTGTAGATGTCAATATAAAGAACTTTAAGAAAAAAACTCTAAAAAAGCTTTCTATAAAAGAAAGAATCTCCATGTCTTATGCCAAAAGATATGTACAAACCTATAAAAAGCAGCTCACTTTTTATTTGCTCTTTAAGAAATTATATATTGTCATTTGGCTTGTCTTTTTGCTTTTGCCCTTTGTATTGCCATATTTTGGAGTTACCACGGTAATCTCCAGCCGAATAACCAATATAAGCTTTGGAATACAGTTTGTGATTTTGTTACTTTTGCGCTTGGAATATGGATTAGGCGGGAAATTCACTCGCTATGAAAAAGCTAAGAAGAAATAACCTCGAACAGTATTTTTTGAATTATTTAAGGAGTTTTTTAATGGTAATGCTTTTTTTCCTTATGGCAACTATATATATCTATCCTTTCTGCATGCTAAAATCGACCTACAAGAAGAGTATGCAATCGGATTTAGTACGTATGCCGCTCAGTGCTTTTTGGACAGGGGTAAGCGGTCTAGTACTTTTAATAGTTGCCTTTATAAAAACAAATCCACTTCCTCATATAGAACAAGAAGATATTAATATCCTTGCTTTTGTTTACTGTGTGTGTATTTGTCTTCTTTTTCTTAGCATTTTACAGATAAACTGGGAAATCCAATTTAGCAAGGAGCAAAGCTACTTTTTGTACACCTCTATGTTTGGCAGAAAAACAGAAATCCCTTACTCGGAAATAGAGAAAATACACCGTTATAAAGGTGGGATAGTTTTTAAATATCATCGCAAAAGATATTTTATTGATTTTGATGCCGACCGTGTAGAAGACTTTTTACCGATTTTTAATTGTAAAACACCACGAAGCAGTTGGCGGTAAACACTTATTTATAAAAAGGGGTTCAGTAAATATGATTAAGCAATACAAATGCAATAACGCCTATGTCCTATGGAGTTCAATTATTCTTCTTGCGCTTTTTGTTATTATGTTTTGCACTGTAGGGAGAAAAGCACAGCATATTGGGGTATACGCTTTCTTCATTCTTATGTTTATAACCGACATAGCCAGGAACACCAACGTGACGATTGAGCTTTACGAAGATAAGCTGATTCAAAGACAGGGAAAGAAGCATCACACAACGATTTATTTTACCGAAATCACGAAGTTCCAAGCCTTTGGCTGGTATCATGTGCCGCTCTGTTGGAAGGCTATTTCTATTCAAAACGCCAACAAAGATACCATCTGTATTCGCTCTATCGGATGCAAAGAATATAGAGAACTGTGGTTGGAAGTGTACAAACGTGTGAAAGCCAATTCCAAAATGGCGGTAACCAATGATAACTTGGAAAAAGCCATAGAAAAAATTAAAGAGGAGCAAAAAGAAAAAGGAGAGAGATATTATGTATAATGTAATTCGTTTAATTTTAGCCTTTGTAATTGGTTATTTATTGTTTTTAGCGTTACCTAAAATTTTTAAAAACAAACCCGTTTTAAAATACCGCAGGCTACTGGCTGTGCTCTGTTTTATTTTCATCGGTATTCTTTTAAATTTTCTGCCTTTTGAAAATGTTATCGGCTTTAAAAGCGTGCAAAGTGCCGTGAAATATGAGAAAGGTGTTTCGATTCAAGAAAAAACGATTCTTCACGGTCAGGATACAGCTTTAGCGATTTATAAAGGCAAAAGAAATCAAGTCGCTTTTGATACATACTATACCAAATCCAACCGTTGGTATTTGGATAACCCGAGCATAAAATTTTTATGGTGTGACCATGTTTCCGTTACGATTTGCGGTACAAACGAGCAATATTTTATTTTAGTTTCCAATGTGCCGAAAGATACTGTTGTGCAGGATAGCTTAAATTCCGAATTTCAATACATGCAACCGCAAAATATAAACGGTTTATTTTGCGCGCCGCTCTCTAAAAAGCCGTCCGCAGGATACCGACTGGTGTTATACGGTCAAACGTATATTTTGCAGGAAAACGGCATGGTTTTTAAATCCGAAGCCGAACTACAGCTTACAGAAACACAACCCACCGCGGAATTATGAACAGTGTCTTTTCTGTTTGATTCAAGATTAGATTTCATACAAAAAACAGCCTCAAAGCACAAACACTTTAAGGCTGTTTTCTTTCTATATTCTATTTACACATGCTGATTAAAGAAACTAATAATATCTGCTGTGACCTCATCACGGTTGGTTTCGTTGAGGATTTCGTGGCGGGCGCCCTCGTAGATTTTCATGGAAACATCCGTGTGCCCGGACTGTTTCAGCTTAGCATAGACTTCTTTTACGCCCTTGGCATAATCGCCAATGGGGTCCATAGAGCCGGAAACGAGGAAAATCGGCAAAGCTTTGGGCATTTTTTCATACCACGCGGCGGAGGAAACCTCCTTCACCGTCCTGAACAGGGCCTTGAGGCCGCTAACGGTATACATATAGCCGCAGTATTCATCTTCCATGAACTTTTTCACCTCGACGGGGTCTCTCGAAACCCAATCGCAGGGTGTATCCTTTGGCATTTTACTGTTATACGCGCCGAACGCCATTTTGTCGAGGAGCTTGGATTTATACTTTGGTCCGTGTATTTTAATCGTAAGATTTGCAAGCAGAATGCCGAAGCCGACGGCAGGATTTGTGCCGCTTGTGCCGCTGTAGGCAACACCGCGGAATAAATCGCTGTATTTCGCCGTATATTTTCTGGCAATCAAAGAACCCATACCGTGACCGAACAGGAAAAACGGCAAGTTCGGATATTCTGCTTTCGCCAAATCCGCAACCGTTTTTAAATCTTCTACCCAGTGCTCCTCGCCGTCTGTATCGCCGAAGAAGCCAAGCATAGATTTATCGGAAACCGAAGCGCCGTGGCCGACATGGTCGCTTAAAAATACCACATAGCCCTGCGCGCAAAGTGCCTCGGCAAAGCGCATATAGCGCGCCGAATATTCCGCCATGCCATGCGAAATCTGCACAACCGCTTTAATTTCTTCCCGATTTCTCGGTGCTATACTTTTGGCGTGAATATCACACAATCCCGAATGGGACAAAAACGAATACTCTTTTACAATCTTTTCCACCCGTATCACCTGTCCGTTTCTGATTTAATTAGCTTTTTCTATTGTAACAAAGAATTTTTCACTTTGCAATCGAAGTTTTTCCGCTTCGCAGAATTCTCGAATGGACAATACTTTTTTCTGTGCTATAATAAGGGCAGAAAGTCCTACTTCGTATGTTTTTTAAAGTACAAAAGGAGCTTTATGATGTCTGCATTTTTTAAGAAATTTAAGGTTCTGCTTTTGGGTGACCTAATCTTACTTACTATTCTGTACTTAGGTTTGTTTTTCCCTGTATTTTGGCTTGCACATTCAGATTTTATTGTTCTTCTTTGCCTACCGAGCATTACGCTTTTTCTGCAAATCTTCGAGCCTATGTTCGGTAGATTTATGCGAAGCCGCGTCGGCGTCAACACCGAAGAAATCGCCGTTATCGTTTCGCTGCAAGCTGTATGCAGTGCCTTGGCTTCTCTTGTCCCCGCCATAAGCACAAAGGCTTCTTTTTCACAGGGGATGCCCTTTATTTTACTTTTTACAGCTTGGAGCACCGTTTGGTTTCTGCTCAGCTTAACAAAAGCGCCCTTGTTTTTTAAAGCACCTGCCGTCGGCAAAATTTTGTTTTATGCTTACAGTATTTTTCTTTTGCTTTTGCCCGACATTTTTTATATCCAGGCGCATGATGAGGGCAGTTATTCTATAGCTCACATCCTCGGTGTGCACTTTCCCACGCTGATTTTAACGGCTATAATCGGTGCTCCTTTGCTCGCCCGAGCAATAAAAAGAGCCTATAGAGCACCTGTCCCCTTCCCCCTTTCTAAAAGATTTTCACTTGCTCTTCTCTTATTTTTAAGTTTACTGCCAAGCTATGCTTTTACTGACTTATATGAAGAACTTTTTATATTGAGACGCTTGGATTGCATTTTCCCATTTCAGCTATACATTGTCGTTTTTCCTGCTCTTATCGCTTCAGTCCTCTTTTTTATTGCTCTAAGTCTTCGTCCAAAGCAGGAGCCGCCTGTATGCCCCGACCCTTTTTATAACCATAGTTCTTATTATTAAAATCGGATATAAACCGTATGCTAAACGCAAAACAAATCCACCTACACAAAAATAAAAAAGTCCGACATCTGTCGGACTTTTCTTTTTATACCGATATGCAAAAAGGCACAAAAAAGCCGGTGCTTCCGCATAGACCAAGCAAAGACTTCGCTATCCTCCTCAAGCAATCCCCCAAAAATTTTGAACAGCGAACTTTGGTTTGGAAAGAAGCACCGGACCCCCTCCGTAATAAACACTGTAAAAACCCTCGGCTGTATCGAATCGCCTCGGTTCTTTTCAGTGTGTGTCTATTATATACTATCCTTTGTGCCACTTGAAAGGCCTTTTCAAAAAAAGCCCTCAGAACGTCAAAATCCGCCTTTTTTCTTGTTTTATTTTCATTCGAATACCTTTTCTGGATTGTAATGTTTTACGATATGTATTATAATAAGCCCATATCAATAGGAAATAGGATTGTATGTTTTATGCTTAATATTCTGATTTGCGATGATAAGGCCGAATGGCGAAATGAAATACAAAAGCAAATAGAAAAATCCCTCTCCGCACCGTATAACTTAACGGTTTTTTCAGAGGCTCGAGCGCTTTTGCACTTTTTCAAGGAGAATTCTGCGGATATTATCGTTACGGATATTCAAATGCCCGAAACCGGCGGCATTGAGCTGGCAAAAGAAATTCATGCACAAAATCCGCATACGCAGATTATTTTTACCAGTGCTTTCACGGATTATATTCAGGATGTTTTCTCTGTAAATCCGGTATATTATCTTTTAAAGCCCTATGATGCCGAAAAATTCAAGGAAGCCTTTCGGTTGGCGGTACAGAATTTGGAACAGCAGCAGAAATTCCTAGAAATTCTTTCGCAAAACAAAGCGGTGCGTATTTGTGTAAACGAAGTACGGTATGTAGAAAGCGATAAACGAACCGTTATTTTTTACGAAACTGATGCAGAGCAATCCTGCTATGCTAAGCTCGATGATATAGAAAACGAATTGCCCGGCTATTTTATCCGTTGCCACAAAAGCTACCTTGTCAACATGAACCAAATCAAACGGATTTCCAATAATCAAATCGAATTGTTCTCCGGAGAAATCCTTCCTGTCGCAAAATCTCGTTTTCCGGCGATTAAGCAAGAAATTTTAAAATTTTGGGAGGCGCAGTTATAATGGCTAC
Organism: Acutalibacter sp.; assembly: GCA_020025775.1. Taxonomy (GTDB): domain Bacteria; phylum Bacillota; class Clostridia; order Oscillospirales; family Acutalibacteraceae; genus Fimenecus. The sequence goes on from JAHHRN010000001.1 coordinate 98,170, forward strand.
ACATATTATGGACAGCGCGGCCTGTGCCCTCAGCAGTTTTTTTCTGGTCTTTGCCGTTTATAAGGTTTTAGAGCCCAAAAAGATAACGAAATATTTTACTGCTTTCATTCCCCTGCTCGTGGGCAGCTCTTATTATTTTTTCATTTACTCCTCTTTTATGACGACTAGAATTGCCAATCCCTCCGTACGGCAGCATTTTGTATTTTTGACCATGTTTTTGAGCTATCTAATTTATGTTGCCTTTCTTTTTACTGCGGAAATCAAGGAAAAAATGCAGGCGTTCGCCGGTCTTTGGGCAGCCGCCGCACTTTCGGAATTTACCGTAGTTATTCCCATGGCAATGCTCAATCTTGCAGGCTTTGCGAGCAAACAGCTTCCTTTTACGGAAAAGCTGATTCAGGTTTCCGTGGTGTTGGCGCTGTATGCCCTGAACTGCCACGTATTTTCCACACGCTTCGGTCGTCACAAAACCAAATTCCCCTGGCAGGTATATCTTTGCTCTATGCTAATTTTTTTAAGCCTGATGTTTTTGATCCTTTTGGTTTTAGACAGCCCCGTTTTTAATCAATCCTATTCCAAGGTCGTTATTTGCCTTTCGTTTTTCTGTGCCGCGGTTTTAATCGTCGCCTTGTCTTATATTCTAAAGTACATGAGTGGGCAGGAAAAACTAAAAGAGAAAATCGCCGCCGCACAGGAAATGCAGGAGCTAGATGTCAAGCATATTCAGACGCTCTACGAAAAAGCAGAAGAAACCCGTCGCATTCAGCACGATTGGAAGGATAATCTTTCCATTTTACAGCTTCTTTTACAAAATGGAAGCCCCGAAAGTCTCGAAAAAGCCAAATCCTTTATCGACGAGCTGACCCAGAACATTACAAGTTCGAAAATTTCGTTTTATACCAACAATGTGCTCGTAAACACAGTGCTTTCTTCTAAAATAGACGAAGCGAAACGAAATGGCATCACAGTGGATGCCAAGGTAACGATTGCCGCGGACATAAGCAAAATCAGCGAGCTCGACATCAATATTTTAATTATCAACCTATTCAACAATGCGATTGAAGCCTGCCGAACTGCCGCAGATGCAGACCAAAAAGCCATTTCCTTTCGTCTTGCCACAAAGGGAAACTATTTGCTCTTTAAAATCAGCAATCCCTACCAAAAGCTTCACACAGATAAAAACGGCAAGTTGAAAACGACCAAACAAGACAAGGAAAAACACGGCATCGGTCTTGCCATTATCGAAAGTCTTGCCAAAAAATATAACGGTGAAGAACACATTTCCACCGAAAATCAAATCTTTACCCACACCGTATCCTTAGATCTGGAAGCAGAACCGCAAAAGGCAGAGGGGTAAAGTTGAAAGTGAAGTCAAATCAAAATACAAACATGCATTAAACGATTGCAAGGATCACGAAAAATATTTAGAATCCTATACCACGCCCGAAAGAACATAGTATGAATATTAACCCTATAAGGGTAAATTATACTAGCAATGCCTAAAGGCACATTTAAGCAACACCAACTGCAAATTGGTGTTGCTTTCTTATTATATCAAAAAGGAGTTCTTTTTTATCAAGAATGGACGTTTTCGCTTTATTACATAATAAAAATGCTTTAGGCGAAGCTTCTTCTTCTAAAGCGGATTTTACCCAGCGTGTCATTTTAAACGCACATTTTGGTCCTTTCGTATATCACGTAAATGTTAACATCTGCTAAACTTTTGCCATTTTTCTTGTTTATAGCCGTTGAATATGTTAGAATATAAAAAAATTTTACTGGTAATCGCTTATTTAAAATGGTAAGCACTTATATGAATGGAGCAAAAGCTAAATGGGGAAAACGAAACGGGTTAGGGTTATAACAGACTCTAACAGCGGTATTACAAAAGAACAAGGAGAAAAGCTCGGTATTGGAATTATTCCAATGCCTTTTTCCATTGATGGCAAAGAATACTATGAAGGCACCACCATTTCAAGAGAGCAATTTTTTGAATTTATGGAAGCAGGCAAAAACATCACATCTTCGCAGCCGTCCATTGCCGCTCTCATGGATGCTTTTGAAGAAGGCTTGGAAGAATATGATGAGATTGTCTATATTCCGATGTCCAGTGGACTCAGCGGTTCTTTAACGACAGCAAAGATTTTTGCAGAAGAATATGACGGGAAAATAGAAGTTGTCGACAACCATCGCATTTCCTGTACGCAAAAGCAGTCTGTTTTAGAGGCTGTGGATTTGGCAAAGCAAGGAAAAAGCGCAAAAGAAATTCGAGAAATATTAGAACGGCACAGCTTAGATGCCAGCATCTATATTACAGTGGACACGCTCGAATATTTAAAAAAAGGCGGCAGAGTTACAAAAGCAGCTGCTGCAATCGCCACCGTACTCAACTTAAAACCGATTTTGCAAATTCAAGGTGACAAGTTAGATGCCTACGCAAAAGTACGTGGCTTAAATGCCGCAAAAGAAGCCATGCTTCGTGCCGTTGAGCAAGATATTGCCGGCCGTTTCAGCGGGCAAGAAGTCCAAATTCAAGGTGCCTATTGCGGTACGCCGGCGGAGGCAGAAGCTTGGAAGCAAACTATTGAGGAGCGATTCCCAAACCATACCGTAACCTTAGATCCTTTATCTTTAAGTATCAGTTGCCATATAGGGCCAAAAGCACTTGCCATTGTTTGTATGCCTCAAATCCCCGAAGCTCCGCATGTTTCCTATACATTTTGAGTAAGTCCATGAAAGCAGACAGCTTCCGTCTGTCAAACAGTCCGTTACAGAAAGTAGATTGGCTATAGCATCCGTGCATTTTATTTAAAATAGTTACAATCCTTCAAGGCAAAACAGCCTTTGCGATAAAGGTTCGCTACCGAGAAAAAATCAAATCTATCCTCTGCTTTAGAACAGAGCGGTTGGAAATGGGAAGGCGACCGTAGGCTGTTTAGAAAACGGTGTCCAACTTTACCTAAAAAATACAGAGACAGTGCATGTAAATAGCTTTTGCAAATAAGGACGCTTTTTTAACAAAAAGGGAAAAAAGATTATGGTTATTATTTTATTGTCCGTTTTGGCTTGTATCTTGATTCTTGGCATCGGTATTGGTATTGCGATGCGTGTACATACAATTCCATGTACCGGTAAAGTTGTGCTAAAAGGCACGAATGAGGGAATTCAACATGTCAGCGTTACAGACGGCAGACATGTTGTAAAGACGGATAGTGACGGTAATTTTAAGCTGAGCGGTTGGTGCAAATCCAAGTTTGTTGCGGTAACCATTCCGTCAGGATATTGGACAGAAGATTACTATATCCCTATTGAGAAAGAAAAATCGACGTATGTCTTCGAGCTAGATAAAGCAAAAAAGGATAGGACAAATCATAACTTTTTACAGGTTTCGGATACCGAAATCGGCGAAAAAGGCGCAGAACCACAATGGATAAACGCTCTAAAAGAGACAGCAAAAGAGCAAGACTCCGCCTTCATTATTCAAACCGGCGACATCTGCTATATTGACGGATTAAAACAGCATATCCGGGATATGAATACCGAGAATATGGGCGTCCCGGTTCGCTATGTCATCGGTAATCACGATTATGTGGATTACGGCAAATACGGGGAACAGCTGTTTGAAGAAATCTACGGGCCAGTTTGGTACTCTTTTGAGGTGGGCAATATACACTATGTTGTGACACCTATCGTACACGCAGACCGCACGCCTCGGTATACTTTAGAAGATTCCTATAAATGGTTGAAAAATGACCTCAAGAATACAGATAAAAATAAGAAAATCGTTTTATTTAATCATGATTGTCCGAGGGACGAAGAGAATTTCACCGTTCAGTCCGGCTTTACGAAAATCGACCTCGCAAGCGAAGGACTCTTAGCCTGGGTATTTGGGCATCTTCATTATAGCTATGTTTATGAGTCCAACGGCGTGCTGGCGATTACGACCCAGCCCCCTAGAGGCGGTGTAGATAGCTCTATCGGTGCCATTCGAACCATTAACATTGAAAACGATAAAATAAAGAATACCGTACTTACCTATATGGGCTTTGACAAGGGCGAGAGCGAAAGCGGATACGAATGGCAGACCCAGCTCGGCGGCAGAAATCTTTATGCAGAGCCGGTACTGGTTGGCGACAAGCTCTATGTTGCCACCATAGACGATGATTATCCCAAAACGCAGGAGATAGCGTGCCTTAGCGTCCATACCGGTGAAAAATTATGGAGCTTTAAGCCTGTTAACTCCATTAAAAATAATATCGTTATAAAAGAGAATATCTTAGTTGCTGAAGACTGCGAAGGCAATGTGTATGCACTAAATGCCATAACAGGTGAAAAAAATTGGCAGAAGGATTTAGGTTTAACTTGGTACAAAATCACTTCTTTAGGACTTACCGTCAGTGCAAATAACCGTATCTATTGCGGCAATGAGCGACACATTCACTGCTTAGACCTTAAAACAGGAGAAACGATATGGCATAAGAATCCCAAGGAAGGTGACAATTCGCCGAATAGAATGGTGATTTCCGGCGACAAATTGCTGGTAGGCGCAAACTGGCGGTATTTGGCTGGTTTTGATGCAAACACAGGCAAGCAAAAATGGACTTTGAAACCGGAGGGCTTCAGCTGGACAACGAGTACGCCCTTGATTTTAGACGATACCAAAGCTTTGATGTTCACAAATAGCAGTGCCTTTGTTTTTGACTATCAAAAAGGTGAATTGCTGAAGCGTAAGGAATTCCCTGCGCGTGACTTCTTGACCGTATCTACACCCCTTCTCATAGACGGTGTGCTCTATGTTCCGACCACGCATAGCGGAATTGTTGCGATAGATTACAATACATTAGAAGAAAAGTGGAACTTCAAGACAGGCAATGCGTTAGTGAATTCTGCACCGTATTCTATCGGTGAGAAATCTACCGTTGAGGGTAGCCTTATTATGGAAAACGGCATCTTGCTCTTTGGCGCGGATGACGGATACCTGTACGCTGTCGATAAGGACGGCAACCTCATGGACAAATTTAATATCGGCTCACCGATTTTTACGAAAGTCATCTATTGGGACGGGAATGTAATTACAGCAGACTTTAGCGGTCATGTAACCAGTGTCAAATTTGACGGACAGCATTTCGGGAAATAACGGATTGTCTAGAAACAGCCATTTTTCTCCTGTAATAGTGCAGATGTATTTGTCATCTGCATATAGAAACAAAGAAAAAGCTATTCAAAGCTAAAGATTTAGGATACAATATAAGTGACGAAGCAATCAAAAATTTAACGGACAGCGTCGAGGAGGATATAGCTAATAGCACATCTTCCTCAGAAAATACCAAAAATGACGGCTGCTATGTTGTAACTTATGTTTATGGCTCTTATGACTGCTTTCGGGTTCAAGCCTGCCATAGTTTATGAGAAAATCATATACCACGCCCGAAAGGACGTGGTATGAATATTAACCCTATAAGGGTAAACAATACCAGCAGCGCCTAAAGGCGCATTTAAGCAACACCAACTGCAAATTGGTGTTGCTTATTTTTTTAGATGAGCAAATGGGTCTTCATATTCTTTGAAACTAAGTTGGTCTGCTATCATATCCTCATTTTCTTGCTCTTGGATATATTTTTGTATTGTTGCTTTGTTTGCTCCAACTGTACTGACATAATAACCTTTCGCCCAAAAGGTTCTCTTGCCATATTTGTATTTTAAATTTGCATGTCTTTCAAAAATCATCAATGTACTTTTTCCTTTGAGGTATCCCATAAATTCAGAAACACACAAGCTTGGCGGTATAGAGAGTAACATATGTATGTGATCTGGCATCGCATGTGCTTCTATAATTTCCACATGTTTGTAATCACAAAGTCGCCTTAAAATCTCTCCTATATCTTTTCTTAGTTGCCCATACACTGCTTTCCTTCTGAATTTTGGCACTATTACTACATGATATTGACATTTCCATTTTGTATGTGATAAACTACTTTCATCCACTATTGGACCTCCTTTGATTGTAAGTTTGCAGTTGGTGTTGCTTGCTTATTATATCAAAGGAGTTCTTTTTTTATCAAGAATGGACGCTTTCGCTTTATTACTCACCACAAGTAAAACTTGTGGTTTATTACATAATGAAAAAAGAGCCGCTATTTGCGACTCTTTTTTGCAGGGGCAGAAGGACTTGACCGTATGCGGAAAACCGCATACTACTGGCTCGGCGACCGAAAATCACAGATTTTCAGTACCCGCCTCAAATTGATAAAGAGAAAAATCAGTTAAGAACCATACTTTTTAATAAATTACTTTTAGTTGTGTATTATTATCTTTTATGATATACTTTATAAAATTCAAATACTAATTACTCTACTGTAAAATAAGTAATGAAAGGCGCTCATATTATGCCTCAAGAAAAATTAAATGTTGATTCTCTTGAAGAAGCTGCTAATGACTTATTTTGCTTTATTATTTTGTTAGAAGCTAAAAGACATCAAAACGACAAAACTGCAAAATATTATATTGCTCTTTTTTTAAAACAAATTGTTCCAGTCATGGAATATGAATTTTCTCAGCTTCTCGAGCAAACAACTAAGCTTGATAAAAGCAAATTTTATACATCTTCCCAAATGAAAAAAAGAGTAGAAGAAGAACGTCAGCGTTCGTTAAAAGAAGCCATTACTCAATCAAAAAATTTAGCTACTGTTTCCGAATCAATGGGATTAAATTTCGAAGAAAAAACATACGATATTCGTATTAGTTTACATCGAGAGCAACTCTTACAAATAAATTATGAAAATTTCAAGGATGAAATAGGAAGCCTAGATTTTTGGGATGCATTGTTTAGATCACCACAAAAGTTATTAGATGCCATATTCTTTATTCTCTTTGATAATAAATACACCGTCGATGATTTCATAAAAAGCATGAAACAGAGCATCGAAAACTTAGCTTTATTATTCGATCAAAATTTCTCTAATACAGAATACGCCTACTCTGCGTATAAGTTGTTTCCCAAGAAGTTAAATTTAAATACAAACGAAAAAATTTTCATACTCTATAGATACCGATACGTTTCGTCAATAATTTATATAGAACAGGCTATTGACAGATGGCTCAACAAGTCCACTTTAGGAAACGAATACCTAAGAAATATGTTTAAAAACTTTTTTAGGAAATGGAAGGCGGTAATAATAGAAGCACTACACAATGACCTAAAAAATACCGATTTGGCTAAAATGCAGGAAAAATTAGACACCGCAATTACAAATCCAAGTGGTTTTATGTTAAACAGAAAAATAAGAAATAATATTCATTACAGCAAAGTTGAAAAGCTTCCAAAAAAGGACATTCTCACAATAGACTCTTTCCAAAAAATATATTTTAATGTTATGCTACAATATTTTCAGGATGCACTCTTCATAGATATTGACAAGCAATGTAGAACAATGACAGCCTTTCTACTAGAATGTGCAAATAAAGATATTTCTGAAAAAGAATTAGAAAAAAACTACTATTACTATTTTTTAAAGTATAAACTTTTTCATCATTTATAAAATCCTTTATTACACAACTAATGTACTTTGACCCTCTCGGGTTCAAGTCTGCCATAGTTTATAAGAAAACAAAAAAAGAGCCGCTATTTGCGACTCTTCATTTTGGCAGGGGCAGAAGGACTTTCGTGCTTCGCACCCCTCTTGCGGTACCCAAAATTGCTTTTTGCCTTGGAGCGGCAAGCAATTTTGACCGCTACGCCAACGGATTCTCCCTTTTTCCGCCACCGGCGGCGGTCGAATTCGTTGCCCGGCACGCGCCGCGTGCCTCACAGCTAAAGTACATTTTATCTCAGTAAAAAAATAAGACACCGAAAAATCGGTGTCTTATTTTTTGGCAGGGGCAGAAGGACTTGAACCCTCGGCACGCGGTTTTGGAGACCGCTGCTCTACCAACTGAGCTATACCCCTATATTTTGTTTTGATAACCGGAAATGGTGGGCCATCAGGGACTCGAACCCCGGACCGTCCGGTTATGAGCCGGATGCTCTAACCAACTGAGCTAATGGCCCATGCAGAATACCTATTTATTATATAGGGAAAGTGCGTTCTTGTCAATAGTTTTTTCGGTTTCTCTTCTACATTTTCCAGCCGAGCTTTGCTTTCCTGTGGAGCACGAACTGCGAAAAAGTACCGTTTTCTTTTATGGTATTCTATACAGCACTTCTCTGCGGCGGCATCTTCCGCTCTCAGTAGAGGCTAAAACCATATCAAAAAAATCCCGCAAAAACAGCGCATTGCCAAAGGCAAATGCGCCGTCTTTGTCTTTAAGGGAAGGAAATTAAAAAGGGATTAACAAATGAAAGTTGGCTTATTATTTTTTCTCTGTATCGTGGCACGCGCCGCTCATCGGACAGCCGGAACAGCCGCCGGAGCAAGAACAGGAGCCGCCGCCTTTTTTTCTTTCGCGCACTTTGTGCACGATAATTGCCACAACGACGAGAATCAATAATGCAAGAACAACGATTGTACCGATATTCTGGGAAAGCCAAGCAAGCATGGCAAACGCTCCTTTCTATGGTTTTATTTACGGTTGATTTTTACCTTAGTGGTTAAGGTGTTGGATTCCTTATAGGGTTTGAAGAGCATGTAGCCCATAGCCGCGATAAGAGCAATCGCAACAATCAAGCCGACGATTTGCAAGTTGCCGGTTACAGCCGAACCAATCTGGAAGATGATAAGAGCAACTACATAAGCGAATAAGGTCTGATAACCGATAGCGAATGCGGTCCATTTTGCGCTGTTCATTTCTCTGCGGATCGCGCCCATTGCGGCGAAGCAAGGTGCACAGAGAAGGTTGAATACGAGGAAGGAGTAAGCCGCAAGCTTTGTCATACCGCCGAAGTCGAGTACGCCGAATACGGCAACAACTTCTTCTTTTGCAACAAGACCCATGATGGTAGCAACGGTTGCTTTGATGTTTGCAAAGCCAAGCGGTGCGAAGATCGGAGCGATGAAGGCGCCGAGCTTACCAAGCAAGCTGCATTCGAGTTCCATTTCGGGATCGAAGGCGAATGCGCCGTCTACGAAGCCGAGGGAAGAACCAGCCCAAATGATAATGGAGGAAAGCAAGATAACGGTGCCTGCACGCTTAATGAAGGAGCTTGCTCTCTCCCACATGCTGTGGAATACGTTGGAAGCTGTGGGCAAGTGGTAAGCCGGAAGCTCCATAACGAACGGTGCGGGATTGCCGGAGAAGAGTTTGGTCTTTTTCAGCATGATACCGGAGATAACGATAGCCGCCATACCGATGAAGTATGCACTGGGTGCTACCCACCAAGCATTGCCGAAGAGTGCCGCCGCAATCATTGCAACAATCGGAAGCTTAGCACCGCAAGGGATAAAGGTCGTCGTTACAACGGTCATACGTCTGTCGCGTTCATTTTCAATGGTTCTGGAAGCCATGATGCCGGGAACGCCGCATCCTGTACCGATAAGCATCGGGATGAAGGATTTACCGGAAAGACCGAACTTTCTGAAGATTCTGTCTAATACGAAAGCTACACGAGCCATGTAGCCACAGCCTTCTAAGAAAGCAAGGGCGATGAAGAGAAGCATCATCTGCGGAACGAAGCCGAGAACTGCGCCGACACCGCCGACAACACCGTCTACTAAGAGGCTTTCGAGCCAGGGTGCGCAGTTGATTTTGTCAAGACCTGCGGTAACAAGTACCGGAATACCGGGTACCCATACGCCGTAATCTTCTGTAGCGGGTGCATTTTCCATAGCGGCTTCTACGTGATCTGCTACTTCAAAGCCGTTTTCTTCGAGTGCGTCTGCATAGCTGCCGAAAGCTTCATCGAAAGCACTGAAGTCGCCTTCCTGTGCAGCTTCTAAAACTTCGTCAGCACCGATGACTTCAGCATCGTTTGCCATTTCTAAGGTCTGTAAGAATTCGTCTGTGAAGATGGTTTCGCCGGCATAGGCATTCATTTCTTCTTCGTACTGCTTATTGCCGATGCCGAAGAGGTGGAAGCCGTCGCCAAAGAGGCCGTCATTGGTGAAGTCGGTCACCCATGTACCGGCTGTTGTCCAAGAAATAAAGTATACAAGGAACATAACTACGGCGAAAATCGGAAGTGCCGCCCAACGGTTGGTAACCACACGGTCGATTTTATCGGAAACGGAAAGCTCACCAGCCTGTTTCTTCTTGTATGTACCCTTTAAAATGGAAGCGATATAAATATATCTTTCATTGGTGATGATGCTTTCGCTGTCATCATCACATTCTGTTTCTGCCTTTTGGATTTCAGCTTCCAACTGTGCTTTTACTTCGTCGGAAAGCTTGAGCTGTTCCATTACTTTGTCGTCACGCTCAAAAAGCTTTACGGCAAAGAAACGTTTCTGCTCTTCCGGAATGTCTGCCAAAGCAGCTTCCTCGATATGAGCCAAAGCGTGCTCTACAGCGCCGGTAAAGGTGTGGGTCGGAATGTGTTTGCCCTGCTTTGCGGTTTCAATCGCTGTATCGGCCGCTTCGTCAATGCCTGTGCCCTTCAATGCGGAGATTTCCACCATCGGGCAGTCAAGCGCTTTAGAAAGCTCTTTCAAGTTGATTTTGTCGCCGCTCTTGCGAACAACGTCCATCATGTTGACCGCAACTACAACCGGGATGCCAAGCTCTGTGAGCTGGGTGGTTAAGTAAAGGTTACGTTCAAGGTTTGTGCCGTCGACGATATTCAAGATAACGTCGGGCTGTTCTTCCATAAGATAGTTTCGAGCTACAACCTCTTCTAAGGTGTAGGGAGAGAGCGAATAAATACCGGGTAAGTCGGTAAGTGTAACATCCTGATGTTTTTTAAGCTTGCCCTCTTTCTTTTCGACCGTAACGCCGGGCCAGTTGCCGACATATTGATTTGATCCGGTCAAGGCATTAAAGAGTGTGGTTTTACCGCTGTTGGGGTTACCAGCCAGCGCAATCGTAATGCCCATATTTCATCCTCCTTCTTTCGGTTAGTGTTAGCTAACCACTATGCAAAAAAATATAATTTTTTCTTTTTATTCAATTTCGATATTTTCCGCTTCTGCTTTACGAAGGGATAACTCGTAACCACGAACGGTGATTTCAACCGGATCGCCCAAAGGTGCAACCTTACGGATATACACTTCGGTGTTTTTGGTGATGCCCATGTCCATGATGCGGCGTTTGACTGCGCCTTCGCCGTGCAACTTCTTTACAACGACGGTTTCTTTGACCTTGGCTTCTGCAAGTGTTTTCATGCTTCTCCTCCTACCTTATGCGACGTGAATTTTCTGCGCTAATTCGCGGCTAACCGCAACGCGTGTCTCTTTCACAATAACAATAAAATTTCCGCTGCTGACTGAAACGACGCGCACATTTGCGCCGGCAACGAAACCTAAATTTTCCAGATGCTTCTTCGTTTCAGGATTACCGCCGACCTTACGGACGGAAACGGTTTCACCGATTTCTGCAAGTGTTAACGGCATGTGCATGCTCCTTTCGTCTTCGGGATTTAGGGTTAGTCTTAGCTAACTGTTTACAGTTTACAGCAAAATAAAAAATCTGTCAATAGATTTTTGAAAATTTGTCAGTTGTTTAACACAGTTTTTTACCGTCTTGCAAGTTGTGCACATTTATGTTATCATGATAGAAAGACTTAGCAAAAGAGGATGAAAGAAATGGCATTACAGGAATCGGGCGAAATGTATTTAGAAACCATTTACAGGCTCTCCCAAAACGGGAAATCGGTGCGCTCCATCGATATTGCCGAGGAAATGGCTTTCTCCAAGCCCAGCGTCAGCCGCGCAGTCGGCATCCTCAAAAAAGGTGGCTTTTTAGAGGTTGAGGACGGCGGTAACCTGCATCTTACCGCAGACGGCGAATATATTGCAAAGAAAATTTTCGAGCGTCACACTGTGCTTTCTCATCTTTTAATTGCACTCGGCGTACCCGAGGATATCGCAATCAACGACGCCTGCAAAATTGAGCACGTCATCAGTGATGAAAGCTTTACCGCCATTAAAAATCACGCAAAATGGCATACCGAAAATCACGTGGAATAAGAAAAGAACAGCGGTGCACGATTTGCGCCGCTTTTTTCATTTTATGCGATAGACAATTTTTATCTATTTTCGCTATCCTTGACTTTTTCCTTTTAATTTTGTATAATTTTATAGCTCAAAAATACATTTTCCTTTGAGCGGTCGGTTCGAAAACCTCCCGACCGATGTGTCTTTCGGCGCATCAAATCAAAACTAAGGAGACAAAAGAATATGAAAAAACAAAAGACCCGTTTTATCGTGCAGAGTGCGCTGATTGCCGCCCTCTACGCGGCGCTCACCTACGTTGCCGCGGCGCTGAATCTGGCATACGGTCCCGTGCAGTTCCGTTTTTCGGAAGCCCTTACCGTACTTGCCGCTTTCACCCCTGCCGCCATTCCCGGCCTTGCGATTGGCTGTTTTCTCGGCAACCTCAGCAGCCCGATGATTTTAGATGTCGTGCTCGGTACACTTGCCACCCTGCTCGCCGCCGGATGCTCTTACCTGACGCGCAACATTCGCTTTAAAAATCTGCCGCTTTTATCCCTCCTCTTTCCCGTGATTTTCAACGCCCTCATTGTCGGTGCAGAAATCACCTTCTTCTTACCCGAGGGATTTTCCGTGCAGGGCTATCTGCTTAACGCCGCATGGGTCGGTCTCGGAGAGCTTGTCGTTTGCTATGTCGGCGGCATTCCGCTGTCCATGGCGCTCAACCAACCGGCACTGCAAAGGGTTTTAAAATAATACAGTAGAATCATTGAACTACACCGTCCTTTTATGCTACAATAGGCAAAAGGGCGGTGTTTCTTTATGAAAAAGATTTTAATAGCCGATGACGAAATGCTCATTCGAAATCTTGTTTCCGACTTTTTAACGGGGGCAGGCTATACGGTTTTAGAGGCGGAAAGCGGCGCAGAGGCGCTTTCTGTTTTCGCGGAGCATCCCGACATTGCGCTTTGCATTTTAGATATTATGATGCCGGAGCCGGACGGCTGGGAGGTCACGCGCACCATTCGCAAAACCTCCGATGTACCGATTCTTTTGCTTTCGGCACGCAGTGAAGATTTTGACCAGCTCACGGGCTTTGACGCCGGGGCGGACGAATATGTTACCAAGCCATTCAGTCCTGCCGTTTTAGTGAAGCGCGTGGAAGCTCTGCTCAGACGGCACGAGGGCGCACCGCATACCCAGCAAAGTGCCGACAACGTAAAAACCTATTGGGGTCTTTCCTTAGACGAGGAAGCCCACGAAGTGCTTTTGCACGGGGAGCTTGTGGATTTGACGCCCAAAGAATACAGCATCCTTTTAAAACTGCTTTCTCACATTGGCAGAGTGTATAATCGCGAACAGCTACTCGACGATGTTTGGGGCATGGACTTTTTCGGGGATACGCGCACGGTGGATTCTCACGTGGCAAGACTGCGCACCAAGCTCGGGCAATGGGGTACGGCGCATCTGAAAACGGTCTACGGCGTAGGCTATAAGATTCAGGAGAATGCCAATGCGTAACGTAAAGAAACCGAAATTTCGCAGTATTCGCGTCAAATTATTCACACGCGTCGCGCTGATTTTCCTTTGTGCGATTCTGCTCTTTTTGGGTCTGAACCGCTTCGCGCTTCCCCTGCTCTATGCACAATCGGCAAAGCGCACCATGCTCCGCGTCGCGGACAGCGCAGAAACCGTTGCCGAGGATGACCCCACCTTTCTTTCCAAGCTTTCGACACTTGAAAAGGAAAACGGTGTAAGCCTCGATATTTACCGCAAAGACGGTCAACAGGTCTACTTCGGGAAGTCGGAATTTTCTTCGGCAATCGGTAAGGTTACCATTTCCGACAGAGAATATTTAAAAGACGGCTCTTCCTTTGAGACCCGCCGCTTCGAGCGAGAAAACGCGGTATTTTTAGTTTATGACCGTGTCCTGCCGAATGGAAACACCCTCGAAATGTATTCCAAGATGAGCACCGTAGACGAAAACACCAAAACCGCGATTCTTTTAACCACCTGCACCAGTGCGGCGGCTCTGCTTTTTGCGCTCTGTTTCATGTATTTTTACACCGGACGCTTTACGAAGCCGCTGATTGAAATGCGCGACGTAACCAAAGGCATTGCCGATATGGATTTCACACGCAAATGCAAAACCGGTGCGGCGGATGAAATCGGAGAGCTTTCGGGCAGTATCAACCGCCTGTCGGATTCGTTAAAAGATACGCTCGAGGATTTAAATCAAAAGAACGCCCAGCTTCAAAAAGATATTGAAAAAGAACACGCACTCGAAAAAATGCGTAAGGATTTTATTGCCAGTGTTTCGCATGAATTAAAAACGCCGATTTCGATTATCAGCGGTTATGCGGAGGGCGCACAGCTTCTTGCCGAGAACGGGAAAAGCGAAAAAGCCGTAGAATACTGTAAAATTATCGAGGGCGAAGCCGCACGCATGAACACCTTGGTATTGGAGCTTTTAGAGCTTTCTAAATACGAGGCAGGTGCCATGCAGGTGCAAAAGGAGAACTTTGACCTTTGTGCCATGATGCAGGATTATCTCACTGCTTCGGCGCTTTCCTTTGAGGAAAAGGGCATCACGGTAGAAACCGATTTTCCCGAATCTGCGCCCGTTTTTGCCGACAGCTCTAAAATTCGCATGGTATTTAACAACTATATACAAAACGCCTGTTCTCACGCTGCGGGCGAAAAGAAAATCAAGGTTTCCGTTACGCCTTATGATGAAAAATTCTTAAAATTCTCAGTTTTCAATACCGGCAAGCCCATTGCCGAGGAGGATTTGGAAAAGGTTTGGCAGAGCTTTTACAGAGCCGACAAAGCACATTCCCGAAAGGAAGGCCGCTTCGGTCTCGGGCTTTCGATTGTAGGAGAAATCGAGAAACTGCACGGCGCACCCTACGGGGTGGAAAATGCGGAAAACGGCGTCACCTTTTGGGCGTGCGTAGAAAAGGGAAAAGCTTAAAATTTACCGCAATCTTTTCGCAAATTTCTTGACAAAGCACAGGGAAAATAGCTATACTATATGTGTATACGCTCCGTTTAGGGATTTATAAAAAGAAGGATGATTCTTATGAAATTCAGTTCACAATATGAAAAAAGACCGCCTGCACCCCCGCAAAGAACCCGCGGAAGCAAGCAGCCGCAAAACAAGGCTTTGATTATTGTCATTGTCGCTTTAGCCGTTGCACTTGTTTGTGTCTTGACTGCTTTTTTGGTACAGCATTTCCGTCAAAAACAGCAGGCACAGGGCGGCACCTTTACCCCTGAGGTAACCGATGTTCAGCCCGCCGCACCGCAGACTGACCCGGTCACAGAACCGCAGGAGGAAGCTGTCGGTGATGCAACCGTTCACCCCTATAAAATCGACATGTTCTCCACCACCGTTACTTTAAATGTGCGCAGTGCACCCGATGCCAACTCCGCTAAAGTCGGTATGGTTGGTCAAGAAGGCCCCGTACACGTTACGGGTCACACCTCCAACGGCTGGTACAGAGTAGAGGTTGGCGGCAGTACAGGTTATGTTGCGGACAAGTACTTGGTAGAAGCGCCCCAGCTCAAAGAAAAGGCAACTTCTCCCTATTATGTCCGCGTAAATCGCAAGCAGAACATTGTAACCGTTTATGAGCGCAACGAACAGGGCGAATATCAGAAGCCCGTAAAAGCCTTCGTTTGCTCCGTCGGTATTGATGACAAAACCCCCACCGGCACCTATGTCATCTCTGAACGCTATGAGTGGCGTTTACTTTCCGGCAATGTTTACGGTCAGTATGCGACCCGCATCGACGGTCCTTACCTCTTCCACTCCGTGCCCTATGTAAAGCAGTCCAAGGATTCCTTGGAATATGAGGAATACAACAAGCTCGGCGAGCCGGCTTCTCTCGGCTGCATCCGTTTGGCAGTAGAGGATTCCAAGTGGATTCACGATAACTGCCCGTCCGGCACTGTTGTCACCATTTATGACAGTGACGAAAAAGAACCGCTTGAAAAGCCCACACCCACACGTATTGATGTAAACGACAGCCGCCGTGGTTGGGACCCGAAAGACCCCGATCCCAACAATCCGTGGAAATAAAACTTATGCCGGAAGCTCAAAAAAGAGCTTCCGGCTTTTCTTTTGCAGATACCTCTGCTATTTCTGTTTCTCTTTTGCTTTCCGCTTTGCAAAAAAGAAGATAAGTATTTTTTTCCTATAGTAACACTGTGCAAATAAAAAAAGAGGATGCCAAAAGCATCCTCTTTTTGTTTTTATTTTGCTTCTACCTTTAAGGTCATGGCGTTTTCGATACCGCCCTGCCCTGCAAAATCCGTGGTATAGGAAAAGGACAGTGTGCCGTTTATGGCACCCTCTAAAGGAAGCGTATTTTCAATCGTTTTGGTGTACATCCCCATTACAAGGTCGCCGTAGGGCGTGGAGTAAACGCTCGTGTTGCGCTTTCCCCTTTCAAAGAGCATCTGGCTCTGATAAGCGCCGCTTCGTGTCACGGAAACGAACTTATCCGCTTCGGCACGTACCACCGTTTCAATTTTCTGCATCTCCTCGTCATATTCCTCATAGCATATGGCGATGCGATTGTCCTCGGCATAGGCCTCGCCGACAACCGTCATTTCTATATTTTCCGGTTGACCGTCCACAAGCTGTGCATTGCGAATATGCACGGTCACCTTTTGCTTTTCTGTTCCCATATTTTTTCCTTATGCCTCTTGCTCTGCAAGCTCCAACAGCGTTTTCATCAGTGTTTCGGCATCCATTCTGCGCATAGTCAGTTTCGGATACATACTGATAGCGGTGAAGCCCGGCAGGGTGTTGATTTCGTTTAATAAGACACGATCCGTGCCGCGCTCTAAAAAGAAGTCTACGCGGGAAAGACCGCGACAGCCCAATGCCTCATAGACCTTAACGGCTGTTTTCTGCACTTCTTTTTGCTTTTCGGGCGGAATCTGTGCCGGAATCTGCAATTCGCTGGAATCGTCTAAATATTTGGCTTCATAATCGTAAAAGGCTTTTTTCGGCAGAATCGCACCGACCTCAGAAGCGGTGGGATGTGTATTGCCGAGCACGGCACACTCAATTTCCAAACCGTTAATCGCTTCCTCTGCAACGACCTTGTCATCCTCGCGCAAGGCGATTTCCATAGCTTTTTTGAGTTCTGCCGGGGTTTCTGCTTTGGAAACGCCCACAGAAGAACCTGCATTCGCAGGCTTTATGAAAATCGGGAAGCCAAGCTTTTCGGGTGCAGCTTCTAAAAATGCTTCGGGATTTTCTTCATAAGCGGCCTTGGTAACGGCAAGCCATTTTGCCTGTGCCACGCCGGC
The DNA here is from genome assembly GCA_020025775.1 of Acutalibacter sp. Lineage (GTDB taxonomy): Bacteria > Bacillota > Clostridia > Oscillospirales > Acutalibacteraceae > Fimenecus. Next base: position 115,515 of record JAHHRN010000001.1, read on the forward strand.
AAAATCCATCACAAGATTGGTCACTGCCTTATCCATGCTCATGGAAGAGGAAAGGGTATCACAGCCGACAAAGGGAATACCTGCCAAAGCAAAAAGGCCCTGCATGGTGCCGTCCTCGCCGTATTTGCCGTGAAGCACGGGGAATGCAACGTCGATTCTCACACATTCCACGCCGTTCTCCTTAAAAATCAAAAGTCCGTGGTCCTTGCGGTCGGGAGAAAGCACAGCTTTCTTGCAATGTGCCTTATCCTCGAGCCAAGCATCCTCGGGCAACATTTTGGTATCGCCCTCATAGAGGAACCACTCGCCTGCCTTGCTGATGCCGACCAGCAAAACCTCATAAGAATCTCTCGGAATATTTTCTGCGACGAACTTTGCCGAAACACAAGAAACCTCATGCTCACTGGAAGCACCGCCGAATAAAACTAATGCCTTTTTCATTATTTAATCACCTCAGGCTATCTATATACTTTTAAATAATAGCATATTCCCGGTGTTTTTGCAATTCTAAGTTAAAAAAAGAATGACAAATCGAAAAATATATGGTATACTTTACTTTGACTGAAAAGTGACTTTAAAATAAGGCAGGTTTTCAAATGCTTACATTAGAAAATGCAATACAGCAAATTTTAAGAGATACAAAAACCGTTATGGAGGACAACGGCTTTGCCGTCGTTCGTCCGGAGGGTATCGGTGCGACGGATTGCCCCGTTAGCCGCGTGGAAGATCACACTTATGTAGACTTCACAGGCGACAAAGGCAGAATCCGCATGGAGTTTTTCGGCAATCAGGCATTGCTTTATTTTGCCGATGCAGCGGAAGAACCCTCTGAGGAAGATTTTCAAAAGGTTTCCACCAACTTCTTCGATTTGGAGGATTTGGAGGAGCGCGATGTAAAATCTCTTTGCAACGAGTTCAATGAAACCATTCAGAACAGATTTTCCAAAAAGGCAGCTGCAAAAACCAAAAAGGTAAAAACACAAGCGCCTGTTTCCAGAAGTGCCGCTCGCAACGGCAGCCAGAGCTACGATTCCAACACGCTTGCGAATCGGCTTTTAGCGCTCTATCCCGAACTCAAAGAGCCCTATCGCGATAACTTCGAAAAATATGGTGATTTCTTCGCAGAGGATTTTTTTGAGGAACACGCAACACCCCTCATTATCAAAACCATTAAGAGCCGCAACGGCAAAGAGTGCAACAAGCTCTTCCGTATTCTCAACGATATTTACGAAAGCGCACTCAACGATACCCAGAGCCTCATCGTGGTATCCATTTTAGGCAAAATGGAAAATGACCCCGAAATGATTGAAACCGCAAAAGAATATATGTGTGACGATATGAGCCAGCTGGTTGTCCTCGTCAACAAATATCTTTACGGTTCTTCTTCCGGCAAAAAGGCGCTCGAGAAGCTCAAGAATCCGCCTCCCTTTAAGCCCAAAAAAGAGAAAAAGCCCAGTGCGCTCTCTCAAATGATGGGCGGCGCTGACGGCATGATGCCTCCCATGTAAATTTTTAAGGACTGCATTTTGCAGTCCTTTTTTATTTCTGTTTCCGAAAGCTTGACTTTTCCTGTGGCGCATGGTACATTCCTCTTATAAAGAGAAAGGACGGAAAATTTTATGGAACAGACAAAAAAGAAGAAAACTTTAAAAATCTACCTACTTGTTTTGCTCAGTCTTTGCCTTGTGGTAGGGATTTATGCGCTTTCCGTCAATTTCTATGTGGTACACAGTGCCAAGCCCTATATGCTTTCGCAGGAAGATGCCGCCACGCTCGAGGATGTGGACTGCATTCTGGTGCTCGGCTGTCGCGTTTGGTCGGACGGTGTGCCCAGTGATATGCTCCGCGACCGTTTGGATGGTGGTATAGCGCTTTATAAGGCAGGTGCGGCACCCAAGCTTTTGATGAGCGGCGACCACGGCAAGCAAAATTATAACGAAGTCGGCACGATGAAGCAATACGCCATAGACGCCGGCATCGCCTCGGAAGATGTCTTTATGGATCATGCAGGCTTTTCCACCTATGAGAGCATGTACCGTGCGCGTGACATCTTTAAAGCCAAGAAAATCCTCATTGTCACGCAGGAGTATCACCTCTCCCGTGCCATTTATATCGCCCGTTCCCTAGGACTGGAAGCCTACGGCGTGCCCTCCGATTATCACACCTACGGTGGAGCGCTGAAGCGTGGGATTCGCGAAATCTTAGCGCGCAATAAGGAATTCCTAACCGGCATCGTCAAACCCGACCCCACCTATCTGGGTGACGCCATCCCCGTCAGCGGCAACGGTGATTTAACAAATGATTAAAAAGAACCCCCGAATCTTTCAGTTAAGGTTCGGGAGTTCTTTTGCTCTAGTTCACCAATCTAATGTGAGGTAGTACGGCTGGTCTGCACCGTTTTCCATGCTGTCGCAGACAATATAGCGAATTTTTTGGTTTTTCTCATCATAGGCAAAAATATAAAACGTATAGCTGTTATCTACCGGTTCAAAAGGTTTTGTTGTTTTGCCTTCACGTTCGTCCACATGGTAACGCATAAGGCAGATATAGTTTCCTTTTTGCAAGGTTTCTGTTGTCCAATACTCATCCGTTGGATTTTTCCATGCATCATATAGCATAGAAACTCGCTGTATTTCTGTGCGAAACGTTTTTTCGGAAAAACTCCACTCAGCATATATATCTGTCGTAACATTAAAGGTAGCGCGGCAACGATAATAATACTCTTCTAAAAGACCTTCTGTTTTCTCAAAAGAAAATTGTCGGGGTGGCAACAGGCTTAAATAAAAGCCGTCCCGCTCCAAAGCAAATTCGTCTATCTGATTATAATGGCTTAGTTCTCTGGTTTCGGATTCAATAGGTAATGCAAAATTTCCTAAAAAGCCACTCGGCAATATTGTACACAGCAAAACACACAGGCAAAAGCACCCGTATATAGGAAATTTTTTTGCTTTTTTTGAGTCAAAACTTCTTATAATTAAACACACAATACCGCAAATGATCGGGGCACCTATCATGATATAGGCTATAATAATCCAAAAAACAGGGTGGGATACCTCCGGCCTTATGTGAGGATACTTCCACTCTGTTAAGAACATATACAACCATGTTCCCGAAGCCAGCATAGTACCAATGAACACTAAAATATCTAATATTTTGCCAAGTGTAAAAAATCCTTTTTTATGCTTTTTAAAAAATCGTTCCAGTTTATTTCGATTATCCTCTTTGGGCAAAGACTTGCCGGCAGAAAATGCTGCCATGGTTTGTGCCAGCTCCGGCAAGGTATATTCTCTGTTGTGTTCTAATTTATCTAAAATTTCCAGTGCATTCTGTTCCTCTTCGATGCACTTCTTTTTTCGCGCGTGCACGCCCTCTATAATTTTTGCCGTCTTGCCGTTTTGCGCTTCTATCGCCTTAATTTCTTCTATGGAAAATCCAAATTTACGGAGCACTGAAATCTGCCGCAAAATTTCTGCATCCGCCATTGTGAAATTATAGGATTTTCTTCCAACATAATTTTCTGAAAAAGCAGGGGTCAAAAGCCCCTCCTCCATATAATATCGTATGGTGCGATCCGTAAGACCTGTTACTTCTCGCAATTCTTTTATTTTCACCGGATTCCAGCTCCTTTCCACGACGATTTTACGCTTTTACGTAAGGTAGAAGTCAAGCTTTACGTTAAATTCTTTTAAATATTTTATCATTTCGACGCAAAAGTTGCAAGGCAAGAAAAATTCACTGAATTGTTTCCTTTACGCTTTGACCTTCGCAGGTTTAATCCACTAACACTCTATAGATATAAAAAAGCACCTACAACTTTTAGGTTGTAGGTGCTTTTTGGTGCGGATAACAGGGGTCGAACCTGCACACCGAGGTACTAGATCCTAAGTCTAGCGCGTCTGCCAATTCCGCCATATCCGCATGTCAGGAAGCCCTGACGGGCAATCACGGGGTACACAGTGCAAACTTTTTACCAATAGTTCGCACAACCTGCTTTTTCACAAGTCGTCCTATACGCATCTTTACATGAAAAATTTTGTCCACTTTTTTAAAAGTGGCAGGGTTTTGGGACAGCGTCCCAAATTGCTTTCCGCAGAAAGCAAAATTCTTTTCCTTAGAAGCGTATTTTTAAAAGTGAATTTGCACCACCCGGTGCAAAGAGAAAACTTTTTACAAGAAAAAAAGTTTTCTTAAATCGCAAAGACGAAACTATACAGTTCCTTCATTGGGATGCAGTATATTATAGCAAACTTAAGTGCATGGTGCAAGTGTTTTGCGTGATTTCACATTTGCCAAAGAGAAAAAGGCAGATGCCGTATTTGGTATCTGCCTTTTTTACATAAATTTAAGTCTGATTACTCAGCTTTGGGCTCCACAAGTTCGATGATGCACATTTCAGCAGCATCGCCTCTGCGTGTACCGGTCTTGATGATACGAGTATAGCCGCCGTTTACGTCTGCGTATTTGGGGGCAATCTTATCAAAGAGGTCGGTTACAACCTGGGGCTTTGTTACGTAAGCCAAAACCTGACGTTTATTGCTAAGGTTGTTTACCTTTGCAATTGTAATCATCTTTTCTGTCATAGCGCGAACTTCTTTCGCTCTAGTAACAGTTGTTTCAACCTTACCGTTTTCTAAAAGGTAGGTTACCATGCCTCTGAGCATTGCTTTACGGTGATCCGTAGTTCTGCCGAGTTTTCTGGTTCCGGGCATCTATATCACTCCTTCTTATTCGTCTTCCTTACGGAGAGTGAAGTTTAAGGACGCAAGCTTTGCGATAACCTCTTCAAGAGACTTTCTGCCGAGGTTGCGAACCTTCATCATATCTTCCTCTGATTTGTTGATTAAATCTTCAACTGTGTTAATACCTGCTCTCTTCAGGCAGTTGAAGGAACGAACGGAGAGGTCAAGCTCTTCGATGGTCATCTCAAGTGCTTTTTCTTTTCCGTCGTCATCTTTCTCTACCATAATCTCGGTGTTGCCAGCCTCGTCGGAAAGGTCAACAAAGAGATTGAGGTGTTCAGTGAGAATCTTGGCGCCGAGGGAAACAGCTTCCTTCGCGGAGATGGAGCCGTCGGTCCACGCCTCGAGTGTCAATTTGTCAAAGTCGGTGATCTGCCCTACACGTGTATTTTCAACGGTATAGTTTACCTTTAATACGGGTGTGTAGATGGAGTCGATTGCGATGGTGCCGATAGCCGGCTGCATCATCTGCTTGTTGCGCTCTGCGGAAACATAGCCGCGGCCGCGATCAGCAGTTAACTCCATGTTGAGCGTTGCACCCTCGGAGAGCGTTGCAATCAGATGGTCCGGATTGAGAATCTCAACCTCAGAATCTGTTTTGATGTCGCCCGCGGTAACTACGCCTTTGCCAGTTGCTTCAACGTAAAGCGTCTTGGGACCGTCGCCCTGAATGCGAAGGATAACACCTTTCAAATTCAAAACGATTTCTGTAACGTCTTCCTTTACGCCTTCTACAGTGGAGAATTCATGCAGCACACCGTCGATTTTAACGGATGTGATTGCATAACCCGGAAGAGAAGAAAGGAGAACGCGGCGAAGAGAGTTGCCAAGGGTTGTACCGTAGCCTCTCTCAAGCGGTTCCATTGTAAAGCGTCCGTAGGTACCGTCCGCTGACAAATCAAGTGCTTCTATATTGGGCTTATCAATTCCTATCATTTAAAACCCTCCTATCGTAAAATCGAGACATTGCTCGAAGTTTTTCGTATAATCGTAGCTGTCTAAAAATCCAAAAGAGATTATTTAGAATAGAACTCAACGATAAGATGTTCTTCAACAGGAACTTCGATCTGCTCTCTGTCGGGAAGCTTAACGATTTTAGCGCTCATGTCTTCGCTCTTATCTAACCATTCCGGAACGGGACGTGCGCCGTTAGCTTCAAGAACAGCCTTGATCTTTTCGCTGTCACGGCTCTTTTCGCTGATGGAAACAACGTCGCCAGCCTTTAAAAGGTAGGACGGAATGTCCACTTTGTTGCCGTTAACAAGGTAATGACCGTGAGTGGTGAGCTGACGAGCTTCTGCTCTGGAAGAAGCCCAACCGAGAAGGTAAGCCACGTTGTCAAGTCTGCTTTCGCAGATTCTGAGAAGGTTTTCACCGGTCATGCCCTTCTGGTGTTCAGCCATGAGGAAGTACTTGTAGAACTGACCTTCCTGGATGCCGTAGTAACGGCGAGCCTGCTGCTTAGCGCGAAGCTGCAAGCCATATTCTGAATTCTTTTTGCGGCTCTGACCGTGCTGACCGGGCGCATAGCTGCGACGGTCAAATGCGCACTTGCCAGTGTAGCAGCGTTCGCCTTTGAGGAAAAGCTTCTTGCCCTCGCGGCGGCACAGCTTGCAAACCGCACCTGTATATCTTGCCATAAGTTACACCTCCGAATTAAACTCTTCTTCTCTTGGGCGGGCGGCAGCCGTTGTGCGGAATCGGTGTAACGTCTTTAATCATGGTTACATCAAGACCAGCGGTCTGTAAAGCGCGGATAGCAGCTTCACGGCCTGAACCCGGGCCCTTAACGTAAACTTCAACAGTCTTCATGCCGTGATCGATTGCAATCTTTGCAGCGGTCTCAGCAGCGGTCTGTGCTGCGAAGGGAGTAGATTTCTTAGAACCTCTGAAGCCCATTTCGCCGGCACTTGCCCAGGAAACAGCGTTGCCCTGAACATCTGTGATGGTTACGATTGTGTTGTTAAAGGTGGATTGAATATGCGCTGCACCTTTTTCAATGTTTTTGCGTTCACGACGTCTACGAGAAGTAGCGCCTTTTTTTGTTGCAGTAGCCATTACAAAATCCCTCCTTTATTTCTTCTTGTTCGCAATGGTCTTCTTCGGACCCTTGCGGGTACGTGCGTTGTTTTTAGAAGTCTGGCCGCGAACCGGAAGTCCCTTTCTATGACGGACACCACGGTAGCTACCGATTTCAATAAGTCTCTTAATGTCAAAAGCTGTGTCACGGCGAAGGTCACCTTCAACCTTTACATTGTGCTCAATGTATTCACGAAGCTTTGCTACATCTTCTTCGGTCAAATCCTTAACACGAGTGTCGGGATTTACACCTGTTGCGGCAATAATGTCGCTTGCAGTTTTTCTGCCGATTCCGTAGATATAGGTAAGGCCGATTTCGACTCTCTTATCTCTCGGTAAATCAACACCTGAAATACGTGCCATTTACAGTTGCACCTCCATTTGATGCGGTAATTTTTACCTTTAAAATTTGATTTTTCTTAAAGTGCAGCATATGCAGCATCGTTGTTTAGATCTTTAACAACGATCATGCAGGGCTTTTTATTAGCCCTGGCGCTGTTTGTGCTTGGGGTTCTCACAGATAACCATGACTTTGCCCTTGCGCTTAATAATTTTGCACTTTTCGCAAATCTTTTTGACAGAAGGTCTGACTTTCATTGGGAATACCTCCTTCTTAAAATAAAGAACATTGATAACTGTTTCTTATTTGGAACGCCATGTAATACGCCCGCGTGTGAGGTCATATGGCGACATTTCGACCGTCACTTTATCGCCCGGAAGAATGCGGATGAAGTTCATGCGCAACTTGCCGGAAATATGGGCTAAAATTTGGTGACCGTTTTCAAGCTCAACCTGGAACTGTGCGTTCGGGAGAGCCTCAACGACTGTACCTTCAATTTCAATCATATCCTGTTTTGACATAAGTAAAGCCTCCAGAAAATTACTTTAACGCTTGTCTAAGTGCCTTGTTTGTTTGCATTTGCCTGTTTTGTAAGAGGGTGTTTGTTGTTTCTACATGCTTCGGATTTTTGCGTTTCGGCTTTTCGAGCCTGCGCTCTTTTCCGTCACAGAGAAGCAAGTATCCGTCTTGTAAACCGACGACACAAAGCTTTCGGTCTTTTTCTCGACCGCAAAGGCAGGTTACAACCGTTCCTTTTTTCCATTCCATACGTTGTCACCCTTGGTTAATGTTCCGTCGTCGTTAAGATTTCCGGACCGTTTGCCGTGATGACGATGGTATGTTCAAAATGAGCAGCTAATTTGCCGTCTCTTGTCTTTACCGTCCATCCGTCGGGTAACTGTTTAATTGCTCTGGAACCCTGGGTTATCATGGGCTCGATAGCAATGACCATTCCCGGCAACAGGCGTGCACCTCGATGAGGTGTTCCGAAATTCGGTACGCTGGGGTCTTCATGGAGTTTGGCACCGACGCCGTGTCCCGTGTATTCACGAATGACGCCGTAGCCTCTTTCCTCGCAATAGCTTTGAACGGCATAGCCTATATCGCCGAGTCTGCCGCCTGCAACCGCCTGCTCGATGCCTTTATAAAGGCTCTCTCGCGTCGTGTCGCACAGCCGCTTTGCAGCTTCGGAAATGTTTCCGGCTGCAAATGTGGCAGCGTTGTCGCCGTTATATCCGTCCACTTTTGCGCCCAAGTCAATGCTGACAATGTCGCCTTCCTTGATAACGCGCTTTTTGCTCGGGATACCGTGAATGACCTCGTCATTTATGGAAATGCATGCGGTAGCAGGGAACCCGTAGAGGTGCAAGAAGTTCGGCTCAGCGCCTTGCTTCTTGATGTACTCATACGCGAGTCTGTCAATCTCGTAGGTGGTTACACCCGGTTTAACAGCTTCCCCTGCCAACTGTAGCGCTTCCGCCGATATAATACAAGCTTTTCGAATCAGCTCGATTTCACGCGCGGTTTTCAGCACTATCATGCTTAATCCTCCAATGCCTTAAAGGTGAGAGCAGTTGTATCTGCAACTTCCTCCTGACCTTCTACTACGCGAAGGATGCCCTTCTTTTCGTAGAAGCCCTTTAACGGCTCAGTCTGCTCGTGGTATGTCTTAAGACGGTCGAGCACTGTTTCCGGCATATCGTCTTTGCGCTGAATGAGAGCGTCGCCGCAGAAATCGCAAACGCCGTCCTGTTTCGGCTTCTTATATGCCAGGTGATAGGTTGCGCCGCACTTACCGCAGACACGTCTGCCGGAAAGTCTTGCAGCGATTTTTTCGTCAGCAACTTCGATGTCGATGACGCGGTCGATGCGAACGCCCATTTCGTCAAGCGCTTCTGCCTGCGGAATGGTTCTCGGGAAACCGTCTAAGATAAAGCCGTTCTGGCAGTCATCCTTTTTCAGTCTCTCGTTGATAATTCCGATAACAACCTCGTCCGGAACAAGTTTGCCGGCGTCGATAAAGGATTTGGCTTTAAGTCCCATTTCGGTTCCGTTTGCCATGGCTTCACGAAGAATGTTGCCGGTGGAAATTGCCGGAATCGAAAGCTTTTCGCAGATTTTTTCTGCCTGTGTACCCTTGCCTGCGCCGGGAGCGCCGAGAAGAATCAGGTTCATAAAACTTCCTCCTTATCTATTAATCCAAGAAGCCTTTGTAATGACGCATCATCATCTGGCTCTCGAGCTGCTTCACGGTTTCCAATGCAACACCAACCATAATGATGATGGAGGTACCACCGAGGGTTAAGTTAACCTGATGGTGGAAAGCACCGGTAATCTGAGAGAAGATAATCGGGAAGAGCGCGATAACAGAAATAAGAAGTGCGCCGAGTAAGGTGATTCTGGAAAGTACTTTGGCGATGTAATCCGAAGTGGACTTACCGGGACGAATACCCGGGATAGCGCCGCTGTTTCTACGGATGTTGTTCGCCATTTCAATCGGGTTGTACTGAATTGCCGCATAGAAGTATGCGAAGAAGATAATCAGTACGAAGTACATGATACCATATGCCCAATGTGTTGTTTTGAACACATTGAAGAAGCCCTGCCAGAAGCCGTTCGGCTCCTTAACGAAGAGTTCAATGGTGGGCGGAAGAGAAAGAATGGAAGATGCGAAGATGATGGGAAGAACACCGCACATATTAACCTTAATCGGAATATGTGTGCTCTGACCGCCGTACATCTTTCTGCCGACAACACGCTTCGCGTACTGAACGGGAAGTCTTCTCTCTGCGTTGTCCATCCAAACGATGTAAGCAATCATAAGGAGCATGGAAACGAACGCAATCGGAACAAGTGCATAGTAAGCACCGCCCTTATCGATGTACTGATAGAGACCTGTGAGGGTCATAGGTAAGCGGGATACGATACCCGCGAAAAGAATCATGGAGATACCGTTGCCAACACCCTTTACGTTAACCTGCTCGCCGAGCCACATTAAGAATGCAGCGCCAGCGGTGTAGCAAAGGATGATTACGATTGCCTGGAATACAGCAGCAAAGCCGGTGAAGGCCTGACCGTTTGCATCCACGGTTAAGTAGTGCTGAGAACGGATGTAGAAGTAGTAAGCAGTACTCTGAAGCGCTGCAAGAGCAATCGCTGTGTAACGAGTAATGCTGGAAATCTTCTTCTGACCCTCTTCTCCTTCCTTTGCGAGACGCTCTAAAGCGGGAATCGCAACGGTGAGAAGCTGGATAATAATAGAAGCATTGATGTACGGGGTGATGGACATTGCGAAAATCGTACCGTAGTTGAACGCGTCACCAGTCATCATGCTAAGATAAGTCATGAAGTTGTTCGCGTTCGGGTCGGAAATGATGCCCTCTGTAATGTTGACGAAAGGAACGGGAAGCGCTGCACCGATTCTGAAAATCAAGATGATAAGTGCGGTGAAAAGCATCTTCTTACGAAGATCAGCGATTTTCCACGCATTGATGATCGTCTGGAACATAATCAGATCACCTCAGCCTTTCCACCTGCTGCCTCGATTTTCTGCTTTGCCGACTCGGAAAAGCTGTTGACCTGCACGGTGAGTTTTTTGCTGAGTTCGCCGTTACCTAATACTTTTACGCCGTCAAGAGCCTTTTTGATGAGACCCTTTTCGATGAGAGCTTCAACTGTAACAGTTGCGCCATCTTCGAAAGCATCGTTCAAAGCGGAAACGTTAACCTTTGCGATTTCCTTTGCAAAGATGTTGTTAAAGCCACGCTTCGGAATACGACGCTGTAACGGCATCTGGCCACCTTCAAAGCCGGGACGCATACCGCGACCTGCACGGGCCTTTTGACCCTTGTGACCTTTACCTGCAGTCTTGCCTTGACCGGATGCGGGGCCTCTACCAATGCGCTTAACCGCTTTCTTAGAGCCTTCTACCGGTGAAAGTTCGTGCAATTTCATATTCGCACCTCCTTAAGCATTCGTTACCTCGATAAGATGAGAGATCTTTTTAATCTTACCCTGTGTCTGCGCATTGTCAGGCTGAACTGACTTATCGCCGATTTTTTTAAGACCAAGTGCATGGGCGGTGGCAATCTGATCTTTTTTGCTGCCGATAAGGCTCTTCTTAAGTGTAACAGTTACGTTTGCCATTTAAATGCCCCTCCTTAATCTAAAATATCTTCTACGGACTTGCCGCGAATTGCTGCAACTTCTTCAACGTTGCGAAGTCTGGAAAGACCATCAATAGTTGCGCGAACTACGTTGCAGGGGTTGTTGGAGCGCATTGCCTTAGAACGGATGTCCTTAATACCAACGGTCTCAACAACTGCACGAACGGGGCCGCCTGCGATAACGCCGGTACCGGGTGCTGCGGGTTTCATAAGAACTACGCCTGCGCCGTACTTACCGATGATTTCGTGGGGGATTGTTGTACCCTTTAATGCAACCTTAATGAGGTTCTTCTTTGCGTTTTCGATACCCTTACGGATAGCGTCCGGAACTTCACCGGACTTACCAAGGCCGAAGCCTACGATACCATTGCCGTCGCCTACAACTACAAGAGCGGAGAATTTCATGATACGGCCGCCCTTAACAGTTTTGGAAACACGGTTGATGGCAACTACTCTCTCTTCAAGCTCAAGAGTGGATGCGTCGATTTTTGTAGCCATTGTCATTTCTCCTTTCTTAGAAGTTTAAGCCGCCCTCACGAGCGCCTTCGGCGAGAGCCTGTACTCTGCCGCTGTATACGTAGCCGCCTCTGTCGAAAACAACATCTTTGATGTTCTTTTCTGCTGCTCTCTCTGCGAGAAGCTTGCCGACTGCTTTTGCTGCGTCTTTGTTTCCGCCGTACTCTGTGAAGTCTTTCTCAGTTGTAGAAGCTGCTGCTAAAGTAACACCTGCTACATCATCGATTAACTGTGCATAAATATGCTGGAGTGAACGGAAAACAGCAAGACGCGGACGCTGTGCAGTACCGGAGATCTTTGCGCGAACTCTTGCGTGGCGCTTCTGTCTTGCCTTTTTGCTATCAGGCCTGTTAACCATTTAAATACACTCCTTTTATTTACCGCCCTTACCGGCTTTACCTTCTTTACGGCGAATATGCTCATCTGCATATTTGATACCCTTGCCCTTATAAGGCTCAGGACGACGCTTGTCGCGAATTTCAGCCGCAAACTGACCTACCATCTGCTTGTCTGCACCCAAAACAACAATCTTGTTGGGGGCCGGAACTTCAATGGTGATACCGTCGATTTCCGGCATGATAACCTGATGGGAATAACCGATATTCATAACAAGATCCTTGCCCTGCTTTGCAACACGGTAACCAACGCCGTTAACTTCGAGCTCCTTCTTGAAGCCTTCGGTTACGCCGATAACCATGTTGTGAATGAGGGTACGGGTAAGACCGTGTAAGGATTTGTTTTCATTGCTGTCGTCAGGACGGGTAACAAGGATTGCGCCGTCTTCCATAGCAACGTTCATGTTTTCATGTACTGTTCTGGTAAGAGTACCCTTGGGGCCCTTAACGGTAACAGTACTACCGTCGATTTTAACTTCGACGCCTGCGGGAACAGCGATGGGCTGTCTGCCGATTCTAGACATACTGTACCTCCTTACCAAACGTATGCAAGCACTTCGCCGCCAACGTTAGCTTTGCGTGCTGCCTTGTCTGTCATAACACCTTTAGATGTGGAAAGAATTGCGATACCAAGACCAATGGGTTTCGGCATTTCTTCGCAATTTGTATAAATACGAAGACCGGGGGTGGAAACTCTTCTGAGACCAGTGATAACAGAAGCTTTGTTTGCACCGTACTTAAGGGTGATTTCGATGATACCCTGTTTGCCGTCGTCTTCTACTTTAAAGCTTTTGATGAAGCCCTCATCCACAAGAATTTGAGCAATCGCTTTCTTCATGTTGGATGCGGGAACCTTTACGGTTTCATGCTTTGCAGAGTTCGCATTGCGAATTCTGGTGAGCATATCACCGATAGAATCCGTGATTTGCATTCTATTTCCTCCTTTGCAATTGCTCTTTACCAGCTAGCTTTCTTTACGCCCGGGATTTCGCCCTTATGAGCGAGCTCTCTGAAGCAAACACGGCAAACGCCGTACTTGCGAAGATAAGCGTGCGGACGACCGCAGATTTTGCATCTGTTGTAAGCTCTGGTGGAATACTTTGCAGGTCTGGCCTGCTTTACTTTCATAGATGTTTTAGCCACGATAATCCCTCCTTATCTAGTGAACGGAGCGCCCATGAGCGTTAAGAGCTCTCTGGCTTCTTCGTCTGTATTAGCTGTTGTGATGAAGCAGATATCCATGCCGCGAACTGCGTCGATCTTATCATACTCGATTTCCGGGAAGATAAGCTGTTCTTTAACGCCCATAGCATAGTTGCCTCTGCCGTCGAAAGAGTTCGGGTTAATACCTCTGAAGTCGCGAACACGCGGAAGAGCGAGGTTGAAGAATCTGTCTAAGAATTCATACATTCTCTCGCCACGAAGTGTAACCTTAACACCGATGGTCATGCCTTCACGAAGTTTGAAGTTCGCAACGGACTTCTTTGCTTTACAAGCAATCGGTCTCTGACCGGTAATCTTCATAAGGTCGCCCATGATGGAGTCAACAACCTTGGAGTTGTCTTTTGCTTCGCCGCAGCCTACGTTGATAACGATCTTATCAAGCTTCGGGATTTGCATAACGCTCTTGTAGCCGAACTTCTTCTGGAGAGCAGGAGCTACTTCAGAAACGTATTTTTCTTTCATTCTTGCTGCCATTCTGTTATGTCCCTCCCTTATTCAAACTGAGCGCCGCATTTTTTGCATACGCGCTTTTTATCTTTGCCTGTGCCCTCGTGACCTACACGAGTGGGCTGGTTGCACTTGGGGCAAACAAGCTGAACCTTGTCTGCATAGAGTGCGCTTTCAGCCTTAACAAGGCCGCCAGCTTCGCCCATTTTGCGGGGCTTAACGTGCTTTGTTACAACGTTTACGCCTTCGACAATAACCTTGCCTTCAGCCGGTGCAACCTGCATAACTTTGCCCTGCTTACCACGGTTTTTACCATTTAATACCACAACGGTATCGCCGGTTTTAACATGAACTTTATTCATCTTTTGCACCTCCATTAAAGCACTTCGGGAGCAAGGGAAAGAATCTTCATGTAATCTTTATCACGAAGCTCTCTTGCTACCGGCCCAAAGATACGGGTGCCTCTGGGGTTCTTGTCATCTTTAATTAATACTGCTGCGTTTTCGTCGAAACGGATGTAAGTACCGTCATCTCTACGAACGCCGCTTGCTGTTCTAACGACTACTGCCTTTACAACATCGCCTTTTTTAACAACGCCGCCGGGTGCTGCCTTTTTGACCGAAGCTACAATGACATCGCCGATATTTGCATATCTTCTACCTGTACCACCAAGAACACGAATGCACATAATTTCTTTTGCACCTGTGTTGTCGGCAACCTTGAGGTAAGTCTGTTGTTGAATCACAGTGAATGCCTCCTTAGAAATTATTTCGCTTTCTCGATAATCTTAGCCACACGCCATCTCTTGTCTTTGGAGAGCGGGCGGGTTTCCATAATGAGAACCTTATCGCCTACGCCGCACTCGTTGTTTTCGTCGTGTGCCTTAATTTTAACTGTACGGTTAACAATCTTGTTGTAGAGCGGATGTTTAACTCTGTCTTTAATAGAAACGACAACAGTTTTATCCATCTTATCGCTGGAAACAATGCCAACCTGTGTTTTTCTGAGGTTTCTTTCGCTCATCTATATACCCTCCCTTTCCTTAAGCGTTAGCGCCGTGGAGTTCGATATCGCGAATGATGGTCTTCACTCTAGCAATATCTTTCTTGACAGCGCGGATACGCATCGGATTCTCGAGCTGGTTGATGGCCTGCTGGAAGCGTAATTTGAAAAGTTCATCTTTAAGCTCCACGAGTTTAGCATCCAACTCAGCGGGGGAAAGGTTCTTCAATTCGTTTGCTTTCATGCTTGCTCACCTTCCTCTACTTGCTCATCTTTCTTGACGAATTTGCATTTTACCGGAAGCTTGTTAGCTGCAAGGCGAAGAGCCTCACGAGCGGTTTCTTCCGGAACGCCGGCGATTTCGAACATAACTCTGCCGGGCTTAACAACGGCTACCCAATATTCGGGTGAACCTTTACCGGAACCCATTCGGGTTTCAGCGGGTTTTTCAGTGATCGGCTTATCCGGGAAAATCTTAATCCAAACCTGACCGCCACGCTTGATGTATCTTGTCATAGCGATACGAGCTGCTTCGATCTGGTTAGAAGTGATCCAAGCCGGTTCTAAAGACGCAAGACCGTACTCACCATAGTTAACCTTGTTACCTCTGGTAGCTTTACCGGTAAGACGTCCTCTGTGAACTCTGCGGTATTTAACTCTCTTAGGCAGTAACATTATTTTGCGCCTCCTTCTCTTTTCGGCTGTCTGTTCTTACGATTGTCGTGAAGAACTTCGCCTTTATAAAGCCAAACCTTAACGCCGATACGGCCGTAGGTTGTCTTTGCTTCAGCAAAACCGTAGTCGATGTCTGCACGAACGGTCTGAAGCGGAATAGTACCTTCATGGTAACGCTCTGTACGAGCAATTTCTGCACCGCCAAGACGGCCGCTAACCTGAGTCTTGATACCCTTAGCACCGAGTCTCATGGTTCTGCCGATGCTCTGTTTAAGAGCGCGACGGAAAGAAATACGTCTTTCAAGCTGGTTAGCAATGTTTTCTGCTACGAGCTGAGCGTCGAGGTCGGGCTGCTTAATTTCAACGATGTTGATATAAACTTCCTTGTCGCCGCCAAGCATCTTTTTGCAGGTTGCTTTGAGCTTTTCGATTTCTGCGCCGCCCTTACCGATAACCATACCGGGCTTTGCGCAGTGGATGTTGATGCGAACGCGCTTTGCGTCTCTTTCGATTTCTACCTTGGGAACGCCAGCCGGAGCGAGGGTTTCCAAGAGATATTTACGAAGCTTGTTATCAGAAATCAAGGTTTCTGCGAAATCCTTTTTGTTGGCGTACCAACGAGAATCCCAATCTTTAATAACACCGATACGAAGACCGGTGGGATTGATTTTCTGTCCCATAGTATTTACCTCCTCCTCGCTTATTCTGCTTCTTTAAGCACAATGTAAATGTGCGAAGTCTTTTTGTTGATTCTGTGTGCACGACCCTGTGCTCTTGCACGAATTCTCTTTAAGGTCGGGCCCTGATCTGCGTGGCAAGATGCAACGTAAAGTCTGGAAGTATCCATGTCCTTCATTTCTGCGTTTGCCATAGCGGATTTTAAAAGCTTTCCAAGAGGTTCACACGCAGCCTTGGGTGTGTACTTCAGGATTGCCATTGCCTCGTCGCAAGGCTTGTTTCTGATAAGATCCAGTACGACCTGCACCTTACGGGGCGCAATGCGTACATAGGTTGCTTTTGCAGTTGCTTCCATTCGTTATACACTCCTTTGCTGCTTATTTACCGTTGTTGGAAGTTTTAGAGCCAGCGTGACCCTTAAAGGTTCTGGTCGGTGCAAATTCACCGAGCTTATGTCCAACCATATCCTCTGTTACATAAACCGGAACATGCTTGTGGCCGTCATGGACAGCGAAAGTATGACCGACAAAGTCCGGGAATATAGTCGAGCTACGGCTCCATGTCTTTAAAACGATTTTTTCACCGTTTTCATTCATTTTCTGAACTCTTGCGAGCAATTTCGGTGCAACGTAAGGTCCTTTTTTAATACTTCTGCTCATAATCTACACTCCTTTCGACTTATTTAGCGTTACGACGTCTTACGATAAACTTGTCGGAACGGTTCTTCTTCGCTCTGGTCTTGTAGCCAAGAGCGGGCTTGCCCCAAGGTGTCATCGGGCTCGGAAGACCGATCGGGGCCTTACCTTCACCACCACCGTGCGGGTGGTCATTCGGGTTCATTACAGAACCGCGAACGGTCGGACGAATACCAAGGTGACGAGTACGACCAGCTTTACCGATCTTAACGTTTTCGTGGTCTGCGTTACCAACAGTACCGATGGTAGCCATGCAGGAAGCCGGAACGTTACGAAGTTCGCCGGACGGAAGTCTCAAAAGTGCCATGCCGTTTTCCTTAGCCATGAGCTGAGCTGCGTTACCAGCTGCACGAGCAAGCTGACCGCCGCGGCCGGGGTTAAGTTCAACGTTATGAACAACAGTACCTACCGGGATGTTTGCAAGCGGAAGTGCGTTACCAACTTTAATGTCAGCAGAAGCACCTGCCATAACCTTGTCGCCTACCTTTAAACCAGCAGGAGCAAGGATGTATCTCTTCTCGCCGTCTTCATACTGAACAAGAGCAATATGAGCAGAACGGTTGGGATCGTATTCGAGGGTAACTACGGTTGCAGCTACATCGAACTTATCTCTCTTGAAGTCGATGATACGATATTTTCTACGATTTCCGCCGCCACGATGACGAACGGTGATTCTACCATAGCTGTTACGACCGGCCTTTTTGTTCATCGGAAGAAGAAGGCTTCTTTCGGGAGCGACCTTGGAAAGCTGGGAGAAATCAGTAACCGACATGTTACGTCTGGAGTTTGTTGTCGGCTTATAAACTCTAATAGACATTTTGTTCACTCTCCTTGAAACGATTTAGCGGAGCTGTCTTCACTCCATACATTATCGTCTGGATTAGATCATGCCATCGAAGAACTCGATGGTCTTGGAATCTTCGGTCAAGGTGACGATAGCCTTTTTCCAAGAAGCGGTTTTGCCCTCGAAACGACCGTATCTTCTAAGGTGACCGCGAACGTTGAGAACGTTAACCTTGTCAACCTTTACGTCAAAGAGCTTTTCAACAGCAGCTTTGATTTCGGGCTTCGTTGCGTCTTTAGCAACTTTGAAGCTGTACTTTTTAAGTGCCTGACCCATCATGCTCTCTTCAGTGATGACGGGACGGAGGATAATGTCTTGTGCTAATTTCATTATGCATATACCTCCTCAATCTTTGCTACGGCATCCTTGAGAACTACGATAGTGTCGCAGTTGAGAATGTCATATACATTGAGTGTGTTTACTAAAGAAACGTTAACGCCTTCAATGTTGCGTGCGCTCTTGTAAACTACATCGTTCTTTTCGGGAAGCACGATAAGAGCTTTCTTACCTGCCTTGATTGCTGCAAGAACGTTAGCGGCTTCCTTGGTTTTGATTTCGTTCATTGCGAAGTCATCCAAAACAACCATTTCGTTTGCTGCAAGCTTAGAAGAAAGAGCAGAACGCATTGCGAGGCTCTTCATCTTCTTGTTTACGGAGAAACGGTAGCTACGGGGCTTCGGGCCGAGAGCGATACCACCGTGAATCCACTGGGGAGCTCTTGTAGAACCCTGACGAGCACGACCGGTGCCCTTCTGTCTCCAGGGCTTTTTACCGCCGCCGGATACCTCGGAACGAGTGAGGGTGGACTGTGTGCCCTGACGTCTGTTTGCGAGGTAGTTAACAACCATTAAATGCATAACGGACTCATTGGGTTCGATAGCAAAAACGTTGTCGTTAAGTTCCATATCGGAAACTTTCTTACCAGTTTTATCTAATACTGCAAGCTGTGCCATTCTTGTTCACTCCTTCCTTATTTCTTAACCGTGTCAGCAAGAACAACGATGCCGCCGCGGATACCCGGAACAGCACCCTTAACAGCGATGAGGTTGTTCTCAACGTCAACCTTAACTACGTCTAAGTTCTGAATGGTGACTCTTTCAGCACCGAGGTGACCTGCCATCTTCTTACCCTTGATAACTTTACCGGGGTCTGCGCACATACCGATGGAACCGCCGCGTCTTGCGTTCGGGCCAGTACCGTGAGAAGCTTTAAGGCTGGAGAAGTTCCAACGCTTAATTACGCCAGCAGTACCTTTACCTTTGCTTGTGCCGACAACATCAACTCTGTCGCCAACTGCGAATACGTCAGCTTTGAGAATGTCGCCAACGTTGAGAGCGTCTGTATCTGCAAGACGGAACTCTTTGAGAACCTTCTTTGCTGCTACGTCAGCTTTCTTGAAGTGACCAGCTTCGGGCTTGTTTACTCTCTGGAGCTTTACATCGCCGAAACCGACCTGAACTGCATTGTAGCCGTCGTTCTCGATTGTCTTCTTCTGAGTAACAACGCAAGGACCTGCTTCAATAACAGTTACCGGAATTACTTTTCCGTTTTCGTCGAAGATCTGAGTCATGCCGATCTTCTTACCGATAAGACCTTTGTTCATAATTTTTCCTCCTTTGGTTATTGGTTGATTTTCACCAACTTGACCTTTCAGCGTCTGGTCTCTTTAAAACTGAATTACAGCTTTAATTCGATGTCAACGCCTGCGGGAAGCTCAAGGCCTGTGAGCGCTTCAACGGTCTTGTTTGAAGGTCTCAGGATATCGATGAGCCGTTTGTGTGTTCTCTGCTCAAACTGTTCACGGCTGTCCTTATATTTATGAACAGCGCGAAGAACGGTAACAACTTCCTTTTCAGTCGGAAGCGGTACGGGACCGGAAACCTGAGCGCCTGTGCGCTTAGCGGTCTCTACGATTTTCTCCGCTGCTCTGTCCACGATGTCGTGGTCATAGCCTTTCAGTCTGATTCTGATTTTCTTGCCTTTTGCTGCTGCCATTTCTGTTTGCCTCCTTGTCATGTTAGGGCAATCTTTTCTGCAACTCCGCCGGGTGTTCGCAAGGTTCAGATTTAAAAATCCGAAAATCACTCGGTTTTCGGACGTACAGAAAAGCGCAAATTTCCCCTATAGGCGCAAGGCGCAAATTGTGCCTTGAACGCGGGAAACTGCATATTGGTTCGCCCGGTTTGTAATCGGACATACTCCGTGATAATTCCCTGCATCAAGTGCAGCCACCTATCACATCATCGCATATCAAGTCGCTTAAAAAAGGGCATGGCATGACCTTTCCTCAAGCGTGCTCCAGTATTTTATCATACAAAACACGAAAAATCAAGCTTTTTTGCAAAGTTTTTCTTGATTTTATAAGGTTTTCGGCACTTTTGTATACTTTTTCAAAATTCGGCGAAAAACACGAACTTTTCTGCAATTTTCCGTCAAAACGACGAAGGAAGAGGCTCTTTTTCCTATGAAAACGCCCGGAGACGTTGTGTAAACTTTTGTGCTTTAATTTCATGAAGTTTCCGGGGTATTTTATATACTATTATAAATAGGCATTTTTTAAAAGAAGAATGTTTTAAAGTGTCGGCGCTTATTTTTCGCGCTTTTATTTTTGAAAAAGTTGGATTTTTAAATACTTTTACATGGAATTGTGAGGGGGTGTTTCTATTTTCTGTTTGGGCAGATAGTTTAAGTTTTAAGGTACAGTTAAAATTGCAAGGCGATTGGTAATTTGCATCTTCTAATTATAATTATATTTCAAAGTGCTAAGCATCTTATAGCAGAATCTTAGCGCTGTTATCTTCGCAGTTCGTTTGGATTTTATTTTTACTTTCATAATTAAGAAATAAGTAATACCACAATAAACACTTCTGCAAGCGGAATCATCTACAGAAGATGAGAGAAGAAGATTCGGAAAGGATATTAGAAAACTTTTTTCGTGTAAAAAGTTTTCTCTTTGCGGTTTACGCCGCAAATTCACTTTCAAAAATACGCTTCTCGGGATAAGAGATTTCGCTTTCTGCGGAAAGCGCTTTAGGGCGTTGTCCTAAATACCCACCGCTTTTGAAAAAGCGGGCAAAACTTTTGAGTATGCTAAACGAACGATGAGGGTTTTTGCGGACGGATGATATCCGCCCCTACGGGATGTTATCTTTTATGCAGATAAAATCTGCACAAAGTACGTTGTGCGAACTATTGGTAGAAAGTTTGCACCTAAGTCCCCCGTGCTTCGATGCCGACCGGTGTCGGCTGTGCGAACTACAAGTAAAAGTTTGCACTAACTTTCCCATGATTGGCAGGCGCACTGTCGCGCCCCCCGTGATTCGGCAGCGATTAACGGTCCTTTTTACAAAGGGCAAGGATAAGATATAAAAAAACAGGGCACAGTTACCCGTGCCCTGCCCTACAATGCCGAAGCATTGATTTTAATTTGTTTCACACATTTCGATGCAAAGCATCTTTACTGTGTAGAAGATTGCGGATTATCGCTTGTTACCAAGTGATATCGATCCAACCGTTTTCGTCGTTCGAGTCGATTGCGCCGCCGTTAACAACAGAAATTGTGATAATATCTTCTACTTCATATGCTGTAACATCGAATTCAGGTGCTTCGTATTTTTTCATCTGAAATTCTCCTTTCAAAATACTTACAGAAACATTCTTTTAAATTATTTAATCATGTCTGCTGTAAGATTCAAATCTGCAGCATAGAAGGTGAAGCTGTCATCAGTCTTCTGGATGAAAGCCTGTAACTTAAGGCCGTCTGCCGGGATTCTATCCGTAGCAGAGGAAAGCATTGCACGGAACTGGAAGTCTGTACCAGTAGCAACTAAGGTGTTGGTTGTACCAACAACATAGGTCTTGCCGTTGTAATCAGCCTTACCGCCTGCTGCAAGAGCTGCCTTAACGCCAGCTTCCTGAACTTTTGCATCGTTTGTTGCAACGAAGCCAAGAGCCTTAACGTTAGCCTTGATAGTTGCTGCATCAGTAGCACCAACTAATGTTTTCATATCTTCTACAGAAATAGAAGAAATGGTTCTGAGGTCGAAGCTCTTGCCATCAGCGCCAAGCTTATACTGAGTGTTAACTCTGTTAAGCGGGCTGGTAGCCGGTGTAGCACCTTCATGATAGGTGTATGCAGGAGTAGACAATAAGTTGAGCGGGAAAATATCAATGAAATCTGCTGTTCTCATTACAAGATATTTTTCGAGTTTAGGTGCGGCATTAAAGCCAACACTCTTAGAAGAAACGCCCTGGCCGCTACCAAAGTCGAACTTCGCACCATCTGCAGTTGCGCCTTCCTTAAGTTGAAGGTAAATAGAGCAGATTAATTCATCAGTGCAATTACCAATCATTGCAGATTTATCAGCGGGCTTGTAGTTCCAAAGCATAACACCGTCTGCTTTGTCTGTAAACTTAAATTTATAAGCAGTCTTTACATTCATATTGCTGGGGCCATAGAATTTGTCTCTGCCAGACTTAACTTCTTCGTCTGCAAGTAACTGACCCTGCCATGCGCAAAGAATGTCGGTGTAACCCTCCGGTCTAGAAGTTGTTAATGTATAATCATCACAGCTATCTAACGGAGCAAATTTTGCCGGATCATAGTTGATGTCCATGATGATTGTGCTAAGCCAAACATCAGAAGTCAAATAAACATCCAGTCTATATACGTTGTTTGCAACCGGATCGGCACCATTGGTATCTACTCTTGTTGTTTCAGGTGACAATTCAAGTCTGAAACCAACGTGTGCATCAGACGGAACTGCTGCACTTGTCGGAATGACTGCAACTGTCATCATCAGAACAAGAGCCATGACAAGAGAAAAAATCTTCATAACTTTTTTCATTTGTCAATCATCCTCCTTAATCATATCGTATAAAACCTTTTTTCAAAGGTATTTTTGAAGTGACACAAATTCACTTCAAACATTCTTAGACTATAAATTATCTAGTCTGTGTAATTGCGGAACGATTACCGCCGGCATACTGTTCAACCTTCAATGCATCTGTACCAGAAACAGCAGTGTTGTTATCTACGTCTGCTGCGAAAATTTCCACTGCACCGGAAATTACATTCTGATTACCACCTGCATATTGTTCGATTTTCAAGGAGTCGGTACCAGAAATTGCACCGTTTCCGTCTACATCACCGAATACAACAAGGGTATAGACAGTCTCGCCCACAGTAACAGTTGCACCTGTACCATTGGTTGCGCCTACTGCGTTTGCAGTAAATGTAACCGGTGTGCCATCGCTCATTTCAAAGAAAAGAGCGGGATCTGCACCAGGTACGATGCCATAAAGATAATGGTTAGCTTCATCTACAACACCTGTAGAGGATTCACCACCAAAAGAACCTGCTTTACCAACAAGTTTGGTTTCAACAGGTGCACCGCCGCCGATATTAACAGCAGCATTGGTTAAAGCGATTGTGCAGGGAACTTCTACGATGTTATCCGTAGCGTCGCCTTTACCGCAGTAAATCTTACCGTCCGGCTTTGTTGTGCTCTTGAGTTCAGCTTCGGGCAATGTAAGGTCTGCCTTAGCATTTGCCTTTAAAGCCTTCAACTGGAAGCTAAAGAGTACAACATCTTTCTTTGCTTCATACTGTGCGCCTTTCTTTGCTACAAAGTAGGCACCAACAACGCCCTGTGCATCATTGTATGCAACGGCATCGGTTGCGAGCTTGTTCGCACCGAAAAGAGTGTCGTTCAGCTTTAAAGAATTTGCTACAAGTTCAAAGTCTGCTGTATTGAAATTAACAATAGCAGAGGTAGAAGCAACGTTGTAGCTTGCATTTAATTTTACGGAAACGGTAATTGTATCACCGACATTTGCAGTAGCAGGAGCTTCAACCGTGATGGTGGCTGTATCGGTGCCAGCTGCAAACGCGCTGAACATACAAGTGCCTAAAACCAAAACGAAGGCTAAAAGCACACTTAATGTCTTTTTAACGTTTGTCATAAAAAATTCTATCCTCCTTTTACTTTTAGATTCCTTATCGTTACATTTCTATTTACGTCCAAAAAAAGCCAACTGCTTTTCCCATACCCTTAGGTATAAAAACGGCTATCACTCCATCTTTCTACAAACGTGCGTGGTGGCACTTCGAGGGAGGAAATTCACCTGTCTATTCTTCGACCTTTTATGCACTTTGACGCAAGAGCCGCTTTTAAGAGCGACTCCTGCGCTGTTTGGAATCCTTACACGTCATAGCCCCGGAGAAGGAGCTATAACATAATCTTTTCCTATGTACTTAAAGTACACGTTTTTGCTATTTCTTTAAACAGGATTAGCGAACCTGATTGATTGCCTGACCGCCCTTAGCTGCAGTGGTGATTGCAGCATAGTCTTCAGCGGTGAATTTACCGTCAGTACCAACAACATCACCTGCAAGAGCAGTTGCACCGTGAAGAACGGAGCTGTCTGCGATTGCACGATCGAGTACAGCTGCATCGAATGCGTCAACTGCGCCGTCGCCGTTTACATCACCGTAGATAACGAGGGTGTAAGTTGCGAGAGTGCTGTCGTTTGCTACGAGAGCTGCGGTTGTGCCGGTACCATAGTAACCAGCCTTAGCAGAGGACAATACACGAGTAACAGTAGTGCCTTCGGGAGCTACGGTCTTAACGTACTTGTCGAATGCTGCTTCATCAAGAATGGTAGCCGGAGCAATACCGTTGATGATGTACTCATTAGCGTTAACCTGAGTCTGGTTGCCAGTGGTTGCTTCGTTCTTGTCGAACTTAACAGCGCACTCGAAGTTTGCAAGAGCTGTCTTGAGGTTACGAACCTGAGCATCAATTCTAGCGCCTTCGTTTTTGCTGTAGTATCTGTCGACTGCAACGAATTCCTTAGCTGCGTTCGGATAAAGAACGTTGCCCTGAGCATCAGTGTAACCAAGAGCGGTAACTAAGTCACCCCATGCGGTTTCGCTTGCGCCCTGCTTGAGCTGATAGAGGTTAGCGTTCTTAAATACTGCTTCAGCCTGAGCAATCAAGCTGTTGAGCTGATCATAATAACCTGCTTCCTGGCAAGAATGATCTGCCGGGATAAGGCCATTAACAGCTACCATTAATGCATATTTTGCATTGAATACTTCGTGACGAAGAGCTTCAGCCTTAGTGTTAACAGCTACTGCTTTGTTGTAAGCCTTAACAAAGGCATCATAGGAAAGCTGAGAATAAGCTTTATCAGCATTCTTTGCATCGAAGAGAGCCTTAGCGAGCGCAATTTCCTGAGCGAGGAACTGCTTATCGGCTGCGAGCTTCTTGAGATGTTTAGAGGAGGAGGTGATCTTGTGAGCAAGGTCATCATTCTGAAGGTCCATGTAGCTCGGAGTTACCCAGGCATTGTGGAGCTTATCCTGAGCTGCGATTTCCTCAGCTGTACGAGCAGTTAAGGAGTTGAGAATTGCCTTACCGTAAGTAGCATCCTTACCTGCTGCTTCAATAACAGCATAATCAAGGTTCGGGTTGCTCTTAATGTATGACTTGAGTTCAGCACCTGCAACAGGCTGCTTGTAAGCGCCTACTCTCCAGATACCATCATTTCTGTTGCCCTGGAATTTGAAGAATTCAGCAAGGTCATAGTCATGGTAATCAAGAGCCATAATGTCTTCTGTAAGAGCAGCCTTAATGGAGGTTGCGTCGGTCTTTGCATAACCGGCTTTGTTCAATGCTGCAACTGCTGCATTCAAAGCATCGAGCTTTGCCTGATAGGTTGCAGTTGTGTATTGGGTAATATTCTTATCTGTAATAGGAGCAAGAATATATGTGGAAGCATCAGCCATTGCTTTGAGGAAGGTGTTCCAAAGTGCATCAACTTCTGCACCTGCCGGGAAGTTGGTTCTTGCAAGCTTCTTATACTGATTAAAAGTATTGATAAGCTGAGTTCTGTCAGCAATAAGGAAGATCTTAGGAGCCTTATCTCTGATGGTGATGTTGTTGTTGCCGCCGTTCTGCTTGAAAGCACCGATCCACGGTTTCGACGTATTGTTGTGGAAGTTGAGCTCATAGTTGCCCAAATCAATGATTGTGGGAGCTGTAAGCTTTGTAAATTCTGCATCGTTGGTTGTAAACGGATTTACAGTCCAAGTTGCGCTGTTCTGTTTTCTGGAGATAACACCAGGTGCATTCAAGTCGGACGGATAGCCGGTGCCGTGAACGATCTTGTTATCAAGCTTAACAAGATTCTTGTTCTTACCAGTTAAGTTCTGACCAGTAACCCAAGCTGCATTATCCCAAGATTCATCGTTACTGCCGTTTACATAGGTATAAGACATACCGTTAATGATCTTCTTAGCTGCTTCAATATTGGTAGCAACAAAGTAGTTCGGAACATCTGTCTGCGGAGTAACACCGATTAACCAAGAACCACTGCCGGCGTTTGCGCCACTGGGGGTAACCCACTGTGCTGCTGCTCTGGTTGTGCCTACAACAGTGTTTGTGATGTAGGTATAGAAGAGAGCCTGTTTCGGAGTACCAATTGCTTTACCGTCTCTACCAGTTACGTTGTAATCAACAGTGATTAAAACGGGGGTATCTTTACGGTATGTACCGGTAATCTTAACGTCTGCTTCTGTCCAAGGCATAAGATCGAACTTAGTCTGGGAGAAAGTAAGCGGAACACTACTTGTGATGTTTGTAACGTGAACAATGTAGTTGTTATCGTTATCTGCGGTCTTGCCATCTGCCATGGTGTGCTTTAAGAGCATACCTGCACTGGCGTTAATGAAAGTTAAAGTACCTGCGAGCTGGTTGTTTGCGGTGCTTACAAGAGTTTCGCCACCCTTAGCATCGTCCTTAAGACGGATGTTGGGAGTTGCGAAATTCTGACCGGTTGCCTTGTAGCCTACGAAAAGAGTAAGGAAAGGCATTACGCAGTCGAGGAGACCATTGTTGTATGCATGATACGGATGGTCCAAAACGCTCTGAACAAAATCGCCTAAGCCCTTCTTTGTAAGTAAACCGTCGTTTGCGCCCTCAAGGGTCTTAATGCTCAACGGAATGAAGTGAGGATCATCGTTTGTAGCATTCGGCTTATCGCAAAGCTTGTATAAGAGGTTATTGACAAAGTCTCTAACCATGATAACTACTTCGCCGAGAACATTAGCTTTTCTAAGCGGAGAATTTGCCGGAACGGTGAGAGCACCGTCAACGGTATCTGTACCAGTAAGCTTTGTAAGGTCTACGTTGTTACCAATAGCAAGAATGGTATTGTTAACAAGTAAATCTCTGAGCCAGCCGGACTTAGAGGTGTCGATGTTTACAAGCAATACTTGTTTGCCTGTAGAATCTTTTACAAGATTGCCGATAAGCTTACCGAGCTTGTCAAGCGGATCCTGCTTTGTCTGCATATTAATGGTAATACCAGTGGTATTGAAGAACTTTTCTAAATTCCAAGTGTATTCTGTTGCGCTTGCAAGACCCCAGTCAAGAAGATAGTCAATTCTATCTTCCCAAAGTTTGGAATCGGAAGCTGCATAATCTTTCTTGGCATTTCTTTCCCACTTTGCGCCTGCAAAGTTTGCTGCGTTATCTTCACCGAGATCAACAACAGATGCAAGATACTTGAAGCCCATGTCGGTACCGATGGTGAGCATAACGTCTAACCAGTAAGCGTTGTCCTTACCTGCAAGGAATTTCTGGTTTGCATAATCAGCATAGATCATTGCATCGAAATTCTTTTCGGGAATGAACTCAGTTGCAAGTTCACGAACAACAGCGGTAAGAAGTGCACCAGCCTTGAGGTTCTTGTTTTCAGCATCGAAGGATGCTCTGGACGGAACCTTAAGCTGCGGCATGAGAAGCTTGATAGCTGTGCAAGCGATACCGTTGAGGATTCTCTGGTAATCAGCTTCTGTGTCGCCGTCGGTCATGATCATGTCATAGTATCTATCCGGAGCTGCATAGTTAGAGCCGAAGATAGAAGCCGGATCATAAGAAACGATAGCCTGGCCAACTTTTCTAATGTTCTTAGTTAAGTTAGCGTTGTCACCGTCAACCCAAAGGGACTTGATGGTAACTTTAGTGTCCTGACCGTCTTTTCTTACCATTGCAGTATCGCTGAGTATTTCGTTAGCTACTGCGAAGAGAACACGGTTGAGCTGTTTGAGGACAGATTTATTATCTGCGCCGCTTACCGGAACAAACTTCTTGATGAAGTTGCTGTCAATGGAGTAGTTCCAGTTGATAAGATTGAAATAATCGTTGGTGTTGGAGAGGTCTGCCTTATAGAAGTCATCGCCATATCTCCAATAATGGTTACCAGCCTTGGTTGCGATATAGTCGGAATAGGTATATACGCCGGGTTTGCTTTCCTTTGCTGCGAAAGTTGCAAATTCAGCATCTTTCTTTTCAGCTGCGAGCTGATCAGCGGTGAGCGGTTCGCCCCAACGTGCGCCGAAGGCCCAAGCCATTTCTTTCTTGAGAGAGCCGTTAAGTGCTACGGTTGCGAAATCTTCAAATACATAAGGAATGAAGAAATAGAGAAGGTCTGCTGCAGACTTCTTAGTAAGGTCTACATCTGTCTTTTTAAGACCAGTTAAGCTGTGAAGTGCAGGCGTGTTGTCTACATACCAAGTAAGCTTTGCACCGGTTGCATCTACATAAATAAGATTGCCGGTTTCTTTACCGTCTGCATTCTTTTCAACCTGCTGTGTATAAACAACCGGATTTTCTACATCATATGCACCCTGACCATTGTTCAAAGCCTTATTCCAAGAAATAGCTTTGATGGTCTTAGAAGCGCCGCTGCCTTCGATTACAAAGTATGTGCGAAGGTTCTTTGTTTTGTCAGGAAGAGTCATGGTGCTGTTGCACTGATAGGTTTTAGCATCTTCCTTATAGTCTGCGATACTTACGTTGCTGGTAAGCATGTAGTAAACGTAGTCATTGAGTGCTGTGGTCAAGCTGTTGGCCGGGTTGTTGAGGTAGTTAACTCTCTCCATTGTGTCGTCGTGTTTTTCCATTTGGGAAAAAATTTGACCCTTAATCAAGCCCGGAAGATCGCTGAGGATCTGATTTACGCCAGCTAATGCATTCTTAACTGCACCGATACCACCAACAAGAGAGCCTAATTCGAGAGAGCCTCTTCTGAGAATGTTACCGATAGGTTGTGCGTTAGCGTTAAGAAGTTCGAAAAGCTCGAAGAAGATTGCACCCTGATTTGTAGCGGATTCTCTGGTTAAAGAAGTATCCCAAGAGCCGAAATTTAATGCAGCTACATCGCCACCAACCATACTACCGTATGAATCGAGAAGGCTCTTGACAGAGTTTACAGATTTCAAAATCTCATTGATGCTGTGTGCATGAATGGAGAGGTTGATTGTACCAATAACCGGAACTTTCTGATGAACTTCCAAGCCATCCCACGGGATGCTGGGAAGAACCTGTTTGTCAAGGAAATCTAAGAGAATAGAGATTCTCTCGTCCGTTGTGAATCTTGTCGGACGACCATATCCGTCGTATGCACCGATGTCCTCAAGGTCTGCAACAGTACCATACTGAACAACAGACTTTGTGCCACTGGCAATTTTAGCAGATGCCAAAACGGATACGCTGGAAAGAATCATAAGAACTGCTAAGAGAACACTCAACAATTTTGCTGATTTTTTCATTGTATGTTTCATCCTTTCTTTTATTTGCATTACTGAATTTATTGTAATGCATATAAACCGTACTGCTATTTGGCCGGTGCAGTACAAACCGGCTCCGGAACTCAATTGCTTCCTCCTCTGACCATGCACTTCTCTTTGCGGGAAGGCAGGGCTCGGCAAAAGCGTTCTTTACTCGGATTTGCTCCCTCCGTTTTCCGCACAACACGTTAAACGGCGGAAGACTGGTGATACACACCCGAGTGGGGTTAAGACCGTAGGATGTGTATCCAAATGGGCTCGGAGCGTGCTTCGCTTACAGCGCTGCGCGCGTCTACTTAAAAAAGAAGACAATTCACCCCATTACACCATTCCTATGGTTAGTTAAATTATAAAAGCTTTTTAATAGATTGTCAATAAATTATTTAACTTTTTGGGTGCTTTTGCCCTTTTAAACAAATATATTTGTTATTTTTGAGCATTGTGTGCAAAGGATTTTGGCAAAAACGTTGAAACTTTATGAACAAATTGTGAACGTAAAGTTTTGCACATTTTTTGCACATTATTTCGACAGAGTTTTCGACATTTTGGGCTTCAAACCCCTGCTTTTTCGTTCTCAACATATAGTTTTTTCCCGAAAAATTCCCTATATATAGTGTTTTTTCCTACCTCTCTTTTTGGCATAAAAAAATACCTTCCGAGAAAGCTCTCGAAAGGTATTGCTTTTTAGGAATTGGAAAAATCACTTTACAATATTCTCCGGTTTGGTTTCCTCTTCGGCATAGGCCTTGAAGGTAACCGTATCCATGAGGAACTGATAGGGATCCATTTGGCCAATCATTTCCACATCGTTGCAAACGAAGTAAAAGCGAAGCATCTCTACACCGTTCTCTACGAAATACAAATACTGCTCGCCGAGGTTCTTTCCGTCATTGTCTAAAGTTACGGATTTGATTTCGATGCAGTGACGGCCAGAGATCAAACCCTTGTCGGTCACTTCTGTTTTTACTTCGGACAGCTTCAGAAATTCGCGTTCTTTTTCGCCGAGTGTTTCTTCTCCCTGCTCCGCAGCTGTTTTCTTGGCATCCTGAATCATGGAGTTTGCCATTTCCGTGCCGCTCAGCTGCATTTTGATTTGATAATCAACTGAATATTTTTCAGATAATTTAGAAGAATTCTCTACGCTGAATTCTACATTGGGATGCTCTTTCATGACGTATTTACCTGCAAGCTCAGGCTGACTCTTTTCGGGCTTACGTACTTCCCAGCCCTCCGGCATGGTAAACTTGATATACGGCGTTTCATAGCTGAGACCCTGTGCAACTTCCTTTGGGAAGGCAACATAAGCGGTCACCTTTTCGCCGTTTTCATCCTTTTGGTATTTGCCGTTTTCATCTTTATAATAAACAGCGGCATCCCCGCGTTCGTTGGTGACATAGTCTCCGTTTTCATCGGTCACCGCTTCATATTCCATACCATTCGGAACGGTAATCATTTTTTTCTTCCCGCAGGCGGAGAAGCTCAGTGCTACCAGGAGCACCGCTAATGCCGCTGCGATGATTCTCTGTTTCATTTTTGTCCCTCCGTTTTCTCTCTTCGGCGGTTTAATACGCCTTACCCCAGTAGAGCATTTTCTTTGCCGGTTTGCCACAGCAAACGCAAACGTCGGAAATTTGTTCCTGTTCGAAGGGTTCGCAACGAGAGGTTACGCCGGCATATTCCTTGAGCTTATCCTCGCAAGCTCTGTCGCCGCACCACATAGCTTTGATGAAGCCGGGCTTGTTGTCGGCAATATCCTTGAGCTCTTCTAAGTCCTTAGCTTCATAGGTCATAACCTTACGACGCTCAATCGCTGCATCGTAAAGGCCCTGATGTACGGCATCGAGAAGTGCAGGAATTGCGGTCTCTACTTCGGAAAGGTCAATAAAGCTCTTTTCGCGGTTGTCACGGCGAACTGCAACGCAAGTACCTTTTTCAATATCTTTCGGACCGATTTCGATACGGAGCGGAACGCCCTTCATTTCGTATTCGGCGAACTTCCATCCGGGGGAGTTGTCGGTTTCGTCGATCTTCACACGGCAGACCTTAGAAAGTCTCTGTGTTAAATCTCTTGCCGCTTCGATAACGCCGGGCTTATGTGCCGCAACGGGAACAACTACAACCTGAATCGGTGCGACTTTGGGCGGAAGCACTAAGCCGTTGTTATCACCGTGAGTCATGATGATAGCGCCGATAAGTCTGGTGGTTACACCCCAAGAAGTCTGATAGGGGGTCTTTAACTGGTTATCCTTATCGGTATACTGAATACCGAAGGCCTTTGCAAAGCCGTCACCGAAGTAATGAGAGGTACCGCTCTGGAGCGCCTTACCGTCATGCATTAAAGCTTCGATGGTGTATGTATCTTCTGCACCGGCGAAGCGTTCCTTTTCAGTCTTAACGCCCTTAACAACCGGCATTGCCAAGAAGTTTTCGCAGAAATCTGCATAGAGGTCTAAGATGCGAAGGGTTTCTTCGCGTGCTTCCTCTGCAGTTGCGTGAATGGTGTGACCTTCCTGCCATAAAAATTCACGGGAACGAAGGAAGGGTCTTGTGGTTTTTTCCCAACGTACAACCGATACCCACTGGTTATAAAGTTTCGGCAAATCTCTGTAAGACTGCACGATAGCCTTATAGTGTTCGCAGAAAAGGGTTTCGGAGGTCGGGCGAACGCAAAGACGTTCCTCAAGCGGCTCGTTACCGCCGTGGGTAACCCAAGCTACTTCGGGAGCGAAGCCCTCAACGTGATCCTTTTCCTTATTCAGTAAGCTTTCGGGAATGAACATGGGCATGCAAACATTCTCGTGGCCGAGCTCTTTAAAGCGGGTGTCGAGTTCCTTCTGCATATTTTCCCAAATTGCATAGCCGTAAGGACGGATGACCATGCATCCCTTAACGGAGGTGTATTCAATCAGCTCCGCTTTCTTTACGACGTCTGTATACCATTTCGCGAAATCTTCCTCCATGGAGGTGATTTCTTCTACCATTTTCTTCTGTTGTGCCATTTTCAAAAGTCCTCTATTCTTCATTATAGTGCGGCTTTTGCCGCGAGAACCTTTAGTTCTCTTCGATGTATTTTACAATATCACCGACAGTTTTGATGTTTTCAACTTCCTCTTCGGGAACTTCCATCTGGAATTCGTCTTCAAAAGACATCACAAGGTCAACGAGATCCAAGCTGTCTGCATCTAAATCGTCGATAAGGAGAGTATCCTCTGTGATTTCCTGTGGGTCTAAGTCAAACTGTTCGCTGATGATTTTGCATACTTTTTCAAAAATCATAATTACGCCTCCTGAGCATAAATCTACATTTTAATTAAAAGGTTGTACTTCTTTATTTTAAGAAAATATTTGTCTTTGTCAATAACATTTTATAAATTCTTAGGAAATTTGTGCAAATGCGGACAAATCCAAACCGCTTTCTTCCGAGAGCCAAGCCTTTAACTGCGCCGCCATTTTCTTTACGCCGCCCGCGGTATCCGAGAAGAAATTCACGGGGATGACCGGGTCATGGACGCTCAGACGGAAGATGAAAAAGCCGCTGACTTCCTCGGTTTTAAAGATGACCTTTGTGCCCTCGAAGCTGTCGGTCGCTAAAGAAACACCGTCGGTCTTTTGCGCTCTTTCTTCTAAGCGCTCGATGACAGCATTGCCATAGGCTTTAAAATCGGCTTCTTTAATAGAAAGGCGGATTTCACTTTCCTCGAGGGGTGCTTCTAAGCCTTCGATTAAATCCTCTAAGCTTTTGTTTTCTTTTTTGAGGGCGCAAAGCTTAATGATAAGCTTTGTAACAAGATAGGCGCCGTCGTCTAAGAAATAGTTATCGGAAAAAGCCGCGTGGCCGGAGGTTTCGATAGCAAGTGGCGTATCCTCGCCGTTTTCCATGCGGCGTTTGGCTTCGTCAATCACGTTTTTATAGCCGCGCTTAAAACGAATGTGCTTACCGCCGAGCTTTTGCTCGATGAAATCGGTAAGCCCCGACCAAGTAACGGAATCGGTGACAACCGTCGCTTTGGGATGTGTTTCTAACGCAATCACTGCGGCAGCGGCAACGAGGCGGTTGCGGTTTAATTCCTCGCCGTCGGCTGTAACTGCACCGCCGCGGTCGGCATCGGTATCGAAAATCACACCTAAATCGGCATGTGCCTTTAAGGTCGCCGCCTTTACGGATTCCATAGCCGCTTCGTTTTCGGGATTCGGCGCATGATTCGGGAACGTGCCGTCCGGCTCTAAGAACTGACTGCCGGTAACATCGGCGCCAAGCGGCTCTAAGACCTCGGAAGCGTAAAAACCGCCGACACCGTTTCCGGCATCTACAACAATTTTAAGTCCCTGTAAGGGCTTTTCCGACATTTCGCCGCCGTTCGCCAAATCCTTGCGAATCATATCTCTTAAAATCGAAGCATAAATCGCAGTATAGGCAAGGGGTGTGGTTTCTATGGGAGACGCATCCGAAGCTTTTGGCTCGTTTTCCTCGGCAAAGGATAAAATCTCGGTGAGCTGTGCGCCCGAAAGGGAGCCGCTCGGCAGGAGAAATTTTAAGCCGTTGCGCTTCCACGGGTGGTGGCTGGCGGTAATTTGCACCGCGCCGTCACAGTGTTCGGTCTGTGTTGTCATAAACATGGCAGGTGTCGAAGAAAGACCGCAGTCTAAGCTTTCGATGCCGTAAAAGGTAAGCTCCTGCAAAACTGCCGTGCGAATCCGCTCGGCGGAAAGGCGGGAATCATGACCGACTGAAATACGAAGTGTATCGGCTTTTTTACCCGTTTCCTTTAAAAGAAACCAAACAAAGCCGGAAACGATGCGGCGAACCGCTTCGTTCGTTAAATCCACCTCTGTGGGCTGTTCGGGGTTAATCGCAGAACCGCGGACGTCTGTGCCGCTCTTTAAGTGCAAAAGCTTCATAGAAAACACTCCCTTTTATATATGTAGTTTTTATTTTAAAAGGTTTCTCTTGGCAAGCTCCTCTGCCGCCAGTAAAACGCCGATTTTACCGGTATCGAAGTTGAGGCCGCCCTGCATCCAAACGGCGAACGGCTCACGAAGCGGAGCATCGCCGGAAAGCTCAATCGAAGAGCCGCCTGTGAACGCGCCGCACGCCATGATGACCTGATTATCATAGCCGGGCATATCCCACGGCTCAGGGGTGACATAGGAGTCAACCGGTGCGCCGGACTGAAGGCCCTGGCAGAACGCAATCAGTCTGTCGGCATTCTCGAGACAAATCGCTTCGATAATATCGTGACGTTCTTCATCTACGGTGGGGGTTACCTTGAAACCAAGCTCGGTGAAGAGTGCCGCCGCAAAAATGGCGGTTTTCATCGCTTCGCCGACCACGTGCGGTGCATGGAAAAGACCCATGTAAAGGCTTCTGTTCTGCCCCAAGGTTGCGCCGACTTCAAGTCCGAGGCCCGGGGTTGTGAGTCTGTACGCGCAAAGGTCCACGAGGTCTGCTCTGCCGGCAATATAGCCGCCCGAAGCCGCGATACCGCCGCCGGGGTTCTTAATGAGCGAGCCTGCCATTAAATCGGCGCCGACCTGTGTCGGTTCTTTCTTTTCGGCAAATTCGCCGTAGCAGTTATCGACCATAACAATCGCATTTTGATTGACGCGGTGCACGATTTCGCACACCCTTTCGATTTCTGCAATGCTGATGCTGTGGCGAAGCGAATAGCCGCGCGAACGCTGAATATAAACCATACGAACATCGTCTTTTGCCGCTTCCTGTTCGATAGCGGCATAGTCGAGCTCGTCATTTTCGGTAAAATCAATTTCTCGGTATTCGATACCGAAATCCTTTAATGTACCTTTGCCGTCACTTTCGCCGCCGTCAATACCGATGGTGGAGCGAAGGGTGTCATACGGGGTACTGCTGACGCTGAGCAAGACATCACCGGGGCGAAGCACGCCGTAAAGGCAAACGGATAAGGTATGTGTGCCGCAGGAAAGCTGACCGGCACGGATAAAGGCTTTTTCTGCGCCGAAAATCTCGGCGGTTAAGAGGTCTAATTTTTCTCTGCCGCGGTCATTGTAACCGTAGCCTGTGGAGGTGCCGAAGTCTGTTTCGGCGATTCTGTTATTTATGAAAGCGGCGAGTACCTTTTGCTGGTTATATTCGGTAATCTCCCGAACACGTGCCATGGCCGCTTCTGCTTTTTGCTGTGCCGCTTCTGCTGCGGCTCTTACGCGGTACGATACCGTAAAAAATTCGTTCATAGTTCAATAATTCCCAATTCTATTGCCGCTTCTCTCTGGAAGCCGCATTTTTTATAAAAGTTTTCTGTCTTTAAATCACCAGACAGTAAAAAGATATGATTCTTTTCGGTTTTGAGCTCCTTGCAAAGCCCTAAAACGCAGTCTCTGCCATAACCCATTTTACGATAATCGGCATCGGTGACCACGTCGCGGATATAAATGAAATCGCCTAAGATATCAGCAATCGCCGCCGAAAGGAGAGAATTCTGCTCGGCGAAAACGGCTTTAACTACCGTATAGCCGCCGAAGATGCCACGTGACTGGGCGGAGAGCCATTCCTTATAGGCCTTTTGTGCGTATTTTCGATACTGCATCGTATCGCCTGCCGCTTCTCTGGCATTTTGGGTCAAAAGCTGATACACGGGACGTAAATCCTCGGTAACGGTTTTAGCTTCTCTGCCCGTTTCGGGCAATTCGTGCAGTGCCATAAGCCCGTGACGGGAAAACGGCGTTACGCCGAGCGCACGCATATATTCGGGCGCGGCATGAATCACTACGCCGCCAAGCGCACGCAGAAAATAGCGAAGCTCCTCAAAATCGGCATCTTTACTTGCCGCAACAAAGGCCTTCGTCTGCCCTTTTTCAATCACCAACGCCGTGACCTTCTCGTTTTCGGTCTGTACCCAAGCACCGTCCACCGCGAAGCTGTCTAAAAGGGCAAACAGCATATAGGCGGTGACGTAATCCTGCGGCAATACCTCATATAACTGACGTGCGGTGTCTGCCGAAAGGTTTTCAATGAGATTCAGCATGGGCGAACTCCTCGCTGAGCGCCTCGGTTAAGGCACGCATACTTTCTATATCCTCCCATTTTGCAACGCAGGCGGGAGAATGTAAATAGCGGCACGGCACGGAAAGTGCCAAGGTGCGAATACCGCCTGCCGCCTTGTGAATCGCCGCCGCATCGTTGCCGCCGGCAATTCGGGTTTTGGTTTGGCAAGGGATGCCCTTTGCTTCTGCAATCGCTCTTGCCTGTTTATATAAATTGTGGTCATAGACCGTTCCGCCGTCCATGAAGCTGACGACAACGCCCTTGCCCGCTTCGCAGACTCTTTTGAAGCCCTCGGCATCGGGTAAATCTGCCGCCGTGGTGCTCTCTAACACAAGCGCATAGTCGGGTTTTGCCTTATAAGCCGCCGCGGTTGCGCCTCTTGTGCCGATTTCCTCCTGCACGGTGAAGCAGAACGAAAGGTCATAGGGTAAATCCTTATTTAAAAGCTCGAGCATGACCGCATTACCGGCTCTGTCGTCAATCGCCTTGCTCTTGATGAAGCCGTCGCCGTATTCGGTAAATTCAGCATCGAAATAGGCATTGTCACCGAGAGAAACATACTGCTCTGCCTGCGCCTTGGAGGTAGCGCCGATGTCGATATATAAATCCTCCATGGCAGGCACCTTATCACGGTCGGCTTTGGGTACTTGATGAATCGCTTTTGCGCCGATAACGCCGCTGATTTCCTGCTCGCCGACCTTGACCGCCTTACCAAAAATCACGCGTTCATCTATGCCGCCGACCGGGGCAAATTTGAGGTAGCCCTCTTCGGTGATATAGGTGATAATAAGGCCGACCTCATCCATATGAGAGAAGAGCATAACCTTGTTTTTCGCCGGCTGTCTGCCCTTTTTATAGGCGTACAAATTGCCCATAGCATCAACTTCGGTCGCAACATCCGCGGGAATGTGCTCTAAA
Organism: Acutalibacter sp.; assembly: GCA_020025775.1. Classification (GTDB taxonomy): domain Bacteria; phylum Bacillota; class Clostridia; order Oscillospirales; family Acutalibacteraceae; genus Fimenecus. Next base: position 152,892 of record JAHHRN010000001.1, read on the forward strand.
ATATAGGCACGCACCTTTTCTTCTCTGCCGGAGGTGCCGTTTAATTCGCATAACGTTTTAAGCATCTGCTTTCACCCCCGCCAAAACGGCCTTTGCCAGCAAAAGCCCTGTATTTTTTAAATCCTCTAAGGAAATAACCTCAATGCCTGTGTGCATATAGCGAAGCGGAATAGAAATGAGGGCGGATTCTCTGCCGCCGGCTTCCGCCGCCATTACATCACAGTTTGTGCCCGTAGAGCCACCCATGACCTCCACCTGATAGGGGATGCCGTTCTGTGCGGCGAGCTTTTGAATTTCGATACTACGTGCATGGGTTAAGGACGGGGCAAAGCCAATCATCGGGCCTTTGCCCAAAACGCCGCAATCCTCGGGTTTCGCATCGGGGGTTTTCGCAAAGCTAACATCCACGGCAATCACATAATCCGCTTTCGCGCGGTATGCCGCGGTTTTTGCACCGCTTTCCGTGGTTTCTTCGCGTGTGGAAAAGACCAAAGTCACGTCGGGTCGGTCTTCGGTTTTTTGGAGTTCCTCTGCTGCGAGCAAGAGCGCCGCCAAGCCTGCACGGTCATCGAGCGCGGGTGCGCTGACACAGCCGTTTAACAGGTGCTTAAACTGCGGCTTAATGGTGGCACGGTCGCCAAGGCTCACGAGCTGTTCGAGCTTTTCTTTTGGAAGCCCCATATCCAGGAGAATTTCCTCGGGCATTTTTTTATCATCGCCGCCCTTTTGCAAATGGGGCGGAATACTGGTCACAACGCCATACAGGGTTTCTTTGCCGTGCACGAGCAATTCTACGCCGTCCATAACACGGCGGTCAATGCCGCCGCAGGGGGCGGTTTTCAAAAAGCCGTCCTCAATCTCCAAAACGCACAGGCCGATTTCATCCATGTGCGCATCGAGTTGCACATGTGTTTTGCCGTTGCCCTGCATAAAGCAGCAGACATTACCCATGACGTCAATATGCGTCTCCCCGTAGGGGGAAAGCAGTTGCTTTCCGAGTACGGCGATTTCCTGTTCTGATCCGGATGCACCGGGGGCGAACACCAATTCTTTTAAAACCGTTTCTAACTCCACGAAACTATGCTCCTTTTAGATTTGGAATCGTTTTTGCTTAGATTTCTGCGCCGCCGACGGGACGAATGGAAAGCACGTAGCAAGCACCTTCACCAAATACGCCCTCAATGGTGGACTTGTAATCCTCTAATAAATCCATGGGAACGAATGCCTGAATGGTACCTGCGAAGCCGCCGCCGTGTACACGCCATGCGCCTCTGCCCTTTAAGACCTTTTCGGAAAGAGCAAGTGCCAAGGAAACCGGCTGTTCTTTGATTTTCTTTACAGAGAATACGTTCTGATTATACATATAAGAAGAAGCGCCGCTCTCTAAAACAACCTTCTTGAAGGATTCGAAATCGCCGGCACGAAGGGCAGCAACTTCCTGCTCTACGCGGTTGTTTTCTGCATAGAAATGCATCGCACGAAGCACGGCTCTGTCGCCGACATCGTTTCTGAGGGCACTGATTTCACCACAGAATTCGCTTTCCGGTACTTCGCGAAGCACGGATTTACCGAAGTGATGTGCAACTGCTTCCATTTCCTCACGGATGAAGCCGTATTCGTCGGTTAAATCCGCGTGGCTGCCCTTGGTATCTACGATGCAAAGCGCATGTCCGCAAGCGGAGAAGTCAAACTTTACTTCGTTGATGACAGGATTCTGCGGGTCGTTAAAGTCAATATTAACAAAAGAGCCAACCGAGCAAGCCATTTGGTCCATAAGGCCGCAGGGCTTACCGAAATATTTATTTTCTGCATACTGGGCAATTTTAGCAACGGTTACGGGGTCTACCTTACCGTCATTGTAGAGGTAGTTGAGCATGGTGCCAACCAAAACCTCATAAGCGGCGGAGGAAGAAAGTCCGGAGCCGGAAAGAACCTTGGATGCGGTTGCGGCATCGAAGCCACCGATTTTGTAGCCGTTTTCTAAGAAGCCCTGGCATACGCCGCGAACAAGAGCGGGAGAAGTACCTTTTTCATCCTCTACTACGGAGAGATCGGAAAGGTCAACCACGTCCATCGGGTAGCCTGCGGATTTTACGCGAACGATATTTTCGTCGTTCTTTGCCGCTGCGGCGATAGCATCCAAATTGATGCCAGCTGCAAGCACCTTACCGTGGTTATGGTCGGTATGGTTACCGCCAACCTCTGTTCTGCCGGGTGCGGTAAACAAACGAATATCACGCTCTGCGTCATAAAGCTCTGCGAAAGTTTCTGCAAGCTTTATGTAACGCTCATACTGCGCTTTGATTTCTGCATCGGTCACATAGACACGGCGGAAACGCTCGTCATAAGCCCCTTTTAAGATATTTTCTTTTACGGTTGCTAAATTGGGCATTTAAAACATCCTTCCTTCTTTGAGAGAGTGGTTTTGATTTTTGTTTTCTTTGTTTTCCTTATTTTTAAAGGTTTTATTGATAAACTGGATAATCCCGTTGATGGCGAACATCGCAAGGCCAGAAATCAAGAACAAAAGTACAATCGGGAGCATGAACGCCATGGAGAACGGATTGTAAACGTTTTTACCGATGACGCTGTAGGAAATCAGCTTCGGCAGATAGCCGAGAATCGAATACAGCATGAATCTGCCGTAGGAATAATTCATCGCGCCGTAAAGTTTACTAATCGTACTCACCGGGAAGCTCGGTACAAGGCGGAACACCACCAGCAAAATCGCATTCGCTTTGCGGTCGGCATTGAGCACCTTTTTAAATTCATCGTTACGCACTAAAAATTTGTGCACCCAGCCGCCGCCCAGATGCTTGCCCCAGAAATATTTCACGGTGGCAAGAATCCCGAAGCCGATAATATTGACGAGAATCGCCAGAGGCATCGGCAGCGCCATACCGGAAATTAAGCAGACCGCCGAAATCGGAATCGGAATCGGCACAATCGCTTTTAACAAAAAGATAGAGAATATGGCAAGGAAAAACTGCCATTTGTAAGGCAGGGATGCCACGGCATATTCAAACTCCGCTAAGCGTCGCAGAGCATCCTCATAATGAGAAACAAATACTGGGTCTTGAAAGAGCAGTGCAACAAAAAAGAGTACGACAGCCAAAATCAACAGAATCGCGCCCGAGATATTCAGTACCACGTTACGATTGATTTTCTTTCGCATTTTGTCTCACCGTCCTTTCCGCTTTCAAAAGATATCTTTACACAAATATAGCTATTTTAATTTTATAACAGATTGCCTCTAAGGTCAATGAATTTGCATCTTTTTTTAAAATTTTCTCCGTTTTGCTGTTATGGTATGAAAATATATGCTACAATATACGAAAATACAGGTCCTCAAATGAGAGGAAAAGGAGTGTTTTTCATGAAAATTGTGATTTTAGACGCCTTCACCGAAAATCCCGGCGACCTTTCTTGGGACTGGCTGAGCGCTTACGGTGAAGTTACGCTCTATGACCGCACGCCCGACGATTTGATTTTAGAGCGTTCGAAAGATGCGGATATTTTAATTTTAAACAAAACGCCGCTGCGTGAAGCGGTTATCAAGGAACTGCCGAAGCTCAAATTTGTGGCACTGCTTTCCACCGGCTTTAACATTGTAGACGGCGTGGTTCTGCGCGAGCGCGGTATTCCCGTTTGCAACATTCCCTCCTACTCCACCAATGCGGTAGCGCAGCTGACCTTTGCTTTTATTTTAGCTTTTGCAAATGCAGTCAGCGTACACAGCGACGCGGTACACGCCGGTGAATGGGTAAATTCCCCCGATTTTTGCTTCTGCAAAACACCGCTTTTCGAGTTAAGTGGCAAGACCCTCGGTATTGTCGGCTTCGGTAAAATCGGGCAGAGAGTTGCCGACCTTGCAGAGGCATTCGGCATGCGTGTTTTAGCACATTCGGGTCACGAAACCGACCAGAGTGCAAGAAAGAATTTTGCTTGGGCAAGTCTCGAAGAACTTGCCGAGCAGTCGGATTTCATTACGTTCCACTGCCCGTTAAACGAAAGGACCGAGCACCTTGTAGATGCAGAATTTCTTTCGCACTGCAAGCCCTCCGCTTATCTGATTAACACCTCGAGAGGTCCGGTATTGGATGAAGTGGCAGTTGCTGAAGCTTTAAACAGCGGCAAACTTGCCGGCGCAGGCGTGGATGTTTTGTCGGTAGAGCCGGCGAAAGCCGACAATCCCCTGCTTAGCGCGAAAAACTGCTTGATTACACCCCACATTGCATGGGCAGGCTTTGAGACAAGAGCCAGACTTATGGAGATTTTAAAGGACAATTTCAAAGCCTATTTTGCAGGCAAACCGCAAAACGTAGTCAACTAGTCGCCGCAGGGCGACGGCTAACACACGGGGAACTTGGCTACAAACTTTTTACAGATAGTTCGCACAGCCGACGCCGGTCGGCGACGAATCACGGGAGTCGCGAACGCGCGACGGCGATTCACGGGAAAGTTAGTACAGACTTTTTACAAATAGTTCGCTCAGGCGACACCGGTCGCCTCCGAATCACGGGGGACTTGGTGCAGACTTTTTACTCATAGTTCGCACAACGTACTATGCAAAATTTCATCTGTGTAAAAGATAATTTCCCGTAGGGGCGGATACTATCCGCCCTCAAAAAAAGTCTCGCTTTTTTCTGTAGCGCATTTCAAAGTTTTGCCCGCTTTTTTAAAAGCGGCAGGGCCTTGGGACAGCGTCCCGAGCCGTGCTCCGCAGAGCACGGAATCTCATCCTTCCGAAAACACAGGAAGGGGCAGAGCGGACTAACATATTTATAAAAGTAAAGACGGGGGAACCCTTGTGAGGGGTTCCCCCGTTTGCTTTGTCGAACGCACCGGCGTCCACCGAATCACGGGAGTCGCGAACGCGCGACGGCGATTCACGGGAAAGTTAGTACAGACTTTTTACAGATAGTTCGCACAGCCGAGTAGGCTCGGCACCCAATCTCGGGAGAGATAGTGCGATTTTTTACTCGTAGTTCGCTCAACGTATTTTGTGCAGATTTTATCTGCGTAAAAGAGAGCATCCCGTAGGGGCGGATATTATCCGCCCGCAAGTAAAGATTCGCTTCCATTTGATATGGCATACTGTAAAAATCGCCTCAAAAATATTCTAAAGGCATAATCTAAAACTATAAAAAGAGAACCTTAAACGGGGTTCTCTTTTTGTTTACGAAATTATTTTTTTAATTTTAAACAACCATCACGGGCGGATATTATCCGCCCCTACGAAGTTCTGTTTCTATAAACGTAACAATAAAACTTTCTCTCCTTCCCCTTTGTCAAAGGGGAAGGAAAAAGAGCTTTGTCATTTAGGCAAAATCAGCTTATTTATTTGAAGAACCAACGAAAAAAGCCGACCATAAAGGTCGGCTTTTTATTTTACTTTAATCTGCGGCAAGCATGGCCACAAGAGATACGGGAAGCAGAACACACTTACCGACCTTTAAAAGGGCGGGATGCTCGGCTGCCATATTCACAAGTGCCGGAGACCACGTATTATAATAGGCATCGATGATTTGGTTACCCAATTCGGTTTTGGCGAGAACATTGTCGCGGAAATCGTGCAACGCACCGACCGCCTGCGCCTCATATCTTGAGCCGCGCATGGACAGCTTACCAAAGCAAAGACCTGCGCCCTGAATATCAATGCCTGCTCCCTCTACATTCTGCGATTCCAAGAAAGATTTTGTGGAAACATAGCGCAAAACGTTTGCCGGCATCTGTGCACTGGCATAATGGGCTGTATCCACCGGACACAGACCTTCATTATTTAATTTTTCATTTGTCCAACCGGCAACACCGATGTCACCTGCGGTTTGCGTAATATCGCCGTTATTCTCGTAATTCACCTTTTGGTTCTTCGCCATATTATTCATGGTGAACGAGGTTTTCAGCTCATAATTACCGCCGATAGATGGCGGTGTGGAAATCAGCACATCTACCGTGGCGCGCAGATAGGCATCTTCACCGTCACCGTAAACATAGGACGGATTCTCTTCCGTGCCCTCTTTTTTTACGCCTACAGGTGCTGTAGCCACATGGAAGCTAATGTCGAGCGGCACATCCTCATCGAGAAGATACCGCGTCAAGCTTACCGGCTTTTTCCCTGCGCCGCGCTCTAAAACATAAATCAAAGAACCGGCATCGGGATTCGTCGGGTCCGGGGACTGCGCATAAATATAGGCATAGGTATCATTACCCTCGTTCGGCACACCTTGCATAACGGCAAGCGGCAATTTCGGGTCATGATTTGCTTGCTTCACCGGCGGCTGCGGTTTTTCTGTACGGAACAGAGAAATGGTCGCCGAATTGTTCAAGGCCTCCGATCGAAGCTCAAAGTACTGCATAACATGCAGAGCCGCATTTTGTGCTTTCCAACGCGCTTCAATCATGCGATAGCGACGGAAGAAGGCGTTCGAAAGTTGCACTGTCATAAGAAGTACGAGCCCCAGAATGAGGATGGTTACCATTAGTTCAACCAAGGTGAAGCCGCCTTGCTTCTTTTTGAGGGTATTTAATTTTTCGCGCATAAGCTTTTCCTCCTTGGCTTTAAGGTTTCGCCGCGGCACCTTTTGCACCGCGGCGGAAATTTAAAATTAGTCATTTCGGCTGGCAACGGAGTTGATACCATCAATATCTAACAGCTCAAATGTATCGTTGCCCTTGTTTGTCCACGCTCTTGTATAGGCTTTTTTGCCTTTTTCCTTTGCAGGGTTGCAAAGACGCCAACCGCCGTCCCATTTTTCATTCGGATTACCGGCGCAAGGCTTCGAGGGGTCACGGGCATAGAAGAGCACGGCGTGCTCACGCTCTTTGCCTATACTGCTACCGGTGTAGTCATATTCGCCGTTATCGTTTTCGTCGATATAACCCATTGCGTACCACATACCGTTGGAATAGGAAATCTGCGTGATGTTGCAGTTCTCCATATCACTGATTTGAACGGCATGCCAAATGTAATTGCAGTTGTTTTCAGTCGGGCCCTTATCTTTACCGCCGCTCTGGTCATACCAGGTGCGGACGCAAACCCAAGAACCTTCACTCGAGGTTTGTTTTACAGCGCCTTTAGAGCAGTAGGTAATGCCGTCTTCCTTAATCGGATTGGCAAGGCCCTGCACGCCGACAGCTACCCAAGTATCGTTGGCGTATTCCAAATCCTCCACGGTATCCAAAGGCGAAATAAAGGCATGTTCCTTTAAGATGCTTTCATCTACGGAGAAGTTGTGCGGATGGAAGAGAGAACCGTCGCCGGAATGTTTGGTTGCCAAAATCAAGCTGCGCTTGTCAAGATAGGTATTGGTATACATCGGGTTATGCGTTTTAAAGTCTTTATCATCCTTCCAGTTTGTGGGTTCTCTGTTATACCACGAACTCATTTCTGCATTGCTAATCGGCAAGGTATAGGTACCGGTTTTAACCGCTGTGGCACCGTGCACACCTTCTGTCCAGCTGTGCTTAAAGGTCAAATGCCCTTTATATTTGCCTTCATCATCGTAAATCGGGTCATCAAGCTCTGTGCCCCATTTATCTTTGTACTCATTGGCATATTTGAGCTTCTGATAGGATTGGAATTCTGCATCAATGCGGTTGGAGTTTTCGCCGCCGGTCCAGTAGTTCCAGTCCATCATAGTACCGTCGCTGGCACCCCACATAGCTTCGGGGTCACCGTTCCAACGCTCACCCCAGCATACGCAGTTGAGGCGCTTATCCTGCAGAATATGACCCATGAGGTAAGAGTAGCGGTCTACAGGATGACGTCTGTCATACATATTGTCACGAATTGCATAGAAGAGCGGATGATAAACATCTCGCCAGTAGCCGGCAGAAACCGCCTGATGCATACTGTTTTCGTTATTACCGATAATTGTATGGTCCTTGTTACGGGAGGAGAAATAATCCCCCGTAGAGAAGAACTGGTTAAATACGTTACTCTCGGTTCGAAGGTTTACACCGCTATTGTCATTCTTCGGATTCAAGCCCTCGGCATCTTTACCGCCGGCACGGAGTAAAACTACACCGTTATTCATAACCGTCGGTACTGCTAATTCTTTATAACCGTCATTCTGGGTCTGATTTTCATAAACCAAGCCGCTGACAGTATAGCCAACCGCCATGGAAATGTAGTTTACGGTTTCGTTGCCCTTTTTATCGTAGGAAACGAAGCGAATGGTATCCGAGTCGGAAATCGTTAAGCTGTCATCAAAGGTCCATTCAAATACACCAGAGTGAATATCCCAACGGCTGGGAGAATGGTCGAAGATGCTGTGCTTAAACCGTTTTCCGGAAATCGCATAGGGATGCGACAAATAGGAAACCGTGATTTCCGTTTCATTTTGCAGCTGCATCGGGCCGATATTCAACGGATAATACGCCTTAGAAGCTACGTTGGAATTTACGCCTTCGGACTTATTCGTTAAGTTTTTGAAAAGACCGGGACAACGTTCTTTATTATAGTTTTCAGGTCCGCAAAGGCCGGAAATTGCGAAGTTGTTTTCCTTGGTTTTGCTGTAATCCCAAATATGGCCGTTCAAAATTAAATCTACATCCATCTTACGGGAAGAAATTAAATCTGGAATTAAGCCGCCGTGCTTAATATAAAGCTGTTCTTCTTTCTCTTCTTTGGACAAAATCTTACCTAACGGAATGTGATAATCTTCTGTACCGTTGTCTTTATAGGCAAGGCCCAAGGTACCACGCCATTCACTGGTGAAGGGGGAGTTGTTGCGCACGCCCTCGTCGGTAGCCCAAAGGTCCATAACCGCAGGAATATAGCCACAATACAGCGTGTAGGAATTCTGCGGATATTTCTTGTTGGTATAGTTATGCTCCATCATAATAGAATCTACAGAAGTTAAAACAATCGGGTTCTTCTGGCGTTGATCCAATTCGTTAAAGCTTTCATAGGATTCGATTTGCGTTGCATCGATTGTATGTGTTGCCGCTTTGGGTTTAATCGGAATGCCGTTGACCATCGGGGCATCCGGATGCGCGAGGTTATACTGCTTATCGGCTTCGGAAATACCCGAGAAGCTCTGGAACCAGCTGCCCTTGCCAAAGCTGTTGGTATAGCGGTTTTCAATGCCCTGGTTCTTCGATGTACCAATGCTTTCCATAAAGAAAGAGGTATCGGAAACATGCAACGGTACGTTGGACTTACCTTCAAGTGCATTTACGCTAAACACCGTTTGCGCATATAATCTATTATAAATGGTCTGCGGATTTTTAATATCTTCGTTGGGCGGGTTCAGGTCGATACCCTTGTTCGGCTTATTGGCGATACCGCCTGTACCGGGCTGTTCTACCGTGGGCTTTTGATAGAAATAACTGGACTGAACTTCTGACGCATAGACATGGTTAGAGGTAATCTTGGTTTCGCCATTTTCTTTCTTATAGTCTGTGACATAGTCACCGCCCCAACCGTAGTTGCCGGTGGCTTCGTTCTTCCAGAAGCGACGAATTTGCCCGTTGTCGCCGCACATGTGGTAATAGCCTTCCTTATTGGGGAAGCCTTGACCGTTATTGCCTTCGCCGACGCCGACCCATTCGACGTCATTCATTGCCGAGTTGAGGGTAATTTGACCGAGACTGCCCTTGGGGTCTCTGTTGTTCATGACCTTACGCACGATTTGCAATTCACCGTGCTCATCATCGACTCTGCCAAGATCATCGAGCGGCTCACCGCTGGTAACATAATAGTAATAGTTATTGTCGCTTGCGGCTTCACCAACCATAATTACAGTCGGCGCGTCGATTTCGATTTTGATTTCAAAGCCCAACTCATGCTGAATATATAAGGGCGAGTGGGTAAAGGAAATCTGGTCATTATCGCCCATAAGCGTAAGGTAGCCGATAGCGGAATTGCTAGGTTCTACCGTAAACTTATAATACTTGTCACTGACCTCCTGCTTTACGCCGCTTTCATCGGTGTAAAACAGTTTAATTTCGCCGACCTTATTGCCGCTGAAGTGGAAGCCTACACCGTAAAGGGTAATGGCTTTACGCATAAAGTCGTCGGAAATATGACGGGGGAATGCAACCATTTGTGCCGTAACCGAGTTACAAATAAAGGTGCTGAAGCCCTTACCCGGTGCTTCCGGCGTAGAAATAATGGAATGACCGTTAATGGTTTGCAGACGCTCGTCTTTATTGACAGCTTTGTCATTCGCCTTTAACGGCGTAACGCCGCTTTTTTCGCTGTGAAATTCCAAGGGCATATTGGCGGTTACAGTTTCGTAAGCGCCGTTTGCGCCGTCATTACCAATCAACTTTTCGATAACACCGACGGAATAATAGCCCTCTTTGATTCTTTTGCCTGCTAAAGCGATATTTTGGAATGAAGACTGCGCCAAAGGTAAAAAGGTAATGAGGGCAACCATTAAAATTGCCATAGCTACAAGCACTTCTACAAGGGTCATACCCTGTTTATCCTGCAGCTTGTTTTCTGCCTTTTTTCGGATGCTTTTCATTTCGCAGACTCCTTTCTGTCGTTTTAGTTTCAAAGCTTATTCCCAGATAATATAGGTACCGTCACCGGGGCTAGGTACTACAGTATCTGTAATGGAATCGTATTGTCTGTTTTTCTGCGGATCTACCTTTCGCATGCTAGGCGGTTCGCCGTTTTTGGTGCCCGCGGAATACACGGTGGATTCTTTATCGTAATAGAAATTGCGGGTTCTTTCGAATTGCTGAATTACCTGTGGTGCCATGCGCTTCTTTTCAATCTCGGAATCGAGGAAGAACTTGAGCAAATCTACACCATAGGGAACACCGGTTTTCTCGTTTTGCTTTTTAAAGGTGAAATCGCCGTCGAAATAATAGGTTTCACCTGCCGAGAAGGCTTTATATCTTCTGGTATTGCCGCCGCGTGTAATGAAGTTTACATAAACATCGCCGCCGAAATACACCTGACCGCAGGCACCGAGACCGTCTGCCGATTTAGGCTGCGGGTCCACAACGGTGGTTGTAACGGTAGAGGGTGTACCCAAAACTACAGTTGAGAAGCGGTAGTTACGGGCGATTTTTGCCGCAAGGCCCGAAATCCAACTGGTAAAACCGTTGGCACTGTTGGTCTGCGGGTCGTAAACATATAAATCCACGTTGCCGTTGATAACAATTTGGTTGCCGCGCAAAAGCAGAGTGTTAAAATGCTTTCTGCTCGGCTCGGTATTAATGTCACCGTCGATAAAGAGGTTTGCCATGGACAAGAAACCTGCGGCGTGGTCCTCAGAGGCATCACGGCCGGTATTTTTAAAGTGAATGGGAATTTGTCTGTCCTTTTCATCCTTCGGTGCACGGATAACCATGTTACCTGAGGTACAGCCAATCGGCATGGGCAGGTTTTGTACACGCCCGTGCGGATATTTATTGTTCGGGTCAAATAAATCTTTCAGTGCTTTGAGAATATCATCAATCCAGCCGCAGTTAATGGAAATATAGGTTTTTTCCACTAACGAAGTGGAGTCACTTGCCGCCGATTCCAAGTCAATAGCGCCGGTTTTATCCAGCCAACCCTTGGAGGTAACATCTACGAGCGGCACGATGTAGGCCTTTTTCACGCTCCTCTTATCCTTGCAGTAGCCGATAGAAGTAAAGCGCTTAATATATTCCGTTTTAGGCTCGGTGGGATATTTGCCGTTGGCATCCGGTGTGAGCGGATTGCCCGCATCATCGTGCGTTTTCGGCATTTGATAGGTCTGCTTATCGTTGGTAATGGTAACGCGGTAATAGCCGATATAAGGCTCCGCCGGCAAATTGGGTTCGTCGCCGTAGCCGCCGTTCACATAGGTTGTGCCGTCTTTTAATAAAACCACCCAGTTTGTAGTAATGGTTTCATCGGTCGACTCTACGCCGTCATCATCGGTTTTTTTCAGGAACTCCTGCACACCTGCGTGCTCGGCATCGTTTTTCAGTAAGGCATCCTGGAACATGAATACCGAAGCCTCAATACCGGAACGCGCAATATATTCTGCCTTTTGGCGATTGGTTCCGTATTCCAGTGTTTTTAAGGACTGCATGGTGTAAGCATACATGGAACCGCCCAAAAAAGTCATAATCAGAATTAGCGCCATTACCATAGTCAAGGCGACACCGTGATTATCTTTTAACAGATTTTGTTCTTGTTTCTCCATTTCTGCACCACCCTTTGTTCGGATTTGCTTCCACAGCATTAAACGATAACGCGCATCAATTCTTCAATAGAAGTTTGACCGTGCATCACCTTATAGATGCCCTCGTTTTTAAGGGTAAACATGCCCTGCTGTAAGGCAAGCTTTTTAATTTCTGCACCGTTGGCACGATCCAGAATGAGTTTTTTCATTTCTTCGGTAATGGTTAAGAATTCGAATACCGCTTCACGGCCTTTATAACCGGTATTGTTACAGGTCAAACAGCCTTTCGGCTTATAAAGGGTGAAGGTTTCGCCCGGATATTCATCCACAGGGAAGTCGGGCATAATCTTTAAGAGCTCTTCTTTGGTAATGGTGTATTCCTCTTTGCACTTCGGGCAAAGCTTACGCACAAGACGCTGTGCCAACACCCCGACTAAGGAAGAAGCGGTGAGGAAAGGCTCAACGCCCATTTCCTCCAAACGGGTAACGGCACCTGCGGCGTCGTTGGTATGTAAGGTAGAAAGAACCATATGACCGGTAAGTGCTGCCTCGACGGCGATTTTTGCGGTTTCGCCGTCACGGATTTCACCGACCATGACGATGTCCGGGTCGGAACGCAAAACGGAACGAAGTGCCGCCGCGAAGGTCATACCAGCACGGTTGTTCATCTGCACCTGATTGATGCCCGCCATACGGCGTTCTACCGGGTCTTCCAAGGTAATAACGTTCTTTTCCAGCGTGCTGATTTCCGCAAGCGTTGCATAAAGGGTTGTGGATTTACCGGAACCTGTAGGGCCGGTAACCAAAACGAAGCCGTAAGGCATGTGAATTGCTTTATCAAAACGCGGGAACTGACGCTCGGAGAAGTGAATATCTTTAATGGTAACATTGCCCTTGTTACGCTCTAAAAGACGCATAACAATCTTTTCACCGTAAACGGTGGGCATGGTTGCAATACGAATATCTAAGGTTCGGTCTTCGTAGCGCACGGTCGCACGGCCGTCCTGCGGAATACGCTTTTCCGCAATATCCATACCGCCCAAAACCTTAACACGGGATACGACAGACGGAAAAATTTTAATGGGGTTCTGCATAACTTCCTGCAAAACACCGTCGATACGGAAACGAACGCGCAAGGATTTTTCGAGCGCTTCGATATGAATATCGGACGCGCCACTCTTAATCGCGTTGTTGATAATTTGGTTTACGAGCTGAACGGCAGGCTTATCATCAAGGGAAAGCTCTTCGCTTTCGGTGTCGTTATCCTGCAACTCCTCCTCGTCAAAATTTTCGACGCTGGAGTTCATGTTGGCGAAGTTCTCAATCGCCGCGGCAAGCTCCATATCGGCAACAACCAAGGGGCAAATTTCGAGTCCCGTCATTAAATGCAGGTTGTCTATCGTGATAATATCATTCGGGTTTTTCATTGCCACATACAAGGTTTTGCCTTCTTGATACAGCGGCAATACATTGTTACGAAACGCCATTTCCGGTGTAATGAGGTTTGCTGCGCCGGGGTTTACGCCGACATCGTTGATGGAGACATAGCGAAATCCGCTTTTCTGTGCAAGCGTTCTGGCAATATCATCCTCGGTACAGTAACCGAGCTGTGTTAAAATATTACCAATCAACGCTTTACTGGTTTTTTGGATTTCCAACGCTTCCATGACCTGTGCTTCGGTAACAATACCGGCTTTTACAAGTCTGGAGCAGATGCTTCCCGGAAAGAGAACTGGGTTCGACATTTCATCAATCTCCTGTTATATGTACTAATCATTTGAATGAAAATTCGCAATTATTTCTTTGAGAACTTAACCAGCATGAACTGTGCTTCCATCTGACCTTCGCTGATGACGCTCATGTGGATGTCATCAATACGCATAAACTCGTTGTCTTTTGTTAAGGACTGCTGGAGCTTTAAAATATCTTCATAACTGCCGCGCAGGGATACATTTACCTTTTGTTCCTTAACAAGGCCAGCATCGGCTTGCGCCGCTTCGCCTGCCTCACCGAATTTGATATCGGTTAAAACGCAGCCGTTTTCCTCGGTACGTTTTTCAATATCAATCATGATTTGCTGTAAATCCTGTGTTTCGGGAATCATTGCATTATAGGCTTCCCTCTGTGCTTCATATTCTGAGCTTTTGCTCTGCAGCGCTTTTAAGTTATCAATCGCTGTCTGATTTTGCACATAGATTTTCTTTTCTTTTTCAATTTTTTCCTGAATTTGCTTGGTGTTTTTAACGCCGAAGCCAATCATGACTGCCATTACAACAAAAGCAATTACCATGATTACCGCAAACACGCGAATATCCATTGCGGACTTCTGCCCTTTTTGCTTTGCTTCGCCCGTCTTTTTTTTGAATGCCATCCGGATGCCTCCCCTATAAGCTTTCAGAAATTACGCCTTTTTATCTGCCGCTTTTGCGTTTTTATCGGTCGTTTTTTCTTCCTGCTTATCTTTATCCTTGTTTTTGTCTTTATCTTTATCCTTGTCTTTATCCTTGTCTTTGTCCTTGTCTTTATCCTTGTCTTTGTCCTTGTCCTTGTCCTTGTCCTTATCCTTATCCTTATCTTTGTCTTTGTCCTTATCTTTATCGCCTTGTGCCGCTGTGGACTTTTCTTCGCTGTTTGCAGAACTGCTGTTTTCCACAACATTGACCTGCGGCGCCTGACCGTCTGCGGAAATGGGCGCATCCAAGGATAAAACTACGGTGAAGAGAACAGACTTGCTGGTATCACCTTCGGTTTGACGGTTAATATCCTTAATTTGGATATCAGTTACCATTTCACCGATTTCGCCGGATTTCAAAAGCGTCTCATAATCGTTCATATCGCTGTAATCCTGGCAAACACATTGCAATGTGCAGATGCCCTGTGTGAACCAGTTTTCTATTTTCAAATCCTTAACCTCGACGTAATCGGGCGTTGCATTGGAAATCATGGTTACAAAATTTACAGCGTCTGTCTTTTTCGGCAAAACAGATGCCATCATGTCTCTGGTGGACTGCAAATCATTATAAATGGTCTGATACTGCTGCAGAGCCGGGAACTGGGCTTTGAGTGTCGCATTTTCGCGGGTAATGGCACGCAGCTTCGCATTTAAAATCTGCCCTTTTGCAAACACGCCGCCGAACACAATCAGCATACAAACGAGCACAAGTAATGCCACTTTTTCAAGGATTTCTTTTTTTGCCTTCTCCTCTAACTGCTTACGGTAAGAAGCAGGCAACAAGCTGACTTTAAACACGATATTATCCCTCCAATGCCTGCATAGCAAGACCTATGCAACTGGCAAATTCCTTTTTCTGCTCCTCGGTGAGACCTAAATTTTCTGTTTCATAGAATTTCGGAAGCTCCACCGGAATGGTAAAGACGGCCTCCTCAATGTGAGAAGCCAAAACATCGGCTTTGCCTGCATCGGTCACGAAATAAATCGTTTCGATGGGGCTTTCCATGTTTTGCATCGTATAATAACTAACGGAGGAGGAAGTTTCCGATACTAGGAAGCTGCTGACTTCTTCCAAAGTTTCCTCGGAAATTTCGCCTTCCTTGGTTTCTTTAAATAAATTCTTAACCGCCGCTTCGGAACGCTCGGGAATCGTAATGGAACGAACCATCGAGATTTCTTCGTTTTGTATAACCAAGAAATTCAAAATGCTGTCGGTCAAATTTAAAAAGGCATATTTCTTTTCCGGTGCTTTCGATGAAAGCGCACGGCAATAGGCCAATGCAGAGGAATCAATATCCACAACCTGCAGCTTTGCCGCATGGAGCATCATGATATACTGCTCTAACATATTTTGACGTGCGGCAATCAGCAAAACGTTCACAACGGGCTGATCCTCATCATTTACGCCCTCGCCTGCCACAACAAAGTCGAGTTCCATTTCCTGCACGGGAATCGGAATAAATTCCTGCGCCTGTAAAAGCACCATGTTGCGGAGCTTATCGTCGGGTACCTTCGGGAAGCTCGCATAACGCATGATGACGTTTTCGTTATTAACGCCGACAACTACGTTGGTTGCCTTGAAATTGCCCCCCTGTAAAAGCTGAATGAGCTTTGTGTTGAAACCGTCTGCATCCCGTACAAAGCCGTTTTCCATAATGCCTTCGTCTAAACCGACCTTGCCACAGGCAAGCACGGAATAAACGCCGTTTTCGCGTGTAAGCTCAACTGCACGAATTTCTGTGGTATCTACTTCACAGCCGATTATGCTTTTTAACTTTGCCATCGTTCATTTCTCCTATGCAATGGATTTTCTCTTCTTAGAGGATTCCTCCCCGAGTGGGAGTCGCCGGCTTTGCGCAAATCGCAGGCTTTATTCCGGCATGGTAGTTGTTGCGGTGAATATGGGCAGGTAAAGGGAAACGAGCATGAAGCCAACCAAAGAACCGACGAAAATAAGCGCAATCGGTTCGATGATAGCACCGAGATTTCGGGACGTTGCCTCTACATCTTCCTCATAGAATTCCGCAACCTTGTCAAGAAGCTCCGGAAGCGTACCGGCTTCTTCGCCGATAGCAATCATACCGATAACCATGGGCGGGAAAAGTCCGCTTTTATCTAAAGATTCGGAGATGCCTTTACCTTCTTCAATATCGATAATCGCATCATTCACTGCTTTTTCAATCAAATCACTGCCGGCGGTTGGGCCTGCATTTTGCAGGGCTTCTACAGCGGTAACACCGCCGGAAACCAAGGTCGCAAGGGTACGGCAGAATCTGGCAACACACATTTTGGTAATAAAGCTGCCGAACATGGGTATCCGCAGCTTAATGCTTTCCCAGAATTTGTGCATGGGCTTGCTCTTAAACAGCAAGGTAAGGGCAATAATCACGATTACAGCACCGAGCAACCAGAAATACCAGTTGGTGCGAAGACTTTGCGATAAAGAGAAAATACCGGCGGTAATCGCATTGATTTTGGTATCTGCCGGAATCATCTTCTGGAACATCGGTACCATGAATACCAACATGAGAATCAACAAAACGATTGCAAAAATACCGATGTTTTTCGGATAGGAAGTTGCCGACTTAATATTATCTTTTAAGGTCTTTTCCTTTTGAAGCTGGTTAGAAAGGCTCATTAAGGATTGCTCCAAAATACCGCCGAGCTCACCGGTTTCAATCATAGAAACGAAAAGCTTGTTAAAGATTTTCGGATATTGTGCGAAAGCTTCGGCAAGCGTGCCGCCGCTTTCTACGTTCTTGGAAATATCATCAATCGCCGCCGCTAAGGTTTTGTTGGTGGTCTGCTTTGCCAGTGTGGAAAGTGCACGTGTAATCGGTACACCGGCGGAAAGCATGGCCGCAAGCTGACGGCTAAAGAGTGCGGTGTCGGTTAAGGTAACCTTACCGCCTCTGCCTTTTTTCTCTTTCTTTTCGGCTTTTTCGGCAATTTCAGTAACAATAACACCGGCTTCGCGCAGCTTATCAATCGCCGCCGCCGAAGTATCCGCGGCAACCTCGCCGTGTACATTTTGTCCCTGATGGTTAATACCGTCATATGTAAATGCTGCCAAAAAAACGCCCCCTTATATATAGCAAATCAAAGTTTGAGGAATTTTCTTAATAACCCATAGTGGAGAGCAGACGTCTGACCTCTTTCTCATCCACGCAAAATTCAATTACAGATTCCTTGGTGATTCTGCGTTCTCTGCAAAGCTTTAAGAGCGCCTGGTCCATGGTCTGCATACCCTGCAGCTGTGCGGTCTGCATAACACCGTAAAGCTGATATTCTTTTTCTTCACGAATGAGGTTTCTGACTGCCGGTGCATCGGTCATATATTCTACCGCTACGGAGCGACCCTTACCACCGACATTCGGAACGAGCTGCTGAGAAATAACCGCTTTAAGGGAGTTTGCGAGCTGTTGACGAATCTGCCCCTTTTGCTCTGCGGGGAAGGAATCGACAATTCGCGAAATGGTCATCGGTGCAGTCTGTGTATGTAAGGTGGAGAAAACAAGGTGTCCGGTTTCCGCGGCAGTAATTGCAATCGCGATACTTTCCGGGTCACGCATTTCACCAATCATAATAACATCCGGGTCATGACGCAAAACGTTACGAAGAGAATTTGCGAAACTGTGGGTATCGGTTCCGATTTCGCGCTGACGGACGGTGGATTTCTTGTGAGAATGTAAAAACTCAATGGGGTCTTCAACGGTGACGATGTTCTTTTCAAAGTTCTCGTTGATGTATTTAATCATCGCCGCAAGGGTTGTGGATTTACCGGAGCCGGTAGGGCCTGTAACCAAAACCAAACCACGCGGTAAGGTGCAAAGACGTTTTACATCGGCGGGAAGTCCTAATTTGTCAAGGTCCGGAACCTCAAAGGGAATGGCTCTGAATACCGCCGCAATCGTGCCGCGCTGTACAATCATATTGCCTCTGAAACGCGCACAGTTGGGAACGGAAACACCGAGGTCTAATTCCCACTCCTGTTCAAATTCTGCTTTCTGCTCCTCACTCATAATCGTGAAGAGCATCTGCTCTACATCTTCCGGCTTTAACGGCGGTAAATCCTGCTTTTCCAAATGACCGTTAATACGGATTCTCGGCTCGATGCCGGCAACAAGGTGCAGGTCGGAACCTTTCTTTTCAATCGTTAATCGTAAAAGGTCGGTTAACGCAACCGGATAATGACTTTCTAAGCCTGTGTATTTCACTATTGTTTCTCCCCCAAAGGTCTTGTTTTTATTGAAAATCGAACTTTTTCTAAAAGCCCTTTATGGGGGTGTGGAAAATCCACGCCCCCTAAATTGTTTTTATGCTGCAGAATCCATTTCTGCGAAGAGACCTCTGACGTAATTGATACCTTCTGCGGTTGTCTTTACGTAGGTGATGTATTTGATTTCGCCAGACTTATCCGGGATGGGCTGAATGGTGAATTCATAAACAGAAGCATCGGCAAGCTCCGGATAGAGCTTCTGAAGTGCATTGATTCTGGGTTGTGCAGAAGCTTCCTCTTTGTTAGATTCTACGACATAATTTGTCTTTGTGGAAGCGGTTGCAGCTACATCCATATCCTCTAAGAGCTTGGTAGCTTCTTCCTTCAAATAGCTGGGGCAGAATACAAAGAGTGACTTAGAAATTGTCGCTGTACCGTTAGCACGGAAGGTAACGCCGTCGAGCTGGAGGTTGGAAAGTCTGTCAAGCATTTCAGCTGCGGTGCAGTTCATCAAATCATAAACGAAGAATTCAGTATCGCCTCTGAGTGCGCTGGATGCATAATCTGCATTATCGAACTGGGCAATATAGCCTTCTGCCTTGTCAAGCTCTGCAGCTGCACCGGCAATCCAAATGGACTTGGTGTATTTTTCCGGACCGTAAATCTGAATCTGGAGCGGGAAGCTCTTCAAAATCTTTTCAGCTTCGGTACGGTTGATTACGTTGAGCTGAATCTGACGAAGTACAGCATTTGTGGTTTCCGGCTTAGTTTCCGGTGCCGGCTGTGCGGGTTCTGTAGGTGTGGTGGGTTCCGGCTTGGTTGCAGGTGCGGTGGGTGCAACAGGTGTATCCGGATTGGTGGTGCCGCCGCCGTTCTGTGCACCGTTGTGGAGTGCATCGAGGTTTGCGCCGCTGAGGGGCTGGTCGACAATCTTCTGAATGGTCTTAATGTCGGCAAGGTTTGCACCGGTGACATAGACATAAAGGGTATAAGGTCTGGAAGCCAACACAATGCCCTGGCTAAGACCTAAGTTGCCAAGAAGGCCGTTGAATTCAGATGCGTTAATATATTTAAGGTCAAGAGAGGTAAAGTGGGACGGAATAGAGCCGCCGCCTGCCATAATATTGGAGCTGACATCCAAAAGCTTTTTAAGCTCGGTAACCTTAGCGAGCTCCTTGGGATAGCCGGAGATATAGAATTCGTCCTTATTATTGGTGGCTACCATTTGTACGTTGCTGAGGCCCAGTGCACCCATTTGTGCCTGGAGGGCTTCGGCGGAGATATAGTTCAGGGTAATTTTGCTGAGCACGGTCTTGTCAACAAAAGTGGTATTAAGGCCGTCAGCAGTACCAATCATAAGCGTATTGCCGTCTTTCAAATAGGTAAGATCAACCAGACGAGTAATCGTATCAATCGCCTTTAAAACGCTCATTTCCTCTAAGTTAACGGTGATTTTTTCGTTGTTATCCTTAGCGGATTTTTCCATGATAACGGTATAGCCTGCATTCAAAGCAATTGCCGAAATGACATCCTTAACGTTGGCATCGACAAGGCGCATGGAAACTCTGGAGTTGGCAAGGGTGTTACTGCTTGCGGAAGCGGAGCTAACCGGCACTTTGAGCACCTGACCTGCGCGGATATGGTCTGCATCGGAGAGGTTGTTCGCCGTCATAATGTCGCTGATAGTTACGCCGTTATTTTTAGCAATTCTTGTCAGTGTGTCACCGACCTTAACGGCATAATACTGGTATTCGGCAGAATTATCTCTGCCGGAGCCCTTTACTGCCATGGGCATAAATGCGTTGGCAAGCAGGACAAAAGCCAGTGCAAAAACGATGGCCACTTTCATGGTTTTCTTTGTTCGGTTCATATGTAAATCCCCCTAAATCTTAAACATTTTTCGGATTATATGATTTCTCTTTAGGACTTTTTCATCACGCTTTAATTTCAACGGTGCGTTTTTTATCGCCCATGGAAAACGTGATGCTGTTGTCGTTGATTTCTTCTACCAGCCAGTCGGAATTGGAAACATAATCTCCGACCTGAAGTACATAAGAATGGGTTTTGGTTTCTACCAGCGCGGTCCAGTAACCGTTGCTGTTATACATCGTGCCTTTGAGCTTGGCATTGGCAATCGCGTCTTCATCAAACGGATTGGCGCCGTCCTCTAAAGCCTCGCCGATAGGTCTTTCCAGCATGGGCATTACGTCCACCGCCTCACCCTGGGGCTTTCCGGCATCTGTATTTACATCCACATCCGTTTTGGCACCCGTCACAATAAAGGCAACCGCAACCGCCGCCGCAATCAAAAGAAGGATGAGCGGAAGGATGATTTTCATTTTCGGATTCTTATCAAAGAACGCGAGCACGGGGTTTCCGCCCTTTTTGTTTGCCGCGCCTTTCTTGCCACCGCCTTTTTTCAGCTTCGCAATTAAATCTTTGACATCCATATTCATATCCATATGTAAAGCCCTCCAAGGTTTTCGTTGCCCTATACTTTTCACGCTAAGCGGAAAAGCGAGCTTGTTTTTAAAAAAAGAGACAACAAAAGAAGGTCCGCGAGGCTTTGGAAGATTTTGAAAAGTCAAAAGACCTTTTCAAGAAAAATTGTACAGTTTTCTTTACAGATTTTTCAAACTCTACCTGCCACACAGCTTTCTTTTGTTTCATTCACTATTTTGTTTTCCAGAAAATCCCCGTAAACATACGGTTTTTTCCGCTTCAAAATGTTACTTTAATGTGAAGATGTTCATTAAAATTTCATTATTTATTATATATTACCCTATTCTTGCCGCTACGTCAATGATTTTTTATGCTTTTTGACAGTTTTATTTTTTTGACTTAAAAACAGAGCCTGTTTTTAGTCAACATTCATAAAGAAAAACGCTGATTATCACAAGTTCTTGCAATAATCAGCGTTTTGTATACTGTTTTATATACTGTTTTATATTTTATTTCGAAGATTCTTCGTAGCCGTAGCCATAACCGTATTTTTTATTGTAGGACTTTACGCCGCGCATGCCGACAGAAGAATCGTTGTAGATGCAGCCGATAATTTCTGCGCCGGAGTTGTCGAGGTTGTCAAGTGCTCTGCGGATGCGGCGAAGAGGTGCTGTATCCTGACGAACGACCATAACAATCGCATCGGTGTAGCCTGCCAAAATTGCGGTATCTGCTACCATGCTGCTGGGGGGCGTATCCACGATAACGTAGTCAAACTCTTCTTTGGCTCTTTGAATAATTTCCTCGGTCTGTGCGGTGGAAAGAAGCTCGGACGGATCCTTGAAGCTCTGACCACTGAGAAGAAGATAGAGGTTATATTTTTCGGAATATTTAATGGAATCTGCAAGGGACTTACTGCCGTCGGCAACGCCTAAGATACCGGTATCGCCTGCGGCGTTGATGCCAAGGGATTTTGCAACGGCGGGTTTACGAAGGTCACCGTCGATGAGGAGAACCTCTTTGCCGTTTTTCGCAAGCGCCAAAGCAAGGTTTACAGCCGTTGTGGTTTTGCCTTCGTTTTCGGTAGCGGAAGTAACCACAAAGCTCTTCATCTTCTTGCGTGCCGCCAGATGCTCAATCTTGGTACGAATCAGCTTAAAGGATTCGATGAAACCAAAGCCCGAAGTACGTTCGGTCAAAAGCACGCTTTCTTTTTCATGCTTTTTGGGCTTAATTACGCGGTTTACAGAACCCAAAATCTTTAAATCGAGTTTTTTCTGTAAATCATCCATGCTCTTGATGGTATCTTTTGCCATAATTGCCATAACCATAATGAATACGGCGAGAAGTATGCCGAGCAGGAAGCCTAAGAGCGGATAAACCACTTTATCGTTATTCACATTCGGCTGTGTTGCCAAAAGCGGCGGGTCGATGACGGTAAGCGTTGTGCTGGGGAAGGCCTTTTTAATCGCATCGGCATAGAAATCCTGATAGGTTTTCGCAATCGCGTAAGAAACATCCTTATCGGTTGTGGTTACGGTCAAATAAATAATCATAGTTTCGGGAACAGCTTCCACGGAAACATATTTTTTGATATCCTGCGAAGTAATGTCCTTATAGCCGCAGTTCTGGGCAACCTTTGTAGAAAGGTCGGTCGTTTTGAAAATATAGCTGAAGCTTTCGGCAAGCTGTACAGAAGCATTGAGGTCCGAAGAGCTCTGACCGGAAACCTGTGTAGAGAGCTGACGGTTGTTCGCAATAAACATGATTTTGGAAGAATAGGTCGGCACATCGTTAACGATAGCCAGAGAAAGACCCACTGCCGCAAACACAAGCGCGGAAATGAGAATAACCCACCATTTCTTAAAAATCTTTTTCATGTAAATTAAAACGGTTTCTAAATTCATGCCTTCCTCTTGCGATGTGGTCGGCGTGTTGTTATATTCCATAGTGTTTCCCCTTTTAAAAAAAGACGCAATCGACTTTTTTACAATGATTACACCCATTATAACAAAAGAATCTGCTTTTCGCAAGAAGAAAAGCAGATTCTTTTTTCTGTTTCTATTTAAAGTGCACAGAGCCGTCTTGAATCACGAGCTCTCGGTCGCAAATCTCGAGCGCGGCCTTTTTGTGTGAAATGAGAATGCAGGTTTTGTTTTGCATGGCGCGCAAATTTTCGAGCAACCGTTTTTCGGTTTGCTCATCGAGCGCGGAGGTCGCTTCATCTAAAAGGAGCACGGGCGCACCCGACAAAATTGCTCTGCCGACGGCAAGTCGCTGTAGCTGTCCTTCAGAAAGTCCCTTACCACCCTCACCGAGCACGGTGTCGAGTCCCTCCGGCAAATCATAAACGAAGCTATCGGCGCAGGAAAGGCGAACGGCTTCTTCGACCTCTGCCTGTGTCGCTTCGGGACGAATGAGACAAAGATTGTCGCGTACCGTACCCGAAAAAAGGAGGTTGCCCTGCGGCACATAGGAGAAGATGCCTCTTGTGTCACGGCCTGCCTTGTAGGGTTGATTTTCTGTTTCTATATATATAGTACCCTGTTGCGGCGTTAAAACACCAAGTAAAAGCTTTAAAAGTGTGCTCTTGCCGATGCCCGAAATGCCGCTAATGGCAATAAATTCGTTTCGGTGAATCGTGAAATCTGCCTGCTTTAACACGGCGTTTTCGCCGTAGGCAAAATCCACATTTTGAAAGTGGAAGCCTTTGAACTGCTGTTTGAGAGCCTCTTCATCCACAAGACTTTCGTTTTTGGGGCTGTCTTCGGGCAAGGCTTCGATTTCCATTAAACGCTCTGCCGAAGAAATCATGGAATAATAGCGCGGCACGAGGCCCGAAAGGTTGGTTAGCGGCACTTGCACGCGATTGACAAGCTGTAAAAGTGCCGTTAAAGTGCCGAAGGTAATTTGACCGGCACAAAGACGAAGTCCGCTCCAAAGGAGGGTGAAAAATACACCGAAATTAAAGGTCGCACCCAGGCCAACATCTGCGGCAATACCCCAGTGATTGCGGTGCATTTTTGCTTTAAAAAGGTTATTTTGCAGGGCATCTGCCTGCGCTTCGGTCTTTTTTCGCACGCCAAACACCTGAATCGCCAACAGGCTTTCCATAGTCTCCTGCAAAAAGGCGCGAAGCTTGCCGTCACTTTCCTGCATATCCTTGTGCATTTTTTTGAGGCGGCCACGGAACAGCATCGTAATACCGAACAGGCAAAGACCTGCCGCCAAAAGCAGAAGCGCAAAACGATAATCCAGAGAGCAAATCACAATAAAGGCGGTGATACTCTGGGTCAGCATGGAAACGAGATTCGGCAAAAGCAGGGTGACATTGTCGCTCACGACCGTGACGTCCGCTGTCAAACGCGTCAGCAAATCGCCCGTGTGATGCTTTGTAATGGCGCTGTATTCTCGGCTGAGAATCGTACTGTAAAGCGACCCCTTGAGGCGCATTTCGATTTTGCCGGAAACACGCACCTCCAAATCCTTGACCGCAATACGCAAAAGGATTTCCAAAGCCAAAACCGCCAAAAAAAGGGCGGCATTTTTTAAAAGCAGGGCTTTATTGCCGAGCTGTGCCGCATCAATCATGCCCTTCATCACAAGCGCTACAAAAACGGTGCAAAGCGCAAACAAGGCGTTGCAAACTGTCAGCAACAGGAGAAGCGGTATTTCCCGCTTCACGCGGGTTCGTATCCAAGAAAGTGCCGATGGCTTTTTCACTTTGCCCCCACCCTTTTTAACCTGTTTTTTACGCCGCGCAGCTTCACAAGGAATTTGCGAATCGGCAATAAGCTATGCCAAATACGCACATAGCGTCTGTATTTTTTCGAGGTGACGGGAAATTCCTTTCCGTTTCGCACAATATGGGTCACGATGCCCAAAATCTGCCCGTCCTCGATGCCCTTTTCCAAAACCCACTGGTTGTCGCCGCACATGGTGTAGGTATTTTCTTCCACCTTCACAATTCTGTGAAGCACAAATGCACCGTCTTTTCTTCTGTAGAACGGCAAATCGAGTTTTTGGAGTTTTCCCTCGGGCTTTTTTAAAAGCACGAAATCTCTGCCCTGTACCAAGAGCGGCAGCATACTCGTTCCCGTAATCGGGAGCTTAACCGTACCGCCGGAAGCTAAGGTTTCTTCCATCGCCGGCAGAAGCGTTTCGAGCCTTACTTTTTTCTTTTCCATTTCAGTCCTCGATTAAGCCCTTTTCGCGGAGCTTTTCAATATAGGTATGCACGTCGCGTGCGGCAACCGCCTCTTCGACGTCATATTCCGAAAGGAGGGCTTTTACAATCTGTTCTTCGTCGGTATTTTCTTCGAGGGCGTGCCAAACAAAAGCGCCGACCTCGTTTAAGGTCATCATGCCGCCCAAATCCAGTTCCGCCGCGCCCAAAGGCACAACGATATTGGAGCCGGCAACCTCGCGGAGCAAATAGCCTTCTTTGATTTTCATTTTGTATCCCTCGCTTTTTCTATCTGTTTATAATAATTTTCTATGCCTTGATATGAAACCTCTGCGGCTTCGTTTTCCATATTGCATTTCAAAAGGAACACCGGCACAGTTTCTAAGAGCGCACCCAAAATATCGAGCATTTTCTGCATGATTTCCTTTTGCGGTGGACGCAGGGTCTGCGACAAGAAGAGCGGAATGGCGCTTTGTGCCGAGATTTTCTCGATGCTGTTTTCCTTGGCTCTTTCTAAAAAGACAATCGCCCGAATCGGCACTTGAATGTTTTCGCTGGCATCATCCTTGCCACTAAAGGGCGTGCCACAGGCATAAAACGTACCGTTCATACGGCGCACGGCGGGTTTATCGTCATTAATCATGCGGCAGTCGCCGAAATGACGCATCCAAATCCCTGTATGGGTGGATTTGCCCGTGCCGCTCTTTGCAGAGAAGAGATAGGCTTTGCCGTCTCGCTCCACGCAGGAAGCGTGCATCAAAATACCGTCATGAAAGAGAAGCTGTCTGTAAAAGGCTTCGCCCATCCACATATAGCGGCATTCATCGATCGTCAACTGCGGAAACCTCTCGTGCTTTTGACGGACGACTTCCTCTTCTAAGGTAAGGGTGAGGTCGGGTGTTTCGGTTTTTTCCGTCAAATAGGGACGTGTGCGCGTATAGAGCAATTCGCCCTTTGCTTCGAAGTTTACACGGAGTTTTGCGATTTCAAACGTTTCTTGCATGGTCGCTCCTTTCTGCACAGTTTATTCGATACCGAATAAGCGCTTGGCGTTTTCTTCGGTGATTTTCAAAATTTCCTCCACCGTTGTGCCGCGGATTTCGGCAAGCTTTTCTGCCGTGTAGGCAATGTGTGAAGAATCGCAGCGTTTGCCGCGGAACGGAACAGGGGTCATATAGGGAGCATCGGTTTCTAAAAGCAAACGGTCTGCCGGCACAAATTCCGCCGCCTTGACGGGTTTTACCGCATTTTTAAAGGTGACCGCACCGCCGAAGCCGAGATGCATCCCAAGCTTTAAAATTTCTTTTGCCATTTCCACACTGCCCGAATAGCAGTGCACCGCACCTTTGGGTCTGTATTTTTGAAGCAGACGCAGGGTGTCCTCGTGGGCGTCTCGGTCATGGACGGAGACGGGCAAATCCCACTCTTTGGCGAGCTTTAACTGGGTCTCAAACAGCCAAAGCTGTTCGTTTCTCGATTCTTTTTCGTAATAATAATCGAGACCGATTTCACCGACAGCGACCGTTTGCGGTAGAGCAACAATCGGCTCTAAAGCCGCTTTTACTTCCGCTTCGGTGCGCGGGGCATCCTCTAAATTTAAGGGGTGAAAGCCTGCCGCCGCGTAGATATAAGGATATGTTTCGTGCAGGTCTGCCGCGAAACGGGAGGTTTCCTCGTTTACACCGCAAGAGAGCACATAGGAAACGCCTTTTTCGGGGAGGGATGCCAAAAGTGCATCCCTGTCCTCGTCGAAGCGTTCATCATCATAATGGGCGTGGGTATCGAAAATGCCTGTCATTAGCAAATCCTCGCGCCGTTCGGCAATTCCTGAGACGGGAAGATAACTTCTACAGTATCATCCTTGCCGTCGCCTGCCAAAATCATGCCACAGCTTTCTACGCCGCAGAGCTTTGCGGGCTTTAAGTTGGCAACAAGAATAACCTTTTTGCCGACCAAGTCCTCGGGCTTATACCATTTGGCAATACCGCTGGCTACGGTTCTCGGCTCTTTTTCGCCTGCATCTAAGGTGAGCTTTAAGAGCTTCTTTGCCTTTTTAATCGGCTCGCATGCCAAAACCTCGGCTACGCGAAGCTCGACTTTGTCTACATCGTCAATGGTAATTTCGGGAAGATGCTCGATTTCGGGCTGCTCTGCCTTCTGTGCTTCCTCCTGCTTTGCCTTTAACTGGGCAGTCAGCTCCTCGATGAGCTTTTCGCCGTCGATTCTTGCAAAGAGCGGTGTAGCTATGCCAACACTTGCGCCAACCTTAATGCCGCCAAATTCCTTAAGGGAATCATAGGAAACAACATCGGTGTTGAGCTGCTTCAAAATGGAAGCTGCCGCTTCGGGCATGTAGGGAGTTAAGAGGATACCGAGATAACGGATGCCCTCTAAGAGGTTGTAAAGCACGGTGCCGAGTCTCGGCTTGGTTTCTTCGCTCTTAGCGAGTGCCCACGGCATGGTTTCGTCAATGTATTTGTTCAGACGGCGAGCGAGGGTCAAAATAGCCTCTACGCTGTCGCTGATTTTGTATTCGTTAAAGCATCTGTCTACATCTGCCACGGTCTTGAGCGCCAAAGCGGAGATTTCCTCATCGAGTGCTTCCTTGTGGTCTGCGGACTGAATCACACCGCCGAAATACTTATTCTGCATGGCAACAGTACGGTTTACGAGGTTGCCGATGGTGTTAGCAAGGTCGGTGTTGTAACGCTCAATCATGGTTTCATAGGTGATAGAGCCGTCGGTTGCGTGCGGCATTTCGGAAAGAAGATAATAACGAACGGGGTCTACACCGAACACATCGATTAAATCGTCGGCATAAATCACGTTGCCGCGGGATTTCGACATTTTATCCTCGCCGAAGAGGAGCCACGGATGACCGTAAACCTGTTTCGGGAGCGGCTCACCGAGTGCCATGAGCATAATCGGCCAGTAAATGGTGTGGAATCTTACAATATCCTTACCGATGATATGGACATCAGCCGGCCAGTATTTCTTATATTTCTCAGAGCTGCCGTCGGGGTCATAGCCGAGAGCGGTGATATAGTTTGAAAGTGCATCGAGCCAAACGTAGATAACGTGTTTGTCATCGAAGGTTACGGGGATACCCCATTTAAAAGAGGTTCTCGAAACGCAAAGGTCCTGAAGACCGGGCTTAATGAAGTTATTGAGCATTTCTTTTTTGCGGGCTTCGGGATAAATGAAGTTTTCATGGGTTTCGATGAATTCTTCGAGCTGTTTTTGATATTTGGAAAGCTTTAAGAAATAGGCTTCTTCCTTTGCCTTTTGCACGGGGCGGTGGCAGTCGGGGCAGCAGCCGTTTTCATCTAACTGGCTTTCGGTCCAGAAGCTTTCGCAGGGGGTGCAGTAAAGACCCTCGTATTCGCTCTTATAAATATCGCCCTGGTCATAGAGCTTTTTAAAGATTTTCTGTACGCACTTTTCGTGGTATTCATCGGTAGTACGAATGAACTGGTCATAGCTGATGTGTAAAGCATCGCATACGCCACGGATTTCGCCCGCCACCTTGTCTACATATTCCTTGGGGCTGACGCCGGCTTCCTTTGCATATTCCTCAATCTTCTGACCGTGCTCGTCGGTACCGGTGAGGAAATAAACATCATAGCCCTGCATACGCTTATAACGTGCAATCGCGTCGGTTAAAACAATTTCATAGCTGTTGCCGATGTGCGGCTTTCTGGAGGTATAAGCTATGGCAGTGGTGATGTAAAATTTCGGTTTTTCCTGCATAATTTTACTTCCTTTCTAAAGGCATATAGATATAGATACATTTAAAAATTTACATTTTCGTTCTATAGTTTGCGCTTATCTTATATATTGTATCAAAAAAAGGGCGGCTTTTCAATCCCTCGAGGGTTTCTTCGCCTAATTTTTGCATATTTTTTTAAAGAAAAGAAAAAAGAGAGGTGTTTTCCCAAAATCGGGCGCCTCTCTTTTCTTTCAATTCCGTAAATTTTTACTGTAAGGGTTCTTCCTTGGCGGCTTTTTGTGCCGCTTCAAGCTCTTCTAAAAGCACTTTGATAGATTCTCTCGAGAAAATATATTTCTGGTCGCAGAAGCGGCAGTGCATTTCGGTAAATTCATCCTCTAAAAGCTCGGAAAGTGCCATAGCGCCGATGCTTTGGAGACCGCGCTCCATGCGCTCCAAAGAGCAGGTGCAGTGGTACGCCGCTATTTTTTCATCACGAATTAAAAATTCCTCGTCGGGGAACTGTTTTAAAAGCGGTGCTTCACCGGAATCGGTTTGCAGAAGGGCTTTTAAATCTGCCGTTTCTAAGAAGGCTTCGACGCGCTCCATCAGCTCGGATTTGGTTTTCGTCCACGGCAGTAAAAATACGCCGCCGGCAAAAAGGATTTCCTTGCCGTCCTCGGAAAATTCGGTTTCTAAGCGGCAAAGCGCCTGCATCTGCTCACAGGCTCTGTAGTACTCCTTGAAGCTTTCCGCCATGCTGTCGGGGGTAAGCGCACAAAAGCTCATACGCGGCTCAGAAAGCCCTGCACGGCGCATGACCTTGAGCATCGGGATTTGACGTTTGGCATCGTCTTCTTCATCGGCATCATAGAAGCCGCGCACGGTGCCGTCTGCCGCCGCAATCGCCACGGCTGTGCCCTTATCGAGCACGCCCTCTGCGGTTAAGGTAATGGTTTCCTCCTGCACGAGCATGGTGCTCATGAGCGTTGCCGCCGTTAAAAGCTTAGAAAGTGCCGTAGCACCGTCTTTATCCAATTTATGCATTCTCTGCATTTCCCGAACGGTGTCGGTTGAATCCACCGTCAAGACCGAAAAGGTTTTGTCGGCATCGGTTATATGAAAAAGATTGTTCATACTGTTTCCTTTCTGACGGCGAAGAGATAGCGTTCGGTATTTTCTTCCGGTGCCTGCGCCGTGTAGCCGTCAAAAACATCTAAAATTTTAAAGCCTGCCTGTTGCAGCATGGCTTCCCACTCCGAAAGGGTGTAGGCGCGCTCCTCTAAATGCTCGCTCTCGCGCTCGTAAAGCCCGTCTTCACCCAAAATAAAGAAATCCAAATCCATGGAAACGGCTCTGCCGTCCTCGGAAAGTGCATTCTGCCACACGCAAAAGACATCTTCCATATCATAGATAAAGCTATTGTTTTCTAAAACGTTTTGATGCTTATATACGGTATTGACATCAAATAAGAACACGCCGCCCGGATTCATAAAGAGAGAAACTTTATCAAGAACGGTTTGCACATCCTCGCGTGATGCCAAATGATTGAGCCCGTCGAGGGTGCAGACAGCGGCATCTATCGTGCCGTAGAGGTCAAGATTTTGCATATCTTGGCAGAGGAATAAAATATTCTGCTTTTCTTCTGCCGCCTTTTGCTGGGCTTCCATGAGCATATCTTCGGAGAAATCCACGCCGATAACCTCATATCCCGCTTTAGAAAGTGCTGCAGACACTGTTCCCGTGCCACAGGCTAAATCAAGCAAAAGCCCCCCACTGACACCGTATTGGGTCAGCAGAGAGCAAATTCGGCTTTCTAGGGTATCGTATTTTACTTCCTGCATCAGGTCATCATAAAAGTAAGAAAAGACCCCGTAGCTCATTTCTGGTCTTCTCCGTTTTTCACGCGCTCAAATAAATGGTCATAGCCGTTGCAGCCAAACTGCAAAGAACGGTTTACGCGGCTGATGGTCGCGGTCGATGCGCCGGTCTCCTTTACGATATCGGAATAGACTCTTTTTTCGGAAAGCATCTTAGCAACGATGATGCGCTGAGAAAGCGCCTGCAATTCGTTCACGGTGCAAAGGTCCTCAAAGAAGTCGTAGCATTCATCTAAATTTTTAAGAGCTAATACACAATTAAATAAAAAATCTGTATTTTCATTTTGCATTCTGTGATTTGCCATAACTTACAAGTTCCTCCGTAAAATTTCACGTTTTTCCCTATAACTATATATAGGCTTTTTCGATTTGTATTTTAGCACACTAAAACTTAGAAGTAAAGAAGGAAATTAGAAACATTCCGCCGATTTTTCAAAAACCCTTATAAATCAAGGGTTTTGGGGCTTTTCAAAAACTTTTTTAAAAAATTTTAAAAAAAGTTTCGAAAAAGTGTTGACATATGCGTTGATGTGTGGTATTCTTATTGAGCCGTTGAGGACAGCGGCAAACACGTGGGAGCATAGCTCAGCTGGGAGAGCATCTGCCTTACAAGCAGAGGGTCATAGGTTCGAGCCCTATTGTTCCCACCATGTGGCCCGGTAGTTCAGCTGGTTAGAACGCTAGCCTGTCACGCTAGAGGTCGACGGTTCGATCCCGTTCCGGGTCGCCACATTTGCCTCTGTAGCTCAGTCGGTAGAGCAGAGGACTGAAAATCCTCGTGTCATTGGTTCGATTCCGATCGGAGGCACCATATATGCGGATGTAGCTCATCTGGTAGAGCGCCACCTTGCCAAGGTGGAGGTAGCGAGTTCGAGCCTCGTCATCCGCTCCAAATTGTGAGGAAGGACGTTTAAAGAAGTTATTCATTAAACGTCTTTTTTCATACCAGTGACAATTACCGACACAAAACAAAATAAGGCGACATAGCCAAGTGGTAAGGCATGGGTCTGCAAAACCTTGATCCCCAGTTCAAATCTGGGTGTCGCCTCCAACAAAAGACGGTTTTTCTAAACCGTCTTTTTTCTTTTTTTAGTTCTGTGTTCTTTTATTATTTTTCTTTTATTATTTTTCTTTTATTATTTTCTTTCTGTTTTCCGGTTTTGATTTTTTATGGTTTTTTATTTGATATATACCATGTTATATATCAAAAAAAGGCTGAGAGTTTTTCTCTCAGCCTTTTTCTTTTGCTTTTTCAAAAGTACTATATACATTTTTCGCATTTTAAGAAATTTATTTTTTCTTTTTGCGAAAAACCACAATTTTGGAAATAAAATAATTGAGCACGAGCACCACGAACTGCGCTAAAATTTTAATAAAGAGACCGTTTAGGTGCATCCATGTGACGAACACAAGGAGCATGAGTTCCTCTAAGCCCAGTGTCGCCAGTCTGCCGCCGAAGAACGAAAGCACTTCGCCGACAATCGCCTTGCCCTTCGCTTCGGACTGAAACACCCAAATGCGATTGGTCACATAGGCAAAGGTTACGGCGCAAATCCAGGAAACCACGTTGGCAATATGTTCATTTTGATGCAGAGCCGTATTCATCAGCGCAAAAGAGCCGATGCTCACGAGGGTTGTTAAGCCGCCGAAAAAGATATATAAAAGAACATCCTTTTGTTTTTTATAAAATGGCTCAAAAACACGAAGCCCCGGCAAATGCATGAGGCGGTCGAAAATATCGGGTTTATTCTTCTGCATCGTCCTCTGCCCTCTTTTTCTCGTCCTCTGTCTTATATTGCACGATATAGCGCGGACGGCATTTGACTTCCTGGTAAATCGCGGCGATATACTGCCCGATAATGCCAAGGCCCAGCAAGATACAACCACCGAGCATTAAAAGCAGTAAAATCACGGTTGTAAAGCCCTCTACCGCTCTACCGACGAGCCAATAGATGAATGTGTAAATGCACCCGGCAATGCCGAATACAAGCGACAGGGCGCCGATTATGGTTACAACATTTAAAGGCTTCGAGCTAAAGGAAATAATATTGGTAATGGCGTATTTTACGAGAGAGGTAAAAGACCATTTGCCCTGCCCGTTTTGGCGTTCGGCAACCTCGTAATACACCTGACAGCTCTTAAAGCCGACCCAGAACGAAAGTGCGCGGAAAAAGGTTTGGCGCTCCGGCATTTCCAGAATAATTTTGGCGACCTTTTTATCAATGAGTTTAAAGTCGCTTGTGTTTTCCATATCAAAGCCGGTTAAGGAGGACAGGATTTTATAAAACGCACCGGCGCACTTCTTATAAAAGAAGGACTCGTCTCCCCTGTCTTTTTTCATACCCTCGACAATGTCATAGCCCTGCTGCCAAAGCTTATACATTTCCACAATCGTTTGCGGCGGGTGCTGTAAATCACAATCCATAATGACAAAGCAATCGCCCTTGCCGGCTTCGAGACCCGCTAAAATCGCGGCTTCTTTGCCGAAATTGCGGCTGAACTCGATGCCGCGCACACGGGCATCCTTTTGGGATTCCTCTACAATATGTGCATAGGTGGCATCCTTTGAGCCGTCGCTGACGAACAGAAGCTCGCAGGGAATTTTTTCGGCATCCATGATTTCCAGCACAGTTTTTGCCGTATTGTGAATATTGCCTTCTTCGTTATAGGACGGTATGATAATCGATAATAATGATTTCAAGTGGTGTCATCCCCTATAAGCTTACCGCTTCGAAAAGCCGCAAGGGCCTTTCGTTTTCTGCGGTTTATTTTTCTAAAAGTTTTTCCACATCTTCTACACGAATGCGTTTGGAGATGATGTAGGTTTTACGAATTTGCTTACCCTTATCGGTGGAGTAAGTACCCTGTTCTTTGGTTTCGGGGCTGAAAATGCCATAAGAGGAGGTTACAACGGTGCCGTCCTCCAAGACAACATTACCGCAGTAGCCGGTATCGGCATTTGCAGTGATGCAGGGCGCATTTTGGTTGTTTAAGTAGGTGTGTGCCACCTTCATGCGAAGCTCGCCTTCTCTGCCATTCTTTAAATCGTCATAGGTACCAACCCAAGCAATCCAGCCTTCGGAATACCAGTTCATGGTTTTCTTTTCGCGGTTCTTTCGAAGCTTCTCTTTATCTCTTTCAATGGAGCGGAAGGTGATGAACAATCTGCCGTCCGATAAATAATCTGCCTTATGGCGTTCGCCGCTGAGTGCAGAGGGAGCTTCCACGGGCTTGGACCAGGTTTTGCCCTCATCCTTGGAGAAGGTCAAAAGAGAATTGATATTCTTGGCATTGCTTCGGGTGATAAGCATCAGCTCGTCGCCTCTGCCGCCCTCAGAGCGCACACACTCAACCTCGCACATATTGGAAGCTTTTTCAATGCCGCGATAGGCTGCGAAATACGGTTCGGGCTTAGACCAGTGCATATTGCCCTCGTCATCAAAGGTCAAAATGGTTTTGTAATTGACAAAGCTACTCTCGTGGAACAGACCCATCCACCGATCGACGAATTTGCCGTTTTCCTTGAGTTTGGTAAGAGAGCTCATCGGCACAATGGGGAAGCACTGAAAAACGGGGTCATCATTGCCGTAGAAGTTTTGATATTCTGTCCAAGTTTTGCCCTCATCGGAAGAAATGGAGCAAGAGAAGCCACCCGGGCTTTTGAGGTTCGGCCACTTCGGATTGCCGCAGGTCAAAATCAGCTTATCCTCCCAAGCGTGCTCGGTGAATTCCAAGCGGTAAACGGTCGGGGTCTCCAAGGAATTTGCCCAAGATTTGGGGGCATTTTCGATGGTGTCGGGATAGGTCAAGCCGCCGTCATGGCTGATTTTGGAAAGGGTTCTGCCCTTGCCGTGACCTTCGGGATAGAAGGTTAAAATACTGCCATCCTTTAAGAGCACGGAATCGGGATGACCCAAATAGCCGTTGCCCTCGTCGAGGGTGGTGGGTTCAAAAAGATAAGCAAGCTCCGGGTCAACATTTTCCGGCTTTACACTTAAATCCACTTGCGGAATAGTATAATCTCTGCCTTCGGTGGCATATTTTCTCTTAAAAAAACACATAAATCAATAACCTCTCTTTATTTCGTCGAACTGTGCGATTTTTGTTTTATTTAAAGAAGCAAAATCTTCGTTTGTTTTGACTCAGCTGGGGGGTATCGGTCAAGGTGACATAGGGAGAAGAACAGCCCTCCTGCTCGAAAATCAGGATTTCGTTTTCTTCCTTTAAAACGTCTTTCGGTACATAGAGGGTTTTCTGCGGACCGATTTCCCAATATCTGCCGAGATTAAAGCCATTGATAAAGATACAGCCCTTTTTGAAGCCGTCGGGTGAAACGAAGCAGTCAGCCTCGGTAGAAGCTTTAAAGGTGCCTTTAAAGAATTTGGGGAACTTATTGGCGCCGAGGTTAAAATCAAGCTTGTCGAGAGCATCCATTGGCAGACAGCAAATATCAAAATCAAACAGCGTCTGATTGCCGAGAAGCACTCTTTCTATGCCCTTGCGGTCATAGAGAGCTTTGCCGTAGTTGACTCTGCCCATGGCTTCAACGAAGATTTCGATTTTGCATTCTTCTTTGCATCCGCCAAACAGCATGGTGAAGCCGTCCGCATGCTTACAGCCCTTGTTTTCATGGCGATAATAGGTCTTTTTAAGTTCGCCGTTCACAAACACATAGGCATTATCGTGCACGCCCTCGAACTGTAAAAGTCCCGCGCCGTAGCTGCCTTTCAAAGTGGTGGAATACAGAATGTAGCCGAAATTCTGGTCGAAATATTCCATATTTTCCGGTGTGGGAGAATGGTGGAATTCGCCGATATTCTGTAGATTCTCAAAAAGTCCCGTGGATTCCTTCAGCTCCACCCTGCCGATATTTTGTAATTTCGGTTCGGGTGGAAGCTCACCAAGGGGCAGATTTTGCTTTTCGTGCATCATCTTGCGGATTTTATGGTAGGTTTCGGTGTAGGCGCCCCATTCGGTCAAGGGCGCGTTATAGTCGTAGCTCGTAACGGTCGGCTGATAAGCTCCATTATGATTTGCACCGGCGGTAAAGCCGAAATTGGTGCCGCCGTGGAACATATACATATTAAACGAAGCATCCAGCTCCAAGAAATTCTTAATTTCATGCACAACTTCGATGCTCGGGCGGGTGTGGTGCTTATCTGCCCAATGGTCGAACCAGCCGTCCCAAAATTCCGCGCACATATAGGGTGCATTTTCCTGATAAGCTTTAAGCTTCGGGAATGCGGTTTTACTACGGCTGCCGAAATTGAGGGCCTTGAAAATGCCGGGCAAGCCGCCACCGGTGAGCATGTAGTCGCAGTCACCGTCGGAAGTAAACAGGAACGTATCGGTCATGCCGGTTTCTTCCATAATATTTAAAACGGACTGCAAATACGCCTTGTCGTTGCCATAACTGCCGTATTCATTTTCAACCTGCAAAGCCAGGATGTTGCCGCCGTTCTTTTGCAATAAGGGAGTAATCTCTTTAGAGAGCGCCGCATAGTAATTTTTTACGCACTCGAGATAGGGCGCATAGTTACAGCGCAGACGCATGTTGCGGTCTTTTAAGAGCCACGCCGGCAAGCCGCCGAAGTCCCATTCTGCGCAGATATACGGGCCAGGACGCACAATGGCATAAAGGCCGACCTTTTGCGCTGTTCTTAAAAATTCGGCAATATCGAGCATACCGTCGAAGTGAAATTCGCCGGGTTTCGGCTCATGGAGATTCCAAGAGGTATAGGTTTCTACGGTATTAAAGCCTGCCGCCTTTAATTTCAAAAGACGGTCTTCCCAGTAGCATCTAGGAATGCGGAAATAGTGCATCGCACCGGAATAAATGTGAAATGGTTTCTCGTCCATATAGAACTGACCGTCTTGAATTCTAAGCATAGAAAAAACTCCTTTGCGGTAAATATAAAATTTAAACTGCTTCTAAGTATTCTTCTAAAGTAAGATTGCCGCTTTGCATTTCTTTTGCGGCATCGACGCCGACATAACGCCAATGGAATGGCAGGAACTGCACGCCGGTAACGGCTTCCTTGCCCTCAGGATAACGTAAAATAAAGCCGTAATCCGCCGCATGAATCAAAAGCCATGCGTATTCCTTGGAGGTGGCAAACTCAGCGCTTGCCTTACCGATGTCCAAAGAAAGCCCCAAATTGTGCTCCGAACAGCCTGCCGGCAAAATCGTTTCGGCGGTTTTCTGTTTGGCATCCGCTTCGGAAAGCCCCTGTCTTAAAAAGAAGCTCACCTTGCGGTCATAATTTTCTTTTTGGCGGGCATAGGAACGGTGGCCGGAATAGGGATAGAGTAAAAGCCCATCCTCTTTAGCGGCATCATACATTGCGCGGAACTGCGGCACAACGCGGCTGTCGAGCTGTACGGCACTGCCGGGAATGGCAGGCAGAAGCTCGGGCAGATAGCTCGGCGGCAAGGTATAATAGCGATTCACCAGCGTCAGCGCCCACTCCTCCCCGGCGGGGGAAACGGTCACGGGCGTGCCGTCGTCCTTCTTTTGCGGCAACTCCGGCTTTTTAACAGCGGAAGCCGCTGTCCCAGCCTCCGGCGAGGATTCGCGGTTCTCGTCCTCTGCGCTCGTTTCTTCCGGCACTGCTTCTGTCGGTGCTTCGGTCACGATTTCTACAGTTTCTGAAACTGTGCCTTTTTTGTCTCGGGTTAAATAGTAACCTAAAGAAAGCCCTCCTAAAACGAGGACCAAAAATAACGCCATAACGGCCTTTGTGAGCTTTACCTTACGGCTCATCTGCTTCGCCATGTTTCCACCCTTTTCTCGAAGGTATTCTAATCTTTTATTTTAAAGGATTTTTATAGGATTGTCAACTGATTCCAGCCCTTGTGTCTAACTTCTTTTAAAACCGATTTTCCTATCGACTTTGCGTGCAGATTATGGTAAAATAAGATTTGGCTTTGGAGCACAAAGTACAAAAAACAAAGATTTGGAAGTGATTACATGCTTGCACGAGAAAGCAATGCAAACTACCCTGCTCGCCGTCGTGAAATGACCAATTACACGATTCGCGAAGTCAAAAAGATCTGTAAAGAAATCGGACCCCGTGAATCTGGTGAGGAAAGCGAAAGAAAGGCACAGGCCTATGTCGCAGAATCCATGAAGAATGTCGCGGATTCCGTGGAAATAGAGGACTTCGAATTACATCCGAAAGCCTTCATGGGCTGGGTTCTCCTCGACGTTATTTTGATGATGATTTCCTCCGTTTTATTCCTCTGCGGTCGTTTTTCCGCAGATGCTCAAACGCCTTTAACTGTAGCAGCTCTTATTCTTTCGAGCTTCTCTCTTCTTTTCATGGTGTTTGAATTCTTATTCTACAAACCGATTTTAGACCCCTTCTTCCCCAAACGCCAAACCTGCAACGTGGTTTGCACCCGTAAGCCCAAGGGTGAAGTTAAAAAGCGCATCATCTTCTCCGGCCACATCGACTCCGCTTATGAATGGACTTACACACATCTCGGCGGCGGCAAGCTCTTAACCGCAGTGATTGCCTTAGCCTTTGGCTCTGTATTCGTACACTTTGTGCTCGATATTATCGGTCTTTTCAACATTCCGCAGTGGCTCGATACCACCATTATGGTTATCGGCATTGTTTGCACCTTCCCGATTATTCTCGGTGCTTTCTTCGTAAACTGGAAGAGAGTTGTTCCGGGCGCAAACGACAACTTAACCGGCGTTTTCGCTTCTATGGCTGTTTTACAGTACATGAATGCAAACGATATTCGTTTTGAGAACACCGAAGTTGTTGCTGTTTCCATGGCTTGTGAAGAAGCTGGCCTTCGCGGTGCGAAAGCTTTCGCTAAGAAGCACGCAAACGAAGATGACGTAGAAACCGTATTCGTTGCAACCGACACCCTCAGAGATTTCGATTACATGGGCGTTTACAACAAGGATATGTCCGGTACTGTAAAGCTTGACGCACGCG
The DNA here is from genome assembly GCA_020025775.1 of Acutalibacter sp. Taxonomy (GTDB): domain Bacteria; phylum Bacillota; class Clostridia; order Oscillospirales; family Acutalibacteraceae; genus Fimenecus. The sequence continues at coordinate 191,851 of JAHHRN010000001.1, forward strand.
CAGCTGCGATGCTCAAAAAGGCAAGTGAAATTGCCGGCTACAACTTAGATTACGCAAACGTATTCTTCGGTTCTTCCGACGCAGCAGCCATTCAGCAGGGCGGCATGAACGCCGTTGCTCTTGCCGCTATGGATCCCGCACCGGCAAGATATTACCACACCCGCGGCGACACAGCCGACAACTTAGACCCCAAGACCATTGAAGCAGGCGTAGACATTCTTTTGGAAACCGCTTTCCTCTTTGATTCCGAGGGCTTAAAAGAAAGCTATTAAGCAAAAGCTTACATAAAAACAGCCGAGTGATTTTTTCACTCGGCTGTTTCTTTTTATTTAAAAGATTTAATCCTCTAAAACTTTTTCCAAAGCTTCGACGGCGAGGTTAATTTCTACCTGAGAAGCATCCTCGCGCAAATGTCTTGCTAAAATCAGCGCACCTCTGACCTCGGGATCACTTGAGGCAAGTGCCTGTGCGTCGGCGATGTAGGATTCCAAAAGCTGACGGGAGGGCATTTTTTCATCTAAGAATTCAAATTCCGCATAGAGCATGCTGTGGTCGGAAAGCTTGCTGTTTTTCACGGCTTCGGATTTTACAAGGCGAAGGTTGCGGGTCGTTACGATATTGTCTATCGCATAGACCTTCATGTTTTCATCCTCTTCGTTGTAGGTATCCACCCAGTTGCCGTTGTAGCCGTTGGTAATGTTATAATTCTTGAGGAACGGGTCGCATTCGCGGTAATCCTGGTCGGTGTTGAAATCGCCCGTTAAAATCTTATAGGGGCAGGAATCGCTGTTTAAAATCTCTACCATTTCGCAAATCTGCGCGCGGCGCTTTTCCTTATTGAGCCAATCGAAATGCGTATTATAGATATGTACCACTCTGCCGCCCTTTTGCACGCTGATCATTTCCCAGGCGCAAACCTCGGTTTCGCCTGCCTGCGCGAATAAGCCGCCGGAGCGCTTGGCAATTTCCATGTTGGATGCCATACCGATGCCGTATTCGCCGCCCTGATAGTCAAAGCGTTTCTGGAAATCGACATAAGGATAAATTTCGCACTCTGCCAAATCCTGCATTAAATCGCGTTTATTGCGTTTTGTGAACTTGTCTACCTCTTGGAAACCAGCCACGTCGATTGCATAGGCCTCGAGCTGTTGGTTGACTCTTTTCATCTTCGGATGGTCATAGGCAGCCAAATTGAAGGTCGCAATTCGAATATGGTTGCTGTCTGTCGGCTGGCAGACGGTTTCGGGCGTTTTGCTGGCTTGCGAAACGTAAATCAGCGTACCGGCTAAAATCACAATGATTGCCGCCATAATCGAAAAGCCTAAAATCAGACCTTTTTTCTGTTTATCCATGGTTCACGCTCCTTTTATAGTTTTACATATCATAGCATAAAACCACGAAAAAAGACACTGTTTTTTTATTTTTCATAAAAAAGAGCACTCTCTTTCAGAAAGTGCTCTTGTCGTTTTAGGGGGAATTTTTGATTTTATCTTTCAAAAAATGCCTTGAAAGCTCTGTATGCCATATAGACGTCGAGCTTAGAAACCACTTCGAACGGGGCATGCATGGAAAGTACCGGAACGCCGAGGTCTACAACATCAATGTCGAGCGCGGCAAGGTACATAGCCACGGTTCCGCCGCCGCCTGCATCTACTGCGCCAAGTTCGGCGCACTGCCAGGTGACTTCGTTTTCGTCGAGCAGGCTTCTAATCTCTGCCATAAATTCAGCGGAAGCATCGGAAGTGCCACTCTTGCCTCTGGAGCCGGTGTATTTGGTAATGGTTACGCCCTTGTTGAGGTATGCCGCATTCGTTTTTTCGGTCACTTCGGGGAAGGTCGGGTCAAATGCCGCGTTTACGTCAGCGGAAAGGCACTTGGTGTTACGCAGTACGGTGTGATAGTTTTCGCCGTTTGCCTTTGCCAAATCCGCAATGAAGAAGCGAAGATAAGAGGAATTGAGACCCGTGTTGCCGTCGGAGCCGATTTCTTCTTTATCGGTAAGGCAAGTAATGCAGGTGTATTCGGGGTTTTCTGTAGCGAAAATCGCCTCAGCCGCCGGATAAGCGCAAACCTTATCATCATGACCGTAAGCACCGATCATGCTTCTGTCGAAACCGATGTCTCTTGCCTTAGCGGCAGGAACAGCCTCAAGCTCGGCGGAGAGGAAGTCCGCTTCGGTCATGTCGTACTTTTCATAGAGAATATTTAAAATGTTGAGTTTTACCTGCTCGCCGGCTTCATCGTCAGAGAACGGACGGCTGCCAACTAAGAGGTTGAGCTCTTCGCCACGAACACCGTCGGCAAGGGTTCTCTTCATCTGCTCCTGACCGAGATGCGGCAGTAAATCGGTGACAACGAACTGCGGGTCGTTTTCATCTTCACCGATGTTGACGCGAATGACTTCGCCGTTTTTCTTAACTACTGCGCCGTGTAACGCCATGGGAACAGTTGTCCACTGGTATTTCTTGATGCCGCCGTAATAATGGGTCTTAAAGAGTGCCAATTCACTGCTCTCGTAAAGCGGAGAGGGCTTTAAGTCGAGTCTCGGGGAATCAATGTGTGCGGCGGAAAGGCGAACGCCTTCGGAAAGAGCTTTTTTACCGATAACGGCAAGCACAATGCTCTTGCCTCTGTTGTTGAAATAAATCTTTGCGCCTGCTTCGTATTTCTTATCGCGGTCAAAGGGCACATAGCCGAGGCTCTCTGCCTTTTTCACCATATACTGCACAGCTTCGCGTTCGATTTTTGCTTCGTTTAAGAATGCCATATAGCCGTCGCAGAACGCATCTGCCTTGGCGATTTCTTCTTTAGAAAGCGTAGCTGCAGCGTTCGGATGCTGCATAAAGAGCTTTTCTTTTAAAAGTTCAGTCTGTGTTTTTTCCTGTGCCATAGGTACCTATCTCCTTTTCGTAGATTGTTTCATAAGCTTCCATTGCCTTTAAAATTTTAGAGGCATAATGATTTGCATTTTTACCGGGGATTTTGTCTAAGGTTTTCCCGTTTGCGGAATATTGCGGGTCACTCAGCCATTTTGCCACCTGCCCCGTGCCGGAATGGTACGCCGCGGCGGCGGTTTTTACGTCCCCGTCGTATTTATCTAATAAGATTTTATAAAAATATGCACCATATTTAATCGAGATTTCGGGGTCATAGAGGGCTTCGTCGGGATGCTCCTCCTTGAGCTTTTTTTGAAGCCACTCAAAGGTTTCGGGCATGATTTGCGTTAAACCGATAGCGCCGACGTCGGATTCCGCTTCGGAGTCGAAGCTGCTTTCGGTGTGAATCACCGCATACAAAAGCGCAGGCGGCAAATCATATTCTTCGGTATATTTTTCAATCGCCCTTTGGTATTTTAAAGGATAATACGATTCTTGCGTCTTTTTACCGACCAAAACGCCAATAGCGCCCAAAATCAAAAGGCAAATAAGCGAAATCGCGAGGATTTTCGGGGCATTTTTTGCCGTTTTCTTTTGCTTTTTTCTTTTCTTCTGTTTCATTGCGGAAATAGCTTCGCGACCTCCTCTTCGAGCACATAGGGCGGGAAGTTGCGAATAATACGGTCACATTTCGAAATATAGAACTGCTCGTCGGGCTGGGCACGCATGCGTAAAAGTGCCTCCCCTTCTGTGATTCCGTCGCGCTTCATGATACGTGAAAGGCGAATTTCCTGCGGCGCGATGACACCGAGGGTCATTTCACAAAGCTCGTTTTCGCCACTTTCAAAAAGCGCTATCGCATCTAGTATTACCCCTTTTGTGCCTAATGTTTCTTGGGTCTTTAGGATTTCTTTAATTTTTTCTGTCACTGCCGGATGCACAATCGCATTGAGCTTTTCTTTTTGCTCCTCGGAAGAAAACGCGGTGAGCGCCAGCATTTTTTTATCGAGCGTGCCGTCAATAGATAAAATTTGACTACCAAAGGCAGAGACCAAAGCCTCTAAAATCGGTGCACCCTTTTCATACAGGGATTTTGCTACGGCATCGGCATCAATGTGATAAAAGCCGCGCGACTGCAAGAGCCTGCACACACTGCTTTTTCCGGCGCCGGTTTGACCGGTAATTCCGATAATTTGCATAAAAACGCTCCTTTCGTTTTCTGCGCCCGTCGGGAAGAAAAGGTTTATAATTCCACCACGCGGAACGCCGCCGCACGAAGCAGACGGTTATAGACGGCTAAGCCAACCTCATTTTCAGAGGGACAACGTGCAAAAACGGTTTTTGCGCCCTGCTCGTCCAATTCACGAAGCGCATCAAACAGGCGGTTGGCTTCGGAAAGACCGTCGCCGCATCTGCCGTAGGTGACGGCATGGGGAAAATCTTTTTCCTCGCCCTCGAAGCAAAGCACGAAGTGTTCTTCGGCATTTTTCGCTTCGACATAGGCTTTGAACTGCTCGAAAGAGCCTTTTAAAATCGTGATTTCGGCTTTCGGGGCATAGTGCTTATATTTCATGCCGGGAGAAGCGGCAACCGCGCCCTTTTTGAGGGGCTTGACTACGGCTTCATCGACGTCGACCTCGTGGAGTACGGCGCGAAGCTGTTCCACGGTAACACCGCCGGGACGAAGAACTCTCGGTCTGTCGAGTGCCAAGGTAACGACGGTAGATTCCACGCCAACGGCACTTTGACCGCCGTCTAAAATGAGCGGGATTTTGCCGTTCATATCGTCATAGACATATTTTGCATTGGTCGGGCTGGGACTGCCGGAGAGATTTGCGCTCGGTGCGGCAAGCGGCACGCCAGCTTTTTCAATCACGGCATGTGCCACGGGATGCGACGGGCAACGAATGGCTACGGTCTGGAGGCCGGCGCAAACGGCATCGGGAATTTTATCGCTCTTGGGTAAAATCATGGTCAGCGGGCCGGGCCAAAATGCCTCGGCAAGCTGCTTTGCCGCTTCGGGCACCTCTGTGACGAGGGCTTCCAGCTCCTCGAATTTCGCAATGTGCACAATGAGCGGATTATCCTGCGGTCTGCCCTTTGCCTTGAAGATTTTAGAAACCGCAGTTTCATCAAAGGCATTGGCGGCAAGACCGTAAACGGTTTCGGTCGGAATGCCAACCACTTCGCCGTCTCTGAGGAGCGCCCCCGCCTGTTCGGCAGCGGTGGCTAAATTTTCGGGTGTAACTTTAATAACTTCTGTTTGCATAGTATCGACTTCTTTATTTTAATTTAGGCAAAGCAAAGGGTTTTAATCGCAAAGTAGGCAATCACAAGAGCGCCAAGCACGATACGATACCAACCGAAAGCTTTGAAATCATGCTTTTTAATGTACTGCATCAAGAACTTGATGACGAGAATCGAAACGAGGAAGGCAACCACCATGCCGACAGCTAAGATACCAAGCTCCATGGCGGTGAAGTGGAAGCCGAATTTAACGATTTTTAAAAGGCTTGCGCCGAACATAACCGGAACGGCAAGGAAGAAGGTATATTCCGCGGCAACGGTTCTGGAAACGCCAATCATTAAGGCACCGAGAATGGTTGCACCGGAACGGGAGGTACCGGGGAATATGGCGGCAATCAGCTGGAAAAGACCGATATAAAACGCGGTCTTATAGCTCAATTCCGCAATCGAATTGATTTTCGGCTCTCTCTTTTTATTGGTATTTTCAATGATGATGAAGAGAATACCGAAGAGGATGAGCATAATGGAAACGGTTTGCCAGTTGTAGAACCATTCGTTCAAAAGGTCATCGAAGAGCAGACCGATAATCGCGGCAGGCACGCAGGAAACCACGACCTTAAACCACATAGTAAAAATGGATTTCTTGACTAAGAGCTTCTTTTCTTGAATGCCGAAGGGCCAAAGCTGTTTCCAGAACAGAAGCACAACCGCTAAAATTGCGCCGAGCTGGATAACAACGAAGAACATCTCTTTAAATTCGGGTGTAACGTTCAGGTGGATAAACTCGTCGAGCAAAATCATATGACCTGTGGAGCTGATGGGCAGCCATTCGGTTACGCCCTCGACGATGCCAAGCAAGATAGCTTTTAAAAATTCGAGCATATTTTCCTCCAAATATTGGTTTTATTTCATTGTATTTTTCTAACTTAATATTATACCAAATTTCTCTTAAAAAGGAAACCTTTTGAAACGAATTTTAGAAAAAGTTCATCTCTCCCCTTTTCTAAAAAACAAAAACCCGACACAAGTTGTGTCGGGTTCAGAGTTGTTTTCACTTTTTCAGCACCGCTACATTACGAACGGATGGCCTGCTCTTCTTCGTCTTCTTCTTTTTTCTTTGCGAGTGCAAGGAAAAGAAGAAAGAGAGAAAAAACAGCAAAAGAAGTTAAAAAGATATTTGCATAGAAGTGCGGGGTGTTATACTCAGCGCCGCCGGTTTTAATGAGGGGCGGGTTATCGCCGGGGATTTCGATGCTCGGACGAATGGTAATAGAGCCGTCTTCGTTCACAATGAAATCCATTTTAAATTCCTTTGTGCCCTCCGGAACACGGACAAGCTGTGTGCCGTTGGGAAGACGCTCTACCATCGGTTCGGTGACCGAGGCATCTACGGTAATGCAAAATACTTCTTCGCCTTTGACGTTTCCTTTTTCATCGGAAATTACGGCTTTATGGCAGCCGTCTTTGATGTCGTCAACGCGATAGTTACCTTCTTTATCTGCCTGCGCTTTGATGTTGCCGAAGTCAATATCGAGCTGGGCATTTTTGAAAATGGCTTCGCCGATATAGATTTTACCGTTCATCAGCATGTGATGGCAGGGATCTACGTGCGGCGGCTCAACATCTTTACAATTCTGGAAGCTGAATACAACATCCATATCGGTATGAATCCGTTCCAGGGTCAGCTGACCGTTTACCACTTGGTCGGTCACATCTTGCCCGTTGACAGTTACTTTTTCGAGATGGGTGTCCAAATTTTCAATGACATCCAAACGTAAAGAATCAAAACGCACAACAGTGATGGTGTTGCCGCTTGCAAGGAGGGTACCCTCTGCAAGGACATAGCCACCGTCGTTGTAGGTGATGGTTATTTTGTGATTTGTGGGGACTTCGGTTTCAAGGACCATTTCACCGCCGGTTGCGCTTTCTGTGGGCGCGGGTGCGGCAAATGCGCAAAGCGTCATAGAGAAGCAAAGCAAAAGGCTAAGTGCAACGCTCAGAAACTTTTTCAAATCAACCACCTCCTAATCTGGTATTTTTTACTTTATGTTACCTTTAAAACGCCGTAGTTTACAGAACAGTTGCGGTAAAGGTAAGGTGTGCGGTGTATTCGCCAACAACTGCATGGCTCCACTGGTCTGCTGCAATGTCTACATAAGGTGCAAATGCCTGGTTGTTTACAACAGGGGTGTTGTGGTTTACGGTGGTGTCACCGGTGAGGGTGTAAGCTAATTTGGTGGTTACGCTCGGGTCGGTTGCTGTCATTTCTGCAGCGCCGCTCGGTGCAACGGTAACTTCGAGGGTTTTGCCCTGAATAAGGTGAGAATCCATGGTGCAGCCTTCGATTAAGGTGTGGCTGTCGCCGGTCATCTGCCATTTGATAGCGGTTTCTGCCGGGAAGGTTACGGTGAAGTAACCGTCTGCGCTGGGCAGGCTGCTTGTATCGGTTTTAATTACGGAAGTGCTGTCCGAACCAGGTTTAGCTTCTGTAAGCGGGCTTTCTGCAAATGCCGGTACGCAAAGTGCGAAGAGCATGGTAAGAGAAAGCAAAACTGCGCATAACTTTTTCATAAGTCGTTCTCCTTTTTCTTAAACTTAAGCAACAGCTACGGTGAAGGTAAGGTTTGCAGAATATGCACCGATGGGTGCGCCATTCCAAGCTGCAGCGGTAATGTCAACTGTGGGTGCCCATGCTTCGTTGTTTACGAAGGAAGCTGCTGCATTGTAAGCTGCACCGCCGAGGGTGAAAGCAATCTTGTTGTTGTTTGCATCCTTCATAACGGAAGCTGCGTCTGCTGCTGCAACGGTAATGTTGAGCTTCTTATTGTTCATAAGGTTGGAATAAACTGTGCAGTTTAAGGGAGTCTTGCTGTCTACCTTGCTCCACGGAATGGAGGTTTCTGCCGGGAAGGTTACGCTGTAATAACCGTCGGTATCTACGAAAGCGTCGGTATTGGTCTTAATGATTGCAGAGCTGTCGGGAGCGGAATTTGCCTCTGTAATCGGGTTTGCTGCAAATGCCGGTACGCAAAGTGCGAAAAGCATGGTGAGCGCTAATAAAACGGAAAGTGTCTTTTTCATCATTTTACTCCTTTCAAGAGTGTTTATTGTTTGCTGATTTCAGCAGAATATATAAAACAATTAAACAGCCGGAACAACGGCTACGGTGAAGGTAAGGTGATCGCTGTAATCTTTAAGCGGTGCCTTTGCCCATTCCTCAGCTGCAACGGTAACAGAGAGGTTATGTGCCTCGTCTGCCGGAATGTTATTGGTTGTTGTGGTAACATTCATGTCGCCGCCCAAGGTGTAGAGAATCTTCTCATTTTCTGCGGACTGTAAGAAAGCCTTGGCATTGGTGGGATCGCTCACCGGAGCTACGGTAACATTTAATCTGTTTTCGGTTTTAAGCTGGCAACGTACCTGATAGGTAAGTTCTGCATTCTGACCCCAAGTGATTTCGGTGGTAGCCGGGAAGGTTACGGTGTAGTTTTCGGTTGCGGTAGAACCCAAAACCTTAACTTCGCCCAGACCGTTCTGTTCGCCGGTTTCAACAATGGGGTTTGCGGCAAAAGCCGGAACACAAAGTGCCAAAAGCATGGTAAGTGCCATTAAAATTGCTACTGTCTTTTTCATTTTAGAAACTCCCTTCGGATGTTTATTATTTCAGCCCCTTCCCCAAAATGGGGAAGGGATTTTTAAGTTTAAGCTGCAACAACAGATACGTTAAAGGTTAAGGTATCGCTGTAAGTTTCTACAACTGCGGTATCCCAAGCTGCCTGAGCAACGGTTAAGTTGAGCGGGCAGGATACTGCCGGGAAAACAACGGGCTCGGTTGCATGATAAGCGGTTTCGCCGCCATTATTTAACTGGTAAGCAATGCTGTAAGCGCCGTCTGTAGTCTTCATTGCGCCGGAAGCATCTACAGTAACGTTTAATCTCTTTGCACGGCTGAGGTGAGACTCAACGGTGTAGGAAAGATCAACAGCAGCAGTGCTGCCCCATTTAATGGCTGTATCTGCCGGAATGGTTACGGTGAAGTAGCCGTCTTCGGAAGGAAGTTCGCTTAAATCTGTTTTTACAAGGGTTGTGCCGTTTTTGGGCGCAGGTGCTTCAATTTTCTGCGGTGCGGCGAAAGCCGGAACGCAAAGTGCAAAGAGCATAAGCACGGATAAAAGAATGGATACTGTTTTTTTCATTACAATCACCTCAATTAAATTTTGGCTTCTACATAGTGGACGGTAAAGGTCAGCTTATCGTTGTGTTTACCGGAAGCGGCGTTTGCCCACGCCTCGGGAGAAATCTGTACACTAAGCGGTACAGTTTTACCGATGTCTCCGGCGCCAAAGCTAAACTGATTGGCTTGCGCGCCCGCTGCAAGAAGCGTATAAGGAATGGCACTGGTTTCGTGAATCAATTTGAAATCGTTTTGTGAAGTAACGTCCACAAGAACGGCCATTTTCGGTTCAACGAGCATTTTTACAGCTTTTACTTCACCGATATTACACGTTGCGGATTCCCACGGAATCGTTATATCTGCCGGGAAAGAAAGCGTATACTCTGCCGTTGTCGATGTAGAAATCTTCATGGAGGCGGAGCCTTCAGAAGAAACCTTGGTTTCTGCGCTTGCCGCAAAGGCAGGAATGAGCAGTTGGATAATCAAAAGAGAAGCCACTGCTAAGGATGCAAATTTCTTCATTGATTCACCTCCTTTTTAAGCTGTAGGATGGTCTTTGTCATTTCTTATCACCCTAACCTTTCTCACACACCCGGCGTCGGCTCGGGAGCCGGCGTCGAGTCATTTTTATATTCAACCGTGTAGGTTAAGGTTGTTTGGTAATCGCCGATGCTCTTTTTCCACTCTTCTGTGGGAATGGTCAAGGTGCAGGCGGTTTGCGGTTTCACGTTGTTTAACACACCCTTAAATTCTGTGGGTGTTGTGAAACCGGCGGGAGTGTAGGCAAGGAACTGCTTGGTATCTGTTCCGTTAAGAAGGAACTGATAAGGTGTAGCAGAAGCGGCTGCCTTGGCATCTTCTACCGTAACCTTTAAGGATGCGGTGTCTGCCATTCGGCTGGTGACCTGATAGCTGACATCCACCGGTGCGGTTGTTCCCCAGTTAACCTGAGTTTCTGCCGGGAAGCTTACGCTGTAGGTGTCGCCCTTACCGTAAGCTACGGTGTAGGTCTTGGGTGTAATAGAAGAAGCATAGTTCTGGTTCTTGGCATTGACGAACGGAGCAAAGTCTGCGCCGTTCTTTGCCTGAACATCTAAAGTAAAGGTATCGTCGCCGTAGAATGCGTTAACCGGAATATCCGCCGCATTCATCTTGGAAAGGATTTGCACCTCTAAAACGTAGCTGTTGCCGTCTGCATCCTTACCGTAGAGGTTCGGTTCGATTTGGCAAATGCCGATCGGTGCGCCGGCAACCGCCGCCTGAATCTGTTTGGCGGTAAGAGCGGTTACGGCATCCTTTACGGGCTCGGTGGAGAGAACTGCGCCCTGTGCATCACGTTTCACCTTGTTAATCTGCAAGGTTAATTCGTAAGGTACGCCGCCCTCCATGTTTGCTGCCACCTTCATTACACCGGCGGTCGGCTTAAAGGTCAGCCAGTTCTGGTTAACGCCGTCCATCTGGGAAAGGTCAACCGCGTAAGTGACCTGGAAGCTGTTCGCTACGGTCTTGTCGGTGTAGCTGTTTTTCTCGGTCATAAAGAGGTCTGTGCCTGCCGGTCTGGTGGTATCCGTTTCCGGTGCGGTGGTGGTCTTTACAATCGGGAACTTTCTAAGGATGTGCTCAATCGGTGTGTAAAGCTCACCGGTGCGCTTGAAATTGCTCTGAAGATTGGTATAGTCATCAATCGCATACAGAATATTTTCCCAAAGACCTCTGGGATTCATACTGCTTTGAACGAGCTGGTCAGCCGCAATGACTTTGTTCAGCTCATCATTGAGCTTGGTATATTTCTGCTGAAGCTGTAAGAGGCCTGCCGCAGTCGGAGCCTGGGCGCCGAACTGATATTCCTTCGAGTTGAGGAGGAACAGATTTACGCTGGAAGCAAAGTTGTTTAGAATCGGTACAACTGCACCGGACTGCGCTGCAACCTTTGCGTAATAGGGCTGTGCGACATAAACCTTATTATAGAGATTTTCAATCTCGCCGCGACGTGCGATTTCGGTGAAGTCCTCACGAATATCGCCTGCCGGAACATCCTCCGGTACGGTTGCGCCTTCCGGAATGTAACCGTAAGGAATATACATGGAGAAGATGCCGCCATGCTGTTGTTCAGCCGGAACGGGCGGTACAGCATTCTGGTTGCCCTTGTAGATTTCCTCTACAGCGGCTCTGGTCTTTTCGAGTTCACGGCAACGAACTGCCGCATTATAAACGCTCCAAGCATCAGTAAAGGCTTTGGAATCTTTCAAAGCGTTCAATTCCTGGTCGGACATATTCCAAATTTCCTGCTCGGTTTTACCCTTTAAGCCTTCTTTTTGGAATTTCATCTGCTCTGCCCAAGGAAGTCTCGAGAAGCCGTATTCAAAGAGAAGAAGCACTCTGTCTACGTGGTCCTTATCCTTAAAGCCGAGGCCTGCATAGTTTACTGTGCCCATAGCGGTGAGGTTATTCGGGTCAGTAATAAAGCCGGGGAAACGAACGTTGTTGTCGGTCTTTGCGGTTAAGTCTGCCTTCTTTGCCTCTGTCGGGAAGATTTTTGCATCCTTTACATAAGCTTCAAAGCTTTCTAAGGTTAAGGGTGCACGCTTATATTCCATTTTCTCTTGATCCAAAACCTCGGCTGTGAGGGTCTGGTCTGTGATAATCGTGCTGTGGAAGGGGTCTACAGCGTTCGGTCTGACGGATTCGCCCGGAATAATAACGGGTAAGGAATTCGGCTGACCGTCCCACTCTAAGTTCGCCCATTTTGCAGCACGCTTTAAGGCGATAGCCGCATTCTTAACAGAAGATAAGGTTCTCTGATAATCGGTTAAATTATCATAGAGCTTAATGGCGTTCTTTACATTCTGTACTTCGGTTGTCTGATCTTCTCTGAAGGCATCGAGTTCGTCTACGGCATATTCAAATTCGAGTGCCGGATTTGCTTTCGCACCGTAAATTTCTTCGTAGCTCTTATCCTTCGGTTTCTGCTGACCGTTGGGGTTGTAAATCTTCTCGGAATAGGTAAAGCCGATATTGTCGATAACGTAGGATTTACCCTGAAGGTTTGCATTATTGTCTCTCGCGCCGATACCGATTTGAATGGCGAAGATATTGTTGAGCCATTCTGCGGTTTCATCTAACTTAGTAGCACCAACACCGCCGCCCTTGATATGGTAAAGCGGAATACGAACATAGCCCTTGTAGCCGTTCAAATCCAGCTTATCGTTGGCATTGCTTTCGGAATTGAAGTGATACTGTGTTGCTGCACAGTGGGTCAATTCCCAGTTACCGGTTTCGGGGTCGAGAAGGAAGAACTTTCTGTTGTTGTCCGTACCGAGAATACTGAGGTTCGGACGAAGCTTTACGATTGTGCCGTCGTTGTTGGTCGAGAAGATGTTAACGGCCATGTTGAACTCTTTGTCAAGCTCAGTAAAGTCTACATAGAAAATCAAGGAAAGCGGCGGCTCAGTAGCCTCGTCACCGCTATAGCCCTTTGCCAGCTTGCCGAGTTGATAGCCGTTGTTACCGCATCCGCCGCTCTGCTTCAGAGCATTTAAGTCAGCGTTATCTTTGCCGTCACGGGAAACGGTAATTGTGGACATTACATCGTTTGTCGCATTGATATACACTCTCGGCGCCTTACTGCCCATGAAGCCGTCGGGTCTCATGATTGCGGTGGCGGAGTGAATATCCGTGAAATCGTAAATCGGGTTGCCTAACAAATAGTTATCTTTATCGTCGATGTAGTTTGTCGGGCCTGCCAAGGTGTTAACACCTTTGGTATGACGAACGTCGGTTGCACCAGCGTTGTAGGCATTGTGGTCATCCTCTACACGAGGCACAATTTGATTCATGCCGATGGAGCACTGCTCGAAGTCGCAGAACGGCAGGAAGGGTTTTTCTGCCAAATGCTGACCGACGACGAAATCGTTCTGAGATGCGCCGAGGCTCTTACCGAGGATAGCGAAGTAATCGAAGCAAGCCTTGATTTCTTCCGTGCCCAGTGCTTCTAACTGTGTGCGGTTCAAGGAAATATAAGCCTGATAGAGTTTGATAATTTCCGCTTTCTGTTTTGCATCCGGGTTAACCATCCAGTCGCAGGGCGGAAGGTTTTCCAAAATCTCAATCATGCCCGGTACTAAATCGGTCATGTCAGCGTTTGCCGGAATCTCAAGCTCGCCTTTGTTTTCAATAATTGTTCCCTGCTCTATGCAAAGGGCGCGTGCCTGTCTGTATCTCTTCCAAGCATTCAGTCTGTCGAGCTCTGTGGCTATAGCAGTCATGCCGCGATTTTCGGAAATATCGGTATCTATGAAAATGCTGTCGGGATTCTTGGGGTCTTCGCCAAAGGAAGCGGAGAAGCCGTGAAGCATATCATCGATATATTCAACTTCTTTATAATCTGTCCATGAGGGAACTACAATTAAATTGTCAATTGCGTCTAAAACAATGTTGGCGCGGTCTTTTTTCTGATTATAGAAAGTGTCTACGGGTTCACCGTCGCTGACCTTGCCACCCAAGTTGTTCGCCGGATATTTACCGGTGGATTTATAGGCCATGATGTTGTCGAGGAAGAAGATGTGGTCTTTGCTGTTCGTTGTGGAATCGAAAGAAAAACCAACGGAATAAACATCTTCAATCGCCTTAAACTCGCCCTTCTTGCCAAAGGTTTCTGGCTGACCGTTTGCACCGGTATTGGTTTCAAGATAAACACCTGTGTTCTCGTCGAACTGCTTTGTAGCGGTATTGTATTTTAAGCGTCTGTCTTTATTGGTCTGATTATTATAATCGCGTTGTGAAATCATCAAGGCAGGTGCCATATGTTTTTCATTCCAGCCGAAGCCACCTTTGCGGAATACAAGCTCATGCATCAGAGAAGCTTCTGCAATAGAGGTACCTGCGGGGTCTACCACGGTTTGCGGAATGGTGATTTGTGCCTTACCGCTATCATTTTTCCAAGCGAAAAGATTATCGGTTCTTGCGGTTGCGGTTGTGTCGGTTTCGGAGCAGATGAATTCTACCGGTACACGAACATAACCTTTCATATGGTCTAAGTTCAGCTGCTCGCCGGCTGCGATGTTGACTTCTTTCCAGCCGCCGTCCTTCTGCTGAATGCGGATACGCTTACCGCCTTCGGCTACCGGCTTAGCAAGCTCAGCCTTTACAGCGGGATCTGCATGCTGTGCAAAGCCCTTTGTAGAATAAATCACGTTGCTGAAGTGGTTGTAGTAATCTTCTTCAATGGTACCGTCTGCCCAGCATCTATAACCCTTGAGGTTGGAACGCATACGAAGGGATACATTGTTCAGGCAAACCTCCGAGCAGTCGAACCAGAACCAAATTTCCTCTGCACCGTAGAAATCCCAAGCTTCTCTGGACCAAGAAGTATCAAAGACATGCTCTACGTTGTTTGAGCCGTTCAATTCATTATATAAACGGAAGCCGATGCCCTTACTGGGTCTTTGGGTTTGGCTGTTTAACGCACCGGCGTTGGGCTTCGGGTTATCCTTTACAAATTCCAAATGCTTGCCGTCACCCTCGAAGCGTGTGACCATTGTAGCAGTATCCAAAGCACCGCCTTCGAACTGCACGATTTCGCGCATAGCGTCGGGGTTGGTTTCATCAATGGTTTTGTAGCGTCCTTCGTCATATTCGAAAATCGGAACATCTGTAACAATGGTATCAATCGGTTCGGAGAACCATTTGCCGTCATCCACTGCAGTGATGCGGATATTCAGACGAACATCGGTATCACGTGTAACCGCGTTTCCACCGAGCTGAACTTCGCCCGCATTAAACACCATAGTCAGCAAAGGTGAGCCGGCTCGCATGGTTTGTATAACCTCGCTTGCCGATACCATTTTGGTGAGAAGCGGTGTTTCCGGAAGTGCTTCCGGTGCGCCGGTCAAGTCGGGATTCTTTTTACCGAGAGCGAAAATTTCAAACATATAACCCTCTATGTTCTTCTTTTTCTCTTGCTCTCTAAAGCTTGTTTCACCACCGACAGCTGACGGGAATCGAACTACGATTGCGCCGTCGTTTTGGAACCAAGCCGCTGCGCCTTCATCCTTTGCCGCATCACTGAAATACGGTTCGGGGCTCCAGTGGCCGTCCGTCGGAGACGGTTCCGCTGCCATGGGTCTTGTCATCAGCGGCACAGACGTGGCTAAAAGCACACCGCTCATCACAAGTGCTGTTATGCGTTTTTGAAGTTGTGTATCCTTTTTCTTTTGCATAACGACTCCTCTTTTCTTTCGTTTTTCTATTTAAAAAAGTAAAAATCTGATTTATTCCGCAACAATGGTGGAATGCATATTCATATCGTTCAGCGGGCGTCTTTCCTGATCAAAGGAATAGGTATTATAATGTATAATAACATTGTAAGCACCCTTGGGAAGCGGGCGGTTCAGTTTGAAATTGGAAACCGCATAGCCGGGCGGAATCATATCGGAGGTGTAAATCACCTCGTAGCTGACGGTGCCCTTTTTGCCGCAGTGCGGACATTTCTCAGAGAAGCTGTCGCACTTTTCTTTGCAGGATGTGCAAACGAAGCTGTCCTTGAGCATAAGGTCAATCACAAAGAAGCAGGGATTTTCTTTCGGGTTAGCAAACGGGAAATTCTGTTCGAGCTGATTCGCCTTCATATGAATCACCGGCACGCCGTTGACCTTAATACCTCGGTTCGTGGTTTCAATCTTGTCGGGAATTTCGAGCTTACCCTCGCCTTCCTCTGCGCCGGCATCAATAATAATCGGCGGCAGTGTGGGCGACTCCTCCGGCTTCGTCGGCAGGAACTTATGTAACAGGAAGCCTAAAAGCCCGCACAAAAGAGCCACAAGAAGCAGAATCAATAGTAAAAGCAACCACGTGCTTTTTACAACGGCTAAGAACTCGTTTTCGCCGACCTTCGCGAAGCCCGCGATTTTGGTCATCGCTTTTTTTGAGGTTCTATAAACCGGCTCTTCACAGCCGTTTACAAAAAGCGTTCCGATTTGCTCATCGCCTTTGCCGATTTGACCGACTACGATGTAGCCGCCTGCAGGGAACGCCTGCTTCATATCCGCTTTTTTAATGTAGGGAAACTCGGCTTTTGTTTTTGCGTTTTTGTATTTCCCCTCTTTCGGTTCAGCCCCGTCGAAGAGAGAAAAAGTTTTGAGATCTTCCAAAGTCTTTGCCTCCACCATTTTCAGTGTTTTCTTTGCAGAATTTTTCAACAAATCATAGAGAAATGTTGACCACATTTTTCTAAAAAGAGGTACAATTTTCCATGATTTCATAGTTTGCCTATATGATATATCATTTTACCTTTCCTGTCAATATATTTCTCGGGAGTTTTTTCGCGAATTGTTAAATTTTTGGCAGGTCATATCCCTTGATTTCATGGGCTTTTTGAGGAATTCTACTAAATCTGGTATATCGCCGACAGCATACACCGCTAGTCCCAGTTTTCCTGTTTTTTTCTTTTATTTTTTCTACTTTTTAACACTATTTTTGCCCTGTGTTTAATAATAGATTTTCACTCCTTATTTACATAGAAAATTTTTAAAAAAATATTCAAAAAAAAATAAAAAGAACCGCTTCGCATTTTCGGTGCAAAGCGGTTCTTTTTTGTTACAAAATTTAAAATTACAGCTGAGAAGCCAAATCTTTAATATAAGCCTTGAAATCTTCACCGATTTCAGGATGACGAAGTGCAACTTCGCAGTTGGCTTTCATAATGCCGAGCTTGTTGCCCATATCATAACGCGTGCCGACAAAATCTACAGCATTGAGCTTATCTGCAGCCGCAAGCTCGAGCATAGCGTCGGTGAAGTAAACTTCGCCGCCCTTGGGGTCAACGGGGGTTCTGTCGATGATGTCGAAGATTTCGGGCGGCATAACAACTCTGCCCAAAATGGAATAGCAGGACATAATCTGGTCGGGTGTAGGCTTTTCGATGATGTTGTGTACCTGCATGATGCGGTCCTCTAAGGGCGTTACATCCAAGGAGCAGTACTTCGGAACATCTTTTCTCGGTACTTCGTTTACGCCTACAACGCCGCAGCCGTATTTTTCATAAGCATCCATGAGCTGACCGATTGCGGGAGCTTCATTTTCGCCGGCTACGATAACGTCATCGCCGTACATAATGGCGAACGGCTCATTGCCGACAAAGCTTCTTGCGCAGGAAATCGCATGTGCAAGACCCTTGGTTTCTTTCTGACGAACGTAGTACATATTTGCAAGAGCGGAGCATTTTTCAACCTGCTCTAAGATGTCTGCCTTAGAGGGATTGCCCTGTAACTTGGTTTCAAGCTCGAAAGCGTGGTCGAAGTGGTCTTCGATAACGCCCTTACCACGGTTGGTAATAACTAAAATATCTGTAATACCTGCGGCAACAGCTTCTTCTACGATATACTGAATCGCCGGCTTATCTACGATATTGAGCATTTCCTTCGGTACTGCCTTGGATGCCGGAAGAACTCTAGTGCCAAGACCCGCTGCCGGGATAATTGCCTTTGTGATTTTCATAAATATTTGCTCCTCTCAGGTTGATTTTTTTCTTGTCCGCCCCTGCGGCGGATAGGGTCAAAAATGAATTACTATACTATTATAAAGAAACGGTGCAAAAAAGCTATCGTATGAGTAGCATGGCCAAAATCTGCGTTCCCGCCTGCAAAATCAGGAAAGCCGCAAGGCCCATGAGCATGGATGTACCGCCGTTTTTAAAGAGCAGCAAGCGGTATTGCTGCTCGGTGGCACACTCTTTTTTGAGCTTTGCCACCTGCTTTTCACTGTGCATCTTATAGGCATAATTGCCGAAAAGACCGCAAAGCAAATAGGTTAAAAAGTCGAGTGCCACACGAATTTGCACCTCGGGCATCTTAGCCAGCTCCATCGTCGCATCTATAGCGCGTTCCTGTGCTTCTACAGAAGTCACACTGTTTTGCGCCTGCATCAGAATTTCCGAAGTGGCATTCACCTGCTCCACGAGACGCGGGGTAGTTGTAAAACCGAACACTGCCAGTAAAAAGGCAATCAGCACAGCACCGATTACATACATACGGCGGAAGAAAAACCAAATCGGGCCGAAGAGTAAGGCGCCCCAGTTAAAGGAAACCTTTTTCTTCGTTTTTTCCATAACGAAAAACTTCGGAATATATTTATTGGCGTTGATTCTAACATATTCTGCCGTGTCGCCTACGGTGTTTTCGCCGAGCTTTTCATCGGGGGAAATCACCAAATTGCCGGCTCTAAAGGGTTGTTTCGAGCCGTCGGGCAGCTGAATCTGCGGGGCGGGTCTGCCGTCGGGATTGTTGTAAAGTCTTGCGCCGCACTTTTGACAGTTCGGCTCCTCTGCGGGATTTTCTGCGCCGCAGTTCGGGCAAAACGCAATTCTGTGCCCGTGGGAATTTTCTGTTTCTGCTTTTTGAGGCTGTACCGGCGCAGCAGTCACCTGCTGGGGTGTCCAAACAAAACCTTCACCGTGCTTTTCTGCATAGGCGCAGTTTTTGTGCTCAAAATAGCATTTTCTGTGATGTGGTGTTCCGCAGGTCGGGCAAACGACAATGTCGTCGTCCTCGCAGAACGCCTCGTGACATACGGGGCAAAGTTCCCCTGTGTATTGCATTGGATCAAACTCCTTTTATTCCTTTGTTTGTTCCAGCTTCATTTCTCCTTAAACGTTGATTTCAAC
Organism: Acutalibacter sp.; assembly: GCA_020025775.1. Taxonomy (GTDB): domain Bacteria; phylum Bacillota; class Clostridia; order Oscillospirales; family Acutalibacteraceae; genus Fimenecus. Next base: position 210,806 of record JAHHRN010000001.1, read on the forward strand.
GTCTAAACCTAAGCAGTCCTTATATTTTTCAATAATAGGCTTCACTTCGGATTCTAAGAATTCGGTGACCTGCTCGGGTGCTCTGCCAACAAAGTTTTCCGGCACCATTTCTGCCTTGATTTCCTCTAAGGTGAGGGAGAAAGCGGGGTCAGCGGCAATGCGCTCGGGTAAATCGTTCGGAAGACCTTCTACCTTAACGGTTCTGCCGGCTGCCATAGAATGCTGACGGATTCTCTCGTGAAGCTCCTGTCTGTCGCCGCCCTTCTTTACAGCTGCCATCATGATGTTTTCAGTAGCCATAAAGGGAAGCTCATCGTTTAAGTGCTTTGCCACCATCTTGGGATAAACCACAAGACCGCTGACAACGTTGATATAAAGCTCTAACACAGCATCCACAGCAAGGAAAGCCTCGGGAATGCTGATTCTCTTGTTGGCGGAGTCATCGAGGGTTCTCTCGAACCACTGACCGGAAGCGGTAATGGACGGGTTCAAAGCATCGGCGATGACATAGCGTGCAAGAGAAGCGATTCTTTCGCTACGCATCGGGTTTCTCTTATATGCCATAGCGGAAGAACCAATCTGGTTCTTTTCAAACGGCTCTTCGATTTCCTTTAAGTGCTGGAGGAGACGAAGGTCGTTGGAGAATTTATGTGCGGACTGTGCGATGCCGGAAAGCACGAAGAGCACCTGGCTGTCGAGCTTTCTGGGATAGGTCTGACCGGAAACCGGGAAGCAACGGTCGAAGCCCATTTTCTCGGCAATTTTCTGGTCGAGTGCCTTAATCTTTTCGCTGTCGCCATCGAAAAGCTCTACAAAGCTTGCCTGTGTACCGGTTGTACCCTTGGAGCCTAAGAGACGCATGGTGGAAATCTGGTGCTCGAGAGCATCGAAGTCCATGAGTAAATCCATGAGCCAAAGGCTGGCACGCTTACCAACGGTGGTCGGCTGTGCCGGCTGGAAGTGGGTAAACGCAAGGCAAGGCATATTTTTATATTCATCTGCAAAATCGGCGAGAGCTTTTAAAAGGTTAACCATTTTTTTGCGAACCAGCTTCATGCCCTCAGTCATGATGATTACATCGGTGTTGTCGCCGACATAGCAAGAGGTTGCGCCGAGGTGGATGATGCCCTTTGCCTTGGGGCACTGTACGCCGTAAGCATAAACATGGCTCATTACGTCGTGACGAACCTGCTTTTCTCTTTCTTCGGCAACTTCGTAGTTAATGTCATCCGCATGCGCTTTGAGTTCTGCAATCTGCTCATCCGTAATCGGAAGACCTAACTCCTTTTCGCTTTCGGCAAGCGCAATCCAAAGCTTACGCCAAGTTCTGAATTTGAAATCCGGCGAAAAAAGATAGAGCATTTCTTTGCTGGCATAACGGGAATTTAAAGGGCTTTCATAAACATTTTTCATAAGGTTTCCTCCATGAATCGCTGTTGCAGATATTATAAAGTATAAGCTGTTTGAACGAAATTATTTCTCCGGCACGGGGCGGCGAAGCTTGATATGTACTTCGCGCAGCTGCTGCTCGGTTACGGTGCCGGGAGCACCGAGGAGCATATCCTGTGCATTAGAGTTCATCGGGAAAGCGATGACTTCACGGATGTTTTCTTCATCCTTTAAGAGCATAATCATACGGTCTACGCCGGGTGCCATACCTGCGTGCGGCGGTGCGCCGTAGTGGAAGGCTTTGAAGAGTGCACCGAAGCGTTTTTCAACCTCGGAAGCCTCGTAGCCTGCAAGCTCGAATGCCTTAACCATAATGTCGGGGCGATGGTTACGAACCGCACCGGAGGAAAGCTCTACGCCGTTGCAGACAATGTCGTACTGGTAAGCTTTAATGGTGAGCGGGTCGTCATGCTCGAGTGCCTCTAAACCGCCCTGCGGCATGGAGAAGGGGTTGTGGGTGAAGTCTAAGCCGCCCTCTTCGTTTCTCTCATACATCGGGAAGTCGGTGATGAAGCACATTTCAAAACGGTCGGTGTCGATGATTTCCATACGCTTACCGAGCTCGGTACGAATCTGACCGGCGAGAAGGTTAACAACCTTCGGGCTGTCGCAGATGAAGAAGAGTGTATCATCGGTCTTGAGGTTTAAGGTATTGGTAAGCTCCGCTTTCTTTTCGGGAACTAAGAACTTGTCGATCGGGCCTTTGAAGGAGCCATCTTCTAAAACGGTTAAGTAGCCGAGACCCTTCATGCCGATAGACATTGCATAATCGAGCATCTTCTCGAAGAAGCCCTTGCTCTTTTTGCCGCAGCCGGGTGCTACGATACCGCGAACGGGTCTGCCCTTAAAGGGTTTGAATTCTACATCGGAGAAGAAGTCGGTCAAATCGCAGATTTCCAAGGGGTTGCGAAGGTCGGGCTTGTCTGTACCGTATTTGAGCATAGCCTCTTCAAACGGAATTCTTCTGAACGGTGCGGGAGAAACGTATTTGCCGTTGCCGAACTTTTCGAAGGTGTCATAAAGCACTTCTTCAGCTACTGCGAAAACATCTTCCTGGGTGGCGAATGCCATTTCGAAGTCTAACTGGTAGAACTCACCGGGAGAGCGGTCAGCTCTGGCATCTTCGTCTCTAAAGCAGGGTGCAATCTGGAAGTACTTGTCGAAGCCGGACACCATTAAGAGCTGTTTGAACTGCTGGGGTGCCTGCGGCAAAGCATAGAACTTGCCTTCGTGCTTTCTGGACGGGATGATATAGTCTCTTGCGCCCTCGGGAGAGGAGCAGGTTAAAATCGGGGTATTGATTTCCGGGAAGCCCATGGATTCCATTTTCTTGCGAAGGAAGCTAACTACCTCGGAACGGAATAAAATATTGTCATGTACCTTTTGGTTTCTAAGGTCTAAGAAACGGTAGGTCAGTCGAACATCCTCTCTGGTTTCCTTGGATTCGCTAACATCAAAGGGAAGAGAAGCGGTGCAAGCACCGAGCACTTCGGCGGATTCTACGTGTACTTCTACTTCACCGGTTGCAATCTTTTTATTGACAGTTTCTTCGTCACGTTTTACAACCTTACCGGTTACGCTGATAACGCTTTCCTTGCGGAAATCGGACAGCATAGCTTCATCGTGAACAACAACCTGTGTTACGCCCTCTTGGTCTCTTAAATCCACGAATGCAACGCCGCCGTGGTCACGGATGGTATCTACCCAACCAGCCAAAGAGACGGTCTCGCCTAAGTTGTCGAGGGTGAGTTCACCGCAGTTATGGGTTCTGTATTTCATAATTTTTGATTCATTCCTTCCGAAAAGAATTTTTCTTTAAAAATTCCTAATTATACAAATATAGATTATAGCATAAAGTTTTCCGCTTTGCCACTCTATTTTAGAAAAAAACATTGCATATTTTGCTTTTTTCCTTTAAAATATAGGAAGAAAATGAAAATTCACGGAGGTTTTCTCGTTGAACGATAGAAAAATGCCCGATTCCAAGGGTAAAAAGGAGTATGAGGATTTTTTCTCTTCTTCTAAAAAACAGGACTTTGAAGACATTAGCAGTGGCAGAACAGACCGTCCGGCCCAACAGCCGAAGCAGGAATTCGAGGATTTTTTCACCGGCAGAGAGGATGAAAAATTAAGTCCCCTCCCGCCGTTTGAATCCGATTTCTTCACGGAGATTGACGAGGACGTATTCGAGCATTTTGCCGAGGATTATCCCACACCGGCACCCCGTCGGGACACCACGCCCAAGGCGGACATGCCCTACAGCTACAATTACACCGAAGACAAAAAAGCCCCGCACCGTGCCAAAAACGGTGATGAGATTTTTGAGGACATCGACAGCGGCAAGGGCAAAATGCCGAAAGATAAAAAGCCGATAAAACACAAGGGCTTAAAAATCACTTTTGGCGTCATCGGCGGACTTTTGGCTCTGCTTCTTATTTTGGGTATGCTCGGGCACAACCAAATCAAAAAAATGCTCGGTCTTGTGGATACAGACCCGATTGAAAAAAATCCCTATGTCAATGAGGCGGATTTAAAATCTCTGCCCGAAATTCAGAATATTCTTTTAATCGGTACGGATGCGAGAGCCGGCGAAGACCCGCAAAAAACGCGTTCCGACACCATGCTGATTATCACCGTGGACCGCAAGCATGAGCAAATTAAAATCACTTCTATTTTGCGTGACATGTATATTGATATTCCCGGCTACCGCAAGGATAAAATCAATGCGGCGCACAGCCACGGCGGCACACAGCTTTTGATTCATACCTTAGAATCCAATTTCAAAATCAAGATTGACGGCTATGTTATGGTTACCTTTGAGATTTTCACAGAGCTGATTGACTCGCTCGGCGGCGTGGATGTGGAAATCACCAAAAAGGAAGCCAAATACATCAACAGCCGTGACCACATGACAAAAGAGGATATTGCGGCATTCCCCAAGAAGCTCGAAGCCGGTATGCAGCACTTTAACGGTCAGCAGGCACTTTGGTACAGCCGTATCCGCTATTTAGACAGCGACTTCCAGCGCACCGCCCGTCAAAGAAAGGTGCTTTCCGCCCTCTTCAGCCGTGCCAAGAGCCAAGATATTTCAAAGCTCATCGGCATTGCGAAAAAGATTTTGCCGATGCTCCATACCAGCTATGATGCCGGCGAGCTTTTATCGCTTTCGACCTTAGCACCGAAGTTTTTCACGTATGAGCTTGTAGAACAGCAGATTCCTGCACAGGGTGCTTACAAAAGTGAAAACCACCGCGGGCAGGATTGTCTCGTTCCTGATATGCAAAAGAACAAAGAAATTTTGCAGAACTTCATCTTTGAAAAGGTGGAGCCTAAAGAAACCGAAACCAAGAAAAAATAAATTTCCAAAAAGAAAAACCGAGAGGCATTTTCACCTCTCGGTTTTTTCTTTTTTTGAAAGAAGAAAACCTGTTTCTTCTGTTTTACAGCACATTTGCACTTTCAAACATTTTTAAAATCTGCTTTTTGAGTGCCTTATGTTCGGGGGCATCCAAGCTCGGGTCCTCGCTCAAAAGCGCTGCGGCGGCGGTTTGCACCGTTTCTAAGAGCCTTGTATCTCTTAACAAATCCGCAATGCGCAGGGGCGGCAGACCGTGCTGTCTATCCCCAAAGAAATCGCCGGGGCCACGCAATTTTAAATCGGCATCGGCAATTTTAAAGCCGTCGCTTGTTTCGCACATGGTTTGAAGCCTGGTTTTCGCTTCTTCGTTTTGTGCATCCGACACCAAAATGCAGGTGGATTTTTCCTTACCTCTGCCCACTCGTCCGCGCAGCTGATGCAGCTGAGAAAGCCCGAAGCGTTCGGCGTTTTCAATCACCATGACGGCGGCATTCGGCACATCGACACCGACCTCGATAACGACGGTCGAAACCAAAATATCAATTTTACCGTCCTTGAAATCGCGCATGACCCGGTCCTTATCCTTGGGCTTCATTTTGCCGTGTAAAAGACCTAAGCGGCAAGAAGAAAGCGGCCCGTTTTTTAAGATTTCATAATACTGCTCGGCAGGGATGAGGCGGCTTTCGCTCTCCTCTACGAGCGGGCAAACGATATAGCCCTGTAGACCCCTTGCCACGTGCTTTAACAGGAATTTATAAATGCGATTGTGATAGGAAAGCGGCACGGCGTAGGTTTCGATTTCCTGCCTGCCGGGGGGTAATTCATCCAGAATGGAAACATTGAGGTCGCCGTATAAGAGCAGGCCTAAGGTTCTCGGAATCGGTGTTGCGGACATGACGAGTGTATGCGGATTTTCGCCTTTTTCGGAGAGTGCCGCACGCTGATTTACGCCGAAACGGTGCTGTTCATCGGTGATGACGAGACCTAAGTTTTTATAATTTACCGCTTCGCTGATGAGGGCATGCGTACCCACGGCGAGTGCGCCGTCTGCGCTTTCCAAAATTGCCTGTGCTTCGCGTTTCTGCTTGGCGGTCATACTGCCGGTGAGAAGCACAATCGGCACGCCGAGGGGCGCTAAAAAGCTTTGGAACGAGCGAAAATGCTGTTCCGCCAGTACCTCTGTCGGCGCCATGACGGCAGATTGGAAGCCATTTTGATAGGCGGCATAGACGAGCGCCGCGGCAACCAAGGTTTTGCCCGAGCCAACATCGCCCTGCAAAAGGCGATTCATCGCTTCGCCGGACTGCATATCCGAAAGGGCTTCGTTCACGGCGCGTTTTTGCGCATTTGTCGGCGTAAACGGCAGGGTTTTATAGAAAGCTTCTACCGAAGGCTTTTGCAAAACATAATCGGTTCTCCCCTGCTTTTTCTGCTTTTTGAGGAGCAAAAGTCCGAGGTGCAAGAGGAACAATTCATCAAAAATCAGACGTTTTTTGGCTTCTTCCAGTTCCGCGTCTGTTTCGGGAAAATGAATCTTATGAATTGCCCAATCGAGAGAGCAAAGGCCATAGGTTTTACGGATAGATTCTGGTAAAAAATCCGCAATGGGCGCTTCTAATTCCTCGAATACCGCGCGCACGGTTTTTTCGATAATCTTCGTTGAAAGTGCCGCCGAAGAGGGATAAATCGGTCGGATTTTGTCGGCACTTTGGGGCTTTTGAAAGAGCGGAGAAGCCATTTCACGTTCACCGTAACGGCCGACGGTCATCTTGCCGAAAAAGAGATAGGTTTCGCCCTCTTTCAGCATATGTTTTACATATTTATTATTGAAAAACGTGAGGTTCAAAACGCCGCTATCATCGGCGACCGACGTTTTATAAAGCGACATCCCCCGCCCTGTACGGATTTCCTGCGGGGCGTAGGCCACTATAGCTTTGATGCACACGTTTTCGCCCACGGGCATTTCCCGAATGGGCACGATTTTGCGCCAATCCTCGTAGGCACGCGGATAATAGCGCAAAAGGGCACCGGCAGACGGCACCGAAAGCTTTTTAAAAGCTTCCGCGCGCGCCGGACCGACACCCTTTACAAATTGTATATCTGCCTGTAATTTCATGCAAAAACAGCTCCGTTTATTCTACGGAAACCACGAAATAGTAAACCGGCTGACCGCCGTTTACCACGTTGATTTCCGCCGCGGGGAATCGAGCCTGCAAGCGTTCTGCAAGTGCGTTTGCGGTCGCTTCATCGGTATCCTCGCCGTATAAAATCGTCATCATAGAGCCGCCGTGCTTCTTCATAAGTCTTCTGGTGACTCTGTACGCTGTAGAAACCAAATCATCCTCTACCAAGGTGATTTTGCCATCCTCCATGCCGAGGATTTGACCCTTTTTGATGCGTTCGCCGCTGTATTCGGAATCACGCGCCGCAAAGGTCACCTGTGCGGTATGTACTCCCTCTGCTGCTTTCATCATTTCGAGATGATTCTCTTCTGCGCTTAAAGATTCGTCGAAGGAGAGAATGGCGGTAATGCCCTGCGGAATGGTCTTGGTGGAGAGCACGCTCACGCCTCTGTCGGCGAGCGGAACGGTCTGCTCAGCCGCCATGATGATGTTTTTATTATTCGGAAGCACGAAAACGTGACGTGCGGGGGTTGCTTCGACTGCCTTTAAAATGTCATCCGTAGAGGGATTCATCGTTTGACCGCCGGAAACCACAACGTCTGCGCCAAGCTCCTTAAAGAGCTCTTTTACGCCTTCGCCTGCGGCAACCGCAACAAAGCCGTATTCGTTTTCGGGCTCTACACGGGTGAATTCTTCTTTTTTAGCACTTTCTTCCGAGGCTTCTTCCTCTGCGTCGTCAGCTTCCTCTAAAATGTTCAAAACGGCAACATCATAGATAGCGCCGAGTTTTAAAGCGGCGGCAAGCACAGCACTCGGGTCATCGAGATGCACATGGATATAGAGCTTTTTATTTTCACAGGAAAATTCTTTCAAAAGGCCGCTGTTTTTGAGGAAGTTCTGGAAAGCTTCGACCTCAGCCTGCGTGGTCTGCACGTGACGAACGGTAAGCTTTACACTGTAGCCGTACTGCTTTGTATCCTCTGCCTCTGCCTTGTCTTCACCGTTGAGGTTGACCATGACGCCGTCTAAAATATAGCTCTTCATGCCCTCTAAGACATAAACAAAGCCTTGACCGCCGGCATCTACAACGCCTGCCTCTTTCAGTACGGGAAGCATTTCGGGGGTCATGGCGAGAGCTTCTTTCGCCGCCTCATAGAAAATAACAAAGGTCTTTTTATAATCTTCTTCATTCGCTTCGAGTGCCTTGGCAGCTGCCAAACGAACCACGGTTAAAATGGTGCCCTCGGTAGGCTTCATAACTGCCTTGTAGGCGGCTTCTCTACCCTTATCAAATGCGGCGGCAAGCTGTAAGCCGTCTGCCGCTTCAATGCCTTTTAAGCCTTTAGAAATGCCACGGAAAATAAGAGATAAGATAACGCCGGAGTTACCTCTTGCGCCTCTTAAAAGTCCGCCTGCTGTAACCTTTGCAATCGCACCGAGTTCGGTTTCTGTTGCCACGCGAAGCGCACCTGCCGCGGATTCAATGGTCATGGACATATTGGTGCCCGTGTCGCCGTCCGGTACAGGGAACACGTTTAAAGCGTCTACCTCTGCGCTGTGGTTCACTAAAAGATTTGCGCCCGAAAGCAGAGCGTTTTTAAAAATTTCACCGGTTAATAATTCTGCCACGTTAATTCTCCTTTATGCCGTCTACATATACGTTGATTTTTTTCACGGCAAGGCTGGTTGCGCGCTCCACCGTATAACGCACTTTATTGGTGATGCTGTCGACAATCGCGGCAATGTTGACACCGTAGGTGACGAAAATGTGTAAATCCAAAATAAGCTCATTGCCAACGGATTTCACTCTGACGCCTTGGTCAATATAATTCCTCTGACGGAAGAAAAAGGCGCGTAGACCCTGCGATGCACCGCAGTTTGCCATACCCGAAACGCCGAAGCAGGATGTTACGGTATGACCGATGAGGTCTGAAAAATAGTTGTCGTTGACTTCAATATTTCCGAGATGATTTTCAATACGAATCATATCTGGTACACTCCTTTTTTAAGGATAGGGCTTTTCTTAAAAGTCCCTTTTGCATAGCGGAAAACCTCTTTAATTTTCCATATCTATACAGATTACATTATACCCAAAAAACCGCGCTAAGTCAATGACTTTGCGCGGTTTTAAATGAATATTTAAAGGGGTCTAATAATCATCAGCCTGTCGTTTTCCACGCCGCCAAATTGCCGTATAAATCGTAGGTGGCAACAGAAAAATCGGGCGTCAAACGCTTTTCGTAAGCCGCCATACCCGAACGGTAGCAAAGCGGCACAAAGGGCATATCATCTAAGAAGCTTTCGGCAAACTGTGCGGTGGTGCTTTCGCCGCGATGCCAAGCCGATGCCGCCGAGCAAACAGGCAAATCCTGCGCGATACCGAAGCTGGTTGCGCCACCGGGCACGAAGAAAGTCGATAAATCCAAATCCTCGGAGAGCTTGACTTCGCCCACATAGAGGAAGAAATCGCCCGCGTGCAGTCTTGCCGCATAGGTATCGTAAGGCACGCTTTCCACCGAAACACGCATACCAAGCTCCGAAAGGGATTTTGCCACATGCTTCGCGGTTGCCACGCGGAACGGATTCTCCTCATTGACCAGCACGGTCATTTCGAGACTGGAGGTACCGTTCGAAAGGATATCCTTTTTATCGTAACGATTGTAGCCGATGTTGGAGAGAATTTCGAGCGCACGGAGCGCATTTCTCGAGGTCGGCGGTGCACTAACGCCCTGCGGCTCAAGTGCCGCGGGATGCAAGGGCAATCCTGCCGCCTGGGCACAGCCTTGGAACGCGGAGGAAGCAATGCCGTCCTGATCCACGCCGTAATAAATCGCGGTACGCAGTGCCGCGGAATTCAGCGGCGGCTTCGCATGATTTATGCCGAGATAAACGAGATGATTCATGGTGATAAAGGTATTCTGCGCGACAATACGCTCATAGGAGCCTTTTTCAAAGTCGGCAAACAGGAAACTCACATTGCCGATTTCGAGCGCATTTTTAAGGTGCGCGGGGTCTTTAATCGTAACGAGCGACACGGGCGTCGCCGCTTCTGCTGCCGCGTTATGACCGTTCTTTTCCGTTTGACCGTTCGGGCGCAAAATGTAAGGTCCCGTGCCGACGGGCACACCCTCTGCCGTTTCCGCCGTTCCCTGCTTCAAAATAGGAAAGGTCAAAAGATTCTGCACATAGGCATTCGGTTCACTAAGAACGAATTCCACTGCATTGGAACGCGCTCTAGCACTTTCGATTTTCGCAAGCCGTGCGCCGTACCATGTAGATGCCTTCGCCTTTTGGAAGGAGTACACAACATCCGCCGCGGTGAGCTTCGAGCCGTCGGAAAAAGAGGCATCCTGCAATTCTACAGTATAGGTTTTATCCTTCGAGCTTCCGTCCTTTGCCAAAACGGCACGCGCGGTATAATTCGACGCCACACGGTAAAGCGGCTCGGCATAGAGGAATGCGAGAAAGCGATTTTCGCGGCTGGCCGCAAAATACGGATTTAAAGCATCCTTTTCAAAATAAGGCAGTTTAATATTTTTCTCAGTGGGGTCTACTGTACCGCCGCTGATATTCGTTTCACCGGGCTGGGTGGAGTCTTCTTCGGTATTACTCCCCTTACAGCCGGCAAACAAGAAGAGCAGGCAGAAAAAGAGTGCACCGAAGCGCAAAAGGTTTCTGTTTCGTTTCTGCATGGTCATTCTCTCCTTTTTTTCTTCTGCCGTTTAGAGGCGCACGCGCTCTATAGAAACGGCTTTTTTTGTTTTCTTATCTACTTCCAAAAGGACGCCCTCAAACGAGCACTCCCCTTTTGGATTCTGAAAGCGCACGGGCATATTGGTGCGCATTTTTTCAATCGCAAGCTCGGGGCAAACACCCAAAACGGACTGTTTCGGCCCTGTCATCCCGAGGTCGGTAATATAAGCAGTACCGCCCGGCAGGATTTCGGCATCCGCCGTTTGCACGTGGGTATGTGTGCCGACCACAGCGGCGGCTCTGCCGTCTAAGTAAAAGCCCATCGCCCGCTTTTCGGCGGTCGCTTCGGCGTGGAAGTCCACAAGCACGAAATCCGCCTCATCCTTTAAGGCTTCTAAGGCTTTATCCGCACAGTCGAAGGGATTGTCGAGCGGCTCCATGAACACCGTACCGATGAGATTCAAAACGCCCACGCGCACCGCGCCCTTGTCGAGCACCGCATAGCCCTTGCCGGGACAGCAACCCTTATAATTCGCCGGACGCAAAAGGAAAGGATTTTCCTCTAATGCCTCATACAGCTCACGCCGTCTGAAGGTGTGGTTGCCACCTGTAATCAAATCTACGCCCGCCGAAAAAATGCGGTCGGCGGCATAAGGTGTGATGCCGTTTCCGTCGGCGGCGTTTTCACCGTTCGCAATCACAAGGTCGATATTCTGTTCACGTTTTAGCCTCGGGAGCACCTCATAGAGCTTTTCACAGCCCTGATTCGAGACAATGTCCCCGATCATTAAAATTTTTACGATACTGCCGTTCATAAGACACCGATTTCTATTTGAAATTTGCACTTTAAAAGCGCAAAAGTCCTGACCCTAAAACGTAGAATCAGGACTGCATTGTTTTTATTTTGCGTACTCAATCGCTCTATTTTCGCGAATGATATGTACTTTAATCTGACCCGGGTATTCGAGTTCTTCTTCGATTCTCTTAACAACATCGCGTGCGATGATCGTCATCTGATCGTCGGAAACAATCTCGGGTTTTACCATGATGCGCACTTCTCTGCCCGCCTGAATGGCGAAGGATTTTTCAACGCCCTCGAAAGAGGTTGCAATTTCCTCCAGCTTTTCAAGACGCTTAATGTAGTTTTGAACATTTTCGCGTCTAGCACCCGGACGTGCCGCAGAAATCGCATCCGCAGCCTGAACGAGACATGCCACAATGGTCTTGGCTTCCACGTCACCGTGATGCGCATGAATCGCATGAACAACGGCTTCGTTTTCGCGATATTTCTTCGCATATTCCACGCCGAGTTCAATATGGGAGCCTTCGTACTCTCTGTCGAGTGCCTTACCGATATCGTGGAGTAAGCCTGCACGCTTCGCGGTTTTTACATCAGCACCCAACTCCGCAGCCATAAGACCTGCAAGGTAAGAAACCTCTAAGGAGTGGTTTAATACGTTTTGACCGTAGCTGGTTCTGTATTTTAATTTACCGAGAAGTTTTACAAGCTCGGGGTGAATACCGTTTACGCCGGCATCAATGACTGCACGTTCACCGGTCTGGCGAATAGTCTGATCCACCTCGCGGCGGGATTTTTCATACATTTCCTCGATTCTTGCCGGATGAATACGGCCGTCGGAAATGAGCTTTTCAATGGTTAATCTAGCTACCTCGCGGCGAACCGGCTCGAAGCTGGATACCGTGATAGCTTCCGGTGTATCGTCGATGATTAAGTCAACGCCGGTGATGGTTTCGAGAGTTCTAATATTTCTGCCCTCTCGACCGATGATTCTGCCCTTCATTTCGTCGCTGGGCAGGTTGACAACGGAAACAGTTGCTTCGGAAGCGTGATCCGCTGCGCAACGCTGAATGGCGGTGGAGATAATCTCTCTTGCCATTTGGTCCGCTTCATCCTTGGTTTTCTGCTCGAATTCCATGATGCGAACGGCCTTGTCGTGGGTTAATTCTTCTTCCAAATTCTGAAGAAGTAAGGATTTCGCCTGTTCTTTCGTGAAGCCCGAAATCTTTTCGAGCATCTCGAACTCGCTCTTTTTAATCTGCTCTACCTCGGAAAGTCTTTCGTCGGCTTCTTTGAGCTTATCGTTGAGCTTTTCTTCTTTCTTTTCCTGCGCTTCAACTTTTTTGTCGAGCGCTTCTTCTTTTTGAATCAGCCTGCGTTCCTGTCTTTGCACTTCTGCACGGCGCTCTTTGGTTTCTTTTTCAGCTTCGGTAATGAGCCTGTGGGCTTCATCTTTCGCTTCTAAGATGGTCTCTTTGCGCTTATTTTCAGCAGTCTGCACGGCGTTGTTTACGATTCTGGCGGCTTCCTGTGTAGCAGAGCCAATCGCGGCTTCGCCGACTTTTTTACGGTGGAGACCACCCAAAACGAAGCCCAAAACACCGAACACAATCGCAGAAACTACGGCTGCAATGATTGCAATTACTGTGGGACTCAAAAAGTGTTGCACCTCCTATTAAATTTTTTGGTTTCCGATAAATGGAAATGGGTATAAAACATAGGTTATGATAACTTTTCTTTGCTTTTTTGTACGAAACTATGCAAAGTAAAAGGATTATCCAAATTATTTTATCGCGTTTTCTACAAATTGTCAAGGAAAAGCCCTTGGCAAAAATCGAAAACACCGGTCGCAAGCACCCGTTTTTGGAAGCGTGCGACCGTTTTCGATAAAGTTTCTCTTTTTCTAAAAGACTTATTTCTTAATGCAGTCTTTGCCGCCCATGTACATACGGAGCGGTTCAGGGATGCGAACGGAGCCGTCTGCATTGAGGTTGTTTTCGAGGAACGCGATGAGCATTCTCGGAGGTGCAACAACGGTGTTGTTAAGGGTATGTGCTAAATAGTTACCCTTTTCGCCCTTGATGCGGATGCCGAGTCTTCTCGCCTGTGCATCGCCAAGGTTGGAGCAAGAACCAACTTCGAAATACTTCTTCTGTCTCGGGCTCCAAGCTTCTACGTCTAAGCTCTTTACCTTGAGGTCAGCAAGGTCGCCGGAGCAGCACTCGAGGGTGCGAACCGGAATATCTAAGGAACGGAAGAAGTCTACGGTGTTGTTCCAAAGCACATCATACCACTTGTCGCTATCTTCGGGCTTGCAGACAACAATCATTTCCTGTTTCTCGAACTGGTGGATACGGTAAACCCCGCGTTCTTCGATGCCGTGTGCACCGACTTCCTTACGGAAGCAGGGAGAATAGCTGGTTAAGGTCTGGGGCATGTCGGCTTCGGGGGTAATGGTGTCGATGAACTTACCAATCATGGAGTGTTCGCTCGTACCGATGAGGTAGAGGTCTTCGCCCTCGATTTTGTACATCATATCTTCCATTTCTGCAAAGCTCATAACGCCGGAAACAACGTCAGAACGAATCATGAACGGCGGTACATAGTAGGTAAAGCCGCGGTCAATCATAAAATCTCTGGCGTAGGAAAGAATGGCGGAATGGAGTCTGGCGATGTCGCCCTTTAAGTAATAGAAGCCGTTACCGCTGGTTCTTCTTGCGGCGTCAAGGTCGATGCCGTCTAAGGATTCCATAATATCTACGTGATAGGGCACTTCAAAATCCGGTACAACCGGCTCACCGAAGCGTTCAAGCTCTACGTTTTCCTTATCGTCCTTACCAATCGGTACGGTGTCGGCGATGATGTTCGGAATGACGAGCATACGCTTTCTGATTTCAGCGGAAAGCTCCTCTTCCTTTTCTTCGAGTGCTTTGAGTTCGTCAGCCATGTCTTTAACCTGCTGCTTGCACTTTTCAGCCTCTTCCTTTTCGCCCTTTGCCATAAGACCGCCGATTTGCTTGCTGATGCGGTTTCTGTCGCCGCGAAGCTGGTCGGCACGCTGTTTGCTTTCACGGTATTCCTTATCGAGTTCGATAACTTCATCTACCATAGGAAGCTTGGCGTCCTGGAATTTCTTTTTAATATTTTCCTTAACGACGTCGGGATTTTCTCTTAAAAATTTAATATCGAGCATGGGTTTTTACGTCCTTTCCGAATTAGGGTTTCAAAATCTATTTTAAAATAAAAAATGATTTACAACATTAGTCTTCTTTGAATTCTGCGGCGAGCTTTCTTAAATCCTCTGTGCCGAAGAATTCCACTTCTAAGGTGCCTTTGCCGCCTTTGCCGACATAGACCTTAACCTTTCTGCCGAGAGCGGCAGTCAAGGCAAGTTCAACTTCATCATAGAAGCCGTCGCGCTTTTTCGCACGTTTTTCACGCACGGCAGGTTCTTTGCCTGCACGCTTTACGAGTCTCTCCGTTTCACGCACGGAAAGGCTTTCTTTGATGACGGCATCTGCCGCCTTCTGCATTTCTTCTTTGCTGTCAAGAGCCAAAAGTGCTCTTGCATGACCCATGGAAAGCTTGCCCTCTTCTAAAAGAGCCGCGGTTTCCTCGGGCAAATTCAAAAGTCTTAACGCATTGGTTACGGCACTGCGGCTTTTGCCGACACGGCTTGCCGCCTCCTCCTGGGTTAAGCCGAAGGAGTCAATCAAGTTTTTAAGGCCCTTCGCCTCTTCCATCGGGTTTAAATCTTCACGCTGTAAGTTTTCAATCAGCGCGAAAATCGCTTCTTCTTCATCCGTCATTTCACGAACGGTAACGGGGACTTCGCGAAGCCCTGCCATTCTTGACGCTCTGTAGCGTCTTTCACCTGCAATCAAGCGATAGGTGCCGTCCGCCATCGGGCGCACTAAGAGCGGCTGCAAAACGCCGTGTTCCTTAATGCTGTCGGAAAGCTCTAAAAGTGCCGCCTCGTCGAAATATTTTCGGGGCTGGTCTTTGTTGGGAATAATTTCATCTACCGAGAGAATCGCGTCGTTCTCTTCTACGGTATTATCGAAAAAAAGCGCATCTACACCCTTTCCGAGTCCGCTTTTTTTAGCCATTTCTATCCTTCCTTTATTTCGCTTTTTGATAAAGCTCGTATTCCTCTTTAAAGTTCTCTTTAAAGTAATCTTTTGCGGTGTAAGTGATAACGTAGTTGTTATCATCGACAATCGAAATCATAATGTAAACACCGCCGCTGTACCAAATATGGTTTTCATATTTTGTGGTATTTGCCACCTGTTTGCCGTAACGCAGATTAAAAAGAGAAACAGCATCTGTAGGCATTGCGCCGTCGGTTTCGGTATTACAACTGAACTGATACTGTTCGAGCTTTTCGGTTTGACGGTTGAACATGAACTGCACGTTCTTTACGGTGGAATAATTCACGAACGGACCTTCAAATTGCACGGACATATTTTTACGGTCATCAATGAGCTTAATCGGCACATCCACACCGATTCTGTCTTTGACTTCTCTTATCGTCATACCCATTTGAATATCGCCGTAAAACAAGAACGGCTGTTCATCGGGGTTATCCGTAGTCTCTTCTTTCGGCACCTCCGCCTCCTGCGTTGTGGTTTCGGGGACTGTGGTAATGCTATTCGGATCTACTTTTTCAAATTCTCTTTTTCTGCCGCAACCTGCAAACACACTGCTGATAAGAAGAAGCAAGGCAGCAAAAAGAGCAAGATATTTTTGTTTCATTTGTCATTCTCCTTTTAAGAGTCGCAAAAGCGACCGTCGAAGCTTTTGTTTAGGCTTTTTTTAAGAATTCTTCTGCAAATTCGTTATAGGCAAGCGCACCCTTGGAGTTTCTGTCATAATACAGAACCGGTTCGCCGAAGCTCGGCGCTTCCGAAAGGCGCACGTTGCGCGGAATGGTGGATTTATAAACCTTTTTCGGGAAGAACTTTTTAACTTCCTCGACCACCTGATTGGTGAGGTTTAATCTGCCGTCATACATCGTGAGCAAAACGCCTTCGAGTTCAATTCTCGGATTGTAAAGACGTTTGATTTGGCGCACGGTGTTCATGAGCTGTGCCAGACCTTCGAGGGCGTAGTATTCACACTGAATCGGCACTAAGAAGCTATCGCTCGCGCAAAGGGCGTTAATGGTAATAAGACCCAAGGACGGCGGACAATCTAAAAATACATAGTCATAATTTTCCCAAACACCGGCAAGAGCGGTTTTTAGTCTGCTCTCGCGGCGTTCCATGCCGATGAGTTCGACTTCTGCGCCTGCCAAATGAATGTCAGACGGCAGAACATCAACATTTTTGAATTTTGTGTGTATTATCGCATCCTTGGTGGACACGCCGTTAATTAAAACATCATAAGCGGAACTGCCGATTTCCCTTTTATTGATACCGTAACCGCTCGTGGAGTTGCCCTGCGGATCAATATCGCAAAGCAATACTTTTTTGCCGAGCGCGCCGACAGCCGCTGAAAGGTTAACCGCCGTAGTGGTTTTACCGACGCCGCCTTTTTGATTGATTATCGCTATGGTTTTCGCCATTATCCTTTTCATCTCCGCATTTTTGCTTTAGGATGTTACGTTTTTTCGTAATCTCTTTCCAAATTTCTGCATATGCAGAACCTTATTTCCTGAATATTAAGTATAGCATAAAAGCCATAAAAAAGGAAGCGTTTTTCCGCTTTTCTTTCTCCATTTAAGGAGATTTTTCCGAAAAATGTTTCACGTGAAACGTTAGACGTTTGGTTTGAGAAAATGTCTAGCTTAGAACCGCCTGTATCGGTACTTCTCTGTAAAAAATACATTTTAAGTGAGGGGTATACGTAAATCCCATTGTCGGGGTGGTTGCCTTTTACACAGATAAAACTGCATCCAAAGCCCGTTGTGCGAACTATGAGTAAAAAATCGCACTGTCTTTCCCGTGATTTACAGTCACCTAGCGGTGACAGAAAACTTTTTTTCTTGTAAAAAGTTTTCTCTTTGCGGTTTGCACCGCAAATTCACTTTCAAAAATACGCTTCAAAGGATGAGATTTCGCTTTCTGTGGAAAGTGCTTTAGGGCGTTGTCCTAAAAACCCACCGCTTTTGAAAAAGCGGGCAAAACTTTGCATGATATTATACGAAAGATAGAGCGATCTTGCTTGCGGGCGGATGATATCCGCCCCTACGGGTGGTTGCCTTTTACACAGATAAAACTGCATCCAAAGCCTGTTGTGCGAACTATGAGTAAAAAGTCTGCACTAAATCCCCCGTGATTCGCTGTCGCGCGTTCGCGACCCCGTGATTGCCCGTCGGGGCTTCCCGACACAAAGCAAAAGCGGCACGGGCAATGCCGTACCGCTTTTGCTTGGATGTGGGGTGTGAAAGAGAAGGATATGGATATTTAAAACGGGTATACGGTAAAAAGGGGACACCGTAGCCCACGTTTTAACAAAATTAAATCTGTGCCGATTCAGCTTTCCTTACTGTTTTCGCTCTGCTTCTGCCGCACTTCGGCTCGACACAAAAGTTTTGAACATTTTCATGAAGCTTAACCGGCGATTTCGTCATCGACGGGCATTTTCAGCTTCATCTGTTCGAGTTTCGGAATACGTACCACGTATTCTATGTATTCGGGCGTTTCACTCTTTGCCGCATCGGCATCAACACCGGCGCGACGAATGGCATCTACCGCGTGATTCAGCGTGTTAATAAATACACGCACATCGCGAATGCCTCGAATGTTGTTGTGCCCGGGACGATTTTTGCAAAGCATCTGCTCAATTAAACGCTCGCTTTCCGCGACATTCAAATGTCTGTCTATAATAATGCCCAACGCGCGGGAGCGAAGCATGTCATTATCTAAGGTCAAAAGCGCACGTGCATGGCGTTCGGTGAGCTTGGCGCGCGCAATCTGGTGGCGCATATCCTCGGGAAGTCGTAAAAGTCGCAGCTTGTTGGAAATCGTGGACTGCGCTTTGCCGAGTTTGTGGCTCACCTCTTCCTGGCTCATGCAAAAATCGTTGATGAGACGCTCAATCGCTTCTGCTTCTTCAAAATAATCTAAATCCTCGCGCTGTAGATTTTCAAGCAGCGAAAACACCGCCGAGGACTTTTCGTCCATATCTAATACAATCGCCGGTACTTTTGTAATGCCGACGAGGCGTGCCGCACGCAGTCTGCGTTCTCCTGCAATCAGTTCGTAATGGTCATCTGCGGTCTTGCGCAGCGTAATCGGCTGTAAAATCCCGTTTTGACGAATACTTTGCGCCAAATTCTCTAATTCTTCATAATCAAAACGCTGTCTGGGCTGGTTCGGATTCGGCTGAATGAGCTCCTGCGGAATCAAGAAAATCTGCCCTGCGCTTTTCGTTTTTGCGCTTTTTAACATAATAAAAACCTCCGCTGTGCTTGTCCTGTTCTGTGACTCAAGGATAGCACGCGAAGGCGCGGTTTGTAAAGAAAAACCGTCCGACAGGTTGCGGGCGGTTCTTGCTTTATCTTCTTTTATTTTAACGGATTTTTAGCGATTTTTGCTGAGGGACGCGGATATTTTGACGGAGTTTGCGAAACTTTTTTGATGCGCAAAATGCGTCTGGGCATATCTTCGACCAAATCAAACAAAATATTTTCTTCGATTTTGCCGCCGAGCGTGCGAATAGCACCCTCTGCCGAGGCAAGCTCCTCCCCTACGGTTGCGGATTTCATAGAAATAAAACTGCCGCCCTTCTTTACGAATGGAAGCGCATATTCCGAAAGCATGGGTAAATTGGAAACCGCACGAGCCGTGGCAAAATCAAATTGCTCGCGGTATTTTGCATTTTGACCGGCTTCTTCGGCGCGGCTGTGCAAAATCTCGCCGGAAAGACCGACTTCCTGCAATACAGTATCAATAAAGCCCAGCTTTTTCTTGGTGCTGTCTAAAAAAGTGATGTCTAAATCGGGGCGTGTCAGCTTTAAGACCAATCCGGGGAAGCCTGCACCTGTGCCGACGTCAATGATTTTGGCATTTTTCGGAAAATCTACATAGCGAAACAGCAGTAAGCAGTCGGCAAAATGCTTGATTGTCATTTCTTTCGGTTCTGTAATTGCTGTTAAGTTGAATTTTTGGTTGGTTTCCACGAGCAGTGCCGCGTAGGTGTCCAAACGCTCTAAGGTTTCGGCGTCTAATTCGAGATTGTCGCAAGCCGTCAAGGATTTGAGTAAATCAAAATCTAAGAGCATTAAACGCCCTCCTTTGTGAGATAAATTAAGAGAACGGAGATATCCGCAGGTGATACGCCGCTGATACGGGAAGCTTGACCCACATTTTCGGGGCGCACCTTTTCGAGCTTTTCGCGTGCTTCGAGGCGCAAACCCTCAATCGACTTATAGTTAATGGATTCGGGGATTTTTTTGGTTTCCAAACGGCGCATTTCGCGAATTTGCGCTTCCTGTCTGCGAATGTAGCCGTCATATTTTAACTCGATTTCCACCTGTTCAAAGACTTCTTTCGGGTAATCGGGTCGTGTTTTGTCGAACGGCGTTAAGCATTCGTAGTCGAGCTGTGGGCGTTTGATGAGTTCTTGTAATTTGCATCCTGCCTTTAATGGGGATGTTTCACGTGAAACAAGCATCTCCTGTAATTCGGGTGTCGGAGAAACGGGAGCTTCCTTTACACGCTCGAGTTCTGCCTCGATTTGTGCTTTTTTGGTTAAAAATCTCTCATAACGTTCTTCACCGACTAAGCCGATTTCGTGACCTAAGGGCATTAAACGCAAATCTGCGTTGTCCTGGCGCAACAGCAAGCGGTATTCGGAGCGAGAAGTCATCATTCTGTAGGGGTCGGAACAGCCCTTGGTAACTAAATCATCAATGAGTGTGCCGATATAGGAGGATGCGCGGTCAAGTACAAAGGGTTCTCTCCCCTGCACCTTCAATGCCGCATTGATGCCGGCAATGAGGCCCTGTGCCGCGGCTTCTTCGTAGCCCGAAGAACCATTAAACTGACCTGCACCAAACAAGCCGTCTAAATCTAAGAATTCCAAAGAGGGCTTGAGTGCCAAGGGGTCTACGCAGTCATATTCAATCGCGTAGGCTGTACGCATAACTTCGATATGCTCAAAGCCCTTGATGGTACGTAAAAATTCAAGCTGTACCTTTTCGGGAAGCGAAGAGGACATACCCTGCAAATATAATTCGTCCGAGCCTTCCTCACACGGCTCAATAAAGAGCTGATGGCGAAGCTTATCGGGGAAACGCATGATTTTATCTTCAAAGCTCGGGCAATAACGCGGGCCGACGCCTTGAATTTTGCCGCCATAGAGGGGCGAAGTGTGGATATTTTCCAAAATTACCTGCTTGGTTTTATCGTTCGTATAAGCGATATAGCAGTTTGCCTTATCTACATAAGCCGGTTTAGTATCAAAGGAAAAGGGTACGTCGGTTTCGTCGCCCACCTGCTTTTCGAGTACAGAAAAATCAATACTGCGTGCATTGACACGGGACGGTGTACCGGTTTTGAAACGGCGTACAGGCACATTCAGTGCCAAAAGGGATTTTGTAAGCTCCGTTGCCGGGAACATACCGTCCGGGCCGCTTTCGTAGGAAACATCGCCGATGAAAATACGGCCGCCGAGGAAGGTACCGGTCGCCAAAACGACACATTTTGCCGTGTAAACCGCTTCCAAACGGGTTTCCAGCTCCCAAAGTCCGTCTGCATTTTTGGAAAGCTTGGTTACTTCCGCCTGTTTTACATCCAAATTTTCTTGGCGTTCCATGGTGTGCTTCATGTAACGAGAATAGGCTTTTCGGTCAATTTGTGCTCGAAGAGAGTGCACAGCCGGGCCCTTTCCCCTGTTTAGCATACGCGCTTGAAGCTTCGTTGCATCGGATGCTTTACCCATTTCACCGCCAAGCGCATCAATTTCACGGACCAAATGACCTTTAGATGTGCCGCCGATGGACGGATTACAAGGCATGTTGCCGATCCAGTCTAAATTTATGGTAAATACACCGGTCGAGCAGCCCAAACGAGCGGATGCAAGACCGGCTTCAATGCCGGCATGACCTGCGCCGATGACCACAACATCATATTGTTTTGCAAAATATCGCATGATTTTCCTTCTTTCTTCGGACTTTTTAAGGCAAAAGTCCAGTCAAAGCCAAAATAAACTCGCTAAAACAGCGAAAATAGAAACAAATTAAGCGTTTTCAAACGTTTCACGTGAAACATTTTGAAAATTTTTAGTATAAAATATGGTGTGAATTGCTTGCGGGCGGATCATATCCGCCCCTACGGGATGTCATCTTTTATACAGTTAAAATTCTGTACAAAGTGCGTTGCGCGAACTATCTGTAAAAAGTCTGCACTGACTTCCCCGTGCGTTAGCCGTCGCCCTGTGGCGACCCCGTGATTGCCCGTCGGGGCTTCCCGACCCCGTGAGTTACCTTCGTCTGACGGCGATACAGGATGCTTTTTTTCGTGTAAAAAGCATCCTCTTTAGGGCTTACGCCCTAAATTCACCTTTAAAATTACGTTTCTAAGGGTAAAAGTTCCCGTGCTCTGCGGAGCACGGCTCGGGACGCTGTCCCAATACCCTGCCGCTTTTGAAAAAGCGGGCAAAATTTTGAATAAAATATAAAATCAATTATTTTTCGGGCGGATAATATCCGCCCCTACGGGAGGTTACCTTTTATACAAGTAAAATTCTGTACAAAGTGCGTTGAGCGAACTATCTGTAAAGAGTTTGTGCTAAGTTCTCCGTGATTCACCGTCGCCTGGCGGTGACACTATTTACCGACACAGAATTTGGAGAAAATGGCATCTACTACCGTCTCTGTTGCCCGTTTTCCGGTCAAATCATCGAGAGCTTCGACTGCATCATCCAAACAAACATGAATCGCATCTCGCGTCATGCCCATTTCGAGGGCTTCTTCTGCCTCATTTAAGGCCGAAAGTGCGGTTTCACAGCACTGGAACTGGCGTTCATTCAAGAGCGTTTCTGAGGATGCATCAAATTTGTTCGTGCCTAAGACCTCACCTATCGCCTTAGAAAGCTCTTCGATACCCATTTGTTCCTTTGCAGAGATGTAAATCACACGTTCAAAGCCGTTTTCTAAGGCTTTTGTGTCCATTTTGCTCTCTAAATCGGTCTTATTTACAATCGCAATCGCGTGTTTTCCCTTGCAAAGCTCGCAAAGTTCTTCATCTTCTTCGGTTAAAGCCGCAGAAGCATCAAAAACAGCTAAAACCAAAGCCGCATTGTTGATTTTCTTTCTCGCACGCGCTACACCGATTTTCTCCACCGTGTCCTCGGTCTCGTGAATGCCTGCCGTGTCCGATAAACGAAGCACAATGCCGTCTATAACCGCGGTTTCTTCCACAATATCACGTGTTGTACCAGCAATTTCAGTAACAATCGACTTTTCATGGCCGGTTAAAAGGTTCATCAGCGTGGATTTTCCGACGTTCGGCTTGCCGACAATCGCCGTATCTACACCATTTAACACAGGTTTTCCGCTGTCAAACTGCGAAATTAAGGCCTTTAAAGCCGCAATATTCTCTGTGAGCACCTTTTCCATGGCTTCATCCGAAACATCTTCAATTTCTTCGTCCGGATAATCTACCCAAGCCGCCAAAGATGCCGATAAATCCTTTAATGCATCGGAAATTTTCGAAATTCTGCCGAATAATTTGCCGTCTAAGACCTGCAGAGCAGCGGTTTTTGCCTGTTCGCCCTGTGCGGAAATCAAGGACATAACGGCTTCTGCCTTGGTTAAATCCATTTTACCATTCAAAAAAGCCTGTTTGGTAAATTCTCCGGATTCAGCGGCGCGCGCACCGGAGCTTAAAGCGGCTCGCAATACTTGTTTTGTAACGTAAAGTCCGCCGTGGCAGGAAAATTCTACCACGTTTTCACCGGTATAACTTTTTGGTGCACGAAACACCGTGGCGATTGCTTCATCGACCGGCGCATCCTGTAAATAGACTGTGCCGAGTGTCGCACGATAGCCAGAAAACGACTCGAGCTTCTTGCCGGAAATCGAGCGAAACATTTTATCCGCAACCTCTATGGCATTCTCACCGGAAATACGAACGACACCGATACCGCCTGCCGCCTGCCCTGTTGCGATTGCCGCGATTGTTTGCATATCTTCACCACTTCATTCTACTGTAAATTCAAAATTCTGCTTTTTATTTTCTGAAAATCTCTCATTTTACTAGACATAGTGTCTAGCAAAACCACCCTTTTGTAGCTGATAGAATTGTTTTAATTTAATCCTACCCTGTTTAAAATAAACTGATCGGCTGTAAACGGGTGCTTTTTTGGGGCATTTTTGCCCTGTTTTTTCCTATTTTCAAAGCAATTTTCAAAATTTTTTCTGAGAAATTGGAATTTCATTATAACGCAAAAAAATTTGGAAAACTGTTTTGAAAGCCGCGTGCAGATTTTAGGAAAGTGAAATTACAAAATCTGCACGGCATGCTTTTTAAAATAAAAAGTAAAAAAAGCAGGCACGGAAAATCTCGCCTGCTTTTTACGAGGGTTTTCCCTCTTTCTTATTCAGCTGTGTTTTCGGAAGCGTCCTTCTTTACCTCGATTTTTCCGTAACGGGAAACGCCGGCAGCATCGCTGTGCTTTTCTCTGTCTGCGGAAACTTCGGGAACATAGGGTTCACGCTTCGGTCTGTCACGACGGTCGCGGCGGTCACGGCGATCACGTTTGCCGTAATCCTTGCGATCCTGTCTCTGAGGCTGACCTTCTACGGCAATGACAACGCGGCGGTCTAAATCTTCGCCGATGCTGTAAGAGGTTACGCCTTCAATATCTTGAATCACGGTGTGGATAATTCTGCGTTCATAAGGATTCATGGGCTCTAAGGTGAAGCTTCTGTTCATACGAAGTACACGAGCCGCATCCTTCTGTGCAAGAGCAACGAGAGCTGCCTCTCTCTTTTCACGGTAGTTGCCGACGTTGATGGACACGCGCTTATAGCTCTGTGTGCCGCGGTTTTCTACCATGCGAGCAAGATACTGGATAGCATCTAAGGTTTCACCACGTCTACCGATTACAATGCCGTAATCTTCGCCGCAGGAAAGCTCAAAGGAAACTTCCTCATCGTTATCGAATGCCTTAACTTCGCAATCCTGAAGGCCTAAGCCTTTTACAACGGAAACGATGTACTGGGCAGTTTTTTCATGTGCATCAGAAGGAAGCAAGGGCTTCTTTTCTTCTGCTTTCTTCGGTGCCGGCTTTTCTGCCTTCTTAGGAGCAGGTGCTGCCGGTTTCTTTTCTTTAGCGGGTTTATCTTTTTTGGGAGCAGGTGCTTTGGCTTTTTCTGCCTTTTTCGGAGCAGGAGCTGCCTTCTTTTCTTCGGGAAGCTCAACGCTTACCTTAACCTGCGCTTTACAACCACCGAAAAGACCTAAAAACTTCTTTTCGGGCATTCTTAAAACTTCCATATGGAAATCGTCGTCTTCGGTAATACCGAGTTCGAGCATTGCCGCCGCTCTAGCTTCTTCGACGGTTGCACCCTCTTTAATTACGTCTTTCGTCATTACGAATTCTCCTTCATATGCCGCAAATTATTCGGCATCCTCTTTCATTTCTGCAATCTTTTTCATGTTCTTTTCTTTCGAACGGCGATAAATCGTCTCTTCGACCATGATTTTTGCCAACACCTTTTTCGGGCTGTAGAAATGATTCAACAAAATCATCTGTGCAAAAGAAATGATAACAGAGAAAATGGTGTAAAGACCAACGCCTACCGGGAACATGAAGCCGAACCAAACCTGCATAATCGGGGTAAAGAGCATCATGCAGCCCATGGACGGATTCTTTGCCATTTCGGGGTTCATTTTCTTCTGCTGCATGAGAGAATAAATGCTCATAGCAAGCGCGATAACACCCGAAACAATCGGAACAGCCCAAAGGACGCTGAAGTTTTTAACATCCGGAACCTCTGCAAGATTCATGCCTAAGAAGCTGAATTTTTCAGAGAAAAGCTGGATTTTCTGAATCATGTCATCGGTAAGACCCGCAATCGCGCTCTTATCGATTTGATCGAAATAAGTGAGCGTGTGGATTTCCATTTGGTAAGCGAGTCTGCTGGGATTCAAACTAGAAGCCGCCTGTGCGAGAGGTGTTGCGGCGGCGCTAAGTGCGGCTACAACATCTTTCGGGATTCTCAAAACCATGGAAAGCGGGTGATAGTTGATTTGGAAAAGAGCCATCATGATGGGGAGCTGAATGAGCATCGGGAGGCAGCCGGCAGTCATAGCCGAATAGCCTTCACGCGCATAAAGCTCGGATGTGGCTTCTTGAATTTTCTGAGGATTGCCTTGGTACTTTTGCTGAATTTTACGAAGCTTCGGCTGTAATCTAGCCTGTTTCGCCTGACCCTTTTGCTGTTTAATGGCAGAAGGAATTAAGCAAAGCTTAACCAAAATAGTTAATAAGAAAACAGACAGCATAAAAGTGCCGGTCATATTGTAGAAAATCGCCATGACCCAACCGAACGGTGCACTTAAAATGTTGATAATGGTTTGCATATAGTTCCTCCAAATAAGCAAAAGTGCTTATTTTGTTTTCTTGTGTTTACAGTTGTGTTTGTGTTGCGGAACGGGGTCGTATCCGCCCGGAAAGAGCGGATTGCACCGCATCAATCGCCATATACCGAGTAAACCACCTTTAAAAACTCCGAATCGTTCTACAGCTTCAAGCATGTATTGCGAACAGGTCGGATAAAATCTGCAACGAGGCGGAAAAAGCGGGGAGATTTTTTTCTGATAAAAACGAATGCATCTTAAAAAAAGCTGTTTCATTTTTCTATGGCGCCCGCCTTTTGGAGTAAAGAAAGCATGACTGCTTTAATTTCCGTGCTTTTTTTGAATTTGGTTTTGCCTCTCGCAACGAAGACTATATCGTAATTGCCAACGATTTGCGGCTCTAATTCACGGTAAGCCGCGCGGATGATTCGTTTACAGCGATTACGCGTAACGGCATTGCCGAGCTTTTTGCTCACAGTAATGCCGACACGACAAATTCCCGCACGGTTTTTCTGTAAATAGATAACCAGTGCAGGATTTGTATAAGATTTTCCGCGGTGATAAAGCCGGAGAAAATCTCCGTTTCGGTGAAGCGTTTTGGTGTCGTTCAAAAGAATAACCCTCTCTTAGTAGGAAAGGTGCTTTCTGCCTTTGCTTCTGCGACGGGCAAGAACTTTTCTTCCGTTCTTTGTGGACATTCTTTTACGAAAACCGTGTACCATCTCGCGATGACGCTTTTTCGGCTGGTATGTTCTTTTCATTTTGAATTCCTCCAATCGTTATCAAAATAAATTTCCGTGGAGAACCATTATATCGAAAAATAAAGGGTTTGTCAATCACTTTATATAGATATATAGGGGATTTCGGGCAAATTTCACCCGAAAAATCTATAAAAAAATATTTTTTAAAAATTTTTATTTTAAAAGATTTTAAGATTTTTTAGAAAATTTTTTTATTATTTTCGAATTTTGGATGATTTTACCCACCTTTTCCTTTAAAAATTCTGTTTTCTATTATATATAAGGGCCATAAGAAAGCGAAATAGTGGTTGAAAAGAAACCGAAATTATGTTATTATAATACTGGATGTTTTTGAAATTTCGTCTTAACACGGCTTATTACGGCATTTACCCCCTTTTTAACGGTTTCCCATTTTGGGCGCAGAAACGCTAAATTGCCATGTTTAAACGAAAATTCAAGTTTTATATATTTTTTGGAGATTGGAGAAAGGTTTATGAATTCTCTCTCAGAGCTATGGGAAGCGGTCTGCTCTTATTTAAAAAATGAGGGCGGCATTACGAGTTCCGTATTTACGCTTTGGTTTCAGCCCTTACATATTTTGAAATTCGACGGCGAAAAGGTGATTTTAGGTATCGAAAACGAATTTAAATTCGGTATTGTGGAAAAAAGATTTAATCCGCTTTTAAAAGAGGCCTTTTTAAACACCCTCGGTTTTCCGGTGGAAGTCGAAATCGTTTTAACGCAGGCTGAAGAAGAAAAGCCCGCCATGCCCGAAACTGCAAAGCCGCAAAAGGCTGAGCCGACGGCGGATACCGATGAAACAGGCAACCTGGTTATTAACAACCGCAACAACAGCTTTGAAAACTTCGTTGTCGGTAAATCTAACAACTATGCTTATGCGGCGGCGAAAAAGGTTGCGGAAAATCCCGGCAAGGCTTACAACCCGTTATTTATCTATGGCAAGAGCGGCCTTGGCAAAACCCACCTTTTAAAGGCGATTGAAAATTATATGCGTCAAAAGAATCCGGACGCAGTCATTATTTACGTAACGAGTGAACATTTCACAAACGATATTATCGAGCACATTCGTAATTCCAACACCTTTGAGCTTCGCGAGAAGTACAGACGTGCGGATGCGCTTTTGGTCGATGATATTCAGTTTATTGCCGGTAAGAACTCCATTGAGGAGGAATTTTTCCACACGTTCAACTCCTTGACCGAGGACGGCAAGCAGATTGTATTATCCAGTGATAACCCGCCCAACGAGATTCCGAAGCTCACCGAGCGACTCAAAAACCGCTTTGAATGGGGTCTTATGGCTGACGTTCAGCCGCCGGATTTTGAAATGCGTATGGCAATTATCAAAAACAAGGCAGAGGCGATTGATTTCCAGATGCCCGACACGGTTGTAGAATACATTGCCGAGCAGGTAAATCACAACGTGCGTCAATTAGAGGGTGCGGTGAAGAAGCTGCAGGCGATTTGCTCGCTTCTCAACACGCCGCCGACGATTGAAATCACGAAGGATGCAATCAAAGAGCTAATGAACACGACCCAGCCCGTTTCGGTTACCCGCGAAAAGGTTTTGGAGCAGGTTTCCTTGACCATGGGTGTTTCGACGCAGAATATTACTTCGGATAAGCGCGACAAGAACATTAAGGATGCACGCCAGATGGCGATGTATATTATTCGAGAGCTTACAGGTATGCCGCTTGAGGAAATTGGTAAGATTTTCAGCGGCAAGACGCACTCGACGGTAAAGCATTCGATTATGACGGTTGCGGACAAGATGGACAAGGACAAGGAATTCAAGACCTTAGTAGAAAACATCATGCGTAACGTCCAAGAAGACTAGGGCGCGACGGCGCCCGGCGAATCACGGGAGAGTTAGTACAGACTTTTTACTCGTAGTTCGCACAACGGACTTTGTACGAATTTTATCTATATAAAAGGTAACATCCCGTAGGGGCGGATAGTATCCGCCCGCAATTCTCCGGCAAATAAAAAAGTTTATTTTATAAAAAGTAAAGCTTTTTATGGCTTGTATATACAAATTTAGAAAGACCGCAGACAAATCGCATTCACCACAAGCGGTCTACCATTCCCTTTGGTAAAGAGTAAGAAAAATTTTTTCTTACGAATTTCTAAATACGTTAGAGAAATAATTCCCGTTACGGGCGGATGATATCCGCCCCTACGAAGTTCTATTTATTTCTATATTAATTTTATTTTTCAGCGTGAAAAAGATGCTTTTTTTCTTGTAAAAAGCATCCTCTTTAGGGCTTGCGCCCTAAATTCACCTTTAAAAATACGTTTCTCAGGATAAGTGTTCCGTGCTCTGCGGAGCACGTCTCGGGACGCTGTCCCAAGACCCTGCCGCTTTTGAAAAAGCGGACAAAACTTTTCATGCGTTTACCACGCCGTACATTGTGCGAACTAACAGTAAAAATTCTGCACTATGTACCCCATGATTAACCATCGCGCCCTCGCGACCTTACAAGTTCAAATTTTTCCACGCCGTACGTTGTGCGAACTATTGGTAAAAACCACCGCCCAACTACCCCGTGATTGCCCGTCGGGGCTTCCCGACCTTACAAGTTCAAATTTTCCACGCCGTACGTTGCACGAACTACAAGTAAAAAACACCGCCCATGTACCCCGTGATTGGCCTGTCGCGCCCTCGCGACTTTTGAACAAGTTTTGATTTTGAACACTCAACTTTTGAACAGTTAATTTTTGACTGTTTGATTATAAAACTTTTGAAAATTATTTTAACGAATTTTCAACATTTTAAAATTGCGGCTCTTGTCCCGATTTTAAAGGGCTTTTGAGACTTTTAGACAGTTTCCTCTGCCCCTACTGCTAATGCTACTAAAATATTTATTATGATATGATTGAAGAAAGGATTTTTTATCATGAAGCTTTCCTGTAACACCCAAAATCTTTCTTTTGCATGTTCAAATGTTCAAAGAGCTGTTTCCTCTAAATCCTCTATTCCGGCGATTGAGGGCATTCTCTTAAAGGCTGAGGGGGAGACCTTAACCTTAACCGGCTATGACTTAGAAGTCGGCATCGTGACCTCTATGGAGGCGAGAATCGAAGAAGAAGGCTCTGTCATTTTAAATGCAAAGATTCTTTGCGACATTTTAAGAACCCTCCCGTCAGAGACTGTTACCATTACTGTAGATGAAAGACTTTCCTGCCGCATTAAGAGCGGTGACGCTGAATTCTCCTTAATCGGTATCGGTGCAGAGGAATACCCGGAGCTGCCCTCCGTAGAAAGTGGTTCTCCGATCTCCTTAAACGGCGAAGTCTTAAAGGATATGATTCGCAAGACCATTTTTGCAACAGCCGAGAACGATGTTAAGGTCGTACATACCGGCGTCCGTTTTGAAATCACACCGCATAAAATCCGTTTGATTGCCGTAGACGGCTTCCGTCTTGCGATTCGTAACGAAGAGCTCGATTATGACGGCGAAGAGAAAACCTTCGTTGCACCGAAAAAGACCCTCAACGAAGTGGTTAAACTCATCTCCTCCGAAGAGGATACCGTCTCCTTAAATATTGGCAGACGTTTTATCGTGTTCCAAATCGGTACTTACAGAATTGTTTCCCGTCTTTTAGAGGGTGAATTCTTAAACTATCAGGCGGCGATTTCCGGCGCAGAGAATGCAAAGCTTCGCGTTAACACCAGAATGCTGATTCAGAGTATTGAAAGAACCTCTTTAATTATTACGGATAGAGCGAAGAGCCCCATCCGCTGCATTTTCTCCGAAGATATGATTCGTATTTCTTCCACCACCGCCCTCGGTACAGCAACCGATAAGCTTCCCTGTGAGGGTTCGGGCGAGAAAATGGAAATCGGCTTTAACAACCGTTATTTATTGGACGCTCTTCGTGTCTGCGATGCAGATGAAGTAGATTTACATTTAAGTAGCCCGATTCTGCCCATCTTAATTACTCCGACAGAGGGCGAGGACTTCTTATTCTTGGTATTACCTGTGAGGCTCAAAACAGAATGAAAAAATTAGTTGTAAAAGTAGCTGAAAAGCAGAAAAAAGATGTACATATTTCGACCGATTATATCCGTTTGGATGCGGCTTTAAAACTCGCAGATGCCGTGCAGACGGGCGGTCACGCAAAAATCGTCATTACAGAGGGCGACGTCAAGGTAAACGATGCAGTTTGCATGCAGCGTGGTAAAAAGCTGCGCGGCGGCGACACCTTTGAATTAGACCACGTGCTCTATTCGGTAATAAAGGACTGACAAAATGCAAGTTGAAAGCTTAAAGCTCGAGCATTTCAGAAATATTAAGGAGGCGCTTTTAGAGCCCTCCCCCGGCGTAAATGTCATTTACGGCGAAAATGCACAGGGTAAAACCAATCTCTTAGAAAGCCTTTGGCTCTTTACGGGCTGTAAAAGCTTTCGTTCGAGGCGCGATAAGGAAATGGTGGAATTCGAGGAAAGCTTCGCCAAAAACGAAATGCACTTTCGCGCGTTCGGCAGAGAACAGAGTGCCACGCTTTGGGTGGATAAAAAGAGAAGCGCCATGAAAAACGGCGTGAATCTTCGTTCCCCCGCCGAGCTCATTGGCTCGTTTTATGCGGTGGTGTTTGTGCCTGCGCACCTTTCGCTTGTAAAGGACGGCCCTGCCTTTCGGCGTCGGTTTTTGGATACCGCGCTTTGCGAAATCAAACCGAATTACGCCAAGGCACTCGCCAAATACAATCACACACTGGTGCAGAGAAATGCGCTTTTAAAAGATATTATGGCGCACCCCGAGCTTCTCGATACCTTAGATATTTGGGATGACCGGCTCGCAACCGTCGGCGCGTATATCATTGCCGAGCGTGTGGCTTATGCTGAGAATTTAAGCGAAAAGACCGACAGCATTTATAGAGGTCTTTCGGGCGGCAAGGAGAAAATCACCGTCGCCTATCAAAATAATGTAAAAGCCTACAGTGCGGATGCCGCAGAAGTGAAAGCTATGCTTTTAAGTTTGTTACAGGAAAAGCGGCGGGATGATTTAGAAAACCGCATCACAACCAGCGGTCCGCACCGTGATGATTTAAAAATAGAAATTGACGGGCTTTCGGCGAGAAATTACGGCTCGCAGGGACAGCAACGCTCCGCGGCGCTGGCCTTAAAGCTTTCAGAAGCCGAAATCATTAAAGAAAAAACAGGCGAAGACCCCGTTATTCTTTTGGATGACGTGCTCAGTGAACTCGATGTTTCGAGACAGGATTATATTTTAAACCATATGCAAGACCGGCAGGTGTTCTTAACCTGCTGTGACCCGTCGAACGTCCTGCGCCTTTGCGGCGGCAAGAGCTTTCTCGTCGAGGGCGGGCAAATCAAGAAGGCGGAATAAATATGTATTTGGACATCGGCGGCGAAACGCTCATTCGCTCGGAATCCATTTTAGGGATTTTCGATTTAGATAATACAACAGTCAACAAACCCACGCGAGATTATTTGAATCACGCGGAAAAAGAGGGATATTCCAAAACGGTTTCCTATGATTTACCGAAATCCTTTTTGGTCACCGTGGAAAAAAATTCCCCATTCGTATATATATCTCCCCTGTTAACGGGCACAATCTACAAACGCTTGCGCCCCGAAATCTTAGGAGAAACAGGCAATAGAAACTTGGAGGAACAGTATGGCAAACGAAGAACTCAAAGTAAATGAAGTAGAATTCGATGACGCAGAGGAAATGGATACTGTCGTAACCGAAACCTATGACGCTTCGGCAATTCAGGTCTTAGAAGGTCTGGAGGCCGTTCGTAAGCGCCCCGGTATGTATATCGGCTCTACCGGTCCTAAGGGCTTACACCATTTGGTTTATGAAATCGTGGATAACTCCATCGACGAAGCCTTGGCAGGCTACTGCACCCATATCGAAGTAGAAATTTTGCCCGGCGATGTTATCACCGTTCGCGATAACGGCCGTGGTATTCCGGTTGGCATCAACGAACAGCAGGGTCTGCCTGCGGTTACGGTTGTTTTAACCGTTTTGCACGCCGGCGGTAAATTCGGCGGCAGCGGTTATAAGGTTTCCGGCGGCTTGCACGGCGTTGGTTCTTCGGTAGTTAATGCACTTTCCGAGTGGTTCGAGGTCGAAGTCAGCCAAGAGGGTCATGTTCACAGACAGAGATTCACAAGAGGTAATATCGCGTCTCCCCTCGAAATCATCGGCGACACCGACAAAACCGGTACCTTTATTAAATTCAAGGCCGACCCCGAAATCTTTAAAGAAACCACCGTTTACGAATATGATATTTTGGCACGCAGATTGCGTGAGCAGGCATTCTTAAATGCCGGTCTTTCCATTAGCCTTACCGATAAACGTGATGAAAGCAATATTCAGAGCGAAGTGTTCTGCTACGAGGGCGGTATTAAGAGCTTCGTAGATTATATCAACACCAGCCGCGGTCTTTCCCCCGTGCACGAGGAGATTATGCACTTTAGTGCCGTGCAGGGTGATAAGAGTGCAGAGGTCGCGATTTCTTATAACGACGGCTACAACGAAATTATTTTGAGCTTTGCCAATGACGTTCGCACGATTGACGGCGGTACACATGAACAGGGCTTTAAAACCGCGCTGACAAGAGTCTTTAACGAATACGGCAGAAAGTTCGGTCTTTTGAAAGAGAGCGACAAGAAGCTTTCCGGCGAGGACGTTCGTGAAGGTCTTTCAGCGGTTATCAGCGTTAAGCTGACCGAAGCGCAGTTTGAAGGTCAGACCAAGGGCAAGCTCGGTAACACCGAAATGACGGGTATCGTTTCTAAGATGGTCTATGAAAAAATGATGACCTATTTTGAAGAAAATCCCGCCGTGGCAAAGGCGATTTTCTCGAAAGCTTTAGATGCTTCCCGTGCTAGAGAGGCGGCAAGAAAAGCTAGAGATAATGCCAGACGTAAATCCGCACTCGAGAGCAATTCTCTCCCCGGTAAGCTGGCTGACTGCATCAACAAAAATCCCGAAAACACTGAAATCTACATCGTCGAGGGTGATTCCGCAGGCGGCTCTGCAAAAGAAGGCAGAGACAAGAACATCCAGGCGATTCTCCCGCTTTGGGGTAAAATGCTGAACGTAGAAAAGGCAAGAGTCGACAAGGTTATCGGCAATGAAAAGCTGACCCCCGTCATTACCGCGCTCGGTACGGGAATCGGCGATGATTTCGATATTAACAAGCTCCGCTATCACAAAGTTGTTATCATGGCGGATGCCGATGTCGACGGTGCACATATCCGTACCCTGCTTTTAACCTTCTTCTTCCGCTATATGCGCCCGCTTATTGAAAACGGCTATGTTTACATCGCACAGCCCCCGCTTTATAAAATTTCTAAGGGCAAAAAACATGTTTATGCGTTCTCCGACGAGCAGAGAGATGAGGAGATTAACGAGTTCGGCGGCAGCGGCTCCTGCGATATTCAGCGCTATAAAGGTCTTGGTGAAATGGACCCCGACCAGCTTTGGGAAACCACTATGAATCCCGACAACAGAACGATGCTGCGTGTAACGCTGGATGATGCAATGGAAGCGGACGAAACCTTCTCCATTTTAATGGGCGACAAGGTTGAGCCCCGCCGTCTGTTCATTGAAAAGAATGCAAAATACGTACAGAATCTGGACGTATAACCTTTTAAAATCAAACGATGACTTTTAGATTTTAGAGAATTGCAAAAGAGGTAGTAAAACATGAACAAACATAAAAACGAGCCGCTCCACGAATACATCCCCGAAGAGCAGCAGAATATTATCAACGTGGAAATCAACAAGGAAATGAAAAAATCCTTCCTTGACTACTCCATGTCGGTTATTATTTCCCGTGCACTTCCCGATGTTCGCGACGGCTTAAAGCCCGTACATCGCCGTATTTTATACACGATGTTTGAAAATAATCTGTATCCCGAAAAAGCCTACCGTAAGTGCGCAGACACCGTCGGTGCGGTTTTGGGTCGTTATCATCCCCACGGTGATATGTCCGTATACGATGCCATGGTTCGTTTGGCACAGAGCTTCTCGATGCGTTACATGCTGGTAGACGGCCACGGTAACTTCGGTTCTGTGGACGGCGACCCGCCGGCTGCTTACCGTTATACGGAATCTAAAATGAGCAAGATTTCCATGGAAATGCTCAAGAATATTGACAAGGACACCGTAGATTTCATCCCGAACTACGATGACCGTTTGAAAGAGCCCTCCGTTTTACCGTCCCGTTTTCCGAACCTTCTCGTCAACGGTTCTACCGGTATTGCGGTTGGTATGGCAACCAACATTCCGCCTCATAACCTCGGCGAAGTGGTAGACGGTATCCATGCCTTAATCGAAAATCCCGAGGCTTCCTTGGAAGACCTTATGGAACACATTAAGGGCCCTGACTTCCCGACTGCGGGTATCATCATGGGCAGAAGCGGCATTCGTTCCGCTTATGCAACCGGCCGTGGTAAGGTTACCGTTCGTGCCAGAGCGGAAATCGTGGAGAATGAAAAGACCGGCAGATTTTCAATTATCGTAACCGAGCTGCCCTATCAGGTCAACAAGGCAAGACTTATTGAAAACATTGCCGATCTCACCAAGGATAAGAAAATCGAAGGCATTTCCGACATCAACGACTACTCCAACCGTGAAGGTATGCGTGTCGTTATCGACTTAAAGCGCGACGCCAATCCGCAGGTTGTTTTAAATCACCTCTACCAGTACACCCAGCTTCAGACCACCTTTGGTATTATTCAGCTGGCAATCGTCAACGGTGAGCCGAAGATTTTAACTCTTAAAGAAATTTTACAGAACTATATCGACTTCCAGTGCGAAATTATCCGCAGAAGAACCGAATATGATTTAAAGAAGGCCGAAGCGAGAGAGCATATCTTAGACGGTCTTGCTAAGGCAATCGACATTGTCGATGATATTATCGCTACCATTCGTTCCTGCAAGGGCGGTCAGGCAGAAGCCAAAGTCGCCATTATGGAAAAATTCGACTTCGATGAAATTCAAGCAGGCGCGATTGTTGCCTACCGTTTAGGTCAGCTCGCCGGTCTCGAAATCAAGAAGATTATGGATGAGCGTGAAGAGCTTGCCAAGAAGATTGCCGAATACAAGGAAATCCTCGGCTCTGAAGCGAGAATCCTCGAAATCGTGGACACCGAATTACAGGCGATTTCCGAAAAATACACCGACGAAAGACGCACCGAAATTGCAACCGTCAGCGGTGAAGTGGACATTGAGGACCTCATTCCCGAGGAAACCTGCGTATTCACCTTAACCAACATGGGTTACATTAAGCGTCAGCCCGTCGACACCTACCAGGCACAGCGCCGTGGCGGTAAGGGCATTAAGGGTATGACCAGACGTGAAGAGGATGTGGCAGAAACCATGTTCACCTGCTCCTCCCACGATTATATTATGTTCTTTACCTCCTTCGGTCGAGTTTACCGCTTAAAGGGTTATGAAATTCCTGAGGGTAGCCGTACCGGCAAGGGCATGAACGTTGTCAATATTTTACCGCTTCTGCCCGATGAAAAAATCACCGCGATGCTTCGCGTGCCGGACTTCGGTCAAGAAACCCCGCACTATCTCTGCATGGTTACAAGAAACGGTATCATCAAGAGAACTGAGCTGGATGCTTATAAAAATATCCGTAAAAACGGTATTCTCGCGATTAATCTCGACGAGGGCGACGAGCTTTGCTGGGTAAAACTCACCGACGGTGAGCAGAACCTCATGATTGCAACCAAAAAGGGTATGTCCATTTCCTTCAACGAGCAAGATGCCAGATGCATCGGCAGAACCGCACGCGGCGTGAAGGCAATTACGCTTTCCGAAGGCGATGAAGTCGCCGGTATGTGCGTACTCGACCCCGAAAAGAAGGTACTTACCGTTTCCGAAACCGGCTACGGCAGAAGATCGGATGTTTCGAATTATCGTATTCAGTCCCGTGGCGGTAAGGGTCTTATCAACTACCACACCGAGCAATACGGCGATGTAGCGGCGATTACCATGGTTTCTGAAACCGATGACGTCATCTTGATTTCCTCCGACGGTATTATTATCCGTATCGAGGCGCTCGACATCAGCGAATTTGCACGTCCCTCCAAGGGTGTTCGCGTCATGCGTGTTTCCGAGGGCGAAAGACTCATCACCCTCTCTCTTGCTGAGCATGAAGCCGAAGAGGAAAATACAGAAGAGGGCGAAGAAGCTTCTGCAGAAGCAACCGAAGCAGAAGCAGTAACAGAAGAGCAAGCAGAAACAAACGAAAATGCCTGAGTAAAGCTTAAAAAAAGCTTTCTGGAAAATTTTTAAATTTGTAACAAATTTTTAGAATTTTCATGCTATGCTGAAAGAAAATAAGCTTTTAAAATTTGAAGAAATCAGGGTGTTTTATGGAACAAAATCAAAACGGAACCCCGTTTAACGGGGCGGGGAACGCCTATAATCCGGGTACGCAAAATCCGAATTACACCGCGCCACCCTATGGAAATAACGCACAGCAGGGGCAATCTGCCTACACAAATGGGCAGAATCCCAACACTGCCTATCAAAATCCTTACGCGAACGGGCAGGCGCAAAACGGTGCATACCAAAATCCATATGTGAACCGTCAAAATCCGAACGGCGCTTATCAGAACCCGTATGCGAATGGGCAAAATCCGCAGTACGGAGCGCAGAACCCCGCTGGCGGTTACCGTCCGCAAAACAACTACGGCGCCTATAATCCCCAAAACGCATACAATCCGCAATACGGCTATTATTCAACAGGTTACTACTGCCCGCAGAAGCCCGACCCCTTTGCCGAGGAAAAAAAGCAGGAAAAAAAGACCTTAAAGCGTTTAAGCACGATACACGGTCTTTCCCTTTTGGGCTTTTCTCTGTTTGCGTTTGTACTCAGCTATCTGATGATTTCGCTGATTCCGAATTTCGGGGATTTATATCAAAACAATGATCTTTTCCACACGGCAATAGATGTCGGTTTTGGTGCGATTGTACTCTTTGTGCCATTTTTCATCGGCTATACCGTGCTCAAAAAGAAAAAGCTCATCGGCGAACTGCCGCTCCATGCGCCTTATAATGCCAAGGCGGCGACGCTTTTGGTCTTTATCGGACTTGCCGCCTGTCTTGCAGGCAGCTATGCTTCCGGTATGTTAAACACGCTTTTGGAAACCATGTTCCAAGTAAAATTTAAGATGCCGCCCGATGATGTAGCGCTCGTGAGCGTACCGGTGATTCTTTTATCCTTCGTGAAGGTCGCGATTGTTCCGGCGATTGTGGAAGAATTTGCGATTCGCGGCGTTGTGATGCAGTCGTTAAAAAGATACGGCGACTGGTTCGCTATTTTGATGTCGGCTATGGTATTTGCGCTCATGCACGGCAACATGGTACAGATTCCGTTTGCGTTCATTGCAGGTATTGCAATCGGCTACGCGGTGACGATTACCGGTTCTATGTGGACGGGTGTACTCATTCACTGCGCGAACAACGCACTGGCGCTGATCTTGCAGATTTTAGAGGATAATTTAACGCAGACCGTAGCAAACGTAGTTGGCTTAATCCTTATTGCAGCGGTATTTGCGGCAGGCATCATCTGTTTAATTCTTTACATTGTGAATTATAAAAAAATTCCTCTCGCAAAGGGCGAGGGTCATTTGACCAACGGTACCCGTGCGAAGTCTTATATTTTAACTGTAGCGATGGTACTCGCGATACTTTATCTCTTAGTAGAAACCGCCCAATACATCGAATGGTAATCGGGAAGCCCCGACGGGCAATCACGGGGAACTTAGTGCAGAAATTTTACTATTAGTTCGCACAACGTACTTTAGATTAAAAGTTTTGTCCGCTTTTTCAAAAGCGGTGGGTTTTTAGGGCAACGCCCTAAAGCGCTTTCCGCAGAAAGCGAAATCTCATCCTTA
This sequence comes from Acutalibacter sp., assembly GCA_020025775.1. Classification (GTDB taxonomy): domain Bacteria; phylum Bacillota; class Clostridia; order Oscillospirales; family Acutalibacteraceae; genus Fimenecus. The sequence continues at coordinate 249,419 of JAHHRN010000001.1, forward strand.
GAAACGTATTTTTAAAGGTGAATTTAGGGCGGAAGCCCTAAAGAGGATGCTTTTTACACGAAAAAAAGCATCCTGTCACCGCTAGGTGACCGTAAATCACGGAGTCGGGAAGCCCCGATAGGCAATCACGGGGTCGCCGCAGGGCGACGGCTAATGCACGGGAAAGTCAGTGCGGACTTTTTACTCGTAGTTCGCTTAGGGGGACATTTGTGAAGATTTTATCTACGTAAAAGGCAACCACCCGTAGGGGCGGATATTATCCGCCCGCAAAGTTTCTATCTTTTGTTTAGCGCACTTCAAAGTTTTGCCCGCTTTTTGTCGCCGCAGGGCGACGGCTAACGCACGGGAAAGTTAGCACAAACTTTTTACTCGTAGTTCGCACAGGCGACTTTGTGCAGATTTTATGATTTATAACGGGCGGATGATATCCGCCCCTACGATTTTTATTTTTATCCAGTAACAGAAAAGGATTTATGCCATGCAAAAAGAAGATTTCATGCGATTGGCAATTGAAGAAGCGAAAAAAAGTGCCGCTATGGGCGAGGTCCCTGTCGGTGCAGTCATCGTGCGCGGTGACGAAATCATTGCTTCTGCTTTTAATCGTCGGGAATCCTCGAAAAATGCCCTTTCCCACGCGGAAACGGAGGCCATTTATAAAGCGTGTCAAAAATTGGGCGGCTGGCGGCTTTGGGAATGTGAAATGTATGTCACCTTAGAGCCATGCCCGATGTGCGCCGGTGCGATTTTAAACGCACGCCTCAAAAAGGTGACCTTCGGCGCTTACGATGAGAAAAACGGCGCAGTTTCTTCCGTGATGCAGATGTATACTCTGCCCTTTACCTTTCAGCCCGAAATCGAGGGCGGCGTATTGGAATCGGAATGTGCGGCGCTTTTAACCGATTTCTTTAAAGACCTGCGCGAAAAGCGTAAGGCATGCCCGAAAAAATGGCAGAAGTCTGCCCCCACAGAAGAGCGCGCAGACGAAGACTGCCGTAAATCCTTAAAAACCGAAGATAATATCTAAAAACACGCCTTAAAACCGCGTGTTTTTTTCTTTTTTATCTATTGAAAACACCTATAGAATGGTGCTATAATGAAGTATCATATTATAATAGGCAGACTATTATAAATTGCATAAAAGCATAAAAAAGTGAATAGCAGGAGGACTTAAAATGGTGAACGACAAATTTGCAAAAGAGGGCTTAACGTTTGACGACGTGCTCTTAATCCCTGCCGAAAGCGATGTATTGCCTTCGGACGTTGACGTAAGCGTTCAGCTTACCAAAAACATTAAGCTCAATACCCCGATTTTAACCGCGGCAATGGATACGGTTACAGAATCCCGTATGGCGATTGCAATCGCACGTGAAGGCGGTTTGGGTATCATTCACAAAAACATGTCTATCGAAAGTCAGCAGAGTGAAGTCGATAAGGTAAAGCGCAGTGAAAACGGCGTTATTGTGAACCCCTTCTTCCTGCATCCTGACAATACAGTAGAGGAAGCGGACAATCTCATGCACCGCTACAGAATTTCCGGTGTTCCGGTTTGCGACAACGACGGCAGACTCATCGGTATTTTAACCAACCGCGATATGCGTTTCATGTCCGATTATGCTGTAAAAATCGGCGAAGTTATGACTAAGGATAACCTTGTAACTTCTCACATCGGCACAACCTTAGAGGACGCTAAGAAAATCCTCATGCAGCACAAGATTGAAAAGCTTCCGCTCGTAGATGACGGCGGCTTCTTAAAGGGTCTTATCACCATTAAGGATATTGAAAAAGCAGTTCAGTATCCGAACTCTGCAAGAGATGCACAGGGCAGACTTCTCTGCGGTGCGGCAATCGGCGCAACCACAGACGTTTTAGACCGTGCTTCCGCTCTTGTTGAAGCAGGCGTTGATATTTTAGCGCTTGACTCCGCTCATGGTCACAGCCGCAACATTTTAAAGGCTGTAGAAAGAGTAAAGACTGCATTCCCGAACGTAGCTTTAGTTGCCGGTAACGTTGCAACTGCAGAAGCTACCAAGGCTTTGATTGATGCCGGCGCAGACTGCGTTAAGGTTGGTATCGGCCCCGGTTCTATCTGCACTACCCGCGTTGTTGCAGGTATCGGTGTTCCGCAGATTACTGCCGTTTATGATTCCGCAAACGAAGCTGCAAAGCACGGTATCGGTGTTATCGCAGACGGCGGTATTAAGTACTCCGGTGAAATTGTAAAGGCTATCGCCGCAGGTGCATCCGCTATCATGGTTGGTTCCTTGATTGCCGGCTGTGAAGAATCCCCCGGAGAAACCGAAGTTTACCAGGGCAGAAGCTTCAAGACCTATCGTGGCATGGGCAGCCTTGCAGCTATGAACTGTGGTTCTAAGGACCGTTACTTCCAGGCAAACAACAAGAAGCTCGTTCCCGAAGGCATTGAAGGTCGTGTACCTTACAAGGGAAAACTCTCCGACACTATCTTCCAGATGCTCGGCGGCTTAAAAGCAGGTATGGGTTACTGCGGTTGTCATAACCTTACCGAATTACAGCAGAATACAAGATTTATCCGTATCACCGGCGCAGGTCTCAAGGAGAGCCACCCGCATGATGTTTACATCACCAAGGAAGCACCGAACTACACGGTAAATCTTTAATAGATAAATTCTGACTATTTAAAAGAGAGAGAAAAAGGAGCATAAGCAATGTACGCAGATTTACAGGATTCCATTGGCTACTTGAAAACTGTAGACCCCGCCGTTGGCGAGGCTATGGAAAAAGAACTTTTCCGTCAGCGCAGAAACTTAGAGCTTATTGCCAGTGAAAACGTTGTTTCCCCCGCTGTTATGGCAGCTATGGGCAGTGTGCTCACCAACAAATACGCAGAAGGCTACCCGGGCAAACGCTATTACGGCGGCTGCGAATTTGTAGATATTGTAGAAGATTTGGCAAGAGACAGAGCTTGTGAGCTCTTTGGCGCAAAATTCGCAAACGTACAGCCCCACTCCGGTGCACAGGCTAACATGGCGGCATATTTTGCCCTTGTAAACCTCGGCGACACCATTATGGGTATGAATCTTGCAGAGGGCGGTCACTTAACCCACGGTTCACCCGTAAATATGTCCGGTAAGCATTACAACTTTGTGCCTTACGGCGTCAATGCCGACGGCTTCATCGACTATGATGAATTCGAAAGAAAGGCCAAGGAATGCCAGCCCAAGCTCATCGTAGCCGGCGCAAGTGCTTATCCGAGAATCATCGACTTTAAGCGTATTTCCGAAATTGCAAAGGAAGTCGGCGCTTACTTCATGGTCGATATGGCGCACATTGCAGGTCTTGTTGCGGCAGGCCTTCATCCCTCACCCGTTCCGTATGCAGACGTTGTCACCACCACCACCCACAAGACCCTGCGTGGTCCGCGCGGCGGTATGATTCTCTGCAACGATGAAGAAATTGCTAAGAAAATCAACAAGGCTATTTTCCCCGGCTCTCAAGGCGGCCCTTTAATGCACGTCATTGCGGCAAAGGCTGTTTGCCTCGGCGAAGCCTTAAAACCGGAATTCAAAGAATATCAGAAACAGGTTGTGCTCAACGCGGCGGCACTTGCTAAGGGCCTCACCTCCCGTGGTATCAACCTCGTTTCCGGCGGCACCGATAACCACTTACTCCTTGTGGACCTTCGCTCCGTCGGCATCACCGGTAAAGAGCTTGAAAAGAGACTCGATGATGTTTACATCACCGCCAATAAAAATGCCATTCCGAATGACCCCGAAAAGCCCTTCGTAACCAGCGGCGTAAGACTTGGTACACCGGCTGTTACCACCAGAGGCTTAGTGGAAGCGGATATGGATAAGGTTGCAGAGTGCATCGCACTTGCAGCAACGGATTTTGAAGCAAAGGCAGATTATATCCGTGCCAGCGTAAATGAGATTTGCGCAAAATATCCCCTTTACGAATAAACGGTAAAGGGCAAAAATAAAACATATAAGGCAGGCAACTATGAAGTTTACAAAAATGCAGGGCGCAGGAAATGATTATATCTATGTGAACTGCTTTTCGGAACAAGTGGCTGACCCCTCCAAAACGGCGATTGCGGTAAGCGATCGCCATTTCGGTGTAGGGGCGGATGGTTTAGTACTCATTAAACCCTCCGAGGTCGCAGATTTCTTTATGGATATTTACAACGCAGACGGCTCTCTTGCCAAAATGTGCGGCAATGCGTCGAGATGCGTGGCAAAATACGTGTACGATAACGGCATGACCGATAAAACGGAATTTACCTTGGAAACCAGAAGCGGCATTAAGACGATTCAGGTTGAAACCGAAAACGGCAAGGTCATTTCTGCTACGGTCAATATGGGAAGCCCGATTTTAAAGGCCTCGGAAATTCCCACCCTCTTCGACACGGAAAGTGTAATTAGTCAAAAACTGACTATCACAGGAAAACACGAAAAAACTTACGCTGTTACCTGCCTTTCTATGGGCAACCCGCATTGTGTTGTCTTTACAGAAGAACCAACAGAAGAACTGAATCTTAAAAAATTAGGCCCGAAATTTGAAAATCACGCCCTGTTCCCCGACAGAATCAACACAGAATTTGTGCGCATTCTTTCAAAAGACTGCATTGAAATGCGTGTTTGGGAGCGTGGTAGCGGCGAAACCCTTGCCTGTGGCACGGGTGCTTGCGCGGCGGCAGTGGCTTCGATTTTAAACGGCCATTGCGACAGAGAAAAAGAAATCGAAGTGCGGCTTCGCGGCGGCATTTTGCATATTTTGTGGCAGGAGGACGGCTCCGTTCTCATGCGCGGCCCTGCAAAAATCGTTTGCACGGGCGATTATGACTTAGACGAAAACGGGTGCAATCCCGAAACAATATAAAAATCGGAGGCAGATTATGCAAATCGATAGAGACTTGGTTTTATACCTTGAAAAGCTCGGACGCATCACCTTGAGTGAAGAAGAAAGAGCGGAATCTATGAAAGATTTACAGGACATCGTGTCCTATATGGATACCCTGAACGAGCTGGACACCGAGGGTGTGGAGCCTGCATCGCACTCCTTCCCCATCCCGAACGTCATGCGTGCGGATGTTGTGACCAACGAAGCCAACGTAGACGCTATTTTAAGCAACGCACCGGAACAGAGAGACGGCTGTTTTGTTGTGCCGAAGACTGTAGAATAAGGAGGGACGGGCATGAACTTTTTGAAAATGGGCGCACTCGAAATCGGGCGTGCCATTCGTGAAAAACAGGCAAGCGTTCGTGAAGTCACCGAATGCTTTTTAGATGCCATTGAAAAAGAGGACAGCATTTATCACTGCTACAATACCGTTTGCCGCGAAGAAGCCTTACAGCGTGCCGATGAAGTACAAAAAGGCATCGACGAGGGCAAATACACCGGTCCGTTAGCTGGCGTGCCTGTAGGTATTAAAGATAATATCTGCACCAAGGGCGTAAAAACTACCTGCTCTTCTAAGATTTTAGAGAATTTTGTTCCGCCTTATAACGCAACCGTTGTCGAAAGACTTTTGGATGCAGGTCTCGTGTTCCTCGGCAAGCTTAACATGGATGAATTTGCTATGGGTTCGACCACAGAGACCTCCGCAACCGGCGTGACCCATAACCCGTGGAATTTAGACTGCGTACCCGGCGGCTCCTCGGGCGGTGCGGCAGCAGCTGTTGCAGCCGAGCTTGCACCGATTACCTTAGGCTCCGACACCGGCGGTTCTATCCGTCAGCCCGCGAGCTTTTGCGGTATTTCCGGCCTTAAACCCACCTATGGTGCGGTTTCCCGTTACGGTCTTATCGCTTACGCTTCCTCCCTCGACCAAATCGGCCCGATGGCAAAAAGCGCAGAAGACTGCGCCGCGCTCTTCTCCGTAATTGAGGGTAAAGACGAAAAGGACGGCACTTCTATGCCGAATCCCCCCTTCGATTTTGCAGAAGCTACCAAGGGCGACGTTAAGGGCAAAAAAATCGGTATTCCCGAAGAATATATCGGCGAGGGCATTGCCCCCGAAGTGAAAGACGGCATTTTAAAAGCCGCAGAGCAGTTTAAAGCGCTCGGCGCAGAGGTGGAATTCTTCCCCATGCCCAGTGTTAAATATGCGATTCCTGCATATTATATCATTGCGTGCGCAGAAGCCTGCTCCAACCTTTCCCGTTATGACGGCATCAAATACGGCTACAAGAGCCCGGAAGCCCATGACCTTATGAGCGTGTATGTAAAATCCCGCTCCGAAGGCTTCGGCATGGAAGTGAAGCGCCGCATTATGCTCGGCAACTTCGTGCTTTCCTCCGGCTACTACGATGCTTACTACAACAAGGCATTAAAGGCAAAGAAAATCATTCAGGATGCTTGCTTTAAGGCACTCGAAACCTATGATTTCCTTTTAGGCCCGGTTGCACCGACCACCGCACTTAAAATCGGCGAAAGCCTTAGCGACCCGCTGAAGATGTATCTTGGCGATATTTACACCGTTATGATTAACCTCGCAGGTCTTCCCTCTATGGCGATTCCCTGCGGCTTCGATGCACAGAATATGCCGATTGGTATGCAGCTCATCGGCAAGCCCTACAAGGAAGCGGAAATTTTATCCGCTGCTTGTGCTTATCAAAATGTAACGGACTTCCATAAGAAGTCCCCGAAAAACTAAGGAGGAACGACCATGGAATGGGAAATTGTAATGGGGCTTGAGGTTCACACCGAGCTCGCCACCAAAACCAAGATTTTCTGCGGCTGTTCCACCGAATTCGGCGCAGGCTGCAACGAGCACGTATGCGAGATTTGTTCCGGTATGCCCGGCACACTCCCGAAGCTCAACGAAAAAGTATTAGAATATGCGATTCGCACCGGTCTTGCCACCAACTGCGAAATCACACGTCACAATAAATTCGACCGCAAAAACTATTTCTACCCCGATTTGCCGAAGGCTTATCAGATTTCACAGCTCTACTTCCCGATTTGCCATGACGGTCACTTAACCGTAAAGGATAAGGACGGCAACGATAAGCAAATCGGCATCCACGAAATCCATATGGAAGAGGATGCAGGTAAGCTCATTCATGATGATTTTGAAGAATGCACCTTAGTGGACTACAACCGCTGCGGCGTGCCGCTTCTTGAAATCGTTTCCGAGCCGGATTTCCGTTCGGCTGAGGAAGTTATTTCCTATCTCGAGCAGCTTCGCGGCATCTTACAGTTCACCGGTGTTTCCGACTGCAAAATGCAGGAAGGCTCTCTTCGTGCGGATGTCAACCTTTCCGTTCGTCCTAAGGGTCAAAAGGAATTCGGCACAAGAACCGAAATGAAGAATTTGAACTCCTTCCACGCGATTCAAAGAGCGATTGCTTATGAAGCTGAAAGACAGATTGAGCTTTTAGAGGACGGCGAAAAAGTAACACAGGAAACTAGACGTTGGGACGACAACAAGGGTATTTCTTATGCGATGCGCTCCAAGGAAGATGCGCAGGATTATAAGTATTTTCCCGAACCCGACCTGCCGCCGCTTGAGATTTCCGAGGAAACGATTGAACGCATTCAGAATGAAATGCCCGAGCTTCCCGCACAGAAAAAGGCAAGATATATAAACGTTTTGGGTCTGCCCGAATACGATACCGAAGTGTTAACCAGCGACAGAAGCTATGTAAAGCTCTTCGAAGAAACCGTAGCACTCGGTGCGGATGCCAAGGTTGCCTCTAACTGGATTATGGGCGAGGTCATGAAGCTCTTAAAGGATACCGCAACCCTGCCCGAGGATATGACTCTTTCCGCAAAGGACCTTGCGAAAATCCTCGAAATGGTAGGTAAGAATACCATTAACCGCGGCACAGGTAAGACCGTTCTTGAAAAGGTCTTTAAAGAGGGCGTAGACCCCGAAGCCTATGTCAAAGAAAACAATTTGGCACAGATTACCGACCTTTCCGCGCTTCGTCCCGTGATTGAAGAAGTCATCGCGAACAACGAAAAGAGCGTAAACGAATATAAGGGCGGCAAAACCCAGGCTATGGGCTATATCATGGGTCAAGCCATGCGCGCCTTAAAGGGTAAAGCACCGGCACAAGAGGTGCAGAAGCTCTTAAAAGAAATGTTAGATGAAAATTAACTAATCCACAGTAAATAAAGAAAAGGCAGGTCAGAATTTGACGTCTGCCTTTTCTGTCTATCTTGGGGGAGGTGAAAAAACATGTTTTCCGACTTCCAAAGTTTAAAGGAAGAAGCCCTGGTCTGCCAAAAATGTCCGCTTTGCGAAACACGCAACAAGGTGGTATTCGGCGCGGGCAATGAAACAGCCGAGGTGCTTTTCGTGGGCGAAGGTCCCGGGGGCGAAGAGGATAAGCAGGGCGAGCCATTTGTCGGTAGAGCCGGCATCCTTTTCGATAAATATTTAAAGCATATTGATTTGGACCGCAACAAAAATATTTATATTGCCAATATCGTGAAATGCCGTCCGCCGCAAAACCGTGACCCGAAAGAAGAAGAGCAGGCGGCGTGCCTGCCGTATTTGCGCCAGCAGATTGCGCTCATGCAACCGAAAATCATCGTCTGTCTCGGCAGAATTGCCGCGCAGAAGCTGATTTCTCCCGATTTTAGGGTCACGAAGGAGCACGGGAAATTCTATGAAAAACCGCCGTTTTATGTGATGGGTACCTATCATCCGGCGGCTCTGCTTCGAAATCCCGTCAATAAAGGCGCGGCGCTCGAGGACTTCCTTTTGCTTCAGCAAAAAATCTATGAAGTTTGTGAAAGAACGTACTAACCATGTTTTTTATACCTTTTAATTCACGAGATCCCTTTTTTAAAAGCAAATTCGGCGCTATCAAAACCAACGAAAAAGTAAGATTTCGCCTGCTTTTGCCCCGTTCCTTTTCGGTGACGGCGGCACACTTCATGCTCAAAAAAGACGGCGAAGATATGGTCGATTACCCGATGTATTGGGCAGGCATGAACGGCGAAGACAAGGAAATTTGGGATATAGAAATGGAAATCACCTCACCGGGGCTTTATTTCTACCATTTTGACTATGAATCCTCTTGGGGTAGAGGTTCGATTTTCTTAAAAGAAAACGGCATCGGTGCGATTGCCAACGGCATAGAAATGCAAAGTGCGTGGCAGTTAACGGTCTACGATGCGGCATTTGAAACACCCGACTGGATGAAGGGTGGCATCATTTACCAGATTTTCCCCGACCGCTTTTACAATTCGGGCAAGCCGAAAGAAAACGTGCCGCAGGACAGAATCCTGCGCACCGACACCGAAAATGCGCCCTACTGGAAGCCCGACGAAAAGGGCAGAGTTTTAAATAACGATTACTTCGGCGGCGATTTAGAGGGCGTTTGCGAAAAACTGCCCTATTTACAGTCACTCGGCGTTTCGTGTATTTATTTAAACCCGATTTTCGAGGCACATTCCAACCACCGCTACAACACGGCGGATTACGAAAAAATCGATCCGCTTCTCGGCACGGAAAAGGACTTTAAAAAGCTTTGTGCCGACGCCAAAAAGCTGGGGATTCATATTATTTTAGACGGCGTATTTTCCCACACGGGCGCAGACAGCCGCTATTTCAACCGCGCGAACCGCTATGACACCGTGGGGGCTTATAATTCTGAGGATTCCCCTTACTACCCGTGGTACAGTTTCAGCAGTTTTCCAAACCGCTACAAAAGCTGGTGGGGCTTTGAAAGTCTCCCCGAGGTCAAAGAGGAAAGCCCCGCCTATATGCAGTTTATCAACGGCAAAAACGGCGTGGTACGTAAGTGGCTAAAGCTCGGCGCTTCCGGCTGGCGTTTGGATGTGGCTGACGAATTGCCCGACAGCTTCATTGCCGCCCTCAGCAAAGCGGCAAAGGCAGAAAAGAAAGATGCTTTTATTGTCGGTGAGGTTTGGGAGGATGCTACAACGAAATGGGCTTATGGCAAACGCCGTAAATACCTTTTGGGCGAAGAGCTAGACAGCGTGATGAACTATCCGTTTGCCGCGGCGATTTTGAATTTTGCACGCGGTGGCATTGCCGAACGCTTTGAAAACGCGGTGATGAACATTGTCGAAAACTATCCGAAACCGGTGCTCGATGTGCTGATGAATCATATCGGCACGCACGATACCGAACGCGCGATTACCAAAATTGCCGGCGAATCCTGCGAATATCGAGACCGCGCGTGGCAGTCTCAAAAGCACCTTTCCGAAACGGAATACAAAAAGGGCGAAACGCTCCTTCAAATGGCGGCGGTTTTGCAGTATACCCTGCCCGGCGTGCCCTCCCTCTATTATGGCGATGAGGCAGGTCTCGAGGGCTATAAAGACCCCTTTAACCGTGGCTGTTACCCTTGGGGCAGAGAAAATAAACGTCTTTTGGCGTTTTATAAAAAACTCGGCGAAATCCGCCGCGAAATTCCCTGTTTTAAGAATGGCGAATTACATTTCCTTTCCGCTGTTTTGGGTTGTGTTGCCTATGAGCGTGAAAACGAAGAAAGCGCCGTTTTGGTGATTGCCAATCGCAACGAAAACGAAATCGACTATCATTTGCCGAAAAAATGGCAAGGTAAAGAGGAGCTTTTACGCGGAGATTTCTCCGGCGAAAGCATCAGCGTTCCCGCCATGGGCGCTGTCATCCTCATTTTTTAAGGAATTTCCCACCGCTTGTCGGTGAAAAAATACTCCAAAAGCAAAGGAGCCAAAAATAATGAATTACGAAATTGCAAGAAATCTGCATACGGATTTCAGCGTAATCGAGCAGAACAAGCGCGCCGCGCGTAGCTATTTTATTCCCTTTTCTTCCTTAGAAAAAGCGGAAAACAGCTCGATGACCAAAGAAAGATACGAGTCCGACCGCGTATTGATGCTCTCGGGCACTTGGGATTTTGCTTACTATGCAAAGCTTTCTGAAATCCCGACCCCGTTTGACAGCGAAAATGCCCCCTTTAAGGCGCAGGAAGTGCCCTCGACTTGGCAGAGAAACGGCTATGACCAGATTGCCTACATCAATACCCGTTATCCGTTCCCGAAAAAGCCGCCGCGCATCCCCGAGGATGTCGCTGTGGGTATTTACCGCAAGAAATTTTCCTTTAACGAGGCTCATGACAGCTCCATTCTCACCTTTTTAGGTGTTGCAGGTGCACTCGCTGTTTACATGAACGGCAAATTTGTCGGCTACAGCGAAGGCTCTCACAACACGGCAGAGTTTGATATTACCCCCTTTAAACAGGACGGCGAAAACGAGCTTGTCGCTGTGAACTATAAGTGGAGCAACGGCACCTACTTAGAGTGCCAGGATATGTTCCGCGAAAACGGTATCTTCCGCGACGTCTATATTGTCGAGCGCGAAAAGAGCTATTTAGAAGATTATTTGCTTCGTTCGAACAAGAATGCAGACGGTAGTTATAATTTAACTGTTTCAGCAGAGGCAAAACTCGACGAGGGCGAAAGTGTCCACGTAAAAGGCTTCTTAAAGGACGAAATCCTCTTCGATTTAGATCTCCCGAAGGACGGCAAAACTGTTTTAGAGAATTTAAAGGTCATGGAGTGGAATGCCGAACAGCCCTGCCTTTACACCGTGGAAATTTCTATCGTAGGCGAAAACGGCGAGCAAGAAGCCATGCGTACCTATTTGGGCTTTAAGGATGTAAAAATCGACGGCGAAGTGTTCTACTTCAACGGCAAAGCCATTAAGATGAAGGGCGTCAACCACCACGATACCCACATGACCAAGGGCTATGCTATGTCCTTGGAGGATATGGAAACCGATGTGCGCCTTATGAAAGAATACAACTGCAACACCGTGCGTACTTCTCACTATCCGCCCGACCCGGCGTTTCTCTATCTTTGCGATATTTACGGTCTTTATGTCGTCGATGAAGCCGATATTGAAACTCACGGCTTCTATTCCAACCCGGCTTCCTATCACCCGGGCAAGCTCAGCAACGATTTAAAATGGGCAGAGCATTATTTAGACCGCGTGTGTCGTATGTACGAGCGCGACAAGAATCACCCGAGCATTACCATGTGGTCTCTTGGTAATGAGTCCGGCGGCTACAAGTGCCAAGATGTCTGCTACGACTTCCTTAAAAAAGAAAATCCCGAAATCCCCGTGCATTACGAGGGCGTTATCCGCTCCAAGCGTTGGGCTTATGACGTGGTTTCCCACATGTACGGCACACCCGATTTAATGCGTAAAATCCGTGACGGCAGAGCCGGCGACAAATACAAGGGTAAGCCCTTCTTCCAGTGTGAATATGCTCACGCCATGGGCAACGGCCCCGGCGGCTTAGAGGAATATATGGAGCTTTTCTATTCCAGCGAGCAGTTCATGGGCGGCTGCATTTGGGAATGGGCAGACCACAGTGTTTATGATGAAAATGCAGAGTACAAATGGACCTACGGCGGCGACCACAATGAGCCGATTCATGACGGCAACTTCTGTGTAGACGGCTTATTCTATCCCGACAGAACCCCGTCCTCCGGCGCGCTCGAAATGAAAGCGGTCTATAGACCCGTTCGTGCGAAATATTTAGGCGACGGCAAGGTCGAGCTTTGGAATACACAGAATTTCAAGAGCACCAAGCACATTGCGGCGCAGTGGGAAGTGCTCGTCAATGGCATCGTGAAGGAAAGCGGCGTTTTAGAAACCCAAATTCCTGCCGGCGAAAAAGCGGTTGTCACCATTGCTGCTGAAGCACTTCGCAGTGAAAAACAGGATGTCTTTATCAACCTCACTTATGTCCACACCAAAACCGGCTTTGTATTTGCCAAAGAACAGCTCGTCGTGAGTGAAGCTTCCTTGCAGGGTGCACCCGTGCATGCCGACGCCAAAATCTCCGAGAAGAACGGCACAATCAGTGTACAATTCGAGGGCGGCAAGGCAGTGTTTGCGAAAAAGCAGGGCTTTACTAGCTACATAAAAGACGGCGTGGAATTTGTAAAACAAAATCCCTTAGACGGCGAAACCGGCTTCGTGCCGCATATGTATAGAGGTCTTATCGACAACGACAGATTCTTAGTCATGTACTGGAATTTCTTAGGTCTTTCCTCAGCAAAAGCCAAGCTTGCTTCGGTCAAGACCATTCACAAAGAGGGCAAGCCCGGCGTGCGTACTGTGTACCACATGGTAACAAGAGGCATTTTCATTTTGGCAACGGCAACCCTTGATTATTTCTTTGAGTCCGACGGCAAAATGACCGTTGCGGCGAAGCTCACCACACCGATTGCGTTCCCGTTCCAGCTGCCGCGCTTCGGCTTGCATATGGAGCTTCCCGAGGACTTCACAAAGGTTTGCTATTACGGTCTCGGTCCGGATGAAAACTACTCCGACTTCAAGGAGCATTCGACGGTCGGCGTTTATGAAACCGAAGTGGCAGAAATGGCGCATAAATATATCAAGCCGCAGGATGCAGGCAACCGCGGTGGCGTTCGTTTTGCAGCACTTCAGAATGCAAACGGTGATGCCTTTACCGTTTCGGCAGTGGAAAAACCGCTCAACTTCAACGCCAATCCCTATACGCTTTCTCAGCTCAAAAACGCAAAGCATATTGAGGATTTGCCCGACTGCGATACCACTTTCTTGAGCGTGGACGGCTTCATGCGCGGCTCCGGTACGAACTCCTGCGGTCCGATGCCGGCAAAAGAGCATCAAATTCACTTCTCCCCGTTTAAGCCCCTCAAATACACCTTCAGCGTGAAAACGACGAAGCACGAATAAAATTTAAAAGGCAATTTTTCAAAAAGGGAATCCGATAAGGGTTCCCTTTTTTTCGTGGGAAAGTATGGAAGTTTGCTGTAATAAAAACGTAGGGGCGGATAGTATCCGCCCGAAAGAAATGCTTTCGCTACCTTTCATGCGGCGCATATGTAAAATTTCGCCCGCCTTTTTAAAGGCGGTGGGTTTTTAGGGCAACGCCCTAAAGCGCTTCCCGCAGGAAGCGAAATCTCAGCCTTAGAAGCGTATTTTTGAAAGTGAATTTGCGGTGTAAACCGCAAAGAGAAAACTTTTTACAAGTGAAAAAGTTTTTTTAGTTCGGCTATAATTCCTATGCTTGAAACAAAGTAAACGGGGGAACCCCTCACAAGGGTTCCCCCGTCTTTACTTTTTATAAAATTTAAAGTTTCTGCTGCCCCTTCCTGTGTTTCTGGACGGATGAGTATCCCGTGCTCTGCGGAGCACGGCTCGGGACGCTGCCCCAAGACCCTGCCGCTTTTGAAAAAGCGGGCAAAATTTTTAATGCGTGTTGAACCAAAAATAGGTGTGATTTTGCTTGCGGGCGGATGATATCCGCCCCTACGGGTGGCTTACCTTTTACATTGATGAAATTTTACCTAAAGTCTCTTGTGCGAACTACGAGTAAAAAGTCTGTACTAACTTTCCCGTGCGTTAGCCGTCGCCCTGCGGCGACAGGATGCTTTTTTTCGTGTAAAAAGCATCCTCTTTAGGGCTTACGCCCTAAAAACCCACCGCTTTTGAAAAAGCGGGCAAAATTTTAAATAAAAGTCCCTTGCGCGAACTATCTGTAAAAAGTCTGTACTAAGTACCCCGTGATTGGCAGGCGCGCCTCTGCGCCCCGACCCTTGAAAAATAGAATCAAATGTGCTATACTAAAGTGATTTAATCCGTAATAAACAGCGTAACTCAAGGAAAAGAGGAATTTTATGTTTCATAAACTTTATAAAAACATATATTTTCTCGGCCTCAAAAGCGGCTATCTTTTAAGGGATTTTTGTAATTTCTTAGTTCGCAAAATCAAAGCGCCTTTAAAAGCCATTGGTGCTTTCTTCTTTGCGGGATTTTTACTTTTTGATAAAACGGTTTTAAGAAAAATTCGTCAGGGCGCAAAAGCTTTTAAAGCTTTCTTTGTCGATGTAAAACGTGCTTGGTCGAATCTTGTCGACACCATGAAGCACGATAAAAAATATGGGAAAAAGCTTTTTAAATATTATATGCAAAAAGCGTTTCACCGCCATGGCTATGTTGTCAAAACCGTGGTCAACATCGTGCTCCCCGTTCTCATGTTTACCTTGCTTTGCTATACAATCGGGCACTACAGCGCAAGAACCTTGGCTCTCGAGGTAAAATATAACGATGCCGTTATCGGCTACGTGGAATCCGAGCAGGAATACCGCGAAGCGCAGGAACAGGTGGTTAGCCGTCTTTCCTCTGTCGCGAAGGTCGAACAGCAGGCAGATGCGGCAAAGGATAAAGCCGTTACCTTTGCGATTAAGCCCGTGAAACGCAGTGAAATCCAAGATGCAAACGTGCTTTGCGATGAGCTTTTAAAGCGCGGCAACAACAAAACCACAAACGCCTGCGGTATTTATATCAATGACGAATTCCTTTGCGCCGTAAAGAATGAAACGGATGCAACCACCGTTTTTGATACGATGCTGCGTAGCTATAAAACCGATGACCCCAATGACGTGGTCGGTTTCGTGGAAAAAATTGCCTATGTGCAGGGCCTTTATCCCGATACACCAGAGACGATTTGGGATGCCTCAAAGCTTTCCGAACGACTCAATTCCAAAAAAGAAGCGGCAGAATATTATACCGCACAGCCCGGCGACAGCCTTTCGGGTATCGCCTCTAGATTCCATTTGAAGATAGCACAGCTTCAAGCGCTCAACCCGTCGCTGACCGAAAATATTCATATCGGCGACAGAATTTTGATTTCGCGCGAAGTCAGCTATATTCAAGTACAGGTCACCAGAACCGAAAAACGCCGCGTTGCAACGGCATTTGAAACGGTTAAGGAAGAAAACAACAAGCTGTATTCCGGTACCAAGCGCGTGAAGCAGAAGGGTCAGCAGGGTGAGGATGAAATCACCGAGCTTGTAACCTATGTGGACGGCGTTCGCGTATCTACAAAACAAATTTCCAGGGAAACCGTAAAATCACCTGTTTCCGAAATCATTCAAATCGGTACAAAGAAATCCTCCGGCTATTCCGGCGGCTCGGTCGGACCTTATACGCCTACGAGCTACGGCGGCAGATTCGTTTGGCCGGCAGTTGGTGCTTATAACATATCTTCTCCGTACGGTGGCAAACGTCGTCACATGGGTATTGATATTGTTAAGCCCGGCGGTCACAGTACCGGTGCTTTGATTATTGCGGCGGACAGCGGCAGAGTTGTAAAAGCCGGCTGGTTCTCGACCTTTGGTCAGTGCGTTATCATCGACCACGGCGGCGGAGTCCAGACCCTTTATGCGCATATGATTGAAGGCTCGATTAAGGTGCGCGTCGGTCAGCAGGTTTCTCAGGGACAGGCTATCGGTAATATTGGTTCTACAGGTAACGTTACCGGTCCGCACTTGCACTTTGAGGTGCGTATCAATGGTAAGCGTGTGAATCCGCTTCCCTACCTCAGAAAATAGTTTAGCTAAAATTTAACTAAAACTTATAAAAAGAAAACGGACATCCAAAAAGGGTGTCCGTTTTTTGTTGGCATATAGATAAATTTAGGGAAAAATTTGTATTTTTATACAATAGAAGCCGTAGGGGCGGATAATATCCGCCCGAAAATAAAATTTCGCCCGCCTTTTTAAAGGCGGTGGGTTTTTAGGGCAACGCCCTAAAGCGCTTCCCGTAGGAAGCGAAATCTTATCCATAGAAGCGTATTTTTGAAAGTGAATTTGCGGTGATAACCGCAAAGAGAAAACTTTTTACAAGTAAAAAAGTTTTCTTATCACTGCTTCAAGTAAAGCAAGCGGGGGAACCCCTCACAAGGGTTCCCCCGTCTTTACTTTTATAAATATTTTAGTCCGCTCTGCCCCTTCCTGTGTTTCCGGACGGGTGAGTATTCCGTACTCTGCGGCGCACGGCTCGGGACGCTGTCCCAAGACCCTGCCGTTTTTGAAAAAGAGGGCAAAACTTTTAACGAAAAGTCGCCTGCGCGAACTACGAGTAAAAAGTTTGTGCTAACTTTCCCGTGCGTTAGCCGTCGCCCTGCGGCGACAAAAAGCGGGCAAAACTTTGGAGTGCGCTAAACGAGGGACAGAGACTTTTGCGGGCGGATAATATCCGCCCCTACGGGAAGATACCTTTTACGAAGATAAAATCCGTACTAGCTTTCCCGTGATTGGCAGGCGCGCCTCCACGCCTCCGTGCATTAGACGTCGCCATGTCGTGGCTTTACGACAGTAAACCTTTTTGGTAGAGCTCTTCTACGGCGGATTCGATGACCGGGTATAATTCCGGAACGGTTTCTTTGGCAATCGCATTGCGCTTTAAAACCTGTGCTTTGCTCACCGTTCTTGTTTGCCAGGAGGCACCGTCGGTGAAATAATTCAAGAAAAGCGGCTGTAAGTGATCAATGGTTACAGCGTATTTTGCGTCTTCCGTCTCACATGCCGAAAATTCTTCCCACAAGGCTCTATATTCTTTTCCCTGCACTTCGGGAAGTAAACTCTCGACTTTACTTGCGGCGGCTTTTTCACGCGTTTCCTGCGTTTTTACAACATCTACATCGTAACACGGCGTGTCACCTGCATAAATTTCCACAAGGTCATGCACGAGGAGCATTTTTACCGCGCGATCCACATTTATCTCGGGCTTGGCGTAGGGCGCGAGCGTCATCGCCATGAGAGCGCAGTGCCACGAATGTGCGGCATCATCCTCGCGGCGGCTTCGACCGATGACCCAGTTCTGGCGCAGGATGGTTTTCATTTTATCGGTTTCTTTCAGAAATTCAATACGCTGTTTTAAAGCTTCATCCATGAAACATTCTTCCTTTTATAAAAGACTTTCCGCCGCCGCGGTTAAAAGCGCCGGCGCGTTTTGTATAGCTTGTTCTACGGGCATTTCGGGTGTTTTTAAAGCGATTGCCTTAAAAAATCCGAGGGCGGATGCGTTAAAATCCGATTCCACTGCACCGCTTACCAGTACACAGGGCACACGATAACGATTGGCGAGTGCGGCGATGCGCACAGGGAGCTTGCCGAGCGCGGTCTGGCTGTCGGTTTTTCCCTCGCCGGTAATCACAAGGTCGGCGGTTCGCATTTTTTCTTCTAAGCCGTAGATTTTGGAGAGGAGCGAAAAACAGTCGAGCCGTTCTCCGCCGAATGCCGCGTAAAGACCGCCCAAAAGTCCGCCTGCCGCGCCTGCACCTTCCAAATCGGCGATTTCGCGCCCGAAGCTTTGCCGATAAACGGTGGCGAGATTTTGTAGACCTCTGTCTAAAAGAGATACATCCTGTTCTGTTGCACCTTTTTGCGGCGCAAAGACGAAGGCGGCACCTGCTTTTCCGTAAAATGGACTTTTTACATCCGCGGCAAAATAAAATTTTACTGATTTTAAGGTTTCAAAACCGTCGGGAATCTCTAAAACCGAAACTTTTTGCATGGCTTCTCCACTCGGTCTTAGCTTTAGATGATTTTTATCTAAAAATTGTACACCGAGCGCAGAAAGCGCACCCATACCGCCGTCTGTGGTGGCGGTTCCACCCAAAGTTAAGACGATTTTTTCAGCACCTTTTCGGAAAACAGCATCGAAAATCAATTCTCCGACGCCGTAGGTCGAGGCGGCTTTCGTGTTTAGATGATTTTTATCTAAGCCCTCGATACCACATGCCTGCGCGGATTCTATAAGTGCCGTTTTTTCTTCTTCAAAATAAAGATATTCCGCCGCTTTCGGCGCACCGTAGGCATTTTGTACCGGGATTGTTTCGGGGGTCTTTTGCAGAGCCTTTGAAAAATAGCGCAGTGTTCCCTCACCGCCGTCCGCAAGGGGCAGAGAAAGCACCTCGGCTCGCGGATTTGCCTTTAAAATGCCACTCTTCAAAAAGGCACAAACTTCCTCAGCGGGAAGACAGCCTTTAAAAGAATCGGGGCAGAGTAAAATGCGCTGCATGAAGAACTCCTTTCGATAAACTGTCGAAAACTTTTGGTTTACAAACCTTGATTTTATAAGACTTTAGAAAAGTTTTGAACAATATAAACACGCCATGTTCAAAACTTTTTGACAATTTGAACCTTGTATTTTTTGCTCGATTTTTAAAAAATTATGGCGATTTTTCTGCGCTTACATCGGCGCAATATAGCCGAAAATTTCGCGAAGCGCATCGAGCGGGGTTTGGTTCGGCGCAATCTTTACGCTGATGCACTTTTTACCGTAATCGGTAATGGAAACTCTGCCGCGCATAGCACCAGAGAGAAGCAAAACGAGCGAGGTTTCGATTTCGTGGACATAGAGAATAATCGTCTGTGCCTTTTGCCCGATTTCGTAAATGCCCTTTTGCGAAGCCGTGTTGCGCAGCAGAGAAATATCCACAAGTCCGTTGACGGACGGCGGAATTGCACCGAAACGGTCGCGCATTTCATCGCGTACATCGGCGGCATCCTCGGCGTTACGCACATCCGCAATGCGGCGGTAAATGAGCAGTCGCTGAGACAAATCTTTGATATAATTTTCGGGAATGTGCGCGTCGATTTGCATGTCGATAAGACAATCTTTTTGACGGTGCACATTTTTTTCGCCCTTTTCCTCGGAAACGGCTTCTTCCAAAAGCTGTAAATACATATCGTAACCGACGGCTTCCATGTGGCCGTGCTGTTGTGCACCGAGCACGTTGCCGGCACCGCGGATTTCAAGGTCGCGCATCGCAATCTTAAAGCCCGAGCCAAATTCTGTGTATTCACGAATGGCAGAAAGGCGGTGGGAAGCGATTTCGGAAATCGCCTTGTCGCGCGTAAAGGTGAGATAAGCGCTGGCACGGCGTGTGCTTCGACCGACACGACCGCGAATCTGGTGGAGCTGCGCTAGACCCAAACGGTCGGCATCCTCAATAATTAAGGTGTTGCAGTTCGGCACGTCTACACCCGTTTCGATAATCGTGGTGCAAACGAGAATATCAATATCGCCCTCCAAAAGACGGCGCCAAATGTCGCTGAGCTTTTCTTCGGGCATCTTGCCGTGGGCAACAGCGACCCTTGCATCGGGTAAAAACGAGCGAATTTCCTGCGCGCGCTTGTCAATGGTGTCCACACGATTGTGTAAAAAGTAAACCTGACCGCCGCGGCGCAATTCCTTTTCCATCGCCTGCATCAAAACGTGCATATCGTATTCTAAAACATAGGTCTGTACGGGGAAGCGGTCTTGTGGTGCTTCCTCCAAAACGGACATATCGCGGATGCCCGTCATCGCCATGTTGAGGGTTCTGGGAATCGGCGTTGCAGAGAGCGTTAAAACGTCTACGTGCGGGAAAAGCTCCTTGAGTTTTTCCTTTTGCGCCACGCCGAAGCGCTGTTCCTCGTCGACAATTAAAAGCCCGAGGTCACGGAACTCGACATCCTTGGAAACAAGACGGTGCGTGCCGATGATAAAATCAATGTTGCCGCGCTTCAAATCCGCGAGGATTTTCGTCTGCTGGTTTGCCGTGCGAAAACGGGAAATCATTTCAATATTGACGGGGAAATTTTCAAAACGGCTTAAAACCGTGCGGTAGTGCTGGAGTGCCAAAATCGTGGTCGGCACGAGGAGCGCGCACTGCTTGCCGTCGGCAATACATTTGAATGCCGCACGAAGCGCTACTTCGGTTTTGCCGAAGCCAACGTCGCCGCAAAGCAGGCGGTCCATGGGATAGGGCTTTTCCATATCGCCCTTGATTTCGTCAATCGCGCGAAGCTGGTCGGCGGTTTCATCATAGGGGAAGCGGCGTTCAAAGTCGTTTTGCATATCCATATCGGGCGAGAACGCATAGCCCTCTACACTTTTTCTTTTGGCATAGAGCTTCACGAGCTGATCTGCCATATCTTTGACCGCCTTGCGGACCTTGGAACGGGTTTTCTCCCAGTCCGCGCCGCCCATGCGGTTGAGCTTGACGGTTCTGCCCGTTTCCTCGTGCGGGCCGATATATTTAGAAACCAAATCCAGCTGTGTAACGGGGACGTAAAGCACATCGCCCTTGGCATAGCGGATTTTCAAATAGTCTTTTGTGATTTTGCCGACCTCTAATTTCTGCACGCCGTCGAAAATACCAATACCGTGGGCGGAGTGTACCACATAATCGCCCTTGTTTAAATCGTCTAAGGAGTGCAGACCCTGCCCTTTTTTGAAGCGGGCGGCGGGGTGACGGCGTTTGGATTGGAGTGCCGCTCTGCCATAGGCAAAGAGGTAGAATTTTTCATGCGGATATGAAAATCCGTAGGAAAGCGTGCCGGCGAGTACGGATACCGCGCCTTTGGGGAATTCGGCAGGGAGTTCTTTAAAATAAGTGGCAGGAATGTCTCGCTCCTCGAGGTCGCCTTGCAATGCGCGTGCGGTTTTTTCTGTACCCGCCAAAACCACAATGGTGCTGTCTTTACTGCGCATCGGTTCAAGGTCTTCTAAGAGCGTAGAAAGCTGACCGTTCCAACCCGATTGCTGGGTTGCGGTGAACGGAATCAGTTCTTTTACGGGGGTGTCAAAGCTGCCACGCGCGAAGTTATCGAGATAAATTGCACCTTTGCTTTCATAATAAGAAAACAGCTGCGCAAGTGTTAGACAAAAATCATCTAAGCCTTTGCAGAGGTCGCCCTCTTCATATAAGGCTTTGATTTCTTCGTTCAAAAGCTTTTGGGAGGCCGTGCCTCTCTCCTTGCAGTTGCCGCTTTCGCCGACGAAAAAGAGACTGCCTTCTTTGAGGTAATCGAAAATCGTCGCCATTTTGTCGTAGCAAAGGGGCATGTATTTGTCTGCGGAGCTTAATTTTACGCCGTTTTTGAGGCGGTCTATATCTGCATAAAGCGCTTCCTTCTGCTTGGCGGCGTATTTGCCGCGCAGGGATTTGGCGAGCTCTTCGATTTTTTCGCAAAGTGCCTTGTCATCGGAAAAAAGAATTTCCGTGGAGGGCGTTAAGGAGAAGGCGTCGAGCTTTTCGGTGCGGCGCTGAGAACGCAAATCAAAATACGACATGGAATCGACCTCGTCGCCGAAAAGTTCAATACGAATCGGGGATTCACAGTCGGGCGAAAACAGGTCGATGATACCGCCGCGCATGGAAAATTGCCCCACACCTTCGACCATTTCCGCACGGGTGTAGCCGTTGGCGAGAAGGGTGTCTAAAAAGGCGGAGGTTTCGAGGATTTCCCCTGTTTTTACGGTGAGCGAATGACTTTCGAGGGCTTCGGGCGGCAGAGTTCTCTGCATCGCCGCCGAAACGGAACAGGCGACCACTTGCACCGAGCCGTCAAGCATGGCGGTGAGTGCCTTTAAGCGGCGCTGTTCATATTCGTGGGAACGACTTTCGGTTTCGGTGTGAAACGCGAAGGAACGCTCCGGATACAGCAATGCCGAAACGCCGAAGGATTCGAGGTCGGCGCAGAGCTTTACGGCGGAGGCCTCATCGGGCAAAAGCACAAGCGCGGTTTTTTCTAAATGGGTCGAAAGCGCATAAACCAGGTGTGCCCGGTGAATGGCGGAAAGTCCTAAAACGCCGAGCGGCGTTCTGCCCTTTTCTACGGCAGAGCGCAGGTCGTTATATTCGGGGGAAGCGTTTAAAATATCGGAAAAAGCGGTTTGCATAGCCATCTCCTTTGAAAATTGCGAAACTGTAAAATAAAAATCAGGAATTGTAGCGGTTCATGGCTTCGTCTACCTTGCCGTCTAAGATGAGGCGAACGGCGGCGCAGGCGTTGTCGAGGGCTTCGTTTAAGGCGATATCCTCCTGCTTTGTGAAGTTCGAGAGCACCCAGTCGGCTAAATCGTAATCGGGATGCGGCTTTTTGCCGACACCGATTTTAATACGCGGAAAATCCGAGGAACCAAGGCACGAAACGATGCTCTTAATGCCGTTGTGCCCGCCGTGGGAGCCTTTGCGGCGAATGCGGAGTTTGCCGACATCTAAAGAAATATCATCAAAGAAAATGAGGATGCGCTCGGGCGGAATTTTATAGAAGGCGGCTGCCTCTTGAATCGCTTCGCCGCTTAAATTCATATAGGTCTGTGGCTTTAAAATGATGCAGCGATGTCCGCCGATACGGGCATCGGCAAACATGGATTTGAATTTTAATCGGTTCGGGGTGAACCCTTCTTTTTCTGCCAGCTTATCCACGCACAAAAAGCCCGAATTATGTCTTGTGTGCTCGTACTTTTTATCGGGATTTCCGAGCCCTGCAAGGATAAATTCAGGTGCGCCGACAGCCGCATTGGTTTCTTTAAAGGATGACATTCTTAAAACTCCTTCTGTTCGGCTATTCTAATTTTATATAGTTATAAATTATCTATTTTGTAAAACGGAGTTGAAAGCTTATGGGAATGTTCAGCTAACAACCCCGTTTTAAAAAAGCAAAATTGAAATTTTAGAGATTTTATTTTTCTCTATTTTCGGTTTCGTCCGAAAACTTTAAATCGTTTTGTAAAATATCTCTTTTTACAACGGTACCGGCGGGAATATGCACGTCGTCGCCGATGACAACCGGCGTCAAAAAGCTGACGTTATTTTCGATAAAGGCATTTTCACCGATTTGTGTACCGGGTCGAATGTGCACAAACGGTCCGACAAAGGCGCCGTCCTTTACGGTGGCACTGCAACAGGAAACGTTGTTTAAATGCACGTTGTCGCCGATGACACTGTCTTCTATAATGGTATTCGGGCCGAGGATACAGCGATGCCCGATTTTTACATTGCCGCGAAGAATCGTGCCGGGCAAAATCGTGGTATCAATGCCTATAGAAACCTCGGGGTCGATGAGGATACCGTCTGCACAGCGAATGTTAATGCCCGATTCGATGTGCCGCTCGATTTCCCGGTGCCGTGCCAAGCGGTTCAGCTCATAAAGCTGACTGCGGTCATTTGCACCGAGTACCACGTCGGGATTTGCGGCAACCACGGTGTCCGCCTTGCCACCCTGTTTAATTATATTTGTAATGGCGTCTACCAAATTGTATTCGCCGTTTGGTCTGGGTTTTAAATTTTGCACGGCAGAAAGGAGCACCGAGGCTTTAAACCAGTAAGTGCCGGCGCTGATTTCTTTAATGCGTTTGATTTGGCTGGAGGCATCACGCTCTTCGACAATGCCCTTAAAGGTGCTGTCGGAGTAATTTCGCAAGATTCTGCCATAGCCAAAGGGATTTTCAAGGCGTGCACTGATGACGGTGACGTCGTTGCCTGCCTGCATATGGGTCAAAAGCGCATTGCGAATGGTGCCGGCATCCATGAACGGCATATCTCCGTTTAAAACAAGAATGTGGTCATTTATGTTCTTTTTTACGAATTCTTCTGCTTGTAAAATGGCATGCGCCGTGCCCGAACGGATGGTTTGCTCATAGATGGCGCAGTCGGTTTTGGCGAACTGTGCAACGGGATTCTTTCGGTCTGCAACAACCATGGCGATTTTCTGAATTCCGCTTTTCTGTACAGCCGACAAGACCCATGAAACCATGGGCTTAGAAAGGACCTTCAGCATCACATAGGGAATGGTGGTTTTCATTCTGGCTCCATCGCCTGCCGCCAAAATAACGGCACTGCAATTCGTCATCATACTGCATACCTCCGTTTTCTATTCAATTTATTTTAATTTGCCTGTTTTTAGCAAGTTAATTTTGCTTTTGTACGACCTTGTATTCATCGTAAGGATTAAAATACGGGCAGCTCCAAGTCGAATAGGACAGGAAATTCTGCATTTCATCCTCATCTAAATCAATCGCGCAAAAATACTGTTCGCACTCCTCATCGTAATCGTAATATGCGCAAAAATCACAACGGGAGGCGGGTGCTTTATTTTGTTCCATGTTGTGCTCCGCTCCAAAAAATATAATCCGTAATTAAAACGGCTCTGGTAAATGCCGCATCGCCGCCGCCGATTTTAATGGGCGGGGCAAAGAGAAAATAGTTGCCGTCCTTCACATTTTCGAGATTTAAACCTTCTAAAAGTACCGTACCGCGATTGAGCAGAGCGCGATGCACACTGCCCGAGGCGTTTTCGGCTTCAATCGAAAGCCCGTCTGTGCCAATGAGACGGCAACCCAGTCGTAGCATGACTTCTGCGGCGGAATCGTGCAAAAAAGCTCTGCCATTTGATTTTAACAAAACACGTTCGGCGCCGCTGGGGTAGTTGCGCTCCATAAAATCGCCCGTTATAAGTCCGGCGGGAACAGAGAGCACGGTGCAAGGACCGATACAGCTGTCTAAGGGTACAGAAGCCACATCCGCGCCGTCGGAAAAGACGTGCAGGGGTGCATCAATGTGTGTACCGTTATGTAAACCGGCATAGAGCGCACTGACATTATAAAGTGCACCGTCCGAAAGCGAGGTCATTGGTGCCAGCTCCGGTACGGGGTCGTTTGGATAGACCTCCGCGGTCAAAAGGTCGTTGGAAATGTCTATAATTTGCACAGCGTTCGCCCCCTTTTTTTAAGAAAGCCTGCAAAAATCTGCGAACTTTTTCAGCGTTTGTAAATGGGATTTTTTAAATAGTTAAAATTTATCTATTTAGAAAATATCCACTAAAAGAAGCTCACGAAGCTTCTTTTGCTGGGCATAGGAAAAGCCGTTTTTATCTAAGTAAGCCGGGAAATCCATGCCACTGAAAATCTCCAAAAGCTGCATCATGGTCTCGGGCTCGGACTTCAGTGCGTTTTCAAAGCCTTCGGCATGGGTCATGTTTAGAAAGATTTTGTCTATACCGTTTCGGTTGTATGTACGAGAGATTTGATAATCAGCGATAATCTCCTCGTCGGCGCAGTGCATAAGATGCAAAACTGCCGCGCCGAGTACGCCGGTTCTGTCTTTTCCGGCGGTGCAGTGGAAGAGTACGCCGCCTTTTTCTAGGCTTTCTGTCAGCACGCAAAGTGCGTGACAAAGTAGCTCAGGCGTCTTTAACACCATAGCGGAATAGGTCTGCATTAAGCTCTTTTTAAACGCCGCCGCGGCACCCTCGTCTAAATTTTGAAGGTTGAAATCCTCCGCCTGCATGGGGCAGTGGATGTGCTCGATGCCCTCGGGCAAAAGGTCGGGGAGCATTTCGTTTTCACTCGCGCTACGCAAATCCAAAACGGTGCGAATGCCGAGCGCATAGAGGGTTTCTTGGTCCTTTTCGCTCAAAGCGGAAAGCCCGTCTGCGCGAAAGAGGGTCTGCCAGCGAATGGCCTTACCGTCCGTGGTCGGAATACCGCCCATGTCGCGCATGTTATAGGCTTTTTCTAAGGGAATGTGCTTTAAATAAATCATTTTTTCACGATACTTCCGTTTTCTTCAAAATAAATTTTATACCAAACTAAGAAGCAGTAAACAGACCAAATCTTCTTCATGTTGTGGGCATTGCCTGCCTTGTGGTCGTTCAAAAGCTTCATAATAGAATCCACGTTAAAGAATTTCGCGGCGGTTTCGCTCTCGAAAACGTCTTTCACCATATTGTAGAATTCATCACGGCGAAGCCAATCGTTGAGGGGCGTTAAGAAGCCGGTTTTACGCATTTTTGCGGTAACGGGCGGCAAATTCTTGAGCGCCGCACCACGGAGAACCGCCTTAGTGGTCTCGTCGGTGATGCGATATTTCGGCGGCACGTGCAGGGCAACTTTGAGCATTTCTTTGTCGAGGAACGGCACGCGAAGCTCTAAGGAGTTCGCCATGCTCATGCGGTCAGCCTTAACTAAAATATCCTGTACAAGCCAGGTGCGAATATCGACATACTGCATCTTGGTGATGTCGTCCTGATCCTGCACCTCGTCAAAATACGGCTTTGTGAAAACCGAGGGGTCGGGTGCGTTCACGGGCTTTGCCAAAATGTGGTTAATATCTCTGTGATTGAATACATAGTTATTGCGGATGAAGCGTTGTTCAATCGGATATGCACCGCGGGTCAAGAAACGCTTGCCGTGGAAATTCGGCATTTTTTGGGCGAGCTTGGAAAGCACCGTGCGAAGACCCTGCGGGAGCTTCTGGTATTTTGCAAAATCTAAAGGCTCACGGTAATAGTGATAGCCGCCGAAAAGCTCGTCTGCGCCCTCACCGGAAAGTACAACCTTGACCTGCTCAGAGGCGAGCTGTGCCAAGAAATAGAGGGAAATTGCAGAAGGGTTCGGAAGCGGTTCGTCCATATAATACTGTACGGTGGGTACAATGTTAAAGAATTCCTCAGCCGTGATTTTCTTTTGATAGTTCTTTACATTTTCGGTCTTGGCAAATTCCTCTGCCGCAGAGATTTCGGAATATTTTTCCTCTGCATAGCCGACGGTAAAGGTTTTTACATCGTGGGATTTTTTGACCTCGTGTACAACGAAGCTGGAATCCACACCGCCGGAAAGGAAGCAACCGACTTCAACGTCGGAAATGCCGTGTGCCTTAACGGAGGATTTAAAGGTTTCGTCAATGAGGTTTTCAAATTCCTCTAAAGAGGTTTCGTTGTCGATGTCGAACTTCGGCTTGAAGTAGGTCTCGGTTTCGAGCTTGCCGTTCTGCCAAGTGAAGCAGGTACCGGGGGTTACCTTATACACGTGCTTAAAGAGGGTTTCATTGTCGGGCAGATATTCGAAGCAAAGATATTCGGGAAGTCTCTCCTCGTTGAATTCCTTTTCAAATAAGGGGTTCGCAAGGAAGGATTTGATTTCGGAGCCGAAAAGGAAATTCTGACCCTTTAAATAATAGAAAAACGGCTTGATGCCGAAAATATCTCTTGCACCGAAGAGCTTCTTTTCGTTTTTGTCCCAAATGACAAAGGCGAACATGCCGCGAAGCTTCGGTAAAAGTGCCTTACCCCACTCCTCATAGCCGTGCAAAAGCACCTCGGAGTCGGTGAGGGTCTTGAAAATATGTCCCTTTGCGAGAAGCTCCTCGCGAAGGGGCTGGAAGTTGTAAATTTCACCGTTAAAGAGGAGCACCTTGGAGCCGTCCTCGTTTAAAATCGGCTGACTGCCGCCGTCTAAGTCGATGATGCTCAGTCTGCGAAAGCCCAAAGAAACGTCGCCGTCTACATAATAATCGTCCTGGTCGGGGCCGCGGTGAACGATTTTGTCCGCCATGGCTTCGATGACGCGCTGATTTTCCTGTTCATTTGCCGATGCGTTAATATAGCCTACAAATCCGCACATATAGTTATTACCTCGTTATGATTTTCGTTATGCTTTGATGTTTTTGCCGCAAGCGAGAATGCTTGCACGAGCCAAACATTCCATGGAATCGACAATGTCAGGCTTGTTTAAATTGAAATCCTTTTTAATAATGGAAAGCTCGGTACAGCCTAAAATAACGGCATCACTGCCCGCTTTTTTCAGCTCGCCCACAATGCGTAAAAATTCGCAGATGTCGACCTTTTCGCCGGCTTTAACCTGATTATAGATGATATCCATGAGGGATTCCTGGTCTTCCGCGGAGGGAATACGGTATTCCAGCCCGTGACTTTGAATCACGTTTTGGTAAGCGCCGGAGGCGATAGTGCCCTCGGTTGCCAAAATGCCGATGGTTTTTAAGTTCGGCACGGTTTTCTGCGCATAGGCGACGGTTTCCTCTAAAATATTGATGAGCGGTACTTTTACGCTCTTTTGAATTTCATCGAAGAAAAAGTGTGCCGTATTGCAGGGGATGACGATGAAATCACAGCCGTCATTTTGGAGCTGTTTGGCGTCTGCCGCCATCACGGGGACGGGGTTCGGCTTGGTTCTATCCAAAATATAGGCGGTTCTGTCCGGAATCGAAGCGTGATTCAGAATCACCATCGGGATGTGTTCCTGGTCGGATTTTGCTTCGGTCATTTTGATGACAAGATCCGCAAAATAAATAGTGGCAAGCGGACCGACGCCGCCTAAAATGCCTAAGGTTTTTTCGTTCATTCTGTCACATTCTTTTTATCAAAATATTTATGGAATTTGCGGTACTGGTTTAAAAGTGCCGCTCTGGCATAGAAATTATGCTTTACGTTTTTATCCGCCTTATAAAGAAGCGGGAAGGAAACCTTGCCCTCACGGAAAAGCTCTTTTGCCTGCGCCTTTAATTCGGGGTCGCTGACATACTGCATGATAACGCCCTTCGGTACAACGGAATAAAGGTTGATGTTGTCCGCCACGGTGTAATCGTCGAGCTTGTGGTAAACATAGTCATCCACAATCCATTTTACGGTGTTGAAGCCACTGCCCGTTACGTAGAAATTACTTCTGCCGAGGCGCACGTTGATTTCAAAAAATTTATATTTACCGTCACGACGGTCGTATTTTATGTCGAAGTTCGCGAAGCCGACATAGCCGATGTGCTCTAAGAATTTGGTTGCCGCGGCAACGATTTCGGGGTTGACCTCGTTGATAATCGCTACGGGGTTGCCAATCGCGGTCGGGGTGTGGTCCTCAAGAAGCGTTCTGCCGAGCGCGGCAAAGCGTACCTTGGAATTCTGGTCGCAATAGCAGGTTAAAACACGCATGTAGGAGTCGTCACCCGGGATTTTGTCCTGAATCAAGAACTTGCCCTTGTAGCCGGAGCCTTCGAGCTTTTTAAGCATTTCACGCAGGGACTGCTCGTCGTCAAATACGAAAACCTTCTTTTTGCCTTCGAATTTGGCATAGTGATACATTGCGCTGTTCGCAGGCTTTGCGATAACGGGATAATCAAAGGGAAGCTTTAAGTCATTTTCTTCGCCGACGGTGTAAACATAGGTCTTGGGATAATTAAGACCCAGCTCCTCAAAGATTTCATAGAAACGGTCCTTTAAAACGATTTCGTTTAAGAGGTCCTCGTCAATATAGGGCACAATATAGTAAGGCTCTAATACCTTTTTGCTCTCGATGAGCGCGCGGACATACCAGTCACCGCAACCGAGTACGATGAGCTTTTTCTTGCCCTCGAATTCCTTGCCGACCTTTAAAAGTACGTCAATGAGCACTTCTTTTCTCTCGAGACCTGGGAAAACACGGTTTTCGATGATGTCGGAATTGGCGATGAAGCCACCCTCAATCATGCTCAAAACCAAAGATTTGATGCCGTATTCCTCGTGGAAGCTTCTGGCGAGAGAATAAGCGGTGATGTCTGCACCTAAGATAACGGGCAAAAATTCTTTTTCATTAAATTGCATATTCAAAGTCCTTCTTTTAAATCAGAAATAAAAAAATATATACCTATACTATTGTATCTATTTATTATAGGATATTACATTATATATGTCAATTCATTTTGCCCGTTTCGAGGGCTTTCGGAATATAAAAAAATTAGGACAAAGGCTACAATTTTAAAATCTGTGAAAATCTATAAGAAATTCGGAAAAAACTGGGCCTTTAACAAATTGTTTACAAATAAACTATTGACAAACGGGCAGAGTAAATGTATAGTATAAATTGTAAGTTAGCACTCGAGAGATTAGAGTGCTAACGGTGCTAAAACCTAAGGCAGAAAAAGAAAAATCGAAAGGCGGTGTGAAAAATGGAGCTTTCAGAGCGTAAAAAGAAAATCCTCGGTGCTTTAATCGAACGCTATATCGCAACCGGTGAGCCGGTCGGTTCAAAAGCCCTTTTGGAAGCTTTGAATATGTCCGTTTCTTCCGCCACCATTCGTAACGAATTAAAAGAGCTTGACGAGATGGGCTACTTAGAGCAGCCCCACACCTCCGCCGGCAGAGTGCCGACCGGGCAGGGCTACCGCTACTACGTCGATCACCTCATGAGCCGCTTTGAATTGCCGGAGGGCGAAAAACACCTCATCCGCAACCGCCTGCAAAATGTTTCGGGCGATTCCCAAAAGGTCTTAGAGACCGCGGGCAGTATGCTTGCCGAAATGACGGGCTGTGCGGCTGTTTCCACAACGCCGTGCGACGAAGCCGCCGTGGTCAGACGTGTGGAGCTTGTGCCGATTGGTACAAAAACCGCAATGATCGTGATGATTACATCCTCGGGTATCATTAAAAGCCGCGTTTGCAAATGCGTGTCGGAAATCACCACACCGATGGCAGAGTGCTTTTACAATATCGTGGCAGAGAATTTCCTCGGAAAACCTGCTTCGTCCATGCACATTGCCAAAATCCAAACGCTTGCCGTCTCCCTCGGCGATAAGGCTCTGGCGATGACGCCCCTGCTCGTTGCCCTTTGCGATTTGGCGCAAATGACCGAGCGAACCGAAATGCTCTTAGAAGGGCAAAGCAATCTTTTACATTATAAGGAATATGACCGCGAGGTTTACAAGCTCTTAGATTTTCTAAGACGCGAAGAACCGCTCTATCACCTCTTTTCCACTTCGGCAAAGCCCGAAAAAGCCGATGAACCGAATGTTTTAATCGGTAAGGAAAACTGCTTCAGAGAATTGCAAAATTCCAGTATGATTTTCAATTCCTACCGAATCGGCGGCAGAGACAGCGGTACCTTGGGACTCATCGGTCCTACAAGAGTCGATTATGCAAGGCTTATTCCCAGTCTTAAATATTTAACAGAAATCGTCGGAAAAATTCTTTCCGACAGTGCGGAGGAATAAAATGGCTAAGAAAGAAACCAAAAATCCCAAAACCGAAGCAAAAGAAGAAAAGAAGCAAAAGGCGGCTACTGAGGCGGCTCCCGAAGCGGAGGAAACCAAGGCGGCGGACGATTGCGAAAAGAAGCTTTTAGAGCTGAACGACAAATATCTTCGCACGCTTGCGGAATACGAAAACTACAGAAAGCGTTCCACGAAGGAAAAAGAAGATGCGTGGGCAAACTCCAAAGCGAATGTGCTTGCCGAGCTTCTTCCCGTACTCGATAACTTCGACAGAGCGCTCAGCAATAAAGAGGCTTCCCTCGAGGATTACCAAAAGGGCGTCGAGATGATTTACAACCAGTTCATGGAAACCATTAAGAAACTCGGTGTAGAAAGCTTCGGCGAGCCGGGCGACAGCTTCGACCCGAACATCCACAACGCTGTAATGCACGCGGATGACGAAAATGAGCCCGAAAACAGCATTACAGATGTCTTTTCCAAAGGCTATAAATTAGGCGATAAAATCTTGCGACCGGCGGTCGTTAAGGTTGTAAACTGAATTTTATATAGATAAACAAAGATTTCCCACATTCAAATTTTTTTGGAGGTATTTATTATGAGTAAAGTAATCGGTATTGACTTAGGTACAACAAACTCTTGCGTATCCGTTATCGAAGGCGGCGAGCCCGTTGTTATCGCTAACGCAGAAGGCGCAAGAACCACCCCGTCCGTTGTTGCATTTTCCAAGGACGGCGAAAGAATGGTAGGTCAGGTTGCAAAGCGTCAGGCAATCACCAACCCCGACCGCACCGTTGCTTCCATTAAGCGTCACATGGGTTCTGACTACAAGGTCACCATTGATGACAAGGCTTACACTCCGCAGGAATTTTCCGCAATGATTTTGCAGAAGTTAAAGGGTGACGCAGAAAGCTACCTTGGTTCTAAGGTAACCGAAGCTGTTATCACCGTTCCGGCATACTTCTCCGATGCACAGCGTCAGGCAACCAAGGATGCAGGTAAAATCGCAGGCCTCGAAGTTAAGAGAATCATCAACGAGCCTACAGCTGCAGCTCTTGCTTACGGCGTAGACAAGGAAGACGACCAAATCGTTATGGTTTATGACCTTGGCGGTGGTACCTTCGATGTTTCCATTATCGAAATGGGCGACGGCGTTCAGGAAGTTAGAGCTACTGCAGGTAACAACCACCTCGGCGGTGACGATTTCGACCAGAGAATTATCGACTGGTTGGCAGACGAATTCAAGAAAGAACAGGGCATCGACCTTCGTTCTGATAAAATGGCAATGCAGAGACTTAAAGAAGCTGCTGAAAAAGCAAAGATTGAGCTTTCCGGCATGACCACTTCCACCATTTCTCTTCCCTTCATCACAGCAGATGCAACCGGTCCGAAGCACTTAGAGACCACACTTACCAGAGCGAAGTTCAACGAAATGACCGCAGACCTCGTTGAAGCTACCATGGGCCCGGTTCGTCAGGCTCTTCAGGATTCCGGCTTAAAGGCATCCGAACTCAACAAGGTTCTCATGGTTGGTGGTTCCTCCAGAATCCCGGCTGTTCAGGAAGCTATTAAGAGCTTCACCGGCATTGAACCCTTCAAGGGCATCAACCCCGATGAATGCGTAGCAATGGGCGCAGCTATCCAGGGCGGCGTTCTCGCAGGCGACGTTGAAGGCATCGTTCTTCTCGACGTTACTCCCCTTTCCTTAGGTATTGAAACCATGGGCGGCGTTTCCACCAAGATTATTGAAAGAAACACCACCATCCCGACCAAGAAGAGCCAAATCTTCTCCACCGCTGCTGACAACCAGACTTCCGTTGAAGTTCACGTTTTACAGGGCGAAAGAGAATTCGCAAAGGATAACAAGACCCTCGGCGTATTCCACTTAGACGGCATCATGCCCGCTCCTCGTGGTATCCCGCAGATCGAAGTTACCTTCGACATCGACGCAAACGGTATCGTTCATGTTTCCGCTAAGGACCTCGGCACACAGAAAGAGCAGTCCATCTCCATCACCTCTTCCACCAACATGTCTAAGGACGATGTAGAAAAGGCTGTTAAGGAAGCTGAGCAGTTCGCTGCAGAAGACAAGAAGCGCAGAGAAGGCATCGACACCCGCAACGAAGCTGATCAGCTCGTTTACCAGACCGAAAAAGCTATGAAGGAAAACGGTGACAAGATTCCGGCAGACGTTAAGGGCGACGTTGAAGCAAAGCTCAATGACCTCAAAGAAGCACTCAAGGGCGACAACACCGACGAAATCAAGGCAAAGAAAGATGCGCTTTCCGACGTATTCCAGAAGGCTGCAACCGAAATGTATCAGGCAGCAGCTGCTGCACAGCAGGCACAGCAGGGCGGCGCTCAGGGCGCTCCGAATGCAGGTGCTCAGCAGGGCGGTACAGACCAGAACGGCTACTACGAAGCAGACTACACCGACGTTGAGGACAACAACAAATAATTAAAGCATTCTAAAAATTCGGCAGAGCTTTTCCCGAAACGGAGAGGCTCTGCCAAAACCGATATAACGGAGTTACTTATATGGCAGAAAAACGTGATTATTATGAAGTCCTCGGCATAGACAAGAATGCTACGGAGGACGAAATCAAAAAAGCATACCGCAAACAGGCGAAGAAATATCACCCCGATTTGCACCCCGGCGACAAAGAGGCAGAGGAGCATTTTAAAGAGGCAAACGAAGCCTACGAGGTGCTTTCCAATGCGGAGAAAAAAGCGAAATATGACCGATTTGGTCATGCCGGTGTAGACCCGAACTACGGTGCAGGTCAAGGCGGCTACGGCGCAGGCGGCTTCGATTTCGACTTCGGCGATATTTTTAGCAATATCTTCGGCGGCGGCTTTGGCGGTGGCTTCGGCGGCGGTGCGAATCCGAATGCACCCCAGCGCGGTACGGATGCACAGGCCAGCGTAACCATTTCCTTTGAGGAAGCGGCAAAGGGCTGTGAACGAGAGGTTCAGCTCAACCGTATTGAGGTCTGCGATGCCTGTCACGGCAGCGGTGCGGCACCCGGTTCTTCCCCGAAAACCTGCCCCGACTGTAACGGTAGAGGTCAAGTGACCGCACAGCAGAGAACCCCCTTCGGCGTGATTCAAACGCAGAAAACCTGCTCTCGTTGCGGCGGCAAGGGTACAATTATCGACAATCCCTGTAAGGCTTGCCACGGTGCTGGCAGAGTTAGAAAACCGGCAAAATTGATTGTCAAAATCCCTGCCGGTATCGACGACAGACAGATTATCAATGTACGCGGTCAAGGCAATAAGGGCATCAACGGCGGTCCTGCCGGCGATTTGCACGTCGAAATCAACGTTCGTCCGCATCCGATTTTTGAGCGTGACGGCTACAATGTTTGGGTGGAAATGCACATTTCCTATGCGGCTGCAGCCCTCGGTTGTGAATTGGAAGTACCGACCCTCGACGGCAAGTCCAAATACAGCGTGCACCCCGGCACACAGTCCGGCGAAGTATTCAAGCTTCGCGGTAAGGGTATTCAGTCTCTCAACAACAGAGGCAGAGGCGACCAGCTCGTGCGCGTCATTGTGGATGTTCCGCGTGACCTCAACGAGCACCAGAAGGAATTACTCTTAAAGCTTGATGAAGCCCTCGGCTCCAAAACCCCGCATTTGGGTAGAGGCGAAGAAGAGAAAAAAGGCTTCTTCGGCAGAAAACGCAAGTAAGCTTTTTACTTTTCCTTTTCATAATAGATAATAAATAACTAAACAGTCTTTCCGAATTTCCGGAAAGGCTGTTTTTGCACTTTATAGGGGCTTTAATGAAGGAAGAAAACTGCAGAAAATGTTCAAAACTTTTTCTTTCTACTTTAGCTAAAGAATGAGGATAGTTATAAATTGACTATGCGCTGCAATGCATCTGAAATCTGTAGGCGCGGATAGCATCCACCCGTGACATTTGCTCGAAACTTTCAAAATAATTTTGCAAACAAAAAAGAGAACCCCGTTGGAGGTTCTCTTTTTATATCTTTAAAATATTTTTTATGGGCATAATTTTGGGGTATGTTAAAAGAAAGACAGAGACTTTTGCGGGCGGATAATATCCGCCCCTATGGGAGGTAGCCTTTTACACAGATAAAATCTACACAAAATGCGATGCGCGAACTATCTGTAAAAAATCTGCGCCCAAGTATCCCGTGATTCGGTGGCGACCGGTGTTGCCTGTGCGAACTATTGGTAAAAAGTCTGCGCCCAAGTCCCCCGTGATTGCCCGTCGGGGCTTCCCGACCCCCGTGATTTACGGTCACCCTGCGGGGACAGGATGCTTTTTTTCGTGTAAAAAGCATCCTCTTTAGGGCTTACGCCCTAAATTCACCTTTAAAAATACGTTTCTAAGGATGAGATTTCGCTTTCTGCGGAAAGCACTTTAGGGCGTTGCCCTAAAAACCCACCGCTTTTGAAAAAGCGGGCAAAACTTTTAATGAAAAGTCGCCTGTGCGAACTACGAGTAAAAAGTTTGTGCTGACTTTTCCCGTGCGTTAGCCGTCGCCCTGCGGCGACAAAAAGCGGGCAAAACTTTGAAGTGCGCTAAACAAAAGATAGAAACTTTGCGGGCGGATAATATCCGCCCCTACGGGATGTTACCTTTTACGCAGATAAAGTTAACATAAAGTACGTTGTGCGAGCTATCTGTAAAAAATCTGCACCCGAGTCCCCTGTGATTCGGTGGCGACCGATGTCGCCTGTGCGAACTATCTGTAAAAAATTTGCGCCCAAGTCCCCCGTGATTCACCATCGCCTGGCGGCGATCAGCGGTCCCATTTTTGGCAAAGGGCAAGGATTTGATCGGCGAATTTGGCTAAATCCTTGTTTGCACCGCCCTCGTTGTGGGCGATTACCGCCTGTAACTTCTCACCGGCAGATTCGAGCCTTGTATAAACCGGATTCGTATGATACCGTCTACCGCCTTGCTCGAATGGGGCTTCGTGAACAATCTTCTGCTTGTTGCCCTCTTTCAAAATGCAGTTGTTGTCTAAATCATAAACCTCGCCGCTGTAGGGGGCGTGCACGTCTAAAATCAATTCGTTGCGTAACCGCTCCACATAGTGCTCGCAGGTTTCGTCTGCGCCGTGGTTTACGAAAACGTGGCACGGTTTCTCCTTAAAGTTCTGCATCCAGCGCAGTAAGCCTTCATCATCCGCATGACCGCTGATGCCTTTCAAGCGGCAGATTTCCGCATTGATTTGCACCGGCTCGCCGAACAGATGCACTTCTTTTGCGCCGTCGGCAATCGCTCTGCCGAGTGTGCCCTCCGCCTGATAGCCGACAAAGAGAATCGTCGAATTTTCCTGCCACAGATTGTGCTTTAAATGGTGACGGATTCTGCCCGCCTCGCACATGCCGCTGGCGGAAAGAATCACCTTCGGCGTTTTGTCGGAGTTGATAAGCTTCGAGTCATCACTCGTAATGGACAAGCGCAAATCGGGGAACGATATGGGATTGATGCCCGCCTCAATCATCGCCGTGGCTTCCTCGTCAAAATCCGATTGACTGTCATTAAAAATGTTGGTTGCTTCCACCGCTAACGGGCTGTCTACATAGACGGGAAAATGCGGATGCCCCTTGATGAGATTTTCGGATTTGATAATACGCAAAAAGTAGAGAAGCTCCTGCGTTCTGCCGACCGCAAAGGACGGAATCACGACATTGCCGCCGCGGTCAAAGGTGCGCTGTAAAATCGGTACGAGCTGGCTGATGTAATCGAGTCGCTTGCCGTGGCTTCTGTCACCGTAGGTGCTTTCCGTGATGACATAATCCGCCTCTTCCAAATACTGCGGATCGCGGATAATCGGCTGATTTGTGTTGCCAATGTCGCCCGAAAAAACGATTTTTCGAGTCTCGCCGTTTTCGGTAATCGTAAGCGTTACACTCGAAGAGCC
Organism: Acutalibacter sp.; assembly: GCA_020025775.1. Lineage (GTDB taxonomy): Bacteria > Bacillota > Clostridia > Oscillospirales > Acutalibacteraceae > Fimenecus. Next base: position 286,638 of record JAHHRN010000001.1, read on the forward strand.
TAAAAGATGCCCTGCATCGGTGAATTTTAATAAAATGCCGGGGAAGATTTCCTGCTCGTCATTATAAAGAAAGCTCTTAAAATACTGCATGGTCGCTTCGGCATCTTCCATTGAATAGAGCGGCACAACCGGCGCGCGACCCGAACGCTTGGCCTTGCGGTTTTTCCATTCGGCTTCAAATTCTTGAATGTGCGCCGAGTCTAAAAGCATGACCGAGCAAAGCTTTTGCGTTGCTACGGTGGAATAAATGGGGTTCTTGTAGCCGCGGCTCACCAAAAGCGGCAGCTTGCCGGAGTGGTCGATGTGGGCGTGGGTAACGATGATGGCATCAATCTGCATTGGCGGTACGGGCAGTTCCGCGTTTTCGTAGGTATCCGGCCCTTGCTCTAAACCGCAGTCAATCAGAATGCGTTTACCGCAAGCCTCTAAAAGAGAGCAACTGCCTGTAACCTCGTGTGCAGCACCTAAAAATGTAAGTCGCATAATAAAACCCCTTTCACACTATAGATTCTGATTTTATGATAGCACAAAGCCCGCCGCGGTGCAATGCCGAGACGGGCTTTATTTGTGAATTTTTTATAAAATTTTTAAAAGTATTCTGTCAATTTGAGAGAAAAGGCACATATAATCGTAGAATGTCGTTTTCCCCTTTTGGGCATGAAAAAAAGCCCTGTAAAACAGAGCTTTTTTCGAAAATCATTTTTATCCCGACCATTTGTAAGCCGCATGTCGGGGAGCGAGCAAACATTTGTTATCCCGACCACTTATAAGCCGCATATCGGGGAGCGAACAAACATTTATCGTAAGACTTGCTTACAAGATTATTATATCCGAAAGGCAGAAAAAGTCAAAGGAAATCGCAAATGATTTTTGCACGGAGACTTTTTATTTTCGGCTTTTTAGGCTTCGCCGTTCAAGATTGCAAAGTTTTCCTTGTTTGCCTTATAAAGATTGGTATAAACTTTGTAGTTGCGGTCATAAATCTTTTTGTTGTCGAGATTCGGTTTAAAGACTTTTGCCGCAGGAATGAGACGTTTAACCTCACCCAAATCACGAATGAGACCCTGACCTACCGCAATGGTTGCCGCCGCACCGACTGCACCGATGTTCTGCGGGCTGTCTACGGTTTCAATCGTCTTACCGAGGCAGTCTGCCATAATCTGACAGGTGACATCGGAAAGTGCGCCGCCGCCGACAAAACGAATTACGTCGGAGGATTTGACCTTCTTTTCTTCAGTTTCGAGCATCCAACGCAGGTGGAAGCATACGCCCTCGACAACCGCACGAATCATTTCGGATTTGCCGGTTTCGAGGCTGATGTTAAAGAACATACCGCGTGCGTTCGGGTCCTCAAAGGGGCAACGGTTACCGTGGAGCCACGGGGTGAAAATGACACCGTTACTGCCTGCGGGGACAGTGTTTACAACTGCCATCATGTAGTCATAAAGATTGGTGTAAATGACCTCGCGGTCTTGATGCTTATGTCTTAATTCTTTGTTTTTCTCAAGGTAAATGCCGATTTCATCGAGCGCTAAGTGGTCTTTGACCCACTCCACGCACTTTGCCGCGGTTTCAAGCTCGGCAAAGTAGTTGTAATAGCCGTCACGTGCGCCGAGCGTTGCCGCAATCATGGCGTTAGCATCAACTACGCTCTTATCCACAACGGTGGAAACCCAGCCGGATGTGCCGGAATAAATGTGGGTGTCGCCAAGGTCAACTGCGCCTGCGCCAACACCGATGAGGGAAGCGTCACCGCCGCCGCCGTAAACGGCTGTACCTGCGGCAAGGCCCAATTCCTCTGCCTGCTTTTCGCGAAGCTCACCGACCTTGTCGGTGCATTTTACAAGCTTTGCCAAATGGTCGGTATTTACGCCGTAGAGCTTGCAAATCGAATAGCTCCAGTCATTCTTATGAATATCATAAAGTAAGGATGCAAAGGCGGAATCCTGCGTCATGACGAATTCGCCGGTCATTCTGCCGATTAAATATTCCTTAACGTCGAGCCATTTATGCACTCTTTTAAAGTTCTCCGGCTCGTGTGCCTCGACCCATTTGTATTTCCAAACGGGGTCCTTAACGGAACAGGCGACTGCGCCGGTGGCGGAAAGTGCCTTCAAAAGCTTAAAGACATTGGCACCTGCAATCTGCGGACCGTGGGCAATACCCGCTTTCAGCTCGGCTCTCGCACGCTGATCCATATAGCTCATGGCACGGCGCACGGCGTTACCTTCCTTATCTACTAAAACAAGACCCTGCATCTGAGAGCAGAAGGAAATACCTGCTACCTGCTCTTTGGTGATGCTCGACTGCCCCATAACGGTGCGCGTGCTCTTGCACATCGCCGCCCACCATTCGTCGGGGTCCTGTTCTGCACCGCCGTCCTCTAAAACATAGAGATTATAGCCTTCACTTGCGGCGGCAAGAAGTTCAATTTTATCGGTAATTGCAAACAGGCAGGTTTTTACGCCCGTTGTGCCGACATCGTAGGAAATAGTATAAAGTGGCTGACTCATGAGTAGACCTCCCCAAATCATTTCTCGTTCGTACTTTTATTTTTTTAGAGCGGATTTTACGAATTTCAAACACTGCTCGACGACAAAATCATCACGGTCTAAAATATCGTTGCCCGCATAGATTCTGAAACGCTCCTTGTAATAATCACAGGAGTAGGAAAACTGGAGCGACATGAAAATATTATCCATTAAAAAGGCGGCAAAGGCGGCGTCGATATCCTCACGCACATCCCCCGATTTTTTGCCCTCTTCAATCGCAATACGATAAATACGCGCGGTCATGGATTCCATTTCATAGGCGAACTGCGAGGCAAACCGCGGATTGTTTTCCGAGGTCATGCCGTTATAGAGCTTCATTAAAATAGGATTTTCTTTCGAGGAACGCTGAATTTCTCTTAAAATGTGTTCTACCTTTAAAAGAATATCCTCGTCGCTGACTGCCAGAACATTTAAAAGGTCCTCCATACTTTTAATGCTGTATTGAATGACCGTTAAAAACAAATCCTGCTTATTTTCAAAATATTTATAGAAAGAACCAACACTGACATCTGCCTTTTTCGCAATGGCACTCATGTTGGCATTTTCAAAGCCTTTGTTTGCAAACTCACGTGTCGCCGCATCAATGATTCGCTCCCGCTTTTCGGGGGCAATTCGCTCAAAGGTGGGCTTGTGATGCTTTTGCAAATCCATAGATTCATCACCCTTTTTGAATTCCGATTCACTCTATCATAACATAGATTAGCAAGCTTTTACAAGAAAAATTTAAAAATCCACTCTATTTTATCAAATTTTCTAAATTCAAAATTCCAAAGAGCATGAAAAAACGCCCGGATTTACACAAAATTCACGAAATAAATCGTTGACTTTCCTCTTTTTTGTGGTATAATGTAAAGTGAATTAGGATTCACCAAAACAGGAGTTTCCGAAAAATAAATAACCGGAGGTTTTTCCATGGATACAAGATTTGCAATCGCGGAGTATCATGACGCTGCAGCCGTGAACAGAGAACTTGACGCGCTCATCAAAAAGCCGATTTATTCCGTAAAACCCGATGTTCTTAAAACTTATGAAGAAGAGTATTACGAAAAGAAATGCGTAAAATCTAAGGAAGCCATTACCAAGGCTCGTGAAATTATTCCGGGCGGTGTTCAGCACAACTTGGCATTCAACTATCCCTTCCCGCTTCAGTTTACTAAGGCGGAAGGCGCATATCTTTACGATGTGGATGGCAACAAGTACTTCGACTTCTTACAGGCAGGCGGCCCCACCGTTTTGGGCTCTAACCCGAAGGTTGTTCGTGAACAGGTGATTGACCTTTTAAACACCTGCGGTCCTTCCACCGGCTTGTTCCATGAATTTGAATATAAGCTCGCTAAGAAGATTTCTGACAGCGTGGAAACCGTTGACATGTTCCGTATGCTCGGTTCCGGTACAGAAGCTTGTATGGCAGCTGCTCGTATCGCAAGACTTGCTACCAAGAATAAGTACATCATCAAAATGGGTGGTGCTTATCACGGCTGGTCTGATCCGCTGGCTTACGGTATCCGTGTTTCCGGTACAAAGTTTACCCAGGCACACGGCGTTACCTTAAACGCATTTAAGTATACACAGGAGTTCCCGCCCAATGATTTGGACGCTCTCGAAAGATTGCTTCGTCTCAACCAGTTCAGAGGCGGCACAGCTGCTGTTTACATTGAGCCTGTTGGTCCCGAAAGCGGTACAACTCCGCTTAACAAGGACTTCAACAAGGGCGTTGAGAGACTTTGCCGCAAATACGGCGCTCTCCTCATCTTCGACGAAGTTGTTACCGGCTTCCGTATTGGTATGGCTGGTGCACAGGGCTACTTCGGCGTATCTCCCGACCTTACCATCTTCGGTAAAGTTATCGCAGGCGGCTATCCGGGCGCAGGCGGCGTAGGCGGTAAGAGAGAATACATGAAGTATCTCGGCGCAGGTCTTGACTCCAGCGGTAAGAAGATTCACAAGGCACTCGTTGGCGGCACCATGTCCGCAAACCCGCTCTCTTGTGCAGCTGGTTACTACACCCTCGAAGAAATCGAAAAGCAGAACGCTTGCCAAAAGGCAGGTCAGATGGGCGACCGCTTAACCGCAGGTCTTAAAGAACTTGTTGCAAAGCACAACCTTCCGTTCGTAGTTTGGAACGAAGGCTCTATCTGCCACTTAGAGACTGTTGGTACCATGCACTTCGCTATCAACTGGAAGAAGCCGTGGGAAATCCCGAACATTCTTTCCGAAACCAGCAAGAGACAGAAGGAAATGGAGCACATGGGCTGTGCTTACATGGCAGAAGGTCTTGTTACCCTCGCCGGCAGCCGTCTCTATACTTCTGCAGCTTATACACCTAAGATGATTGATCAGGCTCTTACCTGCTTCGATAAGGTATTCGACGGTGTAGGTCTTTTACCTGTAGATAAGAAATAACTAAAAGATAAAACTAAAAGGGGCGGCAAAACGTTTGTTGCCCCTTTTTAAGACTTTTAAGAGGTGAAAATCATGGATATTCAGGCAGCAAAAGAACTCGTAATCAAGGCGGGTAAAGAGGTTGTCGCTTCCGGCCTTATTGCTAGAACCTGGGGCAACATTTCCTGCCGTATCGACGAGCACAGATTCGTAATTACACCCTCCGGCAGACCTTACGAAACCCTCACACCCGAGGAAATCGTTTTAGTGAATATTGAGGACTGCTCCTATGACGGCAACGTAAAGCCGTCTTCCGAAAAAGGCATTCACGCCGCAGCTTACAAGCTTCGCCCCGAAGTGAACTTTGTTATTCACACCCACCAGGTGCAGGCATCCGTTGTCAGCGCACTTGGCTATGATATTAACCGTATCGACGAAAAGAACGCTGCGATTATCGGCGACAACGTACCGATTGCGGCTTACGGTCTTCCCGGTACACCCATGCTTCGCAACGGCGTAATTGCCGCTATGCAGAGAAGCGACTCCAAGGCAGTCATCATGGCACATCACGGTGCACTTTGCCTCGGCGTAGACTATGCAGATGCTTTCCAGGTAGCTTCCGCACTCGAAGAGGTTTGCGGCAACTTCGTAAAGCAGAGATACAGCGAGCTCAAGGGCTGCGCGGCAGAATCTATCAGCGAAGCTTACGCTTATATTAAGAGAAGATGCAGTCAGGAAAAGCTGGCTTCTGTGCCCGAATTCGAGCCCTGCAACAGTGAGAGAAACGGCGAATGCTTCACCATTTCTCCTGTAGGCGAAGAAGACAAGGTATACTGCTTCGATATTGAAAGCGGCGATCTCGTAGCCGGTGAGGATTATCCCGAAGCGGCAGAGCTCCACAGAGCGATTTACAAGAAGCGCAAGGATGTTAACTACATCGTACAGAACAAGAGCGAAGAGGCTGTAACGGTTTCCAGAACTGTAAAGAAGATGAAGCCCCTTTTGGATGACTTCGCACAGCTGGTCGGCGTAACCGTTCGCAATGCGGCTTATGACCCGAACAACCAGATTAAGACCTCTAAGAAGGTTGTTAGAGCCTTAAAGGGCAGAAATGCGGTATTGCTTTCCAACAACGGTGCGCTCAGCGTAGCCGGTAGTGAATACGATGCAACCGCGGTAGATATGGTTATGGACAAGGGCTGCAAGACCGAGCTTGGTTCCATGCTCTTCAAGGTACACAAGCCCATTTGCCCGGTTGAATCCGCGCTCATGCGTGTAATTTACCTCAAGAAATACTCCAAACAAGCCAAATAGGGCGCGCCGGCGCCCGGCGAATCACGGGGAACTTAGTGCAAAATTTTTACCAATAGTTCGCACAGGCGACTTTAGGTAGAATTTTATCTGTGTAAAAGACGACTTCCCGTAGGGGCGGATATTATCCGCACGCAAGTAACCTTTTTCGAATTTTTCAAAGGACGTACTTCAAAGTTTTGCCCGCTTTTTCAAAAGCGGCAGGGTCTTGGGACAGCGTCCCGAGCCGTGCTCCGCAGGGCACGGAATCCTCATCCTTCTGAAAACACAGGAAGGGGTAGAGCAAAGTAAAAGCTTTATAAAAGTAAAAGCGGGGGAACCCTTGTGAGGGGTTCCCCCGTTTGCTTTGTCGCCACAGGGCGACGGCGAAGCACGGGGTCGGGAAGCCCCGACAGGCAAGCACGGGGTGCTTAGGTGCAGACTTTTTACAGATAGTTTGCACAACGCACTTTGTGTAGATTTTATCTGTGTAAAAGGTGACATCCCGTAGGGGCGGATAGTATCCGCCCGCAAAAAAGATTAAAAAAAAGAGAACCTCCCAATGGGTACGCCCCATAAGGAAGTTTTAAGAAAAGCAGCAGGTGTCGAAAGCTTCGACACCTGCTGCTTATTTTTCTGCACTTTTTCCGGGAGGTTTCAGGAGGCTCCTGATGATTGCACTGTTTTACAACTTCTGGGAGTATAAACAGTATGCTCGCTGGAACGAAACAGACATTTTCCTATAAAATCTTTCCTTCTGTATCCGGATTTCATAAGTGTTAAGAAAATTGGAATAGTGTTAACACTCACACCCATTCTTAACTGTTAAGTTAAGCAAAAGTGGGTTAGTTTTGGATTTTCTTTTGAAGTTCCTGCATAAATTCATCACGGTTTTTAGGGGAGATTCCAACTAAATCCGTCACGCCGCAATTCTTATACTTGATGAATACCATTTGTTCGCTTAATGCCGGATATCTTCTGAAAGATTTTTTCTTATATACCTCTAAAATTTCTTGGAATGCAATCTCATTCTTGTATATACCACAATGAATTAATAATCTATCTGCTTGCAAAATATACTTCGTATTCAACACAGGGTGTATCAATACAAAATAATATAATATTGCAGCAATGATATATGCAATAAAAATAGCAACCGTATTTCCATCACCACTTATGTACAGAAATGAGCCAACCAATATCACCGCAATAATAACTGCTACAAGGAAATACATTATGCCTACCTTACTTCTGTAAACGCTATTATCCTTCATATTCTCTCCCTCCGATTTTCATATCGTTCAATTCTTTCTCGATATTATATCATACCCTATCTGGTGTATGCAAAAGAGGTTCTCTTTTTGTTTACTTAAAAAGTCCTTAAAAATAGCGAATCAAAGAAACAACCTTGCCCAGAATGACCACCTGTTTGGTCAAAATAGGCTCGTAGGCATCGTTTTCGGGCTGTAGGCGGAAACAATCCTTATCTCTGTAAAAACGCTTTACAGTGGCTTCATCCTCAATCATAGCGACTACGATTTCGCCGTTTTCGGCTTGTGGTGTTTTCTCAACAATTACAATATCACCACTGAGAATGCCGGCGTTAATCATACTGTCGCCGCGAACGTGCAGGGCAAAGAGCGGTTTGTCTTTGGAAACCGGACCGGCGTAGGGGATGTAGCTTTCAATCTGCTCCACCGCCAAAATGGGGACACCGGCGGTAACCATGCCGAGAAGCGGAATGTTCGTGACATTTTCCGACTCACCGCAAACACGGATAGAGCGTTTTAATAAGGGATCTCGTTCTATATAGCCGGCCTTTTCAAGGGCAACCAAATTGGCTTGCACCGAAGAGGTCGATTTTAAGCCAACTGCCGCGCCGATTTCTCGAACTGAGGGCGGCACACCGCATTGGCAGCGTTCGGCAAGGAATTCATAAATCTTTCGCTGGGTCTTATTAATATCTTCCATGCGATTCACTCCTTCGTTGTAAGTAGAGCTGGGGTACAAATGTTCAGCTTTGTCCTTTATAGCATAACACAAATGTTCTAAAATTGCAAACATTTGTTTGATTTTTTTGAAATTTCCCTAAATCCTCGCCGAATTTTGACATTATTTTTGGCGTCAAATCGAATTGTTCATAAATTGTTCACAAATTTACCGTATAATCACGACGTACTCTTTGAGGGTAGAAGGTAACTTCTACGAGAGTACATACCCCCTCCTCAAGCAACCCCCTCAATTAAGGGAAAATCCTCGGTGCCGCAACCGGGGATTTTTTCTGCCTAAAAATATTTAATAAAATAAAAAACCGCCTACGTTTTCGTAAGCGGCTTTTTTATTTGCAAGTTAAGCGATTGTGGTTGCACCCTTTTGTGCGCTCGGCACGAAGCCAATCCAGGATTTACCGGGGTTAAGCTCTAAAGCATTGCCGTTTTCGTCGGTCAGCTTCAACGGTGCGGACGGGTTGCCCTTGGACCATTTGATGTTCTGATAAGTACCGTTAGAGGCATAAACACCGACGCCCCCAGAGAGATCCCAGTCTACATGGCCCTTATCGGAGCCCGGTACGAGACTTACCGGCGTGTAAAGAACTAAAACGTTGGAAACGGTCATGGTTTTGCCGTTGGCATCCTTCATTTCAGCCTGCTTCATGTGGTTGTAATAAAGACCGTCGTTCTCGTTATAGGTGAAGGTGTGCGGATAATCGTTGGAGAAAACAACGCCGATGCTCTTGCATGCGCCGCCGGGAAGTGTTCTCTTTTGAGCAGCAAATTTGAACGGTGCGGCATAATCAGCTTTAATATCCTGGCGGATGTTTTTGCTGGTAATGGCATCTGCCAGCCATTCGCCCTTGGTGTAAGCGGTATGTTCTTTGGAAACTTTTCTGGAGGAATCGCGCTTAAAATATTTGCCGTCTGCCTTTACGCCGTCAATATCCTGCACCTTGTCGCGCTGGAGAGCTTCATAAGCGTAGGGGCTGCCGCCGAAGTGTACGAAAATCGCATCTAAGCCCTCGGCTACTTCTAAATAGTCGTGACGTGCACTTCTGGTCGGACCGACCTTCGGTGCGCTGTAGACATCGGCATAAAGCCACATCATACGGGTGATGCCGGCTTCTGCTACGCCTTCTACAACAATATCGGGAGAAGAAAGACCCCACTGCGGACGAGCCGCGGGAGAATTTTCAACCATAATTGCTACGGGACGTTTACCGATAGCGTCTTTGTTTTGGAGCGCTTCACCGGTAAGCGGATTCAAATCGGTCGATACGGGTGTTGCGGAATCTTCTGTAGCGGGTGTGTTTGTATTGGTTTCTTCGTCTGTTCCTTTACCGCAAGCGGCAAAAAGAGTTGCCGTTAAAACGAGGCAAAGTAAAACGGAGAGCCATTTGGTGATTTTTTTCTGCTTCATAAATTTAAACTGCCCTTCCTAAAATATACTGCTTATTGTATCACAATTTTAGCAAAATGAAAACATTTTTTGTATTTTTTGTAGAATTTTTAAGAACGGGCATAGAGAAAAATCTCTACGCCCGTTCTGATTTTGTATTTTGGTTTAAGCTTCGGCTTTTTCGGCGGCTCTATCGGCGATAACTTTATCGGCTACATCCTTCGGTGCCTGTTCATAACGAACGAATTCGAAGGTGTAGCTGCCTCTGCCGGCGGTAATCGAACGAAGGAAGGTCGAGAAATCTGCCATTTCTGCCATAGGTACTTCGGCTACAAGCTCCTGCATCTTTGCATCTTCTGCGGCTTCGCCCATGCCGAGCACTCTGCCGCGGCGCTTGGTAACATCGCCCATAACGTCGCCGAGATTATCATCGGGCATGAGAGCGGTGAGGGTGCCGATCGGCTCTAAGATAGCGACATCCGCATTGGGCATCGCATTCTTAAAGGCGAGAGAAGCGGCGGTCTTAAACGCCATTTCCGAGGAGTCTACCGGGTGGTAGGAGCCGTCATAAAGGGTGGCCTTGAGACCAACCATGGGGTAACCTGCGGCAAAGCCCTTTAATACGCATTCCTGCAAGCCTTTTTCAACGGCGGGGAAGTAATTCTTCGGTACAGAACCACCGACAACGGCGGTTTCAAAAATCAAAGTATCGCTGTCGCAGGGTTCAAAGGTAATCCAAACGTCACCGAACTGACCGTGGCCGCCGGACTGCTTTTTGTGACGTCCCTGTGCATCCACCTTCTTGCGGATGGTTTCGCGGTAAGCCACTTTCGGGGCTTTGAGCTTAATCTCCACGCCGAATTTATTTTTGAGCTTGGAAACAATCACATCCAAATGCTGTTCGCCGAGACCGGAGATAATCTGTTCTCTGGTTTCTACATTGTTTTGATAGCCAATGGTTGGGTCTTCTTCCATGAGCTTGAAAAGACCTGCGGCGGCTTTTTCCTCTTCGCCCTTTTTCACGGCTTCAATCGCCATGGAAAGGCAGGGCTTCGGGAAGTTTACGCCGTCTAAGGTGATGTGCTGTTTCACGTCGCAGAGTGTGTCGCCGGTTTTTACGTTGGCAAGCTTTGTGAGAACGCCGATGTCACCGGCAACGATTTCTTTGGTATCTTCTTGCTTTGCGCCCTTTAAGTATACGGCTTTGCCGATTTTTTCGTTTTCGCCGGTTCTGGAGTTATAGGCGACGGAATCTGCCTTTAATACGCCGGAAACTACCTTCATAAAGGACATTTTACCGATGAACGGGTCGGCAATCGTCTTAAAGCATACCGCGGCAAGCGGGCCTTCCACGTTACAGGGCAGAAGCAAATCTTCGCCGTTATCGAGCTTGCCAGTTTCACCTGCGTAGCCATAAGCACCGGGCACGGACCATGCGAGGCCGTAAAGAAGCTGGTCAACTGCGGCGGCGGTAAGACCGGCAACCGCATAAACGGGATAAATCGAGCCGTCAAAAATACCGAGGGAAAGTCCCTTTAAGATTTCTTCTTTGGAAAAGGTTTCGCCCTCAAAGAATTTTTCCATGAGTGCGTCATCGGTGGTGGCAACTGCTTCCATGAAGCTGGAGGTCATTTCTTCGATAATCGGGTCATCGGGCACGGGCACTTTCGTTGCCTTGCCGTCTGCATCATAAGAAAATGCCATACCGGTCATTAAGTTGACGTAGCATTTCACGAGGTTACCTTCCATATAAGGAATAATGGTCGGGCAAAGCTTGTTGCCGTAAACCTCTTTTAACGCTTCAAAGGTTTTATAGAAGCTTCTGTGGTCGGAGTCGGTTTTGGTAATGGCAAAGAATTTTGCTTTGCCGTTCTTTTCAGCTGCCTTAAAGGCTTTTTCTGTGCCGACATCTACGCCGGAACCGGCGGAAGTGACAATCAAAACCGCTTCGCAGGCACGAATGGCTTCTGCGGCGCCGCCCTCAAAGTCAAAAAGACCGGGAGCGTCGATAATATTGAGCTTGGTGTCGTCCCATTCGAGGGCCGCCGTGGCGGAAGAAACAGAGGACTTGCGGCGTTTTTCTTCGGCATCAAAGTCGAGAACTGTGTTGCCGTCTGCGACTTTACCGAGTCTGTCTGTTGCGCCAGATACATATAACATGGCTTCACAAAGCGTTGTTTTACCCTTGCCGCCATGGCCGACAACCGCAATATTGCGGATATTATTTGAAGTGTAAGCTTTCATCCGATGAGTCCTCCTAGAAAATTAGATTTTAACGCCTGCGATTCTTAAAAAATCTATAGAAAAAGATAGTATAATCTATTCTGCAAGCACAGCCAAATTGTAGCATATATAACTAAATTTTGCAATAATTATTTTTAATTATATTTAAAATATATAAACTTCCATAGAAACCAACCCAAAATCCGCTTCTAATCCGAAAGATTTTAGAAATCCGAAGAGCCGAAAGCTTTATTTTGTCGGATTTTTTCTTTTTTCGGCGGACTCCTTGCAATTTTCCCTTCTAAAACGTATAATAAAAGCAGTAATTTTAAGGAGACAGCTATGGGAAAAGATTTTTTGCAATTACGCTCCGACTATAAAACTTTTTCGTTTGACCGCTATACAATAGAAAAGGAAGAGGACGGCATCCGTCTGACCTTTTTCTTCTCGATTGACGGGCTTTGCACCTTTCAGCCGCAGACGAAAATCAAAACCGATAATTTAGAGCTTTTAAATGCCTTCGATTCGCCTTTAGCGAGAAAAATTGTGTTTTCACTTGGTATGACCGAGCTTGTGAGCTACTGGAAGGCCGCCTGCCCGAAGCAGGTACTTGTGAAATGCGGCGAACTTTCAAAAGAAGATATAGCCTTTTTTAAGCACCTCTATTTTAGAGGACTTTCGGAGTTTTTCTATTTGAATCAAATTGAAACAACCGAAGCGGATTTCATGGAAATCACCTGTGAACCGACGGCAGAATTTTTAGAAGAAGAGCGCGACAATGCGCCCTATCACGACGGCGGTTTGCACCTTATCCCGGTTGGCGGCGGCAAGGACAGCTGTGTTACCGCAGAGCTGTTTAAACGCTTCAAAGAAAAAAATCTTTTCTTCACCGTCAATGACCAAAAGGCGAGAACCGACACAGTGCTTGCGGCAGGCTATGACGAAAGTGCGATGCTTCGTGTGTACCGCACGATTGACAAACAGCTTTTGGTGCTCAACAAAGAGGGCTTCCTCAACGGGCACACGCCGTTTTCTGCGATTGTCGCCTTCCTTTCCTATTATTGTGCCTATCTCGTGGGCGCAAAGGATATTGTGCTTTCCAACGAATCGAGCGCCAACGAATCCAATATCGCCGGTACAGAAATCAATCATCAGTATTCGAAATCCTATGAATTCGAATGTGACTTCAAAGCTTATACCGAGCGCAACTTTAAAACGGGTATTCGCTATTTCAGCCTGCTTCGTGCGTTTTCCGAATTGCAGATTGCCAAGCAGTTCGCCGGCTTCCCGGCTTACCATGATACATTCAGAAGCTGCAACAAGGGCAGTAAACAAAATATCTGGTGCGCCAAATGTGCAAAATGCCTTTTCGTATTTTCCGTTTTATCGCCGTTTATCCCCTATGACAGACTTTGCGAAATCTTCGGCAGTGATATGCTCAGTGATGAAAGCCTGCTTGCAGATTTTGACGGCTTAGTGGGTCTTTCCCCCGTAAAACCCTTTGACTGCGTAGGCACGGTCTCCGAAATCAATTATGCCCTTTCGCTCACAGCCGAGCAGTTCCGAAAGGCGGGAAAACCGCTCCCCCTGCTCTTACAGCATTTTGTAGAAAAAGCACCCGAAGTGCCGAAAGAAAATCTCTTGAAAGAATATAACCAAACGCATAATATCCCGGAAGAATTTTTACCCATTGTAGAGGAGATGCTTTCTTATGTATCCGAAAATCGCTGAATATTTAAAGGATAAGTCCGTTGTCTTAGTCGGCTTCGGTCGAGAGGGACAATCCTCTTACCATTATATCCGTCACTTTTTCCCCGAAAAGCCCTTGGTGATTGCCGACCGCAACCCCGTGGAAGCGCCCGACGCTTATACTACCTGCCTTTGCGGTGAACACTATCTCGATACGCTTTCCGATTTTGACGTTGTTTTAAAAAGCCCCGGTATTTCCTTTAAGGATGTGGATTTCCCCTTCCCGAACACGGAAATCACCTGCCAAATGGATTTGTTTTTGCGCTTTGCCCCCTGCCACAAAATTGGCATCACGGGCTCGAAGGGCAAGACCACAACCTCAACTCTCACCTATGCGTTTTTACAGGCGGCAGGCGTTTCCTCCTGCTTAATCGGCAATATCGGCGTGCCCGTGTTTGAATCGCTCGAGGCGCTCACCCCCGATACCGTGGCGGTTATTGAAATGTCCTCGCATCAGCTCGAATTTACAACCACTTCCCCCGAAGTGGCGGTGTTTACCAATCTTTACGAGGAGCATTTGGAGCACTACAAGGGTGGTTTTAAGGGCTATGTCAAGGCGAAATCCAATATCGCACGTTATCAAACACCCGAGAATTTGTTTATCTATAATGCTACACAGGGGCTTCTCCCCGAAACCGGTGCTGAAAGCTTTTTGGGCGAAAAATGCGGCGTAGCGGAGGATTTCAATTTGCCGTTTGCGGTGCACAATGAGCATTTAAAGGGCGTGCACAACCGACAGGATGTTTGCTTTGCCTACAATGCTACCAAGCGTTTCGGTGTAACCCCGCAGGACTGCGAAGCGGCACTCGAGAAGTTTAACGGCATCGAAAACCGCATGGAAAAGGTCGGCACATTTAAAAATATTACCTTTTATAATGACTGCATTGCAACCATTCCCCATGCCGTGCTTTGCGCGGTAGAGGCGCTCGAAACCGTCGATACCCTCATCGTCGGCGGCAAGGACAGAGGTCTTAATTACGAAGCGTTTATCGAAGCGCTCGAAAAAACGGAAATCCGCAATATCTTAGGCACACCCGATACCGGCACGGCGATTGTCGAAGAAATGCAACGCCGCGGCACGAAGAAAAACGCCGTCGCCTGTGCAGATTTGGAAGAAGCCGTAAAATATGCCTATGCGCATACCAAAGAGGGGCATATTTGCCTGCTTTCCCCCGCGGCTTCGAGCTACAATGTCTATAAAAACTTTGAAGAAAAAGGCAGACATTATAAGGCGTTGATTCAAAAATACAGCGAATCCTAAGGCACGCATTTTAGATTAAAAGTTTCGCCCGCCTTTTTAAAGGCGGTGGGGACTTGGGACAGCGTCCCGAGCCGTGCTCCGCAGAGCACGGAAAACTCATCCTGTGAGAAACACAGGAAGGGGCAGAACAAAGTAAAAACTTTATAAAAGTAAAGACGGGGAAACCCTTGTGAGGGGTTTCCCCGTTTGCTTTGTTGCTGTAGGGTGACAGGCAGTCACCTGGCGGTGATAGAAAACTTTTTCACTTGTAAAAAGTTTTCTCTTTGCGGTTATCACCGCAAATTCACTTTCAAAAATACGCTTCTAAGAATAAGAGTTTTCGCTTCCTGCGGGAAGCGCTTTAGGGCGTTGCCCTAAAAACCCACCGCTTTTTCAAAAGCGGGCAAAACTTTAATTTATGCCACACGAAAAATAGGCGTGACTTTGCTTGCGGGCGGATAATATCCGCCCCTACGGAAAGTTGGCTTTCACACAGATAAAAATATATCCAGAGTCCGTTGAGCGAACTATTTGTTCAAAGTCTGCGCCCAAGTTCTCCGTGATTGCACGTCAGGGCTTCCCGACCCCGTGCATTAGCCGTCGCCCTGCGGCAATACAGGATGCTTTTTTTCGTGTAAAAAGCATCCTCTTTAGGGCTTACGCCCTAAATTCACCTTTAAAAATACGTTTCTAAGGATAGGTATTCCGTGCTCTGCGGCGCACGGCTCGGGACGCTGTCCCAAGTCCCTGCCGCTTATGAAAAAGCGGGCAAAACTTTAAACATAAAGTGCGTTGTGCGAACTATCTGTAAAAAGTCTGTGCCCAAGTACCCCGTGATTGCCCGTCGGGGCTTCCCGACCCCGTGATTCGGTGGACGCCGGCGCGTCCCTGTCTTTACTTTTTTGGCAAAATGCGGTATACTTTACCTGTTAAAATTCTTTTTACAAGGAGTGTTTCACATGTCTAAATTTTTGGATAAAGCTTTTATGATGACCCTTGGTACATTGTCTGAGACTCCGCTCGGCAAAATCGCCTATAAAAAGATGCGTGCAAAGCCGATTGAACCGAAACAGCTCTTGGTATTCCCCGAAATTTGCCCCCATAATACAAAAGAAATTCACTTAACCGCCCACCGCGGACTTTCGGGCATTCATCCCGAAAACACCGCCGTTTCCTTTGAAGCCGGCGGCAAGGCAGGCTTCTACGCGCTCGAATGCGATACCCACTGCGCCAAAGACGGCACTTGGATGATCGTGCATGACGGCGACATTAGCACCCTGTTCGGCGGCATGGGCGACGTAAAGTCCTACACCTACGATGAGCTTATGAACATTGACATGGTCAAGGGCGCCAACATTGCAAAATATCCGCATACCCACATGTGCACCCTGCAGGAATATATTGACATTTGTAAAAAATACGGCTGCCGCCCGATGATTGAAATCAAGGACGAGCGCCTCGATAAAATGCGTTCTCTCTATAAGGTTTTAGAGGAAAACGACATTGTAAACAGCTGCATTTTGATTTCGTTCCACTATGACGATTTGGTCGCGATGTACAACATCAATCCCCAGCTCGAAATGTGGCATTTAATCAACAACATTTCCGAAAAGAAGATTGCAGATGCGAAGAAATACGGCTTCGGTCTTGCCTTCTGCGCGGCGTATAATGCCGACAGACCGCAGATGATTGCGAAAATTCACGAAGCCGGTCTGACTGCCGCCTGCTGGACGGTAGACACCAAGGAATTACTGGATAAAATGATGGCGGCAGGAGTTAAATACATCACCTCCAACACCATTTTACCGACAGAAGAAGCCAAGGCACTTTTTGAGTAATTCCAAAATAGATAATTTTTAACTAACCACAGATTTTAAGTTGCAACGGAGCGTTTTATGGTAAAGTTTTGTCCGCTTTTTTCCTCGAGTAAGGGAAATTCCATCTACATAGGCACCGAAAATGGCGGCATTTTGATTGATGCCGGCAGAAGCTGTAAGCAAATTGAAACGGCGCTCAAAAATATTGACGTTGCGCCCGATTCTATTCAGGCGGTGTTCGTGACCCACGAGCACACCGACCACGTAAGCGGTCTGCGCGTGTTTGCAAACAAATATAAGCCCCGTGTTTATGCGACAAACGGTACCCTTTGCGCGCTTGATGACAGCGGTATTTTAACCGAGAAATACGATGCCTTTTGCATGGACGGCCACAGCCTTTCGGTTGGTGATTTTTCGGTCAATATGTTCAAAACTTCTCACGATGCGGCGGAAAGCTGCGGTTACACAATCGAAGCCAAGGACGGCAGCCGTCTGGCGGTTGCCACGGATTTAGGCATCATGACCGACACGGTTCTGGATGCGATTTGCGGCTGTGACACCGTGCTTTTGGAGTCGAATCACGATGTTCGAACGCTCGAAAACAATCCGCAATATCCTTATTCTTTAAAGCGCCGCATTTTGGGCGAGCGTGGGCATCTTTCCAACGAAGCCTGCGCCGAAACGGCGGAATATTTAATTAAGAACGGCACGAAGCACCTCTTCTTAGGGCATTTAAGCGAGCAGAACAACCTGCCACATTTGGCTTATGCGGTTACGGCTTCGGCGCTCGAGACGGCAGGTGCAAAGGCGCAGGAGGATTTTACACTGCGTGTAGCCAAGCCGGTTTGGGATGAGGGGGCGATGGCGTTATGATGAACGTTACGATTATTGCGCTCGGCAAGCTGAAAGAAAAATACATGCGCGAATTTTCGGCAGAATATGAAAAACGGCTTTCTGCGTTTTGCAAGCTGCAAATTGTGGAGCTGAACCCGAAAGCCCTTTCGGACAAGCCCTCACAGGCGGAAATCGAGGCGGCACTTTCGGAAGAAGCGAAGATGATTCGTGCAAAAATTCCGCAAAATGCTTATGTATTTTCCATGTGCATTGAAGGCAAGCAAATGACGAGTCCAGAGTTTAGTCAAAAAATAACTGACATCGGATTGCAAGGAAAAAGCAATGTGGTTTTTCTTTTAGGCAGTTCGTTCGGCTTAGATGAGCAGTTAAAAAAGGAAAGTCATTTTAAGTTTTCTATGTCGAAAATGACCTTCCCACACCAGCTGGCGCGTGTGCTGTTATTGGAGCAAATCTACAGAGCATTTCAAATCGCGAACGGCGGCAAATACCACAAATAGGGCGCGGCGGCGCGCCTGCCAATCACGGGGTCGCGAACGCGCGACGGCGAATCACGGGAAAGTCAGTACAAACTTTTACTGATAGTTCGCACAACGGACTTTGATATATTTTTATCTGTATAAAAGGCAACTTCCCGTAGGGGCGGATATTATCCGCCCGTTTTTTTTATAGTTTTACTCAGCTCCTGCGGAATAGCATTTAAAAGTTTTGCCCGCTTTTTCAAAAGCGGTGGGTCTTTAGGGCAACGCCCTAAAGCGCTTTCCGCAGAAAGCGAAATCTCTCCTCCTTCCAAAACACAGGAAGGGGCAAAGCGGACTAAAAGATTTATAAAAGTAAAGGCGGGGGAACCCTTGTGAGGGGTTCCCCCGTTTGTCTTTGTCGCCGCAGGGCGACGGCTAACGCACGGGGTCGCGAACGCGCGACGGCGAATCACGGGAAAGTTAGCACAAACTTTTTACTCGTAGTTCGCACAGGCGACACCGGTCGCTACCGAATCACGGGAGAGACAGTACAGATTTTTTACAAATAGTTCGCACAACGGACTTTGAGTGAATTTTTATGGTTTATAACGGCCGCCCCTACGGGCTTGATTTTGCCAATATAAAGATTGGACTTTTAAAACTTTGTAAGCGTAAAAAACAAAAGCGATTCCAAAACAAAAAGCACCGAATTTCTTCGGTGCTTTTCTTAGTTATGTAATAAACCACAAGTTTTACTTGTGGTGAGTAATAAAGCGAAAGCGTCCATTCTTGATAAAAAAAGAACTCCTTTGATATAATAAGCAAGCAACACCAACTGCAAACTTACAATCAAAGGAGGTCCAATAGTGGATGAAAGTAGTTTATCACATACAAAATGGAAATGTCAATATCATGTAGTAATAGTGCCAAAATTCAGAAGGAAAGCAGTGTATGGGCAACTAAGAAAAGATATAGGAGAGATTTTAAGGCGACTTTGTGATTACAAACATGTGGAAATTATAGAAGCACATGCGATGCCAGATCACATACATATGTTACTCTCTATACCGCCAAGCTTGTGTGTTTCTGAATTTATGGGATACCTCAAAGGAAAAAGTACATTGATGATTTTTGAAAGACATGCAAATTTAAAATACAAATATGGCAAGAGAACCTTTTGGGCGAAAGGTTATTATGTCAGTACAGTTGGAGCAAACAAAGCAACAATACAAAAATATATCCAAGAGCAAGAAAATGAGGATATGATAGCAGACCAACTTAGTTTCAAAGAATATGAAGACCCATTTGCTCATCTAAAAAAATAAGCAACACCAATTTGCAGTTGGTGTTGCTTAAATGCGCCTTTAGGCGCTGCTGGTATTGTTTACCCTTATAGGGTTAATATTCATACCACGTCCTTTCGGGCGTGGTATATGATTTATGAAATAGTTAAAAACTATCTAATTTATCTTGGGGGATTTTTAGCCGAGAAGCTTTTGGATTCTTTCCAATACTTTTTTGGTGTCGCGGATGCCCTCACGGTAGCAATGCTCCAGCTTTTCGGTATCGGAGGTGAACTTATCCACAGAGAGCGGATATTCGGGCGCGATTACCACGGCTTTGCCCTCTTTTTCGAGCTGATAGGCGTAATCCAGCGATTCGTTATAGACCTCATAACGGTGCTCCATGGCTTCCACAACCTTCGGGTAATCCTTTAAAACTGCGGAATACAGATGCTTAAAGGACATCGGCTTTTTACGGTAGCCGTGGGGCTTGGTGAGAATAATCACGAGCTTGTCACAGCCGTCGGCTACGGCGCGGTGTACAGGAATGGAATCGGCAACGCCGCCGTCATAATAGAGCTTGCCGTTGTAAGAAATCGGCGGAGAGAAAATCGGCAGAGAGGCGGATGCCTTTAAAACGGTGGTATCGTGATTTTTGATGTGCTCTTTGCCAAAATAAACGGCTTCGCCTGTGGCGGCATCGGTCGCAACGGTGACAAATTCGGCAGGGTCCTCATAAAAGGCATCAAAGTCCAGCGGCTCAAGCTCGGTCGGCAGAACATCGTAAATAAAATTGAGACCGAATACGGATTTTTCCTCGTGCCACGGCTTTCTGCCGATGTAGCGGTCGTCGTGGATATAATTCATATCACAGCGGTAACCTCTGCCCTTTTGCTTCGAGATATAGGAAACCGCGTTGCCTGCGCCGGCGGATACGCCGATAATGTAATCAAAGGAAATGTTTTCTTCCAAAAAGACGTCGAGTGCGCCGACAGTGTAGATGCCGCGCATACCGCCGCCCTCTAAGACCAATCCTGTTTTCAAATTAAAGCACCTCTTTCAAGGCTTTTGCCACTTTGGAAAGCGGCAAGCCGACAACATTTAAATAATCCCCGCAAATGGATTCTACTAAAAGTGCCCCCTTGCCCTGAATACCGTAAGCCCCCGCCTTATCCATGGGCTCTCCGGTTTCTATGTAGGCTTTGATTTCTTCCTCTGTCAGTTCAAAAAAACGAACCTCGGTCTCCGTGCTGAAAAGAAATTCCTTTTCATCGGATGCAATATAAACACCGGTAAAGACGCTGTGCGTATGGCCGGAAAGACTTTTAAGCATCTCGAAGGCATCGCCTTTGTCTTTGGGCTTACCGAGAATTTTGCCGTCAAAGGCGACCACGGTATCGGCGGAAAGAAGCACTTCATTTTCGTGCCTTTCGACCGCTTTGCCCTTACGCTCGGCTAAAAGCTTTACCGCATCAGCGGGCGCGATGCCCTGCGGAAGTGTTTCATCCGTTTCGGCGGTACGCTTTATAAACGGAAAGCCGCCCTGCGTTAAAATTTCGGCACGGCGCGGAGAACCGGAGGCTAAAAGGAGTGTTTTCATTTCTCTGCACCTTTCTCCATAAAGTAGACCTTCATAATCGCTACCTGTGTTTTGGAATCAGGGATTTCATTGCGCATGACCATTTGGAAGGCTTCCTCTAAGGGGATGCGGCGTACGCGCAAAAACTCGTCGGCATCGGGATGCTGTTCCTTGAAGGTCAAATGCTTGGCGCGGTAGAGATGAATGATTTCCCCACAGTAGCCGGGGGTCGGGTAAAGCTTGCCGAGAGAAATATAATCGGTCGCTTCGGCACCGGTCTCCTCGGAAAGCTCACGCTTGCCTGCCTCGAAGGGGTCTTCGCCGTATTCGAGCTTGCCGGCAGGAAGCTCCAAAACAACTTCGCTGTAGGGATAGCGATACTGCTCTACGAAAATCAGTTCGCCGTCCTCGGTGAGAGGCGCAATGCATACGCCGCCGGGATGCTCAATGACCTCACGCTTGGCGGTTTCACCGTTCGGCAGAAGCGCATCATCCACACGCAGTTTTACAATTCTGCCCTTGAATATATATTCCTGAGAAATCGGTTTTTCGGTTAAATCCATACTAAAATACAACTCCTTTGCATAAGGTTAAGGGACAGACCTTTTAAAATGAAGGAAAGGTGTGACCCATATGAAAACAGATTTTGCTGTTTCGTTGCTTTTAAAAAAATATCCCTTTGTGCAGAAAAATGTTTTGGGAGAAACGGCAGCAGGCCGCCCGATTCTAGCCTATTCGCTCGGCACGGGTAAGGATCACGTGCTGTTTCTCGGCGGCATGAGCGCTTTGGAAATGCAAAACACGTGGATGCTCTATCGCTTCTTGGAGCGTGTGGCAAGCAGTCTCAAACACGGGAGACCGCTCTGCGGCATACGTCTGCAAAATTCCCTGCGCGAGCGCAAAATCACGATTGTGCCCTGCCTTAATCCCGACGGCATGGCGATTCAGAAACACGGTGCTTCTGCCGCCGGATGCTATCGCGGACTGGTAGAGCGTGCCATGGAAAAGAAAGAAATCCCTTGGGCGGCGAATGCCAGAGGGGTGGAGCTTTCGCTCAACTTTCCTGCGAATATGCCCGTGGAATCCATAGACGCGCCCCTCGGTGCACCGCAGGGCTTCGGGGGTCAAAGACCGTTCAGCGAAGCGGAAACCGCGGCGCTTCGCACGCTTTGCGAAACAGAATCCTTTCGGCACGTCGTTTTGTTAGACGGCCTCGGTGGCTATATCCAAAAACCGCCGACCGGAGTGGAAGATTGGCAGGTGCAAATGCCCATGGCACTTAAAATCCTTGCACAAAGTGCCAATTACCCAATCCTGGAAAGTCCTTTTTCCGCGGGCAGCTTTGCCGCGTGGTTCGGGGAAACGCATCGCCGTCCTGTTTTCTCGTTTGCACCACAAAGGGTGTGCGAACCGCTAGAAAAGGAAGCGCTTGCGGCGGTCTATAAAGAACTCGAAGAAGCCCTCCTGCTTGCGGCGATTTTATAAGCTATGTTAGATAAGACCGTAAACCTGCTTTGCCGCAGTTACGGTGTTTTTAAGGAGCGTGGCAATGGTCATGGGACCTACGCCGCCGGGTACGGGGGTGATATAGCCGGCAACCTCTTTGGCGGCTTCAAAATCTACATCGCCGCAAAGCTTGCCGTTTTCGTCTCGGTCCATACCGACGTCAATGACAACGGCACCCTTTTTAATCATATCTGCCTTGATGAATTTCGGAATGCCGACAGCGGCAACCAAAATATCGGCGTTACGGGTGTAATTTTCTAAGCCAACGGTCTTGGAGTGACAAACGGTTACGGTGCCGTTCTGCTGTAAGAGGAGCATTGCCATGGGCTTGCCCACGATGTTGCTTCTGCCGACCACGACACAGTTTTTGCCCTCGGGGTGGATGTCATACGCCTTTAAAATCTCCATAATGCCTGCGGGGGTGCAGGGGAGAAAAGCATAGTCGCCAATCATAATGTGACCCACGTTCTGTGCGCTGAACGCATCCACGTCTTTGCTCACGCTGATGGCGGCAATGACTTCTTTTTCATCTAAATGCTTAGGAAGCGGTAACTGGCAGAGGATTCCGTGAATGGATTCCTTGTGATTCAACTCGTCAATGAGTGCCAAAAGCTCTTCCATGGTGGTGCTTTCGGGGAGTGCATATTCCTCGGAAACGATGCCTGCCATTTCACAGGCTTTCTTTTTATTGTTGACATAGGTGCGCGAAGCGGGGTTATCGCCCACGATAATCACGGCGAGACCGACCGAATAGCCCTTCGCTTTCAGCGCGGTGACTTCCTCTCGAACTTCTTCTTTTACCTTTTGGGAAACGGCTTTACCGTCAAGAA
This sequence comes from Acutalibacter sp., assembly GCA_020025775.1. GTDB lineage: Bacteria > Bacillota > Clostridia > Oscillospirales > Acutalibacteraceae > Fimenecus. The sequence continues at coordinate 309,795 of JAHHRN010000001.1, forward strand.
TTGTTGCCATGTTTCTTTTGCTCCTTTGCCTTTTGCTTTCTCTCTTTTTCAAGAGCCTTGATTTTTTGCTTCTGCATTGCCTTAACCGAGGCGTGCTTGTCTGCCTTTTCTTCACGTTCGTTGGTTGCATCGTAGTCGAGCGCTTCGGGGAGCGTTTCTACGGGAGAATAGGGAACGGGATTTTTCTTCAGTTGGTGGAGCTTAATCATCAGAATGGCGAAGCAGATAACCACAATCGCCATAGAGAGCACCTGCGAAACACGCAAGGTCGTGGAGCCTATGTAGAGACTGTCGGTTCTGAGACCTTCGACCACGGCACGCTCTGCACCATATAAAATACCGTAGCAGAGAATGAGCTCACCGCTGAATTTATAAGCCTTTTTGCAAATGAGATAGAGAATGAAAAAGCTTGCAATACACCAAATGGATTCATATAAAAAGGTGGGGTGCACGGGGAGATAGGGGTCCATGGTGATGCCCTTTTCGGCAAAGGTGGATTGGTAACGGAGAATATAGTCGGTAGTTTTTTCGCTCATCATGCCCCACGGCAAATTGGTGTTGGTGCCGAAGGCTTCTTGGTTTGCGAAGTTACCCCAGCGACCGATGCCCTGCCCGATTAAAAAGCCCATGCCCGATAAATCGAGAAGTTTTAAGAAATCCAGCCCGTTGTGCCGACAGGTGAAATAGGCGGCAAGCACGGCGCCGATGAGACCGCCGTAAATGGCAAGACCGCCTTGCCAAATCTGGGGGATTTCCGCCAAATGCTGGCTGTAATAATCCCATTCAAAGGCGACGTAGTAAAGGCGCGCGCCTAAAATGCCGCCCAAGGTGCCGTAGAGCAGTACGTCGAGCATCTTGTTTAAATCGAGCTTCCAGCGATACGCCATTCTGCCGCCGAAAATAACGGCGAGCAGAAAGCCGAACGCGATAATGAGACCGTAAAATTTAATGCGGAACATGTGGTCACCAATAGAAAATTCCATAAAGGTGGCGTACACGTCGAAAATGTGGTCAAGCCCCGTGAATTTTACGGCGGAGTAGTCTGTAAAAAATGTCATGCTTATGCCTCCGGTTTAATTACGGAAAGTGCGCAGTTCTCGGTGTCGAGGGCGGTGCGCAGTCTCTCGTTTATATCTTCTAAGGTGAGTGCTTCAATGATTTCGGTTTCGTCGAACAGACTTTCTCCGCAGAAATAAGAAGCCACCATGCTATTGGCGATGCCTTCAATGTCATTAAACTGCATGACGGCTCTGCCGTAGTATTTTTTCTGGACGCGTAAAAAGTCCTTTTCAGGGATGCCGGTTTTCTGCAAGTCCCGAATGCGGGCAATAATGCGTCTTTGCACTTCTTTTGCATCGGGCGATTCACCGCTGAAAATTGTAGCGGCATAGCCGTAGCCATTGAAATATTCTGTACCAAAAGAGGTGTTTAAAAGGCCTTCTTCCAAAAGCTCGTTATAAAGCGTGGAAGTGCGACCGATGATGATATCCAAAAGCATACTGCTGAGGAGGATTTCTTTTAACGAACGCTCGGGGGTTTCAATCGCTTCTTTAAAGCCCAAGGAGAAAATGGGCGCGGCGACCGAAAGCGCCTCTTCCACATAGGGTTTGTAAACGCCCTTTTGCTCTTTGTGGAATTTTCGCTCGATTTTTACGGGCGCGGTTTTCTTTAAATTGCGGTCGGCAACCTCCAAGACCTCTTCGGGGGTTACATTACCCGCCACGCAAAGAGCCATGTTGGAAAGATTATAAAATGTGTTATAGCATTTGTATAAAAGGTCGGCGGTGATGTGGGAAATGCTTTCTACCGTACCGGCAATATCCACGCGCACGGGGTGCTCCTTGTACATGGCACGAAGCAGGCTGAAGAGCGATTCCCAATCGGGGTCATCCTGGCACATTTTAATTTCCTGCCCGATGATACCCTGCTCCTTTTGCACGGTTTCGGGTGTGAAATAGGGGTGCGTGACGAAATCCATTAGAATGTCTAAGGATTCTTTTAAATTACCCGCACAAGAGAAGAGATAGCAGGTTTTGTCAAACGTCGTGTAGGCGTTCGCGTTTGCACCGGTTTTGGCATAACGCTGGAATGCGTCTAAATCCTCGCTCTCAAAGAGCTTGTGCTCCAAATAATGTGCAATGCCCTCGGGCACGCTGGTGTAATTTTCTTCACCCTCTAAACGGAAATCGGTATCAATCGAGCCGTAATGTGTACCGAAAATCGCATAGCTCGATTTAAAATTCGCCTTGGGATAAATCAAAATTTTAAGACCGGATTCGTGGTCGATTTCATAATAGCTTTCGTTTAAACGCTCGCTTTTAATTTCTTTCATGTTTGCCATATCAGACCTCCTGCTTTCCGGCTAAGAGATAAACGGTGTCGAGCGACACACGGTTTGCCGCGGCAACAACATCCGCACGGGTGACCTTTTGGATGCCGGCAATGATGTTGGCGGGAGTTTCCAAATCGCCCTCCGCTTTTAGAGAATAAAAGGCATCAATGCCCTCGGCAGTATCTTCAATGCCGCGGAACAAATCGCAAAGCGCGGCTTTCGAAGCTTCAAATTCGGCATCGTCAAAGGTGCCGTTTTTCATAACATCAAACTGCTTTAAAATTTCTTTTTGCGCGGTTTCTTTATTTTTCTTTTCAATACCGCTCTGGACAACCATAATGCCCTTGGCGCGGTCGAGACGTGCGGCGCAGTAGTAGCAAAGACTTAATTTTTCACGGACGTAATTGAAAAGTCTGGAATAGGGGCCACCGCCGAAAATATCGACCATGACGCGGTAGGCAAAGAAGTTATCGTCCTTATTCTGCATACCGGTTCTAAAGCCCAAAACAAGCTTGCTCTGGTTGACTTCCATTTCTTCAGTGACTTCCTTTACCTCGGAAGCGCGTGGAATAAAGACGGTTTCGGGGGATACAGGTTGACGGTTGGGGAGCACGGAAAAACGCTCCTGCAACATCGTTTCGATTTCCTCAAAATCCTGCTCACCGGCTACACTGATGGAAACGACCGCTTCGGTAAGCAAGGTTCGCCATGCGGTATACATGCTCTTGGCGGTGACGTTTTTAACATCGCGCAGCAGCTGCTCCTGTGAAAGACCGAAGGGCTCATTTTTGCACATGGTTTCAATCATGCGGTGGAGCGCATAAGCGCGTTTATCGTTTAAAGTGCTCTCAATATCTGCAATGGTAATACGCAGTTCGGTTTCAAGCTGTTTGGCGTTGAAAGCCTCCCCGTCTACGTTGGGATTCAAAAGTAAATCCAGCAAAAGCTCCAAAGCTTCTTTGCTGAGCATCTCTTCTTTAAGCGCCAACGCATCGTTTAAACAGGTGATAGAAAGTCTAAGGCAATAGCTTTCTCCAAGCTTTCTGGCATCGACGGAAAGTATGGCACCATAAAGCTCCTCTAAACGTTCGCTAAGCTTTTGCAGGGTCGGAAAGCTTGCGGAGGAATGAGAAAGATAGGAAGAAAGCACCAAGTGCTCCGCCGTATTTTTACGGAGCGGCATTTGTAATAAAACGGAAATGCAGGTGGTCTTCGTGTTTTCACATTTCACACGAATCAGACGCATTTTCGGCCCGATTTGAGTCACAATGGGCTGTGCAGACATGATGAGCACTCCTTTTTAAAAAATATCATTCCTATTTTACCATAAATGGTTAAAATTTTCCAGTAAAACGCGAAGATTTTATCTCATGATTTTTACCGTCTAAGAGAAGAAATTCCGCCTCTTTGCCGTCCACCGTAAAATAGGGCTGAGTTTGCGGCAAGATTTCCACGTGAAGCCTTGCCCCGTTTAGGAAAATCGTGTAGGAAAAGGCACCGAACGAGGGCGGGCAGACGGGGTGAAAATAGAGTTTGTCGCCGTGCTTTTCGAGACCCAAAATCACCGCCGTAAAAAAGGCGTAAAACTGCCCTGCCGCACCGGTATAAAGACTCCAGCCACCGCGACCGTGCTCGCCCGAACTTTCATAGACATCCCCTGCAAAATAATAAGGCTCGAGCTTGTATTTTTCGAAAAGCTCGGGGTTTTCCCATTTTTTCATCGGATTCAAAAGGTGTAAAAGCGTTTCGCCCTCTTCTAAAAGTCCGACTTCGAATAAGGCACGGCAAAACCATACTGCCGCGTGGGTATATTGACCACCGTTTTCGCGGATACCCTCGGGATAAGCGGCAATATAGCCGGCGCGCTTATCCTCGCCCGAAAAAGCAGGGGCAAAGAGCCGAAACACGCCGTTTTCCGCATCTAAAAGTGTGTGATACGCATTTAAAAGTGCCAATTTAACACGTTTTTGATTTGGGAATTTTGCAAAGACGGCGAAGCTTTGGGTTAGAGAATCTAACTGACAGGCAGTGGAATTTTTACTGCCGAGCGGTGTGCCGTCATCGAAAAAGGCACGAAGATAGCGGTCATCCTCGTAGGCGACTGCATCCACAAGAGCCTTTAATTTTTCCGCGTGGCAGAGGGCTTTTTTCTGCTTTTCCCTTTCGCCTAAAGTGCCGTAAAGCTCTGAAAATGCCGAAAGGACAAGCGCGGCAAACTGGGTGAGCCAAACGCTTTCGCCCCTGCCCTCCTTGCCTACGGCGGAAAAACCGTCATTCCAGTCGCCCGTGCCGATGCGTAGAAGCCCATGTGCACCTGTTCTTTGGAGGGTCAGCGCAAGGGCACGTTCGGCGTGCTCCAAAACATTCGCCTTATCCTTGCCGCTGTGATAAACGGCATAGCGATCGCCCTCGCATTCCTGCAAGGGTTCACCCTCCAAAAAGGGAATCTGCTTTTTTAAAATTGAGATGTCACCTGTCATTTCGACATATTGCGCGAGGGCATAGGGCAGCCACAGGCGGTCGTCACTGCAATGCGTACGCACACCCGAAAAGCCGCCGCGAAAGCTTCTGTGCCACCAGTGGAGCACGTCTCCCTCGGGGAATTGCACGGCGCAGGCGCGGTAAATCTGTCTGCGACAAAGCGCCGGCTCTGTAAAGAGGAGCGATGCGGCATCCTGCAACTGGTCGCGAAAGCCGAAAGCACCGCTGGACTGGTAAAAGCCCGTGCGCGAAAAAAGTCTGCCCTCTTTGATTTGATTGACCAAAAAGTTGTTGAAAAGGGCATTTAAAGCTTCGTCGGGGGTACTTATTTCAATGCGGTTTTGCTCGATTGAATTTTCCATTTTTGCAAAGGGATAAAGCGCACTTTCCTCTGTTTTGCCGAAAGCCAAAACGAAGCGCAGCGTCTTTTCCTGCTTTGGCAGCAGGGTGATTTCTGTACCTACGGCGGCGCAGGGCGAAGCGGCAGGAAGGCTACCTTGGGCGTCCCAATTCCCTTGGAAAAATTCCTCTTTTTCGAATAGAGAAAAGATTTCCTTTTCGTCCTCCTCTAAGCGCAGGGAAAGAAATCCCGGATAGTTTTCGGCACAGGGATTTTGCAAAAGTGCGCCGTTTTTCGTGCGCCGAGATTGTAAAAATACCGCTTTGGTTTCATTTTCGCCGAGAAACGGCTCGATATAGTAGGCACATTGCAGGGTTATCGGATGCGAAACGGTGTTTTGAATTTTAAGGGAAACGAGCTTTGCCATGCCTTTTCGGGGCACGGTGACTGTCACCTTTGCGGTGCAAAAGGGCGTTTCGGCGCTGTACTCGGCTTTGTCGTTTCCGAATTCCACGGCGCTCTTTTTTAAAATATCATAAAGCACGCCGTTTTGGCGCAGGAAGAGAAGCTCGCCGCGATTATCCCGAAGGGCATCGTTGCGAAATGCCGTGAGCCGCATTAGCCTTGCGTTGAGGGCGAAGGTTGCGCCGAGAGAACTGTCACTAAGGAGTGTTGCGAAGGAGGGATTCGCAAGAATATAAGACCACGGGACATTCGGCTTTTCTGCTATCAAAAATCCGCTGTCGGTTCTGCCTGTTTCGGCAGATTTCGGGGCTTCGGCACAGAGTACGGGCGGCTTTGACCGTTCCCTCTGCGCTTTTTCTCTTTGCAGTTTGAGTTCTGCCGCACGGAGAACGGCTTGTGAGAAGGGCTTTTTGTCGATAAAGGCGGAAAAAGCCAAAAGCGCAGACAGCTCACTCGGAGAAAATTCCTCTTCAGAAAGTACGAAAAGATTGCCTCCACTGCCGTTTTGGGGCAAGGGGAATTCCGTTTGTAATCTTTTTTGTAGGGTGGCGAGAAATGGTGCGATTTCCGCTTTGGAAACAGGCAAAAGCACGACCAAATCAAAGCCTAAATGCGCATATTTGAGACGCGAAAAAAGGCGAAGATAGGGCGAAAGCGCAAGATAATCTTCCTCAGGTTTGCAGAACACCGTCACAATCGGCAAATCGCCCGAAATGCCGTGCGCCCAGAGGAAGGAAATCCCTTTTTGATTTTCTGAAAGTGCCGCCGCGCGGTAGGGTGCGAGAGGAGAGGATTTAAAAAGATAGGGTAAAACGAAGGCGGTATTTGCTTCTTTTTCCTTTTCCTCGGGACAAAGCCGCGGCGAAGGGCGAAACGCGTGGGAGACGGCCGCGGCTTTGATAGCACCGACCTGCTTTTGTAGGTCATTTTCCTGCGTTGCGGCGGTTAAATAAAAGGTGATTTCCTTTGCCTTTTTTGGCGGTAGATATATTTTAACTAACGCGGCAAAGCAGACATCACCGCTCGATACCGTATCGCTGTTTTCAAAGTCGGCATGGGTTATGCTGTCTAAAAATTCTCCACGGGAAAGGGCTTTTGTGCGGTTCAAAAGCAAAGATTTTTCCAAAGGCTCTAAAAAGCCGCAGGCGGCAAAAAGCGGTGCTTCGTTTTCTTTGGTGTGGCGGCGAAACAGTACCGAATCGCTCTCTTTTTGGTAGGCGGCGGTTACAAATAATTTTTGAAAGGCGCGATGGGCAATTTCATCGTTCACTTTGCAGAGCGACGGCTCAAAATAGAGGTAAAATTCGCCCTCCACAGCGGTTCTCTGCGGATTATAAAAGGAGAATTTGCGAAATTCCGTCTCGCTGTCGGCATCCAAAGAAACCGTGGTTTGCACGTGAAGCTCGTCGCATTTGGCAAGAAATACGGCGTGCTTTTCTAAGAGGGCAGAGGAAAAGGTTTCCTCCGGAATCCCTGCCGGTGCGGCGGCTTTTGTGAGGGGCAAAACGCCATTTTCGGTTTTGAAATAGGCGAATATGCCCGAGGGAAAATCCTCGGAAAACGCATCGGCTTCTCGGGTAATACTTCGTTCTTGGAACTTCGAAAATCCTCTGCCGTCCGCGTCTAAAACCAAAGCGTAATTGCCGTTTGCGTAAACGGCGAGCGGCAAAACAGGTGAAAGCTTATTCGCATTTTCCATGACGTCCTTTTTGCAAGTGGTTGACTCGGTTTTAGACTTCGGCTTTTGCATGTGAACTTTAGAAAATTTTTCTTTGCGTCTGCCGAACGAAAAGCGGACGGGTGGGACACGCTCCTCGAGTAAGCTTTGCGCGCCGTGCATGGCGGGATTTTTTAAAAATCGTTTTTGCATAATACCGTCCTTTACTGTGTTATCAAGCGCCAACAGGCTCATGCCGATATGGTGTGCCATGAAGCTTTCTACGGCATGCGGTGCATGTTCTTCACCGCTTTTTGCGCCGCTTTCGGTGCTTCGGTCGGTAAAATCGAGGGCTTCAAAGAAACCGTAAGCGCCGACCGCGTGCAGATTTTCTAACCGTAGTAAGTTTTTAACTACTCTTTGCTTGTTGGCAATCGGCAAAAATAAAAACGAGGCGTAGGGCGCGACGACCGGCTCTGCGAAAGGGTCGGGACGCAGGGCCAAATCGGGTACACCGTGCGCTTTATATTGATAATTACCGATTTCGTCAAAGGCATAGTAGCCGCTTTCGGAAATACCGAAGGGTATGCCACGCTTTTCGGCGTACCTTCTCTGGGCACGGATGCAAAATTCGAGGGCTTCGCGTGACAGAGAGTTTTCGGGACTTTTCAGAAAAAGAAAGGGCATAAAATATTCAAATGCTGTGCCCGACCAAGCGAGCGCACCTGAACGAACAGCATTTTGTGAGACGGTGCGGGAAAGGGCGAGCCAGTGCTTCTTCGGCACTTGGCGGCGCGCGACGGCGTAATAGCTCATCATGCGCGCTTCGCTCATGAGCAGGTCATAGTGTGCAGGCGTAAAGCGGAGATTTTCTGCGTCAAAGCCGATATAAAAGAGATTCTTTCGCTTGTCATAAAGAAAGGCAAGGTCGGTGTTTTGTAGGATTTTTTGTATGCGTGCCAGAATGCCGCTGAGGGCGGGACATTCGGCTTCATATTCCTTGAGCCCTTCCGAAACAGCGGTGAGTGCACAGAGAAAATTGCCGCTGTCGACCGCCGAAACAAAGGCAGGTGAAAGGGGTTTTAATGTTTTTGTGCTGTACCAGTTGTAAAGATTTCCATGATTTTTCGGCAGCTTTTCTATCGTAGTTAAAACTTGTCTAAAATAGAAAACCATAGTTTCGGTATCTATGAAGTTGAGGTCACGCGCGGCGAGAACGGAAGCTAAAAACAGACCGATATTTGTGGGTGAGGTGCGGTCCGCCACGCGGTAAACCGGCCGCATTTGGACATTATCCGGCGGCAGATAATGGTGCTCTGCGGTGGCGTTTTCTTTATAATACTGCCACATGGCACTGCCGTAATTTAAAAGATAATCCGTTTCTTCTGCGGTGAGTGCTGTGTTTTCTTTCTCTTTGGGTGCGCGTTTCGACCAAGCGGAAAAGAAAGGTTCTGCAAGGAAAAAGAAAGAGATGCCCTTTAAAAACGGCGTGCCGAAGCAGAAGAAAAGCAGAAACGAAAGAAGCGAGGGCAGAGAAGCGCGCAGGCTGTTTTTAAAACCGCCGCCTATTTGCTCACCGTCTGCGGCGGTCATCCATTCGAGGGTGTTCTGATGCGAAATCAAACGTCGATACAGCCCTAAAACAAAGGAAACGGTGGCGGTATAGGCGGTGCGCGGCAGATACAAGAGGCTCAAGACTAAATCGGCACACGTCTTTTGCAAGGCAGAAAGAGATTTTCCGAAAAAGTGAAAACCGAGAGAAAATCCCTCCCCTTTGAAGAGCAGACGCAGTAAGGTAAAAAGCGGCTGCCAAAGGGTTAAAATCAGAGCGAGCACACAAAGATTCTTTGCCGCAGTGGCTTCTAAAAATAAACTACAAAAGAAAAGGAGAAAAAGAGAAATCGGGGTTAAATTGCGGCGCAGGTTAGAAAAAATCTTCCACCTCGAAAGCAGAGAAAAGGGATTCTTTCGCTTCGGAATTTTTTCTTCCCCGGGATATGGTGGCAGGTTTGTTTGGATTTTTTGGGAGAGAAAGACTGCGTTTTGCGCATCGCCGCGCATCCAGCGTCCCATGCGGGCAAAATAACTTTTGGCATTGGTAGGGAATGCGTCGGTGATCTGCGCTTCGGGCACGAGGGCGGTGCGCAGAAGCTCACCTTCCAAAATATCGTGGCTCAGCACGGTCTCGTCGCGAAAAGCGTTCTCCAAAAGGACGAGGGCAGAGTCTACACGCAGAAGTCCCTTGCCGACAAACAGGCTTTCGCCAAAGAGGTCACCGTAAAATTCGCCCACCGCGCCGTCATAGCCGGAAATGCCGCCGACGCCGCAAAACAGGCGGGAAAATTGTGTTTTAAAGGCAGAGGAAAGGGCTGGTTCTACGCGCGGCACAAAAATGCCGTAGCCACTTTCTACCCGTGTGCCGTCTTCGTTTAATTTCGGCAGATTGTCGGGATGCTCTGCCGCCGCCAAAAGCGCGGGGAGGGCATCAAAGGAGAGGGCGGTATCGCTGTCGAGCGTTAAAAGATAGCGCACATTTTGGAGCGCATCGGTCGCGCCGTCCAGACAGCAAAACGCCGAAGCATCCCCACGCAGAGCGTGTAGGAAATCGGAAATAGCGCCACGTTTACGGTCAAAGCCGATATAGCTGTTTTGCGCTTTAGACCACATTCTGGGGCGTACGGCAAGTAGAAAGTGCGCACCGTAGCGCGCATTCAAGCGATTAATCGCGGCACGCATGGCGGCAATATCCCCCTTGTCGCGCGGGGTGGTTTCCTGGTCTGCGCCGTAAAAATCCGCCAAAAGGCAGACACGAAACGCGCCTGTTCCGGCACTTAGATAAATTTCTTCTAAATGGGCTTCCATGGCTTTGGCTTTTTCAGCGTGCGGCAAAAGACTGGTGACGGCGATGACGGTTTCCATGGTATTTGGGATGCGCTTGGGCATCGCGATGCGCGGCACTGGCGTTTTGAAAGAATATTTTAAAAAGAGCGGCTCTAAAAGAGTGGAAGCCACGACCCAAAAGGGAAAAAAGCTCAAAATTGCCGGAAGTGGATTTTGTAAAGCTATGCCCAAAAGTACGGCGAAAACCGCGGCAAGAAGCGGCTCTGTAAAAAGCAGATAGGGCAGGCGCTTCTTAGGGAACTGCTTTAAAAGAAAGGAGAAAATACCGATCTTTTGTGCATCGGATTTTAGAAAAGCATCCCCAGCCGCTTCGGCTTCACAGCAAGCTTTCTTTTCGGCATAGCGAGACAGCAAACGACGATAGTTAATTTTTGTCTGTTCGTCCGAAATTCGATAGCCCTCATCCGCAAGGAGCAGAGGCTCCGCAGGGCTTAACTGTGCAAAAAGACTTTCAAACGGAAAGTCGGAAAGCGTGCGAAGGCTCTCTAATGCCGTTAAAAACAGGGGAAATTCGGCGGCTTTCTCGGTGCGTGCTTCGGTAAGTTGAATGGCTTTTCCCTTTTCGTCGCTTAAACGCTCTACGCCCTCGGCGGCGCGCAGAAGCAGGGCGGCCTTAAAAAATAGTTCGGCATAGGCAATTTCATCGCCGCGAAGGTCTAATGGCTCTAAGCTGTGTAAAAGGAGGCTGTAGTCGGGTACTTTTCCCCCTTCTGTCAGACGAAAAACGGCAGAAAACATGCGCGGCAGAAGCGACGCATCTGCCGGCAAGGGATGTACACGCCGCAGATCTTTTAAAACGGGGTCGGCTTCCTTGATCCAAAACACAAAATTCTCTGTAAACGGTCGGTTCTTGGGGCAGTTTGCCGCCTTTTTATAGAGCTTTTCCAGCCTCTTTTTTTCGGATTTTACCATACGCCAAAGATGCTTTGCAGGCGCGTTCTTCATATTAGGACCTCCTAAACGGGGATTTTTCGGTGTCGCAGACAACATTTTGCCGTCTTTCCGTTTAGTTTTCCCCGAAATTGTCAAAACAAACCATAAGAAAAGGCACACAACGCTTTTTAAAACAGGCTGAAATCCTTTTTCAGCTTTATTTAAAAAGAAAGCGAAATTCCCCTGCTTTTTCGTTTACAAAAAAAGAATTTTGTGCTATGATTAACATCAAATAGGGGGAAATGAAGCCCGAATAGATCGCGGCGAAAAAAGGAGCGAATAACATGCAGCAGAAATCAAACAAAATGCAGAAAGCGGCCATCGAGGTCGCCTTAAATCAGGCTTTAAAGTATATTTATAAGGATCCGCAGAAGAATCTGATTAAGATTGCGGATGCGGCGTCTAAGCTCTTTTCCGGGCAGTTCCCGCCCGAAAACTTCCAGAAGTTTAAGGCGGCGGCACAGGACAATGAAAACATTTGGACGCAGTATGTTTTAGGTTTGCTTCGTGATGTTGATCCGCGCGTGGTAAAGGAAATGACTTGGGCGCTCGGCGTAGAAGCCGGTCTTTACGGCACAAAAACCGTTCGTGCGCTTCGTGAGGAAATGCTCTGTAACGTGCCGTTCATCATTCTCTTTGACCCGACCAGTGCCTGCAACTTAAAGTGCAAGGGCTGCTGGGCAGCGGAATACGGCTATAAACAGAGCCTGACCAATGAAGAAATGCAGTCCATCGTGTCCCAGGGCAAGGAGCTTGGTACACATTTCTACATGCTCACCGGCGGCGAACCGCTCATCCGTAAAAAGGATATTATCGAGCTTGCCAGAAAGAACCAGGATTGCGCCTTCTTAATCTATACCAACGCAACACTCGTAGATGACGAATTCTGCGAAAATCTTTGCGAAGTCGGCAACGTAGCTTTGGCACTTAGCCTCGAAGGTACGGAAGAAACCAATGACTGGCGTCGCGGTGACGGTGCTTATGCGCACACCATGGCGGCTATGGAGCTTCTGAAAAAGCATAAATGCCTTTTCGGTGTTTCCATTTGCTACACCAGAAAGAATGTCGATTACATCACCAGCGATGATTTCATGAATATGATTATCGAAAAGGGCGCGAAATACGCACTTTGCTTCAACTATATGCCCGTCGGTCACGGCGCGGACAAGGAACTCATTCCGACACCCGAGCAGAGAGAATTCATGTACGGCTGGCTCAAGAAAATGCGTAATGCCAAAACAGGCAAGGGCATTTTCATCATGGACTTCCAGAATGACGGCGAATATGTCGGCGGCTGTATTGCAGGCGGTAGAAACTACTTCCACGTAAACTCTGCCGGTGATATTGAACCCTGCGTATTCATTCACTATTCCGACACCAACATTCGTACCCATACCTTAAATGAAGCGTTAAAGAGCCCGCTCTTTATGGAATACTATAAGAATCAGCCCTTTAATGACAACCATTTAAGACCCTGCCCAATGTTGGAAAATCCCGAGAGATTGCGTGAGCTTGTAAAAAAGACCGGCGCAAAGTCCTCCGATTTAATCCACGCCGAGGATGTAGATACCCTTTGCGACAGATGCGTAGATTTCGCACGTGCCTGGGCACCCGAAGCGGACCGCATTTGGAAGGAAAACAAGCACAGAGAAACCCACACCCAGTATTACAGAGATACCGAAGAGGGCAAGAAAGAATTTGCCAATGCGGCTTGCGCGCACTGCTGTGCACCTTGCCAGAATGCAGATGGTAAAGAAGAAAATTAAAGAAAACATTTAAAAGAAAAGCACCTTTTCCGAGCATGGAAAGGGTGCTTTTTGTTTTTGGGAAAAGTGCAAAAAGGCATGTAGAGTGTCTGCTAACAGCAGACGGGAGAATCACTACCGAAGCGGAAAACGCCAGTGGCTTTTTTGTGGAAAAGGTCGAAAAAAGGGACTGTATTCCGGCGGCGTATAGACAGGGATTGGAAAAGCTTTTATAATTTTTTTCCGAGGCTGAAGCTTTGGCTTCATCCTTTTTTATATAGTATTATTTTTTCGTGGATTTTGGGGAACTTCGCGTAGCAAAAAATAAAACGCAGAAGATAAAGAGGGGTAAAATGGACGAAAAAGAATTTGATTTGGAGAGCGCTCGCTCGTTTCTCCTGCATCTTAAAAAACAGTGGTTTTGGATTGTTTCCACCACAGTGCTCGGCTTTGTAATTTGTTATTTGATTTCGGGCTTTGTGCTGCCGAAGCGCTATACTTCTTCGGTTTCGCTTTATGTCAATAACCTTTCCGGCACGGCCGAAAGCGGCGATGTGGAACTGAACAATCTGAACGCTTCGCAAAAGCTTGCAGATACCTGTATTGTTATTTTACAGGATGACGATGTGCTTTTGCAGGTTTCGGAAAAGCTTTCCAAACCCATGTCGGTGAAAGCACTGGATTCGGTCATTTCTATGAATTCCGTAAACGATACAGAGGTTTTACAGATTTCCGCGACCACAGAGGATCCGGCATTTTCCGCAGAAATTTGTAATGTGATGACGCAGGTGGCGCCCTCCGTTTTGGAACGTGTAGTCAAGGCGGGTTCTGTGGAAGTGATCGGGGAAGCTCGTCCTGCGCAAACACCCTCTGCGCCGAATGTACAGCGCAATGCCGTACTGGGTGCCATTTGTGGCTTATTGCTTTCGGTCGGCATCGCCTTTCTTGCCTTTATTACGGATAACACCGTAAAGAGTGAAGAGGAGTTGAAACAGCATTTGGATGTGCCGGTTTTAGGCGAAATTCCGAGCTTTTCGTCAAGAAAGGGGAATAAGCATGTGCAGAAAAAATAATCGTAACGCTTTGACGAATCGCGTCGAACAAAGACTTTCGGAAAACACCGATTTTAGGATTGCGGAGGCTTATAAAAATATCCGAACCGGACTTTTCTTTTCCCTTTCGACCGGTAACCAGAAATCTATTGTCTTTTCGAGTGCCGAGCCGAACACGGGCAAATCCACAACCTGTTCAAATCTCGCGATTGCGATGGCACAGACCGGTGCACGCGTGCTTTTAATGGATGCCGATTTGCGCCGCCCCGTGCAATCCAACATTTTCGGGGTGAAAAATACAACCGGTCTTTCGGAGCTTTTGAGCGGACTTGCCAACATCAATGATGTGATTTATCCGAATGTTTTTCCGAAGCTGGATTTAATTACCTCCGGCCCTATTCCGCCGAATCCGTCGGAGCTTTTGGGCTCGGAAAATACCGACAGGCTTTTACACAGCCTCGCCGAACATTATGACTATATTTTTATTGATACGCCGCCAATCAATGTCGTATCGGATGCACTTCTCTTTTCGCAAAAGACCGCAGGTACCATTTTAGTGGCGCGACAGAAGCAGACAACCTATCGGGAACTGGAAAAGGCGATAGAGAGCGTGCGCACCGTCGAAAGCACCATTTTGGGTGTGATTTTGACCGATGTAAAGGAAGCGGAAAAGCCCTACGGCTACAGCTACCGTTACAAGAATTATGAAGAATATGTCTGAAAAACAAAATCTGCCGTTCCAGACGGATTGGCACTGCCATGTGTTGCCGAAAATGGACGACGGCGCGAAGCACGCGGCGGAATCGCTGGTTATGCTTCGGATGCTATATGCCGAGGGCATCCGCACGGTTGTGGCTACACCGCATTATTATGCGCACAGAGAAAGTCCGCGTGAGTTTGCAAAAAGGCGGCAAGCGGCACTGGAAGTCCTTTTGCAGGAAGCCGAAGCGCAAAGGGCGCAAATCCCGAAAATTTTGCTCGGCGCAGAGGTGCATATCGAGCGGAATGTATCGGCACTAGAGCTTTCACCTTTGGCAAATGAAGCTGGGATTTTGCTTTTAGAGCTACCCTTTCAAAAGCTAAAGCCGTGGATGCTTCGGGAAATCGAAAACGTGGCATACGGCACGGAATTTACGCCGATGCTCGCCCACGTGGAGCGATATTTACCGTATTACAGCAAGGCAGATTATGCCGCGCTTTGGACACTGGAGCAGATTGTTTTTCAAGTGAACACAACCTTCACAGAACATTTTCGCACAAGGCATATGTTTAAAAGTCTTGTGAAAAAGGATTTGCCGCTTGTCTTGGGTAGTGATGCACACAACATGCAGAGCCGCCCGCCGACAGTCCGAAAAGCGGAGCGATATGCCCGCGCAATCGGTGCGGTGGAAGCAAAAATTTACAGGTAACGCCGTTTAAAAGGCGATTATATATAAATTCCTTAATTGAGGGAAGAAATAGATAAATGTGCGGCAGATAATTCTGATGTGGAGATACGGGAATGTCTGTCGTACAGCAGTATGCGAAAGCTACAAAGAACCCATGGGCGGCGTTATCTGATGCCAAAGACACGCCCTTGAATCACAGTGTCGCGAACGCGCGACGGCGAATCACGGGAGAGACAGCGCAAACTTTTTACTCGTAGTTCGCACAGCTGACTTTTCATTTAAAGTTTTGTCCGCTTTTCAAAAGCGGTGGGTTTTTAGGGCAACGCCCTAAAGCGCTTTCCGCAGAAAGCGAAATCTCTTGTTCTGAGAAACGTATTTTTAAAGGTGAATTTAGGGCGAAAGCCCTAAAGAGGATGCTTTTTACACGAAAAAAAGCATCCTGTCGCCACAGGGCGACGGCTAACGCACGGGAAAGTCAGCGCAAACCTTTTACTCATAGTTCGCACAGCCGACTTTTCATTAAAAGTTTTGCCCGCTTTTTTAAAAGCGGCAGGGTCTTGGGACAGCGTCCCGAGCCGTGCTCCGCAGAGCGCGGGATACTCACCCGTCCGGAAACACAGGAAGGGGTAGAGCGGACTAACGTATTTATAAAAGTAAAGACGGGGGAACCCTTGTGAGGGGTTCCCCCGATTGCTTGCAAAGTTGTGGGTGGATATTGCGGGCGGATAATATCCGCCCCTTCGTTGATTTTTATATTCAAAGTTCCGTTTTCTATTAAAAATAAAATAGAAGCTTCTTGCCTTCCCTTTCTAGGGGAAGGTGTCAGCGTAGCTGACGGATGAGGTCAAAGCCTCAAAAGCTTTTGTCTACTTTTGCAGTGCAAGCAGAGCAAAAAATTGCAGGAGTACGCAGTCGCATAAAGGCAGAAGACAAACCTCATCCACCGCAAGCGGTCCCCCTTCCCCTTTGGGAAAGGGGAAGGCAAGGGGTGCGGCGGCGCGACGACGAATCACGGGCGACTTAGTGCAAGCTTTTTACTCGTAGTTCGCACAACGGACTTTGTGCAGATTTTATCTGCGTAAAAGACGACCTCCGCCCCTACGATGTTCTAAATATTAAACCAGAATCCCAAAAGCACTGTGTTTTACATGGTGCTTTTTTCTTGTTTTAAAGCGGCAGACGGCGGATGATTTTTTGCTTATTCTGTCGAAATTTGAAAATTCTGCACGAACGGCAATGCGGCGGGGAGAAATAGACGAATCTTCGGAACGGATGCCGAAATGCACTTTTAAAACCCTTTTATTTAGGGATAATTCACAGAAGCGCCATTTAGAATTCATAAACTTTTCACGAAAAAATAGTTGAGAAATTTGGGCGCAGGGGTTATAATATTCGTATATTGGCATGGTATGCTTAGGAATAGAAAATTAACCCGCATGGGAAAGGAAGAAAACGTATGTTATTTACACAAGATATAGGTATCGACCTCGGTACGGCAAACACCCTCGTTTTCGTAAAAGGTAAGGGCATTGTTACTCGTGAACCTTCCGTTGTTGCAGTCAACGTTGGTGCTTACCCGCAAAAGGTTGTTGCAGTCGGCAACAAAGCAAAACAGATGATTGGTAGAACCCCCGGTTCTATCGTGGCAGTTCGTCCCTTAAAGGACGGTGTTATTGCGGACTTTGAAATCACTTCCGAAATGCTCAAGGAATTCATCCGCATGGCAATTAAGCGTTCTCCGTTCACAAAATCCAGAGTTTTAATCTGCATTCCCTCCGGCGTTACCGAAGTAGAGAGACGTGCTGTGCATGACTCCGCTAGAAGCGCAGGTGCAAACTATGTAAGCCTTATTGCAGAGCCTATGGCAGCTGCTGTCGGTGCAGGTCTTCCTGTTTCCGAGGCTGTTGGCTCCATGGTTGTAGATATCGGCGGTGGTACCAGCGAGGTTGCGGTTATCTCCTTCGGTGAAATCGTTACAGCACAGTCCGCTCGCGTTGCAGGTGATAACTTCGACGAAGCGATTATCTCCTACATCCGTAAAAAGCACAATCTCTTAATCGGTGAACGCACTGCAGAAGATATTAAGATTAAAATCGGTTCCGCTTATCCCTATGACGGTGAAGGCGCTATCGACGTTAAGGGTAGAAACCTCTTAGACGGTCTTCCCAAAAATATTGAAATCACTTCCGAAGAAGTTCGTGAAGCTTTGGCAGATCCGGTTGGTCAGATTCTCGATGCGATTCGTTCCACCCTCGAGAAAACCCCGCCCGAACTTTCTGCGGACATCATCGACCACGGTATTACCTTGACCGGCGGCGGTGCACTTCTTCGCGGCCTTGACAAGCTCATTGCTATGGAAACCAAGATTCAGGTACACGTAGCAGAGAATCCGTTGGACTGCGTTGTTGACGGTACAGGTAAGTGCCTTGAAAAAGACATCTTAGACCTCACCGGCAAAAAGTCTTATTAAGAATTAAACACCCCGAAACGGAAAGGAGGGGAAGGAAAAAACGATGCGTAATATATTCAGAAGTACAAGTTTTAAAGTTTTGCTTGCCGTGCTCGTGATGCTCTTTGCGGGCATTATCGCCGGTGCGGTATTAAAAGACAGCGCTTCCCCTATGACCTCGGTGGTCAGCACCGTTTTTTCACCTCTTTCCAAGGCTTGCTCTTATGTTGCAGACAAGTTCCAAAACGTAAAAGGCGGCTTCATTTCTTCGAGAACCTATATGGAGCGCGAAGAAGAACTGGAAAAGGAGCTTGCGGAATACCAAAGCAAACTGGTAGATTACGAAAAGCTCAAAAAGCAGGTCGAAGCCTACGAAAAGTTTTTGGGGGTTAAAGAACAGCATCCCGATTTTAAATTTGCCAGCGGCACGGTCATCGGCAGAGATTCTGCGGATATGTTCGGCTCGTTCCAGCTGAACTGCGGCAAGGCAGACGGCGTGGAGGTCGGCGACCCGGTCATCAGCGGCGAATATTTAATCGGTCTTGTACAGGAAGTGAATCCGACCTCTTGCGTGGTGATTTCCGTTACCGACCCGAAGCTTTCGGCGGCGGCTTACGAAATCCGAACCGGCGAAACCGGCTACACCAAGACAACGGCAAAGCTCGGCACCAAAGGGCTTTTAAAACTCTCGGGTCTTTCGAGAGAAACCGCCGTTGCAGAGGGCGGCATCGTCTGCACTTCCGGTGTAGGCGGCATCTTCCCGCGCGGTTTGATTATCGGTAAGGTTACCTCCTTGCAAAAAGAGGAGGGCGACATTTCCTACTATGCGGAAGTGAAGCCGGAAATCGAAATTGCGCAGGTGCAGGAGGCCTTTGTCATTATTGATTTTGAGGGTAAGGGCAATGCGTAGACGAACGAAGCTCCTATTGATTCGACGGAGCCTATTTTTAGTATTGATATGGATAGGGCATTTGTTACAGAATACGTCCGGATTTTTTCCCGAAATTTTCGGAGTACGGGCGTATTTTTTAATTTCCCTGACCGTGGTTTTGGGTCTGTTTGAACGTGAACTGCCCGGTGCACTTTACGGTATTTTTGCCGGTGCGCTTTGGGATTCCGTTTCCGGCCTCGGCGACGGCTTTAATGCCCTTTATCTTATGCTCATCGGTGCCGTGTGCGGTATCTTAATCAATACCGTGATGCGGAACAATCTGCGCACGGCGCTTCTTTTAAGCGGCGCGGCGCACCTTCTCTATGCCCTTTTATATCTTGTGTTCTTCCTACTGGCTGAGGGTGTAGATTCCGTGGGATTTTTATTCTGGCGCTACCTCTTCCCGAGTGTGCTTTATTCACTGGCGTTTACGCCGATTCTTTATTTCTTCGTGCGCGCCGTGATGCAAAAAACCAAACTAGAACGATAACGCTTTTTTCATGCAAAGGAGCTTTTTATGCAGGAAAAGAATTTGAAACGACGTTTCATCCTGTTTTTAATATGTATCGTTTTGTCTTTCTCGGTCTTTCTTGTGGACCTTTTCAACATTCAAATCGTCCATGCCGCAGACAATACGTCCCAAAGAATTGCCATGTCCTCGGTGGAGTCTACCATTCCGGCGGCTCGAGGCGAGATTTTGGACCGCAACGGCGTACCGCTCGTGACCAATCAGCAGGTCAATTCCATTTTGCTCAATGCACAGTATTTCCCGCCGACGAAAAAGCAGGACGAAAGAAATGCGATTCTCAAAAAGCTGATTGATTTAGCCGAAAAATACGGCGTGGTTTGGAACGATAACCTGCCCTTGGAACTGGATGCAAGCGGCAACGTTCGCTTTAAGCCCGACAGCGACGGCGAAATTGCCTTTTTGAAATCCAAGTCGGTTTTGCACCTTAATTCCTATGCGACGGCGGAAAACTGCTTTTCCCGTCTTGTGGAAAAATTCGATTTGCAGGACTATGAAAAAGCGGATGCTTTAAAGATTGCTTCCGTTTGCTACAGCTTTAAAAAGATTTCCTTTTCTGCGGATCATCCCTTCGTTTTTGCAGACGAGGTGAGCGATGAATTTGCGGCAAAAATTGAAGAAAACCGCACAGAGCTTCGCGGCGTAGAGGTGAAAATCACCACAAAGCGCCATATTGCGGACGGCACGATTGCCCCGCATATTATCGGTTTAGTCGGCAAGCTCGATGCGAATGAATATACCAAACATAAAAATGAATACAACGCGCTTTTAGAGGATGAGACACTCACGGATGCCGAGAAAAAGGAGGCATCTCTTCGTGCGTATTCTATGGATGACACCATCGGTAAATTTGGCCTCGAGGCCGCGATGGAAGATTATCTGCGCGGCACAAACGGTATTATGACCACCGTAACGGATTCCAACGGCTATAAAACCTCGGAAATTACCCGTGCCCCCGTGGCAGGTAATTCCATTATTTTAACCATTGATTCCGTTTTGCAGAAAAAGGTGCAGGACGCACTGGCAAATTTTGCGGAAAGCTACAGCTTAAAAGAAACCGGTGTTCCGCCTGTCGGTTCGGCGATTGTTATGGATGTAAAAACCGGCGGCATTTTAGCCTGTGCCACCTATCCGAGCTATGACCTCAATACCTATTATGAGGATTACGCTGCACTTTCCAAGGATAAGGCATCTCCACTTTGGAACCGCGCTTTAAAGAGTACCTATGCACCCGGTTCTACTCTGAAACCGGCGATTGCACTGGCAGGTCTTGAAGAAAACGTCATCAACGAGCATACGAAAATCAACTGTACGCGAATTTATCAGCGCTTCCCGGACATGCAGTTCAAATGCTTGCAGATTCACCACTCGGGCAACATTGATGTGCGCACGGCGATTTACCGTTCCTGCAATATCTTCTTCTATGAAACCGGCTTTAATCTCGGTATCGACCGTATGAATGATTATTGCACGCGCCTCGGTCTTGGGCAGAAAACCGGCGTAGAAATTCCCGAATCCAAGGGTGTTCTCGCGAGCCGTGCGTATAAGGAAGCCCACGGGCAGGTTTGGCATCACGGTGATACCGTTCAGGCGGCAATCGGTCAGTCTGATAACCTGTTTACGCCTTTGCAGCTGGCAAGCTATGTTTCAACCCTTGCCAACGGCGGTACAAGATACCAGGCACATTTCGTAAAGAGCATTAAATCCAGCGACTACGAAAATACCGTGCTCAGCAAGGACGGTACCGTGCTCGGTGAAGTGGGTGCTTCAAAAAAGAATTTGGATGTTGTGACCGACGGCATGCATATGCTCGGTGCAAACACCAGAGCGTTTAAGGATTTACCCGTACAGGTGGCGGCAAAGACCGGTACGGCACAGTTTAAATTAAAGATAGACGGCAGACTGATTGAAGGCACCAACGGTTTCATGATTTCCTTTGCGCCTTACGAGGACCCGGAAATTGCCGTGGTTGTTGCCGTAGAAAACTTAGACGGTGGTGCCGTAACCGGTATTTTAGCTTCTGAAATTTATAAGGCATACTTTGAAGATACCAGCACAGTGACACCGGAGCAGGGCTATAACACCGTGCTTCGATAAGAAATTTTATGGAATGGGGGAGACGATGGCAAAGAACATTTTAATTTGTTCCGGAAAGGGCGGCGCAGGCAAATCTACTGTGACCGTACAGCTCATGCGTGCACTCGCTTCCTCCGGAAAGCAGGTCCTTTTAATGGACTGCGACATTGGCCTTCGCTGTTTGGACCTTTTACTGGGGGTTTCGGACAGTGTGTATGACTGGCTCGATGTGCTCGAAGAAAGAGCCACGGCACAGGATGCACTTTGCCGCGGAGAACGCGATAAAAATGCGGCGCTTTTGATGCCGCCGCGCACCTTAGAGCAGATGCCCGAAGCAGAGGCACTTCGCGCGACGCTGGAAGAGGTCGGCAAGGGCTTTGATTATTGCCTTATGGATGCACCGGCAGGGCTTTACGGGATTGTGCCCGTGCTCGCCGAAGCGGCAGACGAGGCACTTTTGGTGGCAACACCCGATGCGGTTTCCGCCCGTGCGGCGGCCACCCTTTCTGACAGCCTTTATGACCTTCGTCCCGCACTTTCGCAAAAACTCCTCATCAATCGTTTTGATTATGACCATGTGCGCTTCGGCTATGCGCTTTCCGCCGATGAAATGGTTACCGAAACAGGCGTGCAACTTTTGGGCGCTGTCCCCAATGATGAAAAACTTTCCGCCGCCTTTACCGGCGCCGGTGTGGATAAAAAAACCGAAGAAGCCTTTCACCGAATTGCCGACAGAATGCGCGGCGAAGCTGTCCCATTTAAAGAAAAAAAGATAAAATCTGTCGGATTTTGAAAAAAAGATTGAAATTTATATAAATATTTGTTACACTTATAAGTGGGATTTTGGAATACTTTATCAAAAATCAGAAAGCGAGGCGTGACCATATGAATATTGCTCTTATGGCACATGATTCGAAGAAAGAGCTTTTAACACAGTTCTGTATCGCATATTGCGGCATTTTATCGAGACATAATCTTTGTGCAACCGGCACAACCGGAAAGATGATTGCGGAAGCAACGGGTCTTAAAATCACAAGATTTTTGAGCGGTTCACAGGGCGGCGACCAGCAGATCGGCGCACGTATTGCCTGCAACGAGATTGATTTACTTTTGATTTTCAGAGATCCTTTGAATCCGAAACCGCACGAGCCGAAGGAAAATAATCTTCTTCGCCTTTGCGACGTGCACAATATTCCGGTTGCAACGAACATTGCAACTGCAGAAGCTGTGATTCACTCCTTAGAGCGCGGTGACTTGGATTGGCGTGACATCGTCAACCCGAAATAATGCTTTTCCCTGCCCCCTTCTCTTTCGGGAAAGGGGCAAAATTTCTTTATAGGGGAAAACTGCTTTTTCTAAAGATATAAAATTTATGATGTAGTTAGGATGAAAAACGTGGCACTTGTAACCAATGCAATCAAGGGAACCTTAGATGTACTCCCGCAGGAAAGCTATAAAACGCAGTATGTCGAAGGTGCAATGCGCGAAATCGCAGAGAACTTCGGCTTCTTTGAAATGCGTACTCCCGTTTTCGAGCACACGGAGCTTTTCAACCGCTCCGTCGGCGAGACGACCGACGTTGTGCAAAAGGAAATGTATACCTTTAACGATAAGGGCGGCCGCTCCATTACCCTTCGCCCCGAAGGCACAGCGGGCGCAGTGCGTTCTTTCTTACAGAACGGTCTGTTTAACGAGCCTTTGCCGCAGAAGCTCTTTTATCTTACCTCCTGCTATCGCTATGAAAAGCCGCAGGCAGGCAGACTTCGCGAATTCCACCAGTTTGGCGTGGAAGCGTTCGGCGCAGGCGCACCGAGCCAGGATGCGGAAATCATTTCTCTCGCAAACGAGATTTTTAATTATTTAGGCATTAAGAATTTGAGCCTTGAAATCAACTCCATCGGCTGTAAAACCTGCCGTCAGGATTTCCAGAACGCTTTAAAGGCGTATTTCGAGGACCGCAAAGAAGAACTTTGCGACACCTGCCTTTCCCGTCTTGACAGAAATCCTATGCGTATTTTGGACTGCAAGAGCCCGGTATGCAAGGAGATTTCTAAGGACGCACCGAAAATTTTAGATTATCTTTGCCCCGATTGCCGCGCACACTTTGAAGCTGTGCAGCGCTATTTAAAGGCTTTGAATATTCCCTTTACCGTGAACCCCGAAATTGTACGCGGTCTCGACTACTACACCCGCACCGTTTTCGAATTTGTATCGAATGACATCGGTGCACAGGGCACGGTTTGCGGCGGCGGTCGTTATGACGGCTTAATCGAAGAGCTCGGCGGCAAGCCCACACCGGCTTGCGGCTTCGGCATGGGTATGGAAAGACTTTTGCTTTTAATGGAAGCGCAGAAAACGCCCTTCCCCGAAAAGAAAGGCTGCGACATTTTCATCGGCTCTATGGGCGACACCGCAAATGTAGCGGCGGCTGTTTTGGCTTCTGACCTTCGCAATGAGGGTATGGCGGCGCAGTTCGATACGCTTGGCCGTTCCTTAAAGGCGCAGATGAAATTCGCCAACAAGCTCGGCGCTTCTTATACGGCAGTGCTCGGCGATAGCGAATTAGAGGAGAAAAAGGTAAAAATTAAGAATATGGATAGCGGCGAGCAGACCGAGGTTTCTCTCGAGAATTTCACCGAGGATTTTCAAAACCTCATGCTTCGCGAAGCCATGCAGGGCTTAGAAGCTTCCGAAAGCTTAGACGGGCTTATGGATGCGGATGCGATTAACGCCATTCTTAAAAACGGTCAGAATTAGTTTCAGAAAGGGCAGTCCGACAGGGACTGCAAGGGTATAGAATTATGGATACAATCGAGGGGCTCAAAAGAACCCATTACTGCGGTACGCTCCGCGCAGAGGACATCGGTAAAGAAGTTGTCGTTTGCGGCTGGGTGCAGAAGCAGAGAGACCTCGGCGCGCTTGTTTTCGTAGATTTGCGCGACCGTACAGGTATTTTACAGCTGGCTTTCACCGAGACAACCGATAAGGCAGTCTTTGAGAAAGCGGCGGCACTTCGTTCGGAATATGTTATCGGCGTTCGCGGCGTTGTTCGTGAAAGAGCGGCAAAGAATCCCGACCTCCCGACCGGCGATGTAGAAATCGAAGTTTCTGAACTTCGTCTTCTTGGCAAGAGCGAGACCACACCGTTTGAAATCGTAGAAAACTGCCAGACCGCAGAGCTTACGAGACTCAAATATCGTTATCTCGACCTGCGCCGTCCGGATTTACAGAAGAATATTTTAATGCGTCACAAGATTACCAAAATCACCCGTGACTTCTTCGACGAAAACGGCTTCATCGAGATTGAAACCCCGATGCTCATCCGTTCCACCCCCGAGGGCGCAAGAGATTTCCTTGTGCCGTCCAGAATTCACAAGGGTAGCTTTTATGCGCTTCCCCAGTCTCCTCAGCTTTACAAACAGCTTTCCATGGTAGCCGGCTTCGACCGCTATATGCAGATTGCCCGTTGCTTTAGAGACGAGGATTTACGTGCAGACCGTCAGCCCGAATTTACCCAGATTGACTTTGAAATGTCCTTCGTAGATATGGAAGATGTGCTTTCTATCGGCGAAAACTATATCACCCGTGTCTTTAAAGAAGCGATCGGCGTAGACATTGAAACCCCGCTTCCGCGCCTTACCTATAAGGAAGCTATGGAAAGATACGGCTCCGACAAGCCCGATACCCGTTTTGGTTTAGAGCTTCAGGATTTATCCGAAACCGTGAAGGATTCGGAATTTGTTGTTTTTTCCTCCGCACTTGCTGAGGGTGGCTCCGTTCGTGCCTTTAATGCAAAGGGCGCGGCTAAGGTGCTCACCAGAAAAGAAATCGACAAGCTCGCTGAATCCGCAAAGGGTAGCGGCGCAAAGGGTCTTGCCTGGATTCGTCTCAACGACGGCGGCATGGCTTGCTCCTTTAAGAAATTCATGACCGAAGAGCAGATGCAGGCGATTCTCACTCGTATGGATGCCGAAGACGGCGACGTTATCTTGATTGTTGCCGACAGAAAAACCAGCCTTGCTCTTTCCGTTCTCGGCGCACTTCGTAAGGAAGTTGCCGAAAAGCTCGACATTATCCCGAAAGAGAAATTCAATCTTCTTTGGATTACCGAATTCCCCTTCTTCGAGTTCGATGAGGATACAGGCGAATGGCTCGCGATGCATCATCCGTTCACCGCACCCATGGAGGAATGCCTGCCGTACCTCGAGAGCGACAAGGGCAACGTTCGCGCAAAGGCTTATGACCTTGTACTCAACGGCATTGAGCTTTCCAGTGGTTCTATCCGTATTACCGACCCCGAGCTTCAGTCCAGAATTTTCGATTTGCTCGGTCTTTCCAAAGAGGAAGCTTACGAAAAATTCGGCTATCTCTTGGATGCTTTCAAATACGGCGCACCGCCTCACGGTGGTATGGGTATCGGTCTTGACAGACTTTGCATGCAGATGTTAAGAGCTGACTCACTTCGCGATGTTGTGGCTTATCCGAAGGTGCAAAACGCCTCCGAACCCATGACGGAATGCCCCGCAAAGGTAGATGATATTCAGCTTACCGACCTCGGCATTGCCACCTTGGCAGAAGAAAAAACAGAAGAATAATTTAGAAAAGAGCTTCCCTTTTCGGGTGGCTCTTTTTTCTTTCGACTCAAGGTTTGCTGATTCTCCCACAATTTCCCCTTTTCTTTTTCATTCTTCTATGCTACAATATTTCAAAAGACAGTTCCCGAAAAACGTCTTAAAGGAGAGGGTAGAATTGAAATTTCCTATGTATTTTCCCATGCTGCTACATACAGAAGCAGAATTGGAAGCGGAGATTTTTGCAAGTGAAAGCTATTTGTTGGGGCTTCGCATTATCATCGGTATTTTTGTATTCCTGTTCGGTATTGTTATTGGCAGCTTTTTAAACGTATTGATTTACAGAATGCCGCTCGGCTTAGATTTTAAAAAGGGTTCTTCCTTTTGCCCGAATTGCAAGCATGAGCTGAAATGGTATGATTTATTCCCCTTGTTCAGCTGGATTTTTTTAGGCGGCAAATGCCGTTACTGCAAGGCGAAGATTTCCCCGATTTATCCGATTGTCGAAGCACTTAACGGTATTCTTTGGGTGCTGGCTTTCGTATTCTATACGGACTGTCACCTCAATTTCGCATTGCTCGGCGTCTTTTTGGTATCCTCGGCTTTGATTGTCGTGTTCTGCATCGACTGGAAGCATCAAATCATCCCCGATTCTATGTGGGTGACGGTGCTCATCGGTGGTATACTGGTTTATATTCAGGAAATCATCGACAACGGCTTCAACTGGCGCGCTCTGGTTGGCAGAGTGGTCGGCTTCTTCCTTGTAAGCACGCTTCTTTATATCTTGGGCGCGATTTACAAAGGCGGCATGGGCGGCGGCGATATTAAGCTCATGGCAGCGGCAGGCTTTTTGCTCGGCTGGCGCAATGTTTTAGTAGCCCTCATGTTTGGCTCGCTTCTTGGCGTGCTTTGCATGGCGGTTCAAAAATCCCTTAAAAAAAGCGATATGAAAAAGGCTGTCCCCTTCGGACCGCATCTTTCTGTCGGCATTTTATTTGCCCTCTATTTCGGCACACCGCTTCTCAACTGGTATGTCGGTCTTTGGGCGTAATTCAGGAGGTAAGTTTATGTTAATTCATACCGTTATGTGGAAATTCCAGGCGGCAGAAGGTAAAACCGCCGAGGAAAACAGAGCGATTGTAAAGGATTCTCTTTTAGCACTTTTAGACAAGGTTCCGGCGCTCGAAAATATCGAGTTCTTCGAAAATGAGGTTGCCTGCGACCGCAACTTTGACGCGATGCTCAAGGTAACCGTGAAGGATGAAGCGGCACTCGATGCCTATAAAAATCACCCCGAGCATCAAAAGGTTGCCGGCTATGTGAAGCTGGTCACCATCGGCAGAGCCGCTGTGGATATTTTCACAGACTGAACCCAAACTGCATAACAAATTTCCGGCGAAACCGTTCAAAAGGGCGGTTTCGCCTTTTTTTTGCACGAATTTAAGGCTTGCTCTTTGTTCAAGATTCACAAATAATAATAAAGTGAAAAAATCTTTTTGTTAAATACTTGACAAACAAGTTGGCGGTGTCTATAATGAAGTTACATTCACGGAAAGTTCACGAATGTAACCGCATAAACTTAAAATTGAGGGGGACGTTATGCGCGAAAGAAAAACAGCCTTACACAGCAAAAAAGGCTTTACGCTTGTGGAGCTGATGATTGTTGTTGTAATTATGGGTATTTTGGTCGCAGTGGCCATTCCGGTTTACAATTCCGTAACCAGTAATACAAAAGCGACCGCCTGCCACTCTAATTGTGAAATTATCGAAAAGGCGGCAACGCAGTATCTGGTAAACGGAGATTTGGAACGTGTGGATTTTGTTAAGAAAAACAGTCCACTTGTGATTTCTTCTCCGGAGGTTGCTAAGGAGAAATTACCGCCGGAATTTTTAGCCTGTTTTCAGGACGGCGCCTTTCCCGAATGCCCGAGTAATGAGACATACAGCATCTATTATGATGAGAAAAGTGATGGCGTTTCCATCAAAGTTTACTGCTCGGAACACGGCGATATGCACGGAAAAAATCCGTGATTCGAGAAGATTTCACAGCTTTTATTGACGCTTTTCACAAAAAATTAAAAAAATTTTAAAAAACTATTTACAAATTGTAAAAGATACGCTATACTATAAACCGTAAGAGAACCCCTAAAGGAATCTTACTTCACCCTTTGATATTTAGGGCGACCCAAAGCCCTCAATATATAACATTTTTAAGGAGAGAATCCAAATGAAAAAGAAACTTCAAGACAAGAAAGGTTTTACACTCGTTGAACTTATGATCGTTGTTGTTATCATGGGTATCTTAGTAGCTGTTGCCGTTCCGGTTTACAACGCAGTAACCAAGAACGTTAAGGCTAAGGCTTGTGCATCTAACGTTCGTATCATCAAGGAAAACTTAAATCAGTATGCTATGACCGGCGGCGCAAACGGCGGCGACGTTTCTGCTGAAGTTTTAGCAAAGACATTCACCGGCAAGGCATGGGCAGATTTACCGCAGGCTTACACCAACCTCTTCGATGAAGGCGAACCGCTTTGCCCGACCGATGATTCTTCTTACAAGATCACAGTAACAGCAAATGCAGACGGCTCCTACAAGGTAGACGTAGCTTGCACAGCTCACGCTGATGCTGCTCCTGCTGCTTAAGTTTTAAACAACATAAGCCTACATACGGAAGTCCATGAAAATGGGCTTCCGTTTTTTTGCATATTTCTGGAAAATAGGCTCATACTGTAAGTAGCTTTTCTTTTTCTCGCCTCTTCCCTAATACGCCGACTTGTGATACAATAAAGCAAGAACTCCTGCGGAAAGGAAATTTTATGCAAAATAAAAAAGGCTTTACCTTAGTAGAATTAATGGTTGTTGTTGCGATTGCGGGTATTTTGGTCGCCGTCGCCGTGCCGATTTACGGAACAGCGACAAAGCAAACCAAAGAAAGAGTCTGCCGCACCAATCGCTTAATGTTAAAATCTGTTGTTACGACCTATTTGGAAGTGGGAAATAACAATTACCCCTACAGCTTCACCACCGCCGCCCGAAGCTTCGGCATGGAGAATCCGCCGAAAGAAAATGCGGGTGCTGTGGCAGGTCCGTTTGCGGAGGACAGCTGGCCCGAAGCCATTAAAGAAGGCTTCGAAGATGAAAAACTGCCCCGCTGTCCCTTCGATGAGGAAAACGGGCAATATCTGATTACCTTGCATTGCAGACCGAACGACGTCCCCACCGTCGAAGTCACCTGCGAAATTGAGCACGGAAATAAATAAAACACTTTTGAAAATTGAAACCACACTTGCCTTCCCCTTTTCCAAAGGGGAAGACGAGAACGCATATATTTGGACTTCGGAGAATCTCTTCTTCACGAAAACAAAAATCCTAAAATTTTACATAGGGAGCGAATGGACTATGAAAAAATTTGAACGCAGTTACAAGGATAAAATGTTATACGGTGTACTGGGCGGTCTGGCGGAGACGTTAGGCGTTTCTTCTCTGCTCGTGCGCGGTTTGTTCCTCGTCTTTTTCTTCCTTGGCGGCGGATTTTTGCCGTCGCTTCTCTATCTCACTTTAGGCTTGTTCCTCCCCGAACGCGAAATCATTTTTAAAGAGGACGCACAAAAAGCCTCGAATGAGTGATTTCTCAACGGGATGCCTTTAAATCCCCATTTTTTCAGCAGCACATTATGACAAAGCTTTCACCACGCCGAAGGTATAATTTTTAAGTAGGCATATTGCCGTTGCCTGTCTTGATTTTTCGGGACAGGCTGCTTAAAAATGATTCGAACAGGCGTGGTGATTTTTTTGTTGGTTCGTGAAAAAACGGAAGAAATACAGATTCCCTTAACCGCGACGGAACTACCGCAAGAAGTGGAGAAAACAGCGGAACACAGAGAACGGATTCTGCCTCGCGGTGTGTCGCGCTTTTTGTGGCATTTCGGTCTTTGCATTTCAGCACTCTTTTTGGCATCTTTAAAGCTTTCGGAAGGCTTTTCGCCCTTCGGGCTGGCTCTGGTTTCGGCACTTTCTCCGCCCTATGCCGTCACGGCGGCGTTTGGCGCGGCGGCGGGTTACATATTAACCGAGGGCAGTGTTTCGGCTTTGCGCTATGTGGCGGCACTTCTTTCTGCCGCGGTTCTCTCAAAACTGCTTTACACCTTGGAGCAGGACAGGCATTTGCGCGCCATGCCGGCACTCATCGGCTTTTCGGCGTCTTTTCTGACTGCGGCGGCGGTATTGACCGCAGAAGGCATGACGCTCGGCGGTTTTACAGCGGCATTGACCGAAGCCCTCTGTACGGCGGCGGCAACCTTTGCTTTTGCGGCGGCAGGGGAAGCGACGGCAGACTATATAAAGGAAAAGGAACTGCCACCGGCACTGGTGCCCTTCGTTGCCTTTTCGCTTTTTCTGCTTTTGAGCACTATTTCCGACCTTGCTGTTTTTGGGGTCTCCTTTTCCCGAATGCTCAGCGTGACTATACTGCTCTTCTTTCTATATATATATAAAGGAAACACCGCCGCCCTCACGGGAATCTCCATGGCACTGGCTTTTTTTATGGATGATGCGGTAGGACCGGCGGCATTCGCCTATATTTTGGCATCCGCCGCGGCAGGTTATGCCGCAAAACGAAAGTTATATGCATGTGCCCTTGTTTTTGTGGGCGTATTCGGGACATGCCTTTTGGTTTTGGATACCGAAACACGTTTGGCATTATTTTTGGAAGCTGTGGGCGGTGCACTTCTTTTCTTAGCTACACCCAAGCGATTTTTACGCGGTGCATCCCGATACACGGTGAAAGATTCACCCAAAGAAACAGGTCAGGCACAGCGCGCGGAATTGTTTTTACGCTTGAGAAGTGCTTCCGAAGCAATGCGCGGGATTGCCGAAACGGTGGAAACGGTTTCCGAAGTGCTTCCCGAAATCAGCCCCCGACTTTCCGAGGGGGAAGAAGCTTCCCTTTACACCCGAGAAACGGTTTGCACTGCCTGTCCGCTTTCTGCAGTTTGCAATGAAAAACACGGGGAGGAAACCGAGGCGGCTTTTCAAAAAATGAAAGACTCCTTAAAAGAGGATCGCTTTCTCCTGCTCGGCGACTTACCGCCTGTGTTTCGCAGTCGCTGTCCGCAGGCGGAAACGCTTTGCGAGAGCATGAACCGCCGCTTCCTACGTCTTTCGGAACAGAGAAGAAATGAACGCACGGTCATGGATTTACGTGCGGCAACAGCGAAAAATTTTCAATGCCTCAGCGCGATGCTGGAACGGCTTTCTACAGAGGTTTCCGAGGAAATCTCGTTTGACTACGCGGCGGAAGAAACGGCGAGACGTGCACTCTTTCGCGAATGTGCCTTGCGCACAAAGGCTCTCTCCTGCACAAAGGCAGAGGACAGGCTCTTTTTAGAAATTCTCTTCCCTGAAAAGGAAGAAGCCTTACAACGTAAAGCGGAAATCCTTTCCACACTTTCCGAAGTACTTTCTTTGGAATTTGATCCGCCCGAAATCGAACCGGACGGCGACGGTGTACGCCTTAAAATTGCGGAACGCACCTTATACGGTGTCGAAGCGGGAGCTTCCAGAATCATTCCCGACAATGGCAAATACAGCGGCGACAGTTACGAAAGCTTTTATGACGGCCGCGGTAACTATATTGCCGTACTCAGTGACGGTATGGGACAGGGCAAGCGCGCCGCACTCGATAGTGCACTTGCCGTTACGTTCTTAATCCGTCTTTTAAAGGGCGGGGCATCCCCCGAGCACGCCCTACAAAGTGCCAACGCTTTGCTCCTTTTGAAATCGGAGGACGAAAGCCTTGCGACAATCGATGTGCTTAAAATTAATCTCTACTCCGGCAAGGCGGTTTTCTACAAGGCAGGTGCCGCAAAATCCCTCTTAAAACGCGGCAAACAAATCCAAAGAATCGAAAGCAACTCCCTGCCGGCAGGCATTTTGGAAAATATAACATTTGAAACCACTGAAGGCGCCCTTTCTCCCGACGATTTAGCCATTTTAGCCTCCGACGGTGCCTTCGATTACGCCGAAAAGGAAGTCGAGGCGGCTCTCGCTTCCTGCCGGGAGGAAACGACCACCGAAATCGCACAAAAACTCTCGGATGCCGCCCTCAAAAAAGCCCCGAAAGGACATGCCGATGACATCACGGTTTTGGCACTCCGACTTTTCCAAAAATCGGAATTTTAAATTCGATTTTTCGACGTTTTAAAAAAATATGTGAAAAATTCAAAACAATTTCACAAAAACAGCACAAATTTACAGATTATCATTGACATTTACGCAAATTTATTGTAAATTGTAGTAGTATTGATTAACTTGGAGGTTAATCTGCTCTATTGTTAGAAAGGGGATAACTCAGAATGGCTAAGAAAGAGAAAATAGAACTTACTCCCGAAGAGCGTCAGGCTCGTGAAATCCGTAAATCCGAGAAAAGAAAAATCTTCGGCAATACGTTCACAAAAGCTGTTGCGCTTTTCCTCGCAGTTGTATTTGTTTATGCAGTAACTTATGTAGCTTTCGGTCAGGGCTCCACAGTTTATGAAGTCACACCGCCTACAGTTAACGCAGTACAGGGCGGCGGTGCAGCAGCACCCGGCGGCGCAGCTCCGGCAGAAGGTCCTGTAAATGAACAGGCTGAAGCAGCAGCAAAGGCAATCAACGATGCAACTAAGGCAGCAGCAAGCGGCGCTGGTTATGACTGGGCTAGAAACTGCCAGTACACCAAGAGCGTTGACGTTGGTAGTGCAACCGATGTTCTTAATAACGTTATTAAGGGCGTTGACAAGAATGCAAGCGTTGACTCCGTAGTTGGTGGCTTCATCGGCATCGGCGACAACAAGACCACTATCCCGAAGGGTAAGGAATTCAAAGACGTTTGGGCTTACCACGCAGCAAACTACAAGCTCAAGGGTACAGAGCTCAAAGCTTCCGACCTTAAGGACCTCAAAGTAGAGGGCGACACCTACACCTTCTCTCTTGCAGATGCAACCACACCCAAGAAAGACGGTTCTACTCCGATTAGCCGTTTGACGGACGATATCGTAGTTCAGGAAGAAGTAGCTTCCGAAATTCAGCAGCAGGTAGGTAGTGCAATCAAGGTTAACAGCCTTGTTGGTATTTACTCCAACATTAAGGTTGAAGTTGTAATTACAGATGGTAAGCTTCAGAAGTTCTCCTACTCCTATGACGCAGAAGTTCAGGAACTTGCTTTGAAAGTTGCTGTTGTCGGCGTTAAGGGCACAGGCGCTATGCACACAGAGGCAACCTATTCTAACTTCGTATATTAATCTGTTGAAAGGGAGATGGAATCATGGCTAAAAACAAAGATTTAACAGCTGAAGAGCTGATTGCAAAAAAAGTCAGAACCTCTAACGGTTGGACCAGATTCTGGGCCATCGTTTTAGCACTCGTTCTTGTTGCCGGTGTTGCCGCTTTCGGTAAGACCCAGGCAAACAAGCAGAACGAGCTTATCGACGAAGAGGCTTCCAAATATGCAGAAGCTATGGCAAACGTTCAGGCAAATGCCGGCGGCCAGAGCTGGAATGACGGCGGTGCAGCAGCACCGCAGGGCGGCGGCGTAGCAGACGAGAAATCTGAAGCTGCGGCAAAGGCTATTAACGATGCAACTAAGGCAGCGGCAAGCGGCGCTGGTTATGACTGGGCTAGAAACTGCCAGTACACCAAGAGCGTTGACGTTGGTAGTGCAACCGATGTTCTTAATAACGTTATTAAGGGCGTTGACAAGAATGCAAGCGTTGACTCCGTAGTTGGTGGCTTCATCGGCATCGGCGACAACAAGACCACTATCCCGAAGGGTAAGGAATTCAAAGACGTTTGGGCTTACCACGCAGCAAACTACAAGCTCAAGGGTACAGAGCTCAAAGCTTCCGACCTTAAGGACCTCAAAGTAGAGGGCGACACCTACACCTTCTCTCTTGCAGATGCAACCACACCCAAGAAAGACGGTTCTACTCCGATTAGCCGTTTGACGGACGATATCGTAGTTCAGGAAGAAGTAGCTTCCGAAATTCAGCAGCAGGTAGGTAGTGCAATCAAGGTTAACAGCCTTGTTGGTATTTACTCCAACATTAAGGTTGAAGTTGTAATTACAGATGGTAAGCTTCAGAAGTTCTCCTACTCCTATGACGCAGAAGTTCAGGAACTTGCTTTGAAAGTTGCTGTTGTCGGCGTTAAGGGCACAGGCGCTATGCACACAGAAGCAACCTATTCTAACTTCGTATATTAAGATATAATCTATAGCAGAAAGGAAGAGCAGAATGTCTAAGAAAAAAGCTGAATTAACGCTTGAAGAACTTCAGGCTCGTAAATCCAAAAGACAGCGCGGCTGGGTTCGCGTTTGCGCTATCATTTTAGCGATTGTTTTAACTGGCGGCGTTTATGGCTTGGCAGCAAAGGGCGGTCCTAGAAAGCAGAAATATGCCCCCAGCGTTGTACAGGTAAACGGCGGTACCGTTGTTCAGAAGGAAGAATCCAAGGCTCCGGCTGAGGAAGCTCCCGCTCCTGCTCCCGCTCCTTCCACCAGCGAAGAAGAGGGCGGCGGAATTTTAGATACCCTTATGGGTCTTATCAGCGGCATTGATTTCGGTTCTTTAATTGAAAAATTAAACCCCGGCCAGCTTGGTATCACTGTTGCAGATAAGATTGATGTTTTCAAGGATAACCTCCTTGACAAAATCAACGAATTCCAAGGTTCTATTAACAAAAAGCCTGTAATCACACATGAAGCTGTAGTGGAAGAATTCCCTGCAGTCGAAATGACTGAAGAACAGGAGCTTTTGAACACAGATGCAAGCAAAAAGGTTGCTTTAGGTCTCTTGAAAACTTACACCGCAGGTGTTGTTGAAGGCAAGAAAGCTTATACTTTAACCAGAAACACTCAATTTGCTCCAAACGGCAATGTAAACATCGGTTCTAAGACCGGTATGGTAAACACAATTTTGGACAAAGCAAGCAAGGGCACTGTAACTTTGGATAAGATTGTTGGCGAAATTGCAGGTGTTTATAGCTCCACAGTTTCTGTTGAAGAAAATCAGAACCTCGATCAGGCTATAAAAGCAGCTTTCCCGGATGGTAAAGAGCCATCCATTCCCTTCCTCCTTGCAAATGAGCTTCATACCATTGATCTTGCTCCGGAAGATATTTGGATTGAATCCTTCGATGATTATTACAAGACCTACACGATTCACCTCAAGAGCGTTGCTAACCCCAACAGAGAAACTGTTTGCGGTTTAACCAAGGTAACTAAGGATTATCTTGTTCAGAACGAAGTAGCTTCTCTCCTCCAGAGCAAAGCTTCTATTCAGGGTACCAATTTCGGCGTTTTGAAGCTTACAGATTTAAACATTAAATACACAGATGTTGTTATTGAATTAAATTTGGATCCCGGTTATGAAAGCATCGCCGTTTCCTACGTAGGTGATGCACAGTTCGTTGTTAGAACCAACACCGTTCAGGTTACCGGTAAAACAGCAACTACTACTAGAGTAGAATATAAATTTGCTTAATCTCAGATGATAGAGCGTTCTTTGTAAAAAGAAAATAATTTATGTAACTAACCCCCGAACAGAGAAATTTGTTCGGGGATTTTCTTTTTGGTTCGTTCTTTTTTGGAAGAGAGATAAACAGAAAAATACAGACTTTGCAAAAAATTAAAAGGCTTTTAATTGTAAACACTTTTGCAAAAATACTAATCAAAAAGAAAGTCCCCTACGGAAATAAAACCGTAGGGGATTTTTGGTTTAAATAATCAAAACAGCAATAGAAGAAATCCGCAGAGCTTTGTAGGGGGGCTTTAAAACAGTTATTTGTGCAAAGCTAAAAGAGAAAGTGCTCTTTTGGTTGCTTCGGGGCGGCAAATTTTGCAGTCCTTTTCTAAGAGCATATTTTGGAGCGTCTCTAAAGAAACCCAAGAAAAGGAAATGGTTTCGTCATCTTGCAGGCGAATGGCTTCTTTATCGCAATCGGTTTTACAATAGAATACTTTAAAAATACTGCGGTATTCCTCTGAAACAATCGATTCCAAAAACGTGAACGTACTGCTTTCTATGCCGGTTTCTTCGAATAGCTCACGGCGCGCGCCCTCTTCGGCGGTTTCGCCCTGTAAAACAGAACCTCCGGCGCTGATTTCGTATTTTCCCGGGGCAATGGGCTTTTTAAAATCCCGTTGCATCATGAGAAAATCGCCGTCTGTGTGTTGAACGAGGATTTCCGAAACCACATGATAAACACCCTTCGGCACCGGTTCGCCGCGGCGCAGAGTTTGCCCGGTTTTGACTTCCGCTTTTGTATAAGCATCCCAAAGCTCCATGGTGCTTCTCCTTTTTGAAAGGTTCGGCGTTTAAACGCTGTCTTTATGTATATCGGTGGTCAGCTTAATGTCACCGTTCGCGCCGATGTCGGCAATGATGCCGTTTTCGTCGGCAGAGGTGTGCACCTCTGCCTTAGCATCGTGTAAAAGACGATTTAAAACGTCAGGATAGACGTTTTTCTTGTAATTAAGGATAATAGCTATCTCCGGTGAAAGGCCCTCAATAAAGGGTTTAGAGGAAGAATAGGTCAATCCGTGATGACCGACCTTTAAAAGGTCAATCTTGCCAACCAGATTCGCCAGCTTGCGCTCTGTGCCGAAACCGCGGTTAATGTCGGCGGCCAAAAGAATTCTGGTGCCGTCCTTTTCTAAAAGTGTGGCGACGGCATCCACATTTTCGCCGTAGCGTCGCCAGGTTTTCGGTTGAAAATAGAAATAGGTAACTTTAAAATTGCCGAACATAAAGCTTTCACGGTTGAAATCCGTAATCTGCGGAACACCTCTGGTGCGAAGCGCATCGACCATTTGGTCATAAACCTCTTGATTATCCCACGCCGTGCGTTCAAAGTGATTGATTTTTTTACTGTCATAAACACGAAGGTAGGCTTTTTTTACGGTGATTTGTGGATGCAGAATGACGGTGTCGAAGCCGCCGATATGGTCGGAATGGGCGTGCGTGCCTAGAACAAAATCCAAGGTGACTTGCCCATTTTCGTCCGCGGCGTTTTCCAAAAGGTAGGCAATCACTCTATCTTCATAGCCTTTTAGCTCAAGCTGTTTAAGGCCGCGCGGATTGTCTGTGTCTTCAGCGGCATCCACGAGCGCAAAGTGCCCGTCGCTCTCTAAGAGAATGCAATCGCTGGAACCTGTGTTTAGGAAATGAATTCTGTCCATAAGTTAACCACCTTTCTGATTTCAGGAAAGCTCAAACTGTCCTGTATAGAGTTTATAATATCTACCCTTCTGGGAGAGTAAATCCTCGTGGTCGCCGCGCTCAATGACGCGGCCGTTTTCGAGCACTAAAATCGCATTGGCGTTGCGAACGGTGGAAAGTCTGTGTGCGATAACGAAAACGGTTCTGCCCTGCATCAAGCGATCCATGCCTTTTTCGATGATGCTTTCGGTGCGGGTGTCGATGGAGCTGGTGGCTTCATCCAGAATCAAAACGGGCGGATCGACAACGGCGGCGCGGGCAATCGCCAACAGCTGGCGCTGACCTTGACTCAAGTTACTGCCGTCGCCGGTGATAACGGTATCGTAGCCCTCGGGCAAATGACGAATAAAATCGTCTGCACCGGAAAGCTTCGCGGCGGCAATGACGTCTTCACGTGTGGCATCCAAATTGCCGTAGCGGATGTTCTCTTCGACCGTGCCGGTAAAGAGGTGCGTATCCTGTAAAACAGTGGAGAGACTGCGGCGTAAATCATCCTTTTTGATTTTTTGGATGTTGATGCCGTCATAGCGAATCTTGCCGCTTTCAATTTCGTAGAAACGGTTTAAAAGATTGGTAATGGTGGTTTTGCCGGCACCTGTAGAGCCGACAAGAGCGATTTTTTGACCGGGTTTGGCATAGAGACTCACGTCATGGAGAATCTCTTTTTTACCGTCATAGCTAAAGTGCACGTGCTCAAACTGCACGTCGCCCTCGAGCTTTTTATAGGTCACGGAGCCGTCCTCTTGGTGGATGTGTTTCCACGCCCAAATACCCGTGTGTTCTTTGCATTCTTCTAAGGTGCCGTTTGCGCTGTAGCGTGCATTTACGAGTGTAACATAGCCGTCGTCGAGTTCTGCTTTTTGGTCGATGACGTCGAAGATGCGTTCTGCACCGGCGAGCGCGGATAAAATATTATTGAACTGCTGGGTCAGGTTTACAAGCGGGTCAATAAAGGAACGGGTGTATTGCAGGAAGGAAGCTACCGTACCGATGGTCAGCACGTTGCCGATGACGAAAGCACCGCCCGATACTGCCACAAGGGTGTAAACGAGGTGAGAGAAGTTGCCGACAATCGGCCAGAGAATACTGCCGAAGGTTGCCGCATTGGTCGCGGCATGGCGCAGAGCCTCGTTAAGCTCTTTAAAATCTTCCTGGCTTTTCTTTTCGTGATTAAAGACCTTAATAACCTTTTGCCCCTCAATCATTTCTTCAATAAAGCCGTTTGCTTTGCCGAGCGCTGCCTGCTGTTTTCTAAAATAGCGGGCACTTTTTTTGCCCAAAAAGCGGATGATGAGCGACATGCAAAGGACGCCCACCGCCATAACAATGGAAAGTCTCCAGCTCAAAACCAGCATCATAATCGAGGTGGAAAGAATCGAGAGCAGAGACGAAAGGGTCTGTACGAAGCCTGTGCTTAAAAAGTTACGAACGGTGTCCACATCGTTCGTAAAACGGCTCATCATATCGCCGTGGGTGTGGGTGTCGAAATAGGAAATCGGCAGGGCTTCGGTCGCTTCAAATAAATCATGACGCAGAAGCTTTACCGTGGATTGGGAAAGCTGAAGCATGATGCGCGCATAGCCGTAGGAGGCAAGTGCACTGAGTAGGAATACCGTTGCCATAACGCCGAGAAGTTTGAAAAGCGGGGTGAAATCGGCATTTGCAAGACCGACGGAAATCATGGGGGTTAAATAATCATCAATTAACACCTTTAAAAAGTAAGAGGCGGAAACCATGCCGGCGGTGCTGAGAGCGACCAGTAAAAATACGGGTAAAAGCAGCCATTTCTGCTTCGCTAAATACGAGAGCAGACGGAAAAAGGTCTTTTTCGTGTTTTTAGGCTTTGCATATTTGTTCTTATTCGGTTTTGCCATCAGAAAGACCTCCTTCCTGCTGTAACGTGCCTTTCTGCTGGGAAAGGTAGATCTCTTCGTAAACGGGACAGCGTTCGAGAAGCTCCTCGTGTGTGCCCATGTCCTCGATTTTGCCGCTGTTTAACACGATGATTTTATCGGCATCCATCACGGAGGTGATGCGCTGGGCGATGATAAACACGGTGGTATCGGGGATTTCTTTGCGGAATGCCGCACGGATTTTGCTGTCGGTAATGGTATCCACGGCGCTCGTGGAGTCATCCAAAATTAAAATTCGGGGCTTCTTTAAGAGGGCGCGTGCGATGCAAAGACGCTGTTTTTGACCGCCGGAAACATTGACGCCGCCCTGTCCCAAATCGGTTTCATAGCCGTCGGGGAAGCTTTCAATGAAGTCATGCGCCTGTGCGGCTTTGCAGGCTTCGATAATTTCTTCCTTTGTGGCGTTTTCATTGCCCCAACGCAGGTTTTCTAAGATACTGCCCGAAAAAAGAACGTTCTTTTGCAGAACCATACTGCAAGCTTCGCGGAGGGTTTCAATAGAATAATCCTTTACGTTTTTACCCGAGACGAGCACTTCGCCTTCGGTGACATCGTAAAGACGGGGAATCAGGCTTAAAAGGGTGGTTTTTGCACTGCCCGTGCCGCCGACGATGCCGATGGTTTCACCTGATTTTACCGAGAATGAAACGTGGTCTACCACGTTTTCTGCACCCTCGGGGTTGTATTTAAAGGAAACGTCTTTAAACTCGACACTGCCGGTGGGAATGGGGGCGGTGTCGGCATTTTCTTTGTCCTTAATTTGCGGTTCTTCGTTTAAGACCTCACAAATTCTCGAAATGGATGCGCGTGCCAAAACATAGTTGACAAGGAGCATCGCAATCATTACGAGAGACATGAGAATTTGCATGATGTAGGTGACAACGGTGGTGAATTTACCGATTTCAAGCTCACCTGCCACGATGAGGCGCGAGCTTAAATACACAATAACCAAAATGGTAGCGTATAAAACGAGCATCATGAGGGGCTGTGCAGTTACCATGAGACGCTCTGCGGAAATGGCGGCGTTTACAAGGTTGCTGTTTGCCTTTTCGAATTTCTGCTTTTCAAAGGGCTCACGGGCAAAGGCCTTGACCACACGGATGCCGATGAGGTTTTCCTGCAGGGAGGCATTAAGACCGTCGAACATACCCATCATTTTTTTAAACCTTTTCATCGCGAGAGGTCCGAAGATGAGCATAAAGCAGACAATAAGCGGAATGACGAATAAAAAGACCACCGAAACCTTACGGTTAATGCGGAAGCACAGAATAAGTGCGGATACGAACTGCACGGGCGCACGGAAGGTCATGCGCAGGAGCATTTGGTAAACGTTCTGCACTGTGGTGACATCGGTCGTCATACGGGTGACGAGAGATGCGGTGGAAAATTTGTCGATGTTCGCAAAGGAAAATTCCTGCATGCGACCGAACATGGCCTCGCGCACATTGGCACCGAGACCCATGGCGGCAATCGAAGAAAGACGTGCCGCGCTCGCACCGCAAATCAGGGCGCAAAGCGCAAAGGTCAGCATCTTTGCACCTGTTCTGAGAATATAGGGCATGTTTGCTTCTGCAATACCGACGTCGATAATATCTGCCATGTAATACGGGATGAAAAGCTCGAAAATAACTTCTGCAATCATCAAAAACGGACAAATGATCGAGTGGATTCGATAAGCTTTAGCGTAGGGAAATAGCTTATGCATGTGTTCTGCCTCGTTTCTTTTCTAATAAAACCATAGTTTAAAAATGCGAATAAAAATGTATATCATTATATTTTAGGCGTTTTATAGACATTTGTCAACAGGAGCAGAGGGGCAGGAACAGTGCATTTTAGTGATAATGAACATAATTTTAAAAAGTGTTGTTCTAGGATTTCTGCAATTTCGTGCACTTCGGACTATGGGTGAAAGCGCTTGATTCCAAACACCGAAGAAAGGACGAAAAAGCATGGAAAAAAAGAAGAAACTCAGTAAAAAGCAAGCGGATTTTTGCAGATTTTATGTAAAAACGCGCAACGGCAGGGAAGCGGCACGCGCCGCAGGCTTTCCCGTTTTTCCCGAGCAAACGGCAAATAAGCTGCTCTCGGAAAAGGCGGTGCAAAAGGAGATTGCCGCCCTCGAAGCCGAGGAAAAAACCGTGGAGGCGGAGCTGATTGCAGGCTATCGCCGTTTGGCGTTCGGCTCGGCGGCAGATGCGGTGCGCCTGCTCTTTTCAGAAAATCCCGCCGCGGAATTTGACCTCGACAGCCTCGATTTATTTATGGTTTCGGAAATTAAGAGACCCAAAACGGGCGGCATGGAGATTAAATTTTTCGACCGCTTAAAGGCACTCGAGAAGCTGGCGGAATTAAAGGGCGGCGACAAGGAGACGGCAGAGCCCTTCTATAAGGCCCTCGAAAAATCAGCGTTGGCGCTCCAAAACGGCGGTGAAACAGCATGCGAATAGACGAATTCACCGAGTTTTCCGAAAAGCAGTTAAAGCTGCTTTGCTGGTGGTGTCAGGACAGCCCCTATAAAAATCGCGATGCGGTCATTTGCGACGGTGCGGTGCGCAGCGGCAAAACGGTCTGCATGTCGCTGTCGTTCATCTTTTGGGCGTTTTACCGCTTCAATGACACCTCGTTTGCGCTTTGCGGCAAAACGATTATGGGGCTTCGTCGCAATGTATTAACACCGCTTTTGCCCCTGCTTTCCCAACTGGGCTTTACCTGCAAGGAGCAGGTTTCCAAGCATTATTTAGAAATTTCTAAGGGAGAAAGAACCAATCGCTTTTATCTTTTCGGCGGCAAGGATGAATCCTCTGCCGCACTCATTCAGGGTATGACCCTTGGCGGCGTCATGCTCGACGAAGCGGCACTGATGCCACGTTCGTTTTGCGAACAGGCGATTGCACGTTGTTCCTTAGAGGGCGCAAAGCTCTGGTTCAACTGCAATCCCGAGCATCCCGCACACTGGTTTTATAAGGAATGGATTTTGAAAAGTGAGGAGAAAAACTGCCTATATCTCCATTTTCAAATGGAGGACAATCCCACGCTTTCCGAAAAGACCCTACAGCGTTACCGAAGCCTTTACAGCGGCGCGTTTTATAAGCGCTTCGTTTTAGGGCAGTGGGTGGCGCAGGACGGGCTT
Source organism: Acutalibacter sp. (assembly GCA_020025775.1). GTDB lineage: Bacteria > Bacillota > Clostridia > Oscillospirales > Acutalibacteraceae > Fimenecus. The sequence continues at coordinate 351,941 of JAHHRN010000001.1, forward strand.
GTTTATCCGTTCTTTGACTCGACCTATCTCTTTGATGCACCGAAAACATGCAGTCGTTATATCGTTTCGTGTGACTACGGCACAGTCAACCCGACTTCTATGGGTCTTTGGGGCGAAAAGGACGGCTGTTGGTATCGCTTGAAGGAATTCTATCACGACTCAAAGCAGAAAGGCTTTCAAATGACCGACGAGGAATATTACCGTTCGCTTTGCACTCTCGTCGGCTCACGTAAGGTGGAGCGTGTGATTGTTGACCCCTCGGCGGCATCCTTTATCGCGTGCATCAAGCGGCACGGCAAATTCACCGTGACCCGCGCGCAAAACGATGTTTTAAGCGGTATTCGCAAGACCTCGGATGCACTCAAAAACAAGGAGATTCGTATAACCAAGGAGTGTACGGATGCTATTCGCGAATTTTCACTTTATCGCTGGGATGAAAGTGCCCGTTACGATGCGGTGAAAAAAGAGCATGACCACGCTATGGATGATATCCGTTATTTTGTGACAACAGCACTCGAAGCGGAAGAGGACAGCTTCTTTGTTCTCACGACCGCGAGAGAAGGGAGGTGCTGATTTGGCTATTTTAGAAAGATTCAGAAAATCCAAAACTAGAAAAGAACAGAAAGAGCCTGTGCTTTCGGTAGAGGGACAGGAAAAGAAGCATCCGTTTTTACTGCTTTCAGAATATGTCGCACCGCCGTCTGTGAGCGGGGATTTATTTTTATCTTTGCGCGAAGCGATTCCGATTATTGACGCGGCGATTACGAAGCTCGTTAGGCTCACCGGCGGCTTTTATGTGGAATGCGATTCCCCGCGTTTTCAAAAGGTTTTGGACCGCTTTCAGGAGGAAATCCCCTCGGACTGCGGCAGTGTATCGCTCCAAAGCTTTCTCGATACCTATTTTGAGGAGCTTTTGACCTTCGGCACGGCAGTGGCGGAAATGGTAAAGGATGAGGACGGCGCGATTTCCTATTTATATACCGCGCCGCGTAAGGATTACCTTTTAAAGCGCTCCAAAACGGATTTCAAACGGGCACAGGTGCTTTTAAATGACGGCGGCAACGGGACTCCACTTCCGAGACAGGAAAATTTCCTCACTACGGCGCTCAACGCCCAGCCCGGTGCGGTATACGGCACATCCATTTTAGAGGGCTTGCCGTTTGTCAGCTCCGTGCTTTTGAAAATCTATGAATCCATAGAGAAAAACTGGGAGCGTGTGGGCAATGTGCGTTTCGCCGTGACCTATAAGCCGCCGGAGGATTTGGGCGGTAAGGCGTTCGCGAAAGAACGTGCGATGCAGATTGCTAACGAGTGGAGCAGTGCGATGCGTAGCGCCGAGGTGCGCGATTTTGTGTCGGTCGGGGATGTGCAGATTAAAGCTATCGGTGCGGATAATCCGATTTTAGACAGTGAAATCCCCGTGCGCCAGATGCTCGAGCAGATTGTGGCGAAGCTCTCTTTGCCGCCGTTCATGCTTGGTCTTTCCTGGTCGACCACCGAACGTATGGCGGCGGAGCAGGAGGATGTTTTAACAACGGAGCTTTTGCACTATCGCCGTGTGCTCACCCCTGTCATCCAGCAAATCTGCAAAACGCATTTGCTCGCCTTCGGCTACACGGGTGAGATTCGCGTGCACTGGAAGGACATCACCTTAGAGGATACACTCGACAGGGCACAGGTACGCAATTTGGATGCCAAGACACAGGAAATCTTAGAAAAGCTCTCGAAAGAGGGCAAAAAAGAGGAGGAAGAACATGCAAAAGAGCTTTGACGCGAATGCGGCGGGCACAGAGGTGCCGAGCGACGAAACCATGGCGCTCATCAACCGCTTTACGCAAAAGGAGCTGGGAAAGGATGAGGTCTTTGTCTTTTCCGCCGTGCTTTGCGACAACGAAATCGACCGTGATTTCGAACGCTTTTCGGCAGAAAGCTTAAAAGCCCTTGCCCCCTTGTTTTTGGGCAAGACGGCAATTAAAAATCACAGCATGAATGCCGATGACCAGAGCGCCAGAACCTTTAAAACGGAGGTGATTTGCGACGAAACACGAAAGAACAGCCTCGGCGAGCCTTACACCTATTTAAAGGCTTATTGCTATATGCCGAGACTGCCCAAAAACGAAGAACTGATTGCGGAAATCGGTGCAGGTATTAAAAAGGAGGTCTCGGTGAGCTGTGCGGTGCAAAAGGCGGTTTGCTCCGTCTGTGGTAAGGATGAAAGACAGGAGCCTTGCCAGCATCGCCGCGGCAGAATCTACGGCGACACCCTTTGCCATTTCAGCTTAGAAGAGCCGACCGATGCCTATGAGTGGTCCTTTGTTGCCGTGCCTGCACAGAAAAATGCGGGTGTGACCAAGAGCTTTTCTCTCGAAAAGGTTTTGGAAAAGGCGGTGAAAACCGAAAAGGCCGAGGGAATTTATCTCACCAAGGCCGAAGCCGGTAAACTGCAAAAGGAATTTGCGGCGTTAAAGGCAAAAGCGGCGGACGGAGAGCGTTATTTGGCGGTATTGCGCGAAACGTTTCTGAAAGAAAGTGCTAAGGCGTTCCCGACGTTTTCCGAGGAAATGCGTCAGGCGATTTGCCGTGACCTTTCCACCGAAGAGCTGCAAACCGCCTGCGAGGCATTTAAAGAAGCCCGCAAAACGGCGCAAATCCCCGTACCGCTTTTGGCGGCAAGAAAAAACACAGGTGAAAAAGCCGTGCAGAATACGGCATTCAAATTTTAAAAGAGAAAGGAAATGTTATTATGGCACAATTTGAAACTTTAAAACTCGACAAGGGTCTTTATACTTCTGCAAAGGGCTTTACCGCAGAACTGGAAAATGTGGACCCGTCCGAAAACTATAAGGGCACCGCCTTAGAGGGCCTCGATGCGTTTGAAAGACAGTTAAAGCGCTTTGACATTAAAATTCACGGTGCCGGCAGCGACAGCATCGAGAAATTCTTTAAAACCAGCGACAGCGCCGCGCTTTTCCCCGAATATGTGGCACGTGCCGTGCGCAAGGGCTTGGAGGAAGCGGACGTCTTGAAGGACCTTATCGCCACCAAGACCAATATCAACGGCATGGATTACCGCACCATCGCTTCCGTGCCGACCGATGCGGAAAAGGAACTCAAAATCACTGCCGAGGGTGCGGCAATTCCCGAAACTGCCGTTCATACACAGGAAAATCTTGTGAAGCTTAAAAAGCGCGGCAGAATGCTCGTAGCCTCCTATGAAGCCCTCCGCTTCCAGAGACTCGACCTTTTCACCGTCACCTTGAAGCAGATTGGCGCGTACATCGCCAGAACCCAGCTCAAGGATGCTGTGGAGGTTCTCGAAAAGGGCGACGGCAACAGCAATCCCGCACCTGTGGTCAGCCTCAATTCTAAGCCCCTCGACTATGCGGCTTTGGTCGATTTCTGGAACGGTTTCGACCCTTATGCACTCAATACCATGATCGCCGCACCCGACAGAGCGGCGGCAATTCTCAAAATGCCCGAAATGCGCGACGCGGCGGCAGGTCTTACCTTCCACGGCACCGGCAAGGCAGTGACACCCTTCGGTGCAAAGCTCTTAAAGAGCGCGGCTGTACCGACCGGCAAGCTCATCGGTCTTGATAAGACCTGCGCCCTCGAAATGGTAACTGCCGGCGGCATTTTGACCGAATACGATAAGCTCATCGACAAACAGCTCGAGCGTGCGGCGATCACCCAGATTTCCGGCTTCTCCAAAATCTACACAGACGCGGCTAAGGTGCTCGCTTAACGCCGGGAGGTGGAGAGATGCTGGATACCATTCAGATAGCCGGGATTCTTATGCGGTTCGGCGGCCTCTCCAAGGAAGAGCTTGCCGATGCCATGCCCGTGGTCGCGGTTTGTGCCGCCCAGTGCTTTAAAAGACTGAAAGACCCCAAATTTGCGAGCGAGCCTGCTGTCTTAGAGGCGGCGGCAGCGATTGCCAATTATCGCCTTTTACTGCGTTCCCCGAAGCTGCGCGAGGGCGAAACTGCATTTCGTGCCGGAGAGGTCAGTGTGCACAGCAGTCCGCAGGTGCTTTTGGAAGCGGCTGTGTGTCTGCGGGATGACTGTCTGCTTGCCGCCGCACCGTATTTAAAAGACGATGATTTCGTCTTTGCGCAGGTGTAGCCATGGAGTTTAACAGCAGTTATGCGCGCAGTGTGTATCTCGAGGACGGGGCTTGGAAGTCTCCGCTTTTTAAAGCGTATTTACAGCCGACCAAGCGCCTTCCGGAAGAAGATGTTACGCTTCTCGGCAGAATCGTGCGCGAACCCTATCTTTACATAGGGCCTGCCGCGCATGATCTTAGTAGACTTTCGAAAGAAGCTCGCCTTGTGGACAGCGAACACAGTCGCTATCGCATTTTGCACGCGCAGAAAATTTATAAAGGGGATAAGGTCTTTTACATTCGGGCCATTTTAGAAAAATAACGGAAAGGAAGAGGAACTATGCTTGTAGCCAGTGGCTATTTAGATAAGCTGGTGCAGGATTTCACAAGCGACCCGAGCTTTTCGGATTTGGATTTTAAAATCGCTTATGAAAACAGCATTTGCACAACGCCGGTGTCGAAACCGATTGTGGCATTCACAACCGATAAAACAACTATCGGCGAACAGCTGACACGCTATAATCCCGACGGCTCTCAGATTATTTCGAAGGGTCGAATTGTGGATACAGTGGTGAAAGTGGCAATTTTTGTGCCGTATGAAAGCGGCGCGGTCAAATCGTTTCAGGTCTTTGACCGGGTGTTTACCAAGTTGCTCTATGAGTCGGCGTTGAATATCACCGGCGCCCATTGCTATGACAGCAACTATAACAAAAAGTGCGGCGCCTTGGAGCTGAACGCGGATTTCACCATTCACACAAGAGAAGAAAAGTAAAAAAAGGCTGTGCCCGGAAAGGGTACAGCCTTTTTGCATTAGAAAAGCAGAAAGAAATCGAAAAGAAAATTTCCGGCTTTTAGTGGCAGAAAAGCTCTTAGCTTTGTTTACAAAAATTTCTTTAAATTATGGGAATATTTGACAATGGCAAATTGCACAAGAAAAAAATTCATATCTTAACTAAGACGCTTTCCAAAGCGTATATTTTGTAAAGAAACGAAAACAAATAGTAGTGTCCAAAAGTTTTGATAAAGTTTATAAACAATGTTCAAAACTTTCTAAGTTTCTTATTTTTCGTGATTTTTGGGCTACTTATTAACACTTTGAACAGAGTTTTGAACATTTTTGAACATTAAAAAGCTATACTCTCTGTATATTTACAGTTTGTTCAAATTTGGTTAAAATCCCATATTGACAAAAAACGCCGTTTTTTGTTGCACAAAATTCCCGGAAATTTTTGTATAGTATTCTTAAAAATGCCGATACTAAAGCTTGAAACAAACAGAAAGAAAAGGAGCGTTTTTATGGTGAAAGGCATCAATCGACAGGTTCTCGAAATTCGGGAAACCGGCTCTAAATATTTTGAACGCGCTTTTTTCTTTGTGAATCCCGATTATGCAAAAACCGACGAGAAAAAACTGCGCGCGGCGGCTGAATCCGCCCTTTGTTCTGCCGACCGTGTGCCGAAAACTGGGAAGCGAAAGGCAAAGGGTAAGCAGATTTGCCTTTTAACGCTTTCCTTTTTAGGGGCGGCAGGCGGTGGTGCACTTCTAACGGCACTCTTTCTGCATTAAAGCCTTTTAATACTAAAGAAAAGACTTTTAAAGCACTTTAATGAGCTACCGAAGGTATTCTCCTAAAATATGCAAACCCGGTATCCAGCTTTTAAACAGACAATAAAATAGCATAGAAAAAGACTACCCCGCCTCCTGTAAGCACACAGGAAGCGGGGCAGTCTAATATGGGAAAACGCCAACTAATGTCGCATTTGATAAGGTCAATTATTTCGCATTGGCTTTGTGCTTCGTCACAGCTCTTTGAATCAGCTTAACAATTTCAACTAAGGGAACAATCGCGAAGGCGAGTGCCATAGCTGTAATATATTCTACAAAGCTGATGTGTGTGAAGCCGAAGGCGTCGGAAAGGCCAGGGCAATAGATAACGAAGGTCGTGGTGATAAAGGACATGAGCGTGGAGAGCGCCAAGAACTTGTTGTGGCTGCCCTGCATCGCCATCTTAATTACGGAGCCTTTTTGCGAACGCATGTTGAGCGAGTGGAAGATTTCGCACATGGACATGGTTAAGAATGCCATGGTCATGCCGTCGGGGCTGTTTACAATTTCCCATCTGCCGGCTTCGATGAAATGACCGATGAAGTAAGCGGCAAGGGTTAAAATGGTAACGAATAAGCCCTGGTAAGCGACGTCGAAGCCGACACCGCCGGCGAAAATACCGTCTGTTGCTTTACGGGGCGGACGCTGCATGAGGTCTTTTTCACCCTTTTCCATGCTGAGCGCGAGTGCCGGGAAGCAGTCGGTTACAAGGTTAATCCAAAGTAAGTGTACGGGCTGTAAAATGGTGAAGCCTAAGAGGTTTGCGGCGAAAATCGAAAGTACCTCACTGAGGTTGGATGCCAAAAGGAACTGGATAGATTTACGAATGTTGTCGTAAATACGTCTGCCTTCCTTAACAGCGGAAACGATGGTTGCGAAGTTATCATCCGCAAGAACCATGTCGGCAACGTTCTTGGTAACGTCTGTACCGGTAATACCCATGCCGACGCCGATGTCTGCACTCTTAATGGAGGGTGCATCGTTTACGCCGTCACCGGTCATCGCGGTAACTAAGCCCTGTTTCTTGAGGGCGTTAACAATACGAACCTTGTGCTCCGGCTGAACTCGTCCGTAAACAGAGTAGTGAAGTACGGTCTTTTCGAAATCTTCATCCGAAATTTCGTCAAGCTCTGCACCGGTAAGAGCTTCGTCTGCGCTCTTTACAATGCCAAGCTCGGTAGCAATGGCTACTGCGGTGTCCTTATGGTCGCCGGTAATCATAATCGGACGGATGCCTGCTCTGCGGCACTCGTCGATAGCGGCTTTAACTTCGGGACGAACGGGGTCGATCATACCGACAAGACCTAAGAAAACAAGGTTGTTTTCAAGGGCTTCGGGGCTTTGGTCTGCGGGCATATCGTCATACGTTTTGAAGCTACAGGCGAGTACGCGCAATGCCTTATCGGCAAAGGCTTTGTTGTGGGCGAGGATTTCTGCTCTGTCCTCGGCGGTGATGTCGCGGACTTTGCCGTCCTTTAAAATCTGGGTGCAATCCTTTAAGACAACATCGGGTGCGCCCTTTGTGAATTGCAGGAAGCCTTCTTCGGTTTTGTGAACGGTGGACATCTTTTTACGCATGGAGTCGAAGGGTGCTTCGCCTACACGCGGCATGGTTTTTAAGAGGTCATTCTTATTGAAGTTGAGAGAAAGACCATAGTTTACGAGTGCGGCTTCTGTCGGTTCACCGACCAAATTGCCGTCATCGTCGATATGCACGTCGGTGCAAAGGGTCATGCCCTGTGCCAAAAGCTCTTCATTATCGCCGTAATGCTCTACAACGGTCATCTTATTCTGGGTAAGTGTACCGGTTTTATCGGAGCAGATGACCTGTGCACAGCCGAGGGTTTCAACGGCGGTCAAGCGGCGAACAATCGCATTTTTCTTAGACATATTGGTAACGCCGATAGAAAGCACGACGGTAACAACAGCGACAAGACCTTCGGGAATCGCGGCAACAGCCAGAGAAACCGCAATCATGAAGGAATTCAAGAGGAAGGAGAAATCGGGCACACCGCCGGTTACATAGCGGCGAATGATGTCGAAAATGAACATAAACACACAAATGCCCAAAACGATGCCGCTGAGGATTTTACTGAGCTGTGCAAGCTTTAACTGTAAGGGCGTCTGGGAATCCTTTGCATCGGCAAGTGCGCCTGCAATTTTACCCATTTCGGTGTCCATGCCTGTCCCGGTAACGACCGCTTTACCGTGGCCGTATACAACGGAGGAGCCCATATACATCATGTTTTTACGGTCACCGAGCGGAACATCCTTCTGGTCACCTAACAGGAGTGTATCAATTTTCTTTAAAACGGGTACGCTTTCGCCGGTCAGCGCGGCTTCTTCAATCTTGAGGCTGGCGCTTTCCAGGATTCGTGCATCGGCGGGTACGGCATCGCCGGCTTCTAAGAGAATCACATCGCCGACAACGAGGTCAGAGCTGTGGATTTCCATAACCTTGCCGTCACGCATGACTTTAGAGGTCGCAGCAGCCATTTCCTGTAAGGCTTCAATGGCTTTTTCGGCTTTGCTTTCTTGATATACGCCGAGCACAGCATTCAAAATAACAACAGCTAAGATGATGATAACATCGGTCGGGAATTCGTGCTCCATAGCGGCGGTGATAGCCGAAATGGCTGCCGCAGCGATTAAGATTAAAATCATTGGATCACAAAATTGTTCAAAAAGACGGCGCCAGATGCTTTTCTTTTTGCCCTCTTTTAACTTGTTCGGTCCGTTTTCGGCGAGTCTTTTTTCCGCTTCAGCCGCTGTTAGACCGGTTTCTTGGGTTTGAAGTTCGCTAAAAACTTCGTCTGTTGACTGCAAATATGCTTTCATACTGCGTCCTCCTTTGTAGTTACTTATAAAAAAAGACCTTCGACAAAGCTTGGACTTACTTTGTCGAAGGTCTCGCTACCGAAAATTGAACTGCACCGAAACACTCGACACATTTCCAATCTTAAGTCCCTCAGCCAGCCGCAGTGCGACACGATGTTGACAGAGGGAAAAAAGCTACTCCCCTTCAAGGAATAGTATCTACATACTGTAGTAAAGAATACCATATTGACCCTAGGATTGTCAAGCGAATTTTAAGAAACCGAAATCGAGTGCGCAAAACCCGCATCTTGTATATTTTGCGTTGTATTTTCGCGGTTGGTTAAAACCACAACGGTCTTATCCTTCGCATCGGTTTCCAGCTTGGCTTCCACCGCCGCGGCGGCAGGCACAAAGTATTCGGCTTGAGAAAGCTCAGCAAAGCCGGCATTGTTGGCTTTTAAAACAGCTTCCACTTCCGCGGTTTTTTGAAAATCTATGGTAATAAAATTGCAGGGCGCGCTGAGCAAGGTACCGTCATACGCCACCGCATTGCCGTAAAGAATATCGGACACAGTGAGGGTGACGGAAAACTCTAAATCCCCAAGCGCATCCTTGACCTTTTGCAAAAATTCCTGCAAAGCCGCATTTTTGGAAATCCCCTTGACGTCTGCATAGGGGAAAACCGCCGTTTCGGCAAAGCGGCCGACCGGGAACTGCACGCCGTCCAAAAGCACATAATCTGCACCGAACGTTGGGGCTTCTTTGATAAGCCCTAAAAGATAGTTTACCGCGACATCCGCATAAGGATTCAGCCAGGGTTTACCGTCCTTTTGTGCGCTTTCGTCCAGCCAAAGGCTGACACCGTCTGCCAAGGTGATAGCCGCACCCGGAAGAGAGGATGCCGCCAGAGTATCCTCAAAGCAGGCGTATTTCGCAATGATTTTATAGCCTTTCGCCTTTAAGGTTTCAATGCTGTCCATAAAGGTCGGGTAGGCACGGGTGGAAGCACCGATGTCTGCCGCCGTGGAATCCATGGAAGTATAGCTCAAAAAGCCCGAAGGTGCTTTGTATTCAATCATTACGGCATTGGCATTTTCATTTTGTAAATCTTCCAAAAACAGCTCTAAGGCGATGCCGCCGTTTAAGGCTTCCTTGGGCATCTCCAAAGCCACTAAATGCTCTGTCGACGGAAGCGGTGTGTGATTTTCTTCGCGAATGGGACGGTTGGAAAGAAATACCGCGAGATACACGAGGAAAAAGGTGAGCAGAAAGAGGAAGACCAGCGCCAACGCATAAAAGACATTGGAACGCTGTTCGCGTTTTCTTCGTTCGCGGGTTTCACCGATGGCGTAGGTGCTGTGGGAACGCCCGGGATATTCTTTAGAAAACGGATAATAGCTTTTTCTGTGATGCTTTAAACGTTTGGAATCTTTCAACATATTATAAGCTCAGACTCCTTCCGGTAAATCCGGTAAAGGCGAGCGACAAAAGCGCCGCATAGAGAAAAATAGCGGGTGTGCCCTTGAATGCCGCCGGGATAGCTTCGTTTTTGTCTAAGGCGCGAAGGCCTAAGTTTAAAAGCAAAACCGCAAGCACAAAGGCAAGACCGGCACCGATGCCGACACCGAGTGCTTCGAAAATACCGAAAGCGGCACGCTGATTGATGAAAGGAATTGCCAAAACCAAGGTGTTAAAGGCAGCAATACCAACGCGACGCACGGTGCGCTTTTTCGCTTTGAATACATAGAGCACAAGCACGGTAGTGATGAGATAAAACACAATCAGCACGCTGACAAAAAGAGCGGCGTGACCGTAAACGCTAAGCGCTCGAACGAACGGGATTCTTTCCAGAAGGACACAGGTGAGAGAAACAAAAGTGGAAAAATAAATAATGAAAAGGCTTAGCGGGAAGAGCTGACGGGGCTTTGCCGACATACGCAGGGCCTCATCTGCACCGTAGCCGCCCGTGAAAATCAGATTTTGCAAAAGGCAGGCTAAAAAGGCCGTGGAAAATAAACTGCTGATTACGGTCATTTTGTATCGCCGCCTTTCTCTGTATCTTTCGGGGCTTCCTCGGAAGCCGTAGTTTCTTCGTGGGCTTTCTTATAGGCATCCAAATCCGAAAGAATTTCGTCGAAGTCTAAAAGATAGCTGTCACGTACGGCGCGGTGCTCTCTTCTTTCTTCGAGCTTTGCCGTTTCTTCGAGAGAAAGCGGCTTTTTCTGTTCGGGCTTTGCCGCCGATTTTTTCGGCTTCTTTTCTTTCTTTTCCTTTTTAGGCTTCGGCGCTTTTTCCGCCTTTACTTTTTCTGCTTTCGGTTTTTTGGATTTTGCTTTTTCGGATTTCGGCTTTTCTGCCTTTTCTTTTTTCGGCTTAGCCGATTTTTTCATGCGCGGTACGGTTTCGGTTTCATCCTCTTCGTCCGCGTAGGGGTTAAATTCGGTATCTACAAGAGATTTAAAGGAATCTAAATGAGACTGCGAAATTTCCTGCATGCTGAACGCGCGTTCGGGATGTGCATCCGGTACGGTTCTTGCCAAAATGGCCTTTACCACTGCGGCAAGGAAGCCGAGGATTAAAAAGCCGCCGAAGGGCAGGAGCATACCGCTCAGCTTTACGGGGAAGTGCAAATCTACATCATAAATGGTGCCGCTGCCGATAATTTCACGAATCGTACCGACCAGTAAAATAACGAACACGTAGCCGAGAGAGGCGAAAATCGCATCTGCCAAAGAGCTCTTTACAGAATGCTTGACGGCGTAACGCTCACAGTGCAGGGCAATGAGAGAATTTACAGCAATCAGCGGCAAAAAGATGCCGGCATAAAGAGACTCATTCGGTGCTACATAATTGAAAAAGGCGAAAACGGGAAGATTCAGCAGTACGCCGAGTAAGGCGTAAATCGGCATGCGAAGCCAACGCTTCACCTTTTTGAGTGCTAAACTTGCAAAAAATTCAATGAAAACAAGCTCCACGCAAGAGGCAACCGCCAAAATAATGGAGGACTTGAGAGAAACCGTCATTGCAAGTACGGGCGAAAGTCCGACCGCCTCAAATAAAATGGGGTTTTTAATCAGCGCACTGGAGAGTATGCGCTTTTTAAGACTACCTTTCGGTTCAGCCATTTTGCGCACCCCCTTCTGCTTCGGTTTCTTCATCGGAAACTGCTTTAGAGACTGCTTCGGCTTTTTGTGATGCCTCCGGGACAGCCGGTGCGGCGTTCTTGGTCGGCTCAGTCTGCGAAGCGGCAGTTTCTTTTGCTTCTTTCTCTTCGAGAACCGTGGAATTTAAAATCTGTTCTTCTAATGTGGGCGCAGTTTCTTCAGTTGCCTTGGGAAGCTCTGCGGTGGATTCTTCCAAAGCTTCTTCGTTGATTTCGGTTTCACTTTCTTTAAACCATTGCTCATGTGCTTTTTCTTCTTCTAAAGCACGGCGCTTCTGGCGAGCCTTGGAAAGACGTTTTCTCTCAAAGCCGGTGAGCGGTAAATGGTTAAAGGTAGGTGCTAAAACGTTCATTAAAAGAATTACGAAAATAACACCCTCTTCAAAGGCACCGAAGCGGCGCAGAAGCATAGTGCAGAAGCCTGCCACAACGCCGTAAAGGATTCTGCCGTAAAAACGTTTGGGCAAAAGAATCTCATTGGGCAATAAGAAAATGGCGGCAAACAGCAAAAGACCGGAGGAAAGCTCCATAAAGACGGACTGGAAGCGTCCACTTAAAATTCTCGGGAACAGGAATGCGCCGATTGCGCAGGTGAGCAGGAAAGAAGCGGAAACTTCAAACGCCTTGAAGCGACGAATCGCCAAATAGCAAAGCGCACCCAAAAGGGCAATGATACAGGTTGCACCCATGGGGCCTGCGAAGTCACCCAGTAAAACCATAAGATAGTTGGTGGAATGGTTGCCGAGCGCGGTACTGTTCGAAAGCATACTGGCAAGCGATACACCGGGTGTAAAGGCGGCTGTGCCGTACAGGCTGACCGGTTCACCGACGCCGGGTACTGCGGGATAGCAAAAGAGAATCTTCGGGAAGCAGACCGCTAAAAAGCAAAGGCCTGCCGCTGTAGGCGAAAAGAGCGTGGTTCGCGCATTACCGAAGGGCAGCTTTGCAACCAAAATCGCAAACGCCGCACCGATAGACGCAAGCCAAAGCGGTGCGCTGGCAGGCAGACAAAGGGCAATGCAAACACCCGTAACCACAGCGGAAAGGTCACGCGGGGTCGGGAAGTTGTGTAGCATTTTTCCGCCCAGATATTCTAGCACTACGGCGGTGAGGACGGATGTTAAAATCAAATAAAAGGCGTGCGCGCCGTAATAATAAAGAGAAATGAGCGTCGGCGCTGCTAGCATGATGAGTAAATCCAGCATGGAGCGCTGTGTGGACTTGATGTCCGCTTTGACTTCGGGCGTAAAGATCTGCCCGTCGTCCGCTGTGAATGCATCTTGACGCAAGATTTCCACCTCGTTTTCCAAATTTTGTGCGTTGCAAGACAAGTTGCCCTGCAATATGATGAATTATAGAAACAAATCGTAAAAGGGGGAGAAGCCATTGAAAATGTATAAGGGCTCGAAAAGCCGCTTGCTTGTCCGCATAAGCCGGGAAGAACTGGAGGATTTTTGCCTAAGCCTGGATTCCATTTGTAAAAAGAATCGAGAAACGAAGCTCTTTTTACAGGAAATTCTGGGGCTTGCCGCGGAACGCCACGGCTTTTTTTGGCAAAGGGATGCGGCGCTTCGCATCGACGTATTGCCGAGCGAGGGCGGCGGCTGTTTTTTGATTTTTACACAGGAAAGCCCCGCAAAAACGGGTACTTCGGCAGAGAAAACCACACAACAGCTCATAGCTTTTCCCAATACAAATGCCTTTTTAGATTGCTTGAATGCGTATTTAAAAACGGCTTCTTCCGAAACGAAAGGCGCAGATTTTTGGTATCGCCGCGCGCAAAGGTTTTATGCGCTTTTACCTGCTCAGCAGGAAGCCCTTTTGCCGCTCTTTTCAGAATACGGCAGTGTGCACCGCCTCACAGCGGAGGCCTGCGCGCGTTTTCGGGAAGAAGCAGAATATTTAAGCGTTTTCGGCGAGTGATTTGAATTCTGCCACAGCGGCTTTCATGTCGCTCTGCGAGAAAAGGGCACTGCCCGAAACAAAGTTGTTGGCACCTTTCTTTGCGGCGAGTACGATAGTATCCTTATTGATGCCGCCGTCTACCTGAATTTCCATAGAAAGGTTACGCTTTTGAAGCTCTTCTTTAAGAGCAGTAATTTTAGAAAGCTGATCTTCCATGAAGCTCTGACCGCCGAAGCCGGGCTCTACGGTCATCACGAGAACCATGAAAAGTCTGTCTAAATAGGGGAATACTGTTTCAATCGGTGTGGCGGGCTTTACAGCCAAAGCCGGCTTCATGCCTGCCTGCTCGATGGCGGTGATGGTTTCTTCAATATCGCTCTTGCTTTCCACGTGGAAGGTGAAGGAGTCCGCGCCTGCCGCGGCAAAATCCTTTACGAAGAAAAGCGGGTCATCTACCATTAAATGGGCGTCAAACGGTAAGTCGGAAACACGGCGAATGGCTTTGACAATCGGGGCACCGAGGGTTAAGTTCGGTACGAAGTGACCGTCCATAACGTCGATGTGTACCCAATCGGCACCGGCATCCTTGAGACGCTGTAATTCTTCTTTTAAAATACTGTAATCCGCAGAGAGAATGGAAGGGGAAATTTTAACCATAATAAACCTCTTTTATTTCTTTATCGTTTTCTGTAACGGTTAAGCAGTTGTTTCGGCAGTAGCTTCGGTTTCCACGGGAGCGGGCACTTCGGTTACCGGCAGAGACGGTACTTCAGTGGTCGGTGCCTCGGTTGCAGGTGCTTCGGTCGGATTCGGCGTTGCGGTTTCGGGTGCCGAGGTGGACTGCAAAGCACTGATATAATAACTGCCCTCGTTTTCGCGAAGGGTTACACGCATATATTTGTCGGGCTCGGGCGGCAACATATTGCCGTTGGAATCCTGCTGCCACTGGTCACCGGATAAGTAACCAACGGTTAAAATCACGGCGTTATTTTTCTTTTCTTTTTCCAAAACCTTGGGGGTATACATCGGTACAATACCGGTCAGCGGAATCACATAGACCTGCTTGTTGGCGTCATAGGCGAAATCATAGCCGTAACCCTCAATAGAAGCGTGGGTGGGCTGGATTTCCGAACCGAAGAGGCGTTTAAATTCGGCGTTGACTTCTGCCTCGGGCAAAAGCATGCCGTTGTCGCCGTATTCGTAATCATCGGGGGAAAGTCCCTTTTTTAGAATGGACCAAATCGAAATATCCACAAGCTGTGAGGGGTTGGCTTTCGTAAGGTCATCAAAGGGGTCGGGGTCATTCATGACTACGGGAATTAGCATTTTGTTGTATTCCTCGTAGTTTTTGCTTTTTTCAATGCCTTTTTTCGTGGCATTCACACCGGCAACTAAAATGGTAACTACACCGATTATGGCAAGCACGGCAATGAGAAGCCCCAAGGGGAATGCCCAGCGGCGCGTACCTTTTTTATGTGTTTTCTGTTCGTTTGCCATGTTACACTCTCCTTTGTCCATTGCCGGAAATCTGATATTTAAAGGATGTTAATTGCGGCAGACCTAAAGGGCCTCTTGCGTGGAGCTTCTGGGTAGAAATACCGATTTCCGCGCCGAAGCCGAAGCAACCGCCGTCTGTGAATCGGGTGGAAGCATTGTGGTAAACCGCCGCGGAATCAACTTCTTGCAAGAAGCGCTTTGCCGCCGCATCGTTATCCGTCACAATGCAGTCACTGTGCCCGGTGGAGTATTTATAAATGTGGGAAATGGCTTCGTCTAAGGAATCCACAATCGCCACGGACATTTTATAGTCAAGATATTCGGTCGCAAAGTCTGCCTTGGTTGCCGCTTCAATCTGCGGTAAAATCGCCTTGGCACGTGCATCTCCATAGAGAATTACGTCTTTTTCTTTTAATGCCTCGTAAAGCATCGGCAGGGCTTTTTCGGCAATATCCTTGTGCACGAGCAGGCTTTCCGCCGCATTGCAAACCGAAACGCGGGAGGTCTTGGCGTTAAAGACGATGTCTCGTGCCATTTCGAGGTTGGCATCCTTGTCTACATAAATGTGGCAGTTACCGACGCCGGTTTCAATCACGGGGACTGTTGCGTTTTCCACCGTTGCACGAATGAGGTTTCTGCCGCCGCGCGGAATCAGCACGTCTACATATTCATTGAGACGCATGAGCGCATTAGCACTTTCACGGCTGGTATCTTCCACAAAGCCGATGCAGGCAGACGGAAGAGCCGTTCCCTCAAGTGCCTTTTGCATAACGGAAGCAATCGCCTTGTTGGAGTGAATGGCTTCCTTGCCGCCGCGCAAAATTACAGCGTTACCGGATTTTAAGCAAAGCGAAGCGGCATCGCTCGTCACATTCGGACGTGCCTCGAAAATCACCGCAATGACGCCGAGCGGTACGCTGACTTTTTGAATATGTAAGCCGTTCGGGCGCACGGTGTCGGAAAGCACCTTGCCCACCGGGTCGGGAAGCTCAGAAACTTCCTTTACGCCCTGTGCCATACCCTCAATGCGTTCTTTCGAGAGCGCCAAACGGTCGAGCATGGAAGTAGCCATACCATTTTGACGGGCGGCTTCCAAATCCTTTTCGTTTTCTTCTAAAATATAATCACAGTTTTCCGAAAGAGCCTTGGCAATGGCGAGAAGCGCTTCGTTTTTCTGCTCGGTTGTTGCCGTGAGCAGTGCTCTTGCGCCCTGCTTTGCCGCTTGACCCAATGTTTCTAATGTGTTCAATGTATTCACCTCTTGGGGAAATCTATCTTAAATCTGTTCCTGTTTTCTGAAAATCGTGCCGATGTCCTCGCCATCTAAGACATGGTAAATGTTCTCGGGAGTGTCGCCGTTCATAACCACCATGTCAATGCCCGAAGCGGTAGCGATTTCTGCCGCGTGGAGCTTGGTGATCATGCCGCCGGTCGAGAATTTCGAACCGTGGTTGCCGGCTACGGCATAGAGGTCGGCGTCAATTTTTTTGACCTCGGGGATGCGCTTAGCGTCGGGATTTTCCTTCGGATTCGCATCGTAGAGACCGTCAATATCGGTTAAAATAATTAAAGCGTCCGCATCAATGAGCTTTGCCACGATAGCGGAAAGACTGTCGTTGTCGCCGTAAACGATTTCTTCAACGGCAACGGCATCATTTTCGTTGATAATCGGGATTGCACCGAATTCAAAAATTTTGTCGAAGGCGTTAATCAGATTGCCACGGCGTTCTAAGCTGTCTACGTCGCTTTTGGTCATTAAAAGCTGACCGATGGAGTGACCGTATTCAGAAAAGAGTTTATCGTAAAGGAACATAAGCTCGCATTGACCGACGGTAGCGGCTGCCTGTCTGCCGGGGGTGTCGGTCGGTCTTTCACGCAGACCGAGTTTACCAACGCCGACGCCGATTGCGCCGGAGGTTACGAGAGCGATTTGCATCCCGGAATTCTGTAAATCGGAAAGAACGCGAACGAGTCTTTGCATCTGTCGAATATTGATTTTACCTGTATCATAGGTGAGGGAAGATGTACCAACCTTCACAACCAAACGATGGATATTTTGAAGCCTTGCCAAGTGCTTTTGCCTCCTAAGAAAATAAATATATATATAAGTATAAACCAGTATACCATAATTTAAGGCGTTTCACAACATAAAATTTGTAAAGTGGGCATTCAAAAACCACTACATTCCGGCGGCGAACGGTACGTTTTCCCATGCTTGATTTTTAAGAAAGCAGCGTGTATAATAAGCTACGAATACGAAAGAAAACCCCCTAAAACGAAAAGAGAGGTAACATAGATGACTGAGCAGGAAAAAAAAGCAAAAAAAGAAGCTGCTGCCCGCGAAAAAGCCGAAGCAAAAGCAAAAAAGGCTGAAGAAAAAAAGCTGAAAGCAGAAGCTAAGAAGGAATTACAGGAAGAAAAGAAAAACGAAACGAAAAATACATCTGATTGGAAGAAAAATATCGTAACGATTGTGCTCGTTGTTTTGGCAGTCGCCGCTCTGATTGGTGTAGCGGTTTTGAAATTCGCCCCTGCAAAGCTGCCGGGCGGTACAGCGCAAAATCCCGAGGCAGG
Source organism: Acutalibacter sp. (assembly GCA_020025775.1). Taxonomy (GTDB): domain Bacteria; phylum Bacillota; class Clostridia; order Oscillospirales; family Acutalibacteraceae; genus Fimenecus. Next base: position 369,607 of record JAHHRN010000001.1, read on the forward strand.
TCCGCTTACCACGGAGCTTTCTTCGGTTGTGCTCTCCAAAAAGATTACCAAAATTCCGCTCATGCCCACCGATATTCCCACGATTTCCTATACTGCCGATGCCGCAGGCAACATTGTCTATTATGAATGGAACGGCAAGGAATATGTGGAAATCGAGCCGACCGGCAATATGGATTACACCCTCACCCTCAGCGGTCAGAAAATTGCCGTACACATTCCCTATATCGAGCGTGACGGCGTGCTTACCGGCTTCGGTCTCTTTACCGCCGACCAGAATCAAGAAAATGTTTATATTTATAATTTCATCATGTTCAAGGTGCAGAACCTGCCCGAAGCTTTTAAAAAGGACGGTTACTGCCTCTTGCTCATGCACACCGACAAAACCAAGGCATACACCTTAGACCCTGTTTGGGAGCAGGGCTTCATTTTGAACCGTTCGAATGGCGAAATGCAGGATTTCTTAAATGACCGCAGCCAGATGGTCAGCCAGGACGGCGGTATTCGTCGCGCCCAGTATAAAATTACCGAGCGTGCTTTGCAATCGGACAGCGCAAATCTTCTTTTCTGTTCCTCGAGAGATAACGAACCCGATGCCGAAGGCGTTCGCCGTACCGATGTTTATAAAAAGGACGGCAGAAAGGACGTTATGGTTTTACAGGATGTGTTAGACGATTACGTAAAACCCCTCTCCAACGACAGCTTCGCCTTTATGCGTAAGGCAGAGGACGGCTTCTATACCGCTGAGTTTAAAAACGGCGAGGAACAAAAGCTCTACAGCTTCAAGCGTCCCTTGGGTGCCGGTTATTTGCGTAGCGGTGACTATCTGCTCGACAAGGAAGACGGTAAAATTTACACCACCTACAATACCAATGTGATTGAAACCAAAGGCTTCAGACTCAATCCGCAGGTATTTGCCGTAAGCCCCAAGGAAAAACACGTGGTTATGGCAGGCACCTCTGCGAATGCGTTTGACTATTATATTTACATTTACAATGCAGACAGCGAGCAGTTCCTTTCCTTTAAGGATGAAAACTATGCACCGCACTACAACCTGCGTTTTATCGACGAAAAAACCGCTACCTACTACGCTATGAAGCTGGACGGCTATGAAAATGTTGTGGTAGACGTATCTAGAATTAAATAAGAGGGATATTTTTGAAAACAGCAAAATATGAAGTAGTTTTATTCGATTTCGACGGCACGATTGTGGATTCCTCCGAGGGCATTTACAACGGCCTGCGCTACGCCTTTGATGTGCACAATCTGCCGATTCCGACAGACGACGTGCTAAAAAAATTCATCGGCCCGCCGCTCATTGACAGCTTCCGCGAATTCACGGGAATGCCCGACGAGCTCGGCTATCAAATGGTAGATTCCTACCGGGTATATTATAACGAAACCGGCTGGAAAGAGGTCTCTGTTTATGACGGCATCGAAGCAATTTTAAAAGAACTCAAAAACGCCGGTGTCAAAATTGCGACGGCTTCCACCAAGCCTACGGTATTTGTGGAGCGCATTTTACAGCACATCGGTTTGGCATCTTATTTCGACCACTTCGGCGGCACGGATTTTTCCGAAACACCGAGCACCAAAACCGAAATCATTGAAAAAGGCATGGCGCTTCTTTCGGGTACACCCGAAAATACGCTCATGGTCGGCGACAGAAAGTTTGATATTATCGGCGCAAAAGAAGCGGGTATTCCCGTTGCCGCCGTGCTTTACGGCTTCGGCAGTCAGGCGGAATTCGAAGCGTACAAGGCAGATTACATCGCTGCCGATATGCAGGATTTAGAAGCGCTTTTATTTGCAGAAAATTAAGGAAGAACACTATGGCAGCACCACTTGCGGACCGCATCCGCCCCAAAGAATTAGAGGATATGGTCGGGCAAACGCATTTGCTCGGCGAGGGAAAGCCCCTGCGCAATATTGCGGAGTCGGGCGAGCTTCCCAATATGATTTTTTACGGGCCGTCGGGCACAGGAAAAACGACCCTTGCCCGTATTTTGGCACGCAAAACAAACCGTACCCTGCGTACTTTAAACGGTACAAACGCTTCGATTGCGGATATTAAGGATATTGTCGCCGAACTCGGTACGCTTGCCGCACCGAACGGGATTCTTCTTTATCTTGACGAGCTGCAATACTTCAATAAAAAACAACAGCAATCTCTTTTGGAATACATCGAAAACGGCAATATCACCTTGATTGCCTCCACTACGGAAAACCCGTATTTTTACGTGTATAACGCGGTGCTCAGCCGTGCCACGGTGTTTGAATTTAAACCCATTACCGATAAGGACATTGAAAAAGCGGTGCGCCGCGGTTTCTCTGTTTTGCAGGAAGAACAGAAGATTCAAATGACCGTGCCAGACGAAGTCATCGAAGCCATTGCCCGTTCGGCAGGCGGCGATGTGCGAAAGTCCCTCAATATGGTGGAGCTTTGCACCCTCGCAACCAAGCCCGAAGCGGACGGCAGTAAGGTGCTTTCTCTCGAGGCACTCGAAACCGTCATTGGACAGGGCGGCTTTCGCTATGACCGAAGCGGCGATGAGCATTATGATGTGATGTCCGCGTTTCAAAAGTCCATGCGCGGTTCTGACCCCGATGCGGCTCTGCATTATTTAGCAAGGCTTTTAGCGGGCGGCGATTTGCCCTCCGCGATTCGTCGACTCATGGTTTGTGCGGCAGAGGATGTAGGTCTTGCCTATCCGCAGATTTTGCCGATTGTCAAGGCGGCGTGCGATATGGCGCTTATGGTAGGGCTTCCCGAAGCGAGAATCCCCTTGGCGGATGCCGTGGTGCTGGTTGCAACCGCACCGAAGTCCAACAGTGCCTATCTCGGCATTAACAAGGCTATGGCAGATATTGAAAACGGCAAGGCGGGTCCGATTCCGCGCACCTTGCAGAATAAGCATTTCGACGGCGACGAGGTGCAAAACAAGGGGCAGTTTTATCAGTACCCCCACGATTTTCCGAATCGCTGGGTAAGTCAGCAATATCTCCCCGATAATTTAAAAAATACGAAGTATTACGAATACGGCGAAAACAAAACCGAACAGACCGCCAAAGCCTATTGGGATAAGATTAAGAAATAGCCCTAACTTTTTAAATTTAAACAGAAAAAAGCACCGAATTTTCTTCGGTGCTTTTTGTTTTTATAGGGGATAGTTAATTATTATCTATTTGCTAGGCAAGGGGAAAGGTGAGTTGTACTTTAAACAAATCTCCGTCAATTTGAATGTCAAAGCTGCCACCCTGTAGTTCGGTTAAGCTCTTGGCAATCGAAAGCCCCAAACCACTGCCCTCGGTGTTTCGGGAGGCATCTCCGCGCACAAAGCGTTCGGTTAAATCGGCGGCGGAAATGTGCAAGGGTTCTTTGGACATATTGCGCAAAAGAATTTGTGCTTTGCCGTCCTGCTCAGAAAGGTCGAAATAAACACGGCTCGTGGGCATGGCGTATTTGAATACATTCGAGAAAAGATTGTCCAGTACACGCCAAAGGTGACGGCTGTCTGCCAGCACGGTGATGTTGTCTCGCGATTTTTGCAGGCGGAAATCGAGCTGCTTTTCAGCAAAGCGTTCTTCATATTCCCCGAGAATCTGCGAGGATAAAATATCTAAGTTTATGCTTTCGTTGTGTACAGGAAGCGTGCCGGCAGAGGCCTTGGAAGCCTCCATTAAATCCTCAATCAGCTTTTTAAGTCTAGCAGATTGACGGGAAAGAACGGCAATATATTCTTTGGCGTTTTCGTTTTGAAGATGTTCCTTTTCGAGCAAATCCACGTAGCTCACAATCGAGGTTAAGGGTGTTTTAATGTCGTGAGAAACGTTGGTAATCAGCTCTGTTTTAAAACGCTCGCTTTTCATGCGCTCTTCGACAGCGTGTTCCATGCTATCCCCGATATGATTAATGGCATCTGCGTGGCGTTTGAAATCGCCGTAAAGATGTTGCTCGGAAACTTTTTTCTGCAAATCTCCCGCGGCAATGGCTTTGGTTTCTTTCATGATTTTTCGAAAACTGCGGTAGAGAAGCAAAACATACAGGGCGAGACCAAGCGCCCAGGCAAAAGCCCAAAAACTCCAAATATTACTGCTTGAAAAGCTCAGACAAACGCCTATTCCGACGAGAAAAACAAGCACAACAATGCCGACCTGCCAAAGCGAGGGTAAATCCTTTAAGAATTTCAGAAGGCGCTTGTTGCCGCGATGCAATTTGGCAAGGCAGGTCAGTCGCAGGAAAGCATGCGCTTTGGTCTGTACGGTGAGGCAATAAACGGTGAGCACAAAAATAAGGGAAGAAAGGCAAAAACCGAAGAAAAGCAGAAAAATGCTAAGCCGAACGGCAAAATCCAAAACGCCGCCGTATAATAAAAAATGTGGCCCGAAGAAATCCGTCAAAAGGAAAAGCAAAGCGAAAATAACGATTAGGCCGGCAAGCGAAAGCAAAAGCAATAAGTCCCCGGGGAATCTGTGACGGCGAGGCAAATAAACGCCCGCTACGCCCTCTTTTTTACCGGCGGATTGTATCAGCAGTACCAATAAAGCCACACTGAGCACTGTGCTTATAAAGAACGTAAGCTTTACTGCAAGCGTATGGGTCTCGAGGGTTTCAAAAAAACGGTGGATGTAAAAGGGGGCATCCTGCGCTGTAAGATTTTCCGCCAGTGCAAGCTTTAACGTGTAGGTGAAATAGAGGGAAATGTTTTCGTTTCCGTTATATTGTTCCAGATTCGCCAAGGCTTCTTTGGAGCCTTTCGAAAGAAGCGAGGTGTCTAGTGTATTGTTTGCAAGCAGGCTGTTCAGCTCGGAAAGCCAAAATGTTTTGGAATCCGAATAGGAATTGGCTTCCGCCTGTAGGGTGGCTTCCTCTTCCTTAAAATTGGAATAGACGGTTTCTCCGCTTTCGTTTTCCAAAGCTACACGAAGATTTCCGAAATTATAGCCGGAAAACTGTTTGTCTATGCTTTCGGATATGCCTCGTACGGGAAAAAGTCTTAGCTGTAGGGTGGATTGTGCTTTTCTGCAATACTCTCTTAAAAACGCCTCTTCCAATAACGATGTATTGTTCTTAGAAACGGTAGAGTGATTAAAGGCTTGCAGACCGAAAAGCAGCCCCGAAAGGGCAGAAACGGTTAAAGAAAGTGTCAGAAAAAGAATGAGAAAAACTTTAAAGCCTTGGCTTTTAAAGAGCTTTTCTTTCATGGTTAATTCCCTCCTTCGATTTTATAGCCCTGCCCCCAAACCACCTTGATATAGCGCGGCGCGGCAGGGTCGATTTCTAATTTTTCACGAAGATGGCGAATGTGTACGGCGACGGTGCTTTCTGCGCCGAAGGGGTCATCCTTCCAAACCGCTTTATAGATTTCCCCGGGGGAAAAGACCTTACCCGGATGCTGTAGAAGTAAATGCAAAATCTCATATTCTGTGGGGGTCAGAAGGACAGGCTCTCCGTCCACGGTGACGGATTTTTCGCTGTTATCGAGCGTAATGCCACCGATTTGCAGGGCATTTTTGGTGCTTTGCGTGCCGCCGAGTGTCATATAACGGCGCAGCTGCGATTTGACTCGAGCCAAAACTTCAACCGGGTTAAAAGGCTTGGTGATATAGTCATCCGCCCCTATGTTCAGCCCTAAAATTTTGTCGGTGTCCTCGCTTTTTGCCGTCAATAAAATGACGGGCACATTGGAAAAACGGCGAATCTCGACCATGGCGCTGACGCCGTCCATTTCCGGCATCATAATATCCATTAAAATCAAATGGATTTCTTCTTTACGCATGGCTTCGAGCGCTTCTTTTCCGTTGTAGCAGAGCACGGTGGAGTAGCCTTCGGCTTTTAAATAAATGTCCAGCGCGCGGACAATATCTTTTTCGTCGTCGCAAATCATGATTTTGTACATAGTTTCATCCTCCGCTATACAGTATAAGCTAAATCTCTTTAAGAAAAAAGAGGGAAAATCTTTAAGAAATTCTTAAGATGCCTAAAATTACGGCTTTAATAAGAAAAGCAGCGAAGGATTATCTCAAATCTTTAATAATTGCAAACACATAAGAAGGACCATACACGTCTTTTGTTATATCGCTAGGTTTGGACGGATGCAGTTCTATTGCTGTTTGAAAAACTCTACCTTCATTTTCTTTAACTTTTTCCCATATTTTTTCTTTCGTTAATATAATTTTATTCTTCCCAGTGTACTTTTAAATCGTTATAAGCAAAAAGCGGAATATCGTATAAATCCCCAAAGAGCTCATAAATCTGTTCCGAAGATTTCAAAATGGCATCCATGTTGGTATTGTGTTTTCGTATGGGAATATTAAATATCGGTAAAAAAGCTGTATCTCGTACACGTTTATCCGGTACACAACACCATTTTCCGGGGATGTTTTTATATATATTTTGGATGCGCAATTCTCGAAGCACCAAAGGAACTTTAATTTTCATTGCCTTTTTACCGACACTTAATCCTTCCAATTTTGATATATAGGAAATGAAAATGGCATAGTTATTTTTATTTTCTGATTCACTTAATTTCTTTTTAATATCTTCCCAGTTTTTTGCTAAAACATATAAGCTGTCATAAAAGTCCGAGCGAAATGAAATATCTTTTCTTGGATGTTCTGCATCAGGTCTTTGTGGCACATTATAATGAATACATACTTCTTTACTTCTGATTTTTCTTAAAGTTTTTGCCTTCTTAACAAAATCTAAATCATTCCAAATGGTTGGATGATCTAACGCATACATTTTTAAATAAATCACAAAACAAGCGCTGTTTTCCCATTGCCCCGCTCTTGACCAACAAGATGCTAACACGAATAGCAAAAACAGATCATTTTCTTTATGTAAGTCTAACGCCATAGATTGATGCGTTTCCTTGGAGCAAATATGAAAATCCCTCACCCAACCAGCATAGCTCTTTTCATTGGTAAGATTAATATATGGCAATTGTTCTTTATTTTCGATAGTCTTTTTTATTAACTTATCAATACCAGTTTGCTGAATCATTAAATCACATCCTTCATTTAGTTTCAGTATACCAAGCACGAAAAATTTTTCAAGAAAGCAAACGAAAGAGTCCTGAAAAAAGGACTCCGGATTTTAAAGCGCTTGTTTATAAAGAACTATTAAGTATAATTAAAAGCAAGTAAGGAAAATATCATTGTTATTTTTTATTATATATAGGAGAAGAATTATGTTTGCATTTTTTATTTGCTTTGTCTACGGATTTATTCGAGGACTCTTAAAAGGTTGACATTTTTTGAACTATATAAAGTAAAAGCACCGCTAATTGATCTGACCCCAAAAAGTTAGTTTTTAGGTCTAACTTTTGGAAATTAGATCACCTTTCGGTGCTTTTTGTTTTATATAACTTAGGTTTAACTTCTTCGGAACAGGCGGTTTAAATGCTTATAATATTCTTCGTCGATTTGGTTTATCATGTCGTCGGTGGTTCTGAAAAGCCAGTTGCCGTCGGCTTTGCCGGGGGTGTTCATACGGGCATCGGAGCCGAAGCCACAAAGGTCTTGATAGGAGAGAATCGCGAGTGCGGCAGAAGAACGCCACACGGTTTCGATGATTTTACGGCAGGCAGGGCTTCTAAAGCCGCCCTCACCCCAGTTGTCGCCCGTAAAGCCACAGTAATCCAGGGCGAATTTGCGCTCCTCGGGCGTGGCTTCCCAAAGCCAAGCGAGCAGGGTCTGATTATCATGTGTACCGACATACGCCACGGCGTTACGGGGATAATTGTGCGGCAAATGGGTGCTGTCGCCGTTCGGGTCGAAGCCGAACTGGATGACGCGCATACCGGGAAACTCGGTATCTTCCAAAAGCTGTACGACATCCTCGCCGAATACGCCCAAATCCTCGGCGATAATCGGGCTGTCGCCGAATTTTTCACGAAGGGCATCAAAGAGTTTCATGCCGGGACCCTTTTCCCAAGCGCCGTTTTTAGCGGTCTCGCTGTCGGCAGGCACTGCCCAGTAGGAAGCAAAAGCCCGGAAATGGTCAATACGCACGGTATCATAGAGCTTTCGGGCGTTTTCAATGCGTTTGCACCACCAAGAGAAGCCGTCCTGCTCCATGACCTCCCAGTTGTATAAGGGATTGCCCCAAAGCTGACCTTCTTCGGAAAAATAATCGGGCGGCACGCCTGCCACACGTGCAGGGTTGAGGCTGTCGGGGTCGATTTCAAATAAGGTGCGGTTGCCGAATGCATCCGCACTGTCTCGGGAGACATAAATCGGCATGTCGCCGAGAATTTTTACGCCCTGTTCGTTGGCGTATTGTTTGACATCCGCCCAGTTCTGAAAGGCGATATACTGTTCAAAGGTGAAAAAGTCGATTTCCGTTTGTACCTCGGCGGCGTGCGCCTCGGCAAGCTCAAAACGGGCATATTCTTTGTCCCATGTATACCACGGCTGACCGCCGAATTTTTCCTTGAGTGCCATGAAAAGCGCATAAGCGGTGCACCATTCATTTTCGGCTTTAAAGGCAGAAACCTTTTCTAAAAGCGCACGGTCAGCACGGGAAAAAGCGAGCTTTAACAGGCGGCGGCTTTGCTCCTTGGCAAAGGCATAATCTGCCGTGTAGGGCGAACCGCTGTATTCGGCGCTCTTTCGCTCCTCTTCGGTGATGAGTCCCAGTTTCTTTAAAAATTCGGGGTCAATCAGCAGGGACGAAATGGCAAATGCTGAGGCGCTCGCATAGGGTGAACCGAAAAAGTCGGGCGGATTTAAGGGCAGAACCTGCAAATAGGAAAAGCCCATATCTTTGATTTTACGGATAAACTGTTTTGCTCCGTCTCCGAAAACGCCGATGCCGTAAGGCGAGTGCATGGAGGAAATGTGCATCAGCACGCCGGAAGCTCTGGTGTTCAGCATGATAAAAACTCCTTAGAAAAAGGTTTAAATGGAAGAAAAGCCTGAGAAGCCCAAAAACGCCCGCCCCAAAACACAGGGACAGGCGCTGTAACTACTGTATTGTGCTTCGTCAAACTTCCTAAAATACAAGTTAATTAAAGCATGATTTTGTGTAAATGTCAATCATTTTGACGAACTTTCTCCCTTTTTTAGCTTCATTTTATAGACAAATAAGGCAAAAAGCACAAAAATCACGGGGATAAAAGCCTTTAAGAAAAAGAGAGAACGGCAGGAGGCGAGGAGAAAGCCCCCTTTTTTATACGATTCAAAACCCTTTCATAAAACAAGACTATCACAAACTAAAAAGTGTTGCAAGAAAAGAAAATCTTTTCGGTGCAATTCTCAGAAAGGTATGGTAAAATAAAGAAAGAAAAGGCAGAAAGGAACATAGTATGCAAAGGAAACTCGCAATCGTAACAGGCGCTTCGGGCGGCATCGGCAGAGAAATTGCCAAGGCTCTCGCCAAAGAGGGCTATGCCTTAGCGCTGTTTTATTATAAAAATGAAGAAAGTGCCCTTGCACTTTTAGAAGAAGTTAAAACCCTCGGCGCACCGAAAGCCGCCGCTTATGGCTGTGACCTTCGAGACCCCGAAGCGGTAAAAAATGCCGTTCGCCGTGTGCAAGCCGAACTCGGCAAGGTGTCTGTTTTGGTCAACAATGCGGGCATTGCCCAGCAAAAGCTGTTTCAGGATATTACCGACACCGAGTGGCGCGACATGCTTGGTGTGAATTTAGACGGTGCATTTTATATGACCCGTGCCGTGCTTTCGGATATGCTCGATGTGCAGAGCGGCAGAATCATCAATATTTCCTCCATGTGGGGCGAAGTTGGGGCTTCCTGTGAGGTGCATTATTCGGCATCTAAAGCCGGTATCATCGGTATGACCAAGGCACTGGCAAAGGAGCTTGCTCCCTCGAGCATCACGGTCAATGCCGTTGCACCCGGTGCTATCGAAACCAAAATGCTCACCGATTGGGGTGAAGCCGTGAAGCAAGAACTCGAAGAAGAAATCCCCCAGGGCAGAGTTGGGCAGCCGCAGGAAATCGCGGATGCCGTGGCGTTTTTGGCTTCCGAAAAAGCCGCATATATCACAGGTCACGTCCTCTCCGTAAACGGTGGTATGGTAATTTAAGGCGAAAACCGAAAACAGTTGATAATTCCCTAGAGATATGGTATCATTAACAAAACTGACTGAAAACGATGGTTTTCGTAAGCGGGAGGACGCTTTTTCGCGATGACAAGACGCATCACACATAAGGGCATAAAATTCGGCGCAACGGCGGCCTATTTGATTTTAGTAGGTGTGCTTTCTTATTTTTCTGTGCCGTGCCTGTTTAAAACGTTCCTCGGCATCCCCTGTCCCGGCTGTGGGATGACAAGAGCGTATTTAAGTCTTTTGCATCTCGATTTCGCGGCGGCGTTTTCGTTCCACCCGATGTTTTGGTCGGTGCCGATTCTCTATCTTTACATTCTCTATGACGGCAGGCTGTTTCAAAACAAACGCCTCAATACGGGCGTTCTGCTGGCGATAGGGCTTGGTTTTTTAGCATCGTATATCCGAGCACTTGTGCTCTTTATTTAATTATGAAAAGTATTTTGGAAATACTGGGAGGTATTTTTTATGTTTTGTAGAAATTGCGGTCATCAAATGGATAATGCAGCAGCCGTTTGCGTAAATTGCGGCGTTGCAGCAGGTCAAGGCACAAACTTCTGCCCGAATTGCGGCACACCCTCTGCCCCTGGTGCAACCTTCTGCACCCAGTGCGGCGTAGCTTTACCGCAGCCCATTCCGGCAGGTCAGCAGAAATCGAAGCTCGTAGCAGGTCTTCTCGGCATTTTCCTCGGCGGTTGGGGTGTACACAACTTCTACCTCGGCTATACCGGCAAGGCGATTGCCCAGATTCTTTTAACCTTCTGCTTCGGCGCAGGCGCTGTTTGGGGCTTCATTGAGGGTATTTTGATTTTAACCGGCAACATCAACAAGGATGCTAACGGTATTCCGCTTAAAGAGTAATTCTCTGGCTTTAGAGAGGGGGCTTTTGCATGGCAAAAATCTGCTTGCACTGTAATACAAAGGTGCAGGATAACGCCAACTTTTGTCCGACTTGCGGGCAAATAGCGTTTCGACCTATGCGACCCGAAGAGGAATTTTATAATCAGCCGCCCACAGGGGCAGGTGCGCCCGTACAAGGTGCGCCGAACTGGCAGGCACCACCGAATGGGCAAATGCCTTATGGCACACCACCTTATGCACCGCCGGTGCAAAAGCAGAAAAAACAGATGCAGTGGTGGCAGATTTTGCTGATTGTAATTTCTAGCTTTTTGGTTATCTTTTTGATACATTTGGTTTTTGTCATCGCCACGACAGCTTGGAGCTTTAAAATTTTGGACCGCATTGAGTCGGAGGTTCAGGCTGAGGATGTTCTGCCGGGGACAGCTGTTCCGGAGCGACCGGATGCGTCGGAATTCCCTATTGTGGGAGATTTAGAATCCATGTACGGTGGCAACAGCACATCCGATATGCCCTATACAAAGGGCAAAATGCGAAACGGCATCTATGAAAATGTGTGGGCAAATTTGCGGCTTTGTATTCCGGAGGGCTGGCGAGAGGGCACAGCGGAGGAATATGCCGCTTATGCGAGCCATGAAAAAACGGAAGTCGGCTTTTTGGCGGTTAATAAAAAAACCGGTCAGCACCTTCTTTTGACCTTTACAGATATGGAAATGGAACCGAGCGTGGATAATGACCAGTTTCTCGAGGTCTATTTGCAGAACGTGCTCGAGAGAGCGAAAAAAGCATTCGAGGCAAACGGTGTGGCATACCGAGAGAGTGCCGGTCCGCCGACAGTAATCGGTGGCAAATATTATCGCTCTGCCAGACTGGATTTGGATGATAAAGGTCTTACTCAGAGCTATCATGTACGTATGCTCGACGGCTATATAATTACCTTTTGCATCACCACAACAGAGGGAGAAGATGCTTCCGATATTTTAGACTTGGTGGAAACTATACAATAAAATCACAGAATAACGAAACAGCCGCAGATTTTTCTGCGGCTGTTTTTTTAAGGCAATAAGGCAGTGTAAAGCACCGAAAAGCGGTCGGATAAAAGCTCGTCAAAGGTTTCCGGCGTGTAGGACGGTAAGGCTTCACAAGGGACTTTTGGCAAACAGAGCAGGAAGGCGTTTTCGCTTTCCGTTGTCCGAAACAGCAGCTGACCGCCGTGTAGCTTCGCGGCACGCAGGCAGTAGGCGAGGGGACTGCCTACCTGTTCTAATTCGGCTTCAAACTTCTCTTTGGAAAAAGAAAAATCCCCTGCAACGGCAAGCAGAAAATATGTCTTTTTTTCTTGCAGTCGAAGGCAGAGATTTGCTTCTTCACAAGCGTGCAAGGCTTCGGAAAGCAGATTCAAAATCGCCCAGCGCAAGACGCGCGGTGCGGCGGCGATTTCCGCATGCCCTGTGCCCGAATAGAGAATACTGCCCGTCGGTGTGCATAAATCTGTCGAAAAAGCGAGGTCGCTGCAAAGCGAAGAAAGCGAAAAGTGAAACAGCGGTGCATCCTTCGGAAATGCTTCCCGATTATAATATTTTTTACAAAGTGCCAAAAGCGAAAGATATTCTTCGCTCGGCAGAGCAAAAACCGAGGCGTCGGGAAAAAGTGCAGTGGCGCATTCCTGCACCGCATTGCGAAATTCGGCTTCACTCATTTGAAAAAGTGGTACTTCAATGGAATTTTTATTTTCCTTTAATAAAGAAAAAAGACGATTGTGCGACATGACTCCTCCGAAAATACGAATGAATTTGAAAACTTGGGGAAAGCTATTTCGCAAGGCAAACGGATAACACATGCAAAATTTTCAAAAACTATAGGTATATTGTCTCCTTTCGCGCAATAAATATGCAGATTTTGGGCAGTGTGACAAAGATTTCACAACTTCGTAAAATTTTTAGAAAAAATCTTGCAAAATTTTGCATTTCGTTATAAAATGATACTTGCAGAAAATTGAAAAATTATTTTTTGGAGGTAATTCCTATGTCAGTTAAAGTAGCTATCAATGGTTTCGGCCGTATCGGTCGTCTCGCATTCAGACAGATGTTCGGCGCAGAAGGCTATGACGTTGTTGCAATCAACGACCTCACAAAGCCCTCCATGCTTGCTGATCTTCTCAAGTATGATACCGCTCAGGGCGGTTACTGCGGCAAAATCGGTGAGAATCTTCACACCGTTTCCGCTGATGACGAAGCAGGTACTCTTACCGTAGACGGCAAGACCCTCACCATTTATGCAAAGGCTAACGCTGCTGAGCTTCCTTGGGGCGAAATCGGCGTTGACGTTGTTCTCGAGTGCACAGGCTTCTACACTTCTAAAGAGAAGAGCATGGCTCACATCGAAGCTGGCGCAAAGAAGGTTGTTATTTCTGCTCCCGCAGGCAGCGACCTCAAGACCATCGTTTACTCCGTAAACGAAAAGACCCTTACTGCTGATGACCAGATCATCTCCGCAGCATCCTGCACAACCAACTGCTTAGCTCCCATGGCTAAGGCTCTTAACGACTATGCTCCCATTCAGAGCGGTATCATGAGCACCATCCACGCTTACACAGGCGACCAGATGATCCTCGACGGCCCGCACAGAAAGGGCGACCTTCGTCGTGCTCGTGCTGGCGCTGCTAACATCGTTCCGAACTCCACCGGTGCTGCTAAGGCAATCGGCCTTGTTATTCCGGAACTCAACGGCAAACTCATCGGTTCTGCTCAGCGCGTACCGGTTCCGACAGGTTCCACCACCATCCTTACCGCTGTTGTTAAGGGTGCAGACGTTACTGTTGACGGCATCAACGCAGCTATGAAGGCAGCAGCTTCCGAGAGCTTCGGCTACAACACCGATCCGATCGTTTCTTCCGACGTTATCGGCATGCGTTTTGGTTCTCTCTTCGATGCAACCCAGACCATGGTTTCCAAGATTGCTGACGACCTTTACGAAGTTCAGGTTGTTTCTTGGTACGACAACGAGAACTCCTACACCAGCCAGATGGTTAGAACCATTAAGTACTTCGCAGAGCTTGCGTAAGTTACGGCTTTTAGGATTTCTTCGGAAACAGTCTAAAAGACAAATAAAAACAGGGTACGGATTTTCCGTACCCTGTTTTTTGTTGCTTTGATTATAAAAAGATAAGCGTAGGGGCGGATAGCATACGACCGCAACAAGGCATACGACTTTTCATTTAGAAAAACAGATTTGACAAACAGTGCTGAATCGGGTATAGTGAGAGAAAAGAACAGCGGGGGGAAATAACGATGAAGCAAACAAAGAAAAGAAAGATAGCTTGGGGCACTGTAATCGGTGTGGTGATTTTAGCTGTTTTAAGTATAGCTTTTGTACAGCTCTATCATCAAGCCAAGGCAAACCGAGCGGCAGAAATTTATGAACAAACGCAGGATTTGCATATAGCCGTGGAAGGCTTTAACCATGCGAATGCCTGCTTCTTTGCGACAAAACAAGTGCAGAACAATATCTTGCTGTTTGCAAAGGGCTTTGCGGAAGATGAAAATATAAAAAACGAATATGTGCATATTGAAATTTATAAGGATTTGAAAAGCACAGAAAACCTTTCGTTTATTATGCAAGCTGCCTATTTGCAATATCTGTTAGGCTATGGTCAATATGATATGTATCAGGCACAGTTTAAAACTTATTTCAGTGCATACGATATAGGATATCGGTCTATGCTCATAAATTGGCTCGCGGATAAGAAAATGCTGGAAAGCGCACGCGGAGATGAAATTTATAACGCCATTTCAGAAGGACTCTTAAAGCTTGCCGAAGCGCAGGAGCAGGAAATGGATAAAGCTTCTATGTATACTTTTTTATCTGTGTTTTGTGACTTAGCGGGCAATGAATCGGATAAAATCACTTATTTGCAAAAGGCAGAAGAACTCAAAAAAATTGCAATAAAAAAATAAAACAGCCCCGAACCATATACAATGGCTCGGGGACTTTTATATTCTGGACTGTTGCAAGTGCATGGGGGCGGATATTATCCACCCCTACGGGTGCACTTTAAGCTGCCTGCCGAAACAGAAAAGCAAAAACCGAAAAATCTACATCAAAAAAGGACTTCCGATTTGCATCGAAAGTCCTTTTATTTATGCGTTAGAAAGGTGTTTTAACTTAAGCCTTTAAAGCTTCTTCAACTGCAACTGCGCAAGCAACGGTAGCACCAACCATCGGGTTGTTACCCATACCGATAAGACCCATCATTTCAACGTGAGCCGGAACGGAGGAAGAACCTGCGAACTGAGCGTCACCGTGCATTCTGCCCATGGTATCAGTTAAACCATAGGAAGCGGGGCCTGCTGCCATGTTGTCGGGATGAAGGGTTCTGCCTGTGCCGCCGCCGGAAGCAACGGAGAAGTACGGAACACCGTTTTCAATAGCCCATTTCTTGTAAGTGCCTGCAACCGGATGCTGGAAGCGGGTCGGGTTGGTGGAGTTACCAGTGATGGAAACGTCAACGCCTTCGTGCTTCATGATAGCAACACCTTCGTTAACATCGTTTGCGCCGTAGCACTTAACAGCAGCTCTTTCACCTTCAGAGTAAGGTGTTTCGCTGACGATGGTTAACTCGCCGGTGTAGTAGTTGTAGTCAGTCTTTACATAGGTAAAGCCGTTGATTCTGGAAATGATCATTGCAGCGTCCTTGCCGAGACCGTTAAGGATAACGTGAAGCGGGTTCTTACGAACCTTGTTTGCGGTCTTTGCAATACCGATTGCGCCTTCAGCTGCTGCGAAGGATTCGTGACCTGCAAGGAATGCGAAGCACTTGGTGTCTTCGTTTAAAAGTCTTGCACCGAGGTTACCGTGGCCAAGACCAACCTGTCTCTGCTCAGCAACAGAACCCGGAACGCAGAAAGCCTGGAGGCCCTTACCGATAGTAGCTGCTGCATCAGATGCGCTAGCAACGTTTGCTTTGAGAGCAAGAGCAACACCGAGGGTGTAAGCCCAAACTGCGTTCTCGAAAGCGATGGGCTGAACGCCCTTAACGATTGCTTCTACGTCAATGCCCTTGGAGAGGCATAAATCTCTAGCTGCTTCGAGGCTTTCAATACCGTTTTCGGCAAGGCAAGCTTCGATTTTAGCCATTCTTCTTTCTTTACCTTCAAAAATTACATCGTTAGCCATTGTGAATTCCCCTCCTTATTCTTCACGAGGGTCAATGTACTTTGCAGCGTCTGCAAAGCGACCGTATGAACCCGTATTGTTCTTTAATGCTTCGTCAGCCGGAACGCCGTGACGGATGTCCTCGAGCATCTTGCCGAGCTTAACGAACTCATAACCGATAACTTCGTCATTAGCATCGAGAGCCATTCTGGTGACATAGCCTTCTGCCATTTCCATGTAACGAACGCCCTTTGCCTTGGTGGAGAACATAGTACCAACCTGAGAGCGGAGACCCTTACCAAGGTCTTCAAGACCAGCGCCGATAACAAGACCGTCTTCAGAGAAAGCGGACTGAGATCTACCGTAAGCGAGCTGCTTGAAGATTTCACGCATTGCAACGTTGATAGCGTCGCAAACGAGGTCGGTGTTGAGGCACTCTAAGAGTGTCTTGCCGGGAAGAATCTCAGCAGCCATAGCTGCGGAGTGAGTCATACCGGAGCAACCGAGGGTTTCAACGAGAGCTTCCTCTACGATGCCGTTCTTTACGTTAAGGGTAAGTTTGCAAGCGCCCTGCTGGGGTGCGCACCAACCAATACCGTGAGAGAAACCGGAAATATCTTTGATTTCGTATGCCTTTACCCATTTGCCCTCTTCGGGAATAGGTGCCGGACCGTGATGCGGGCCTTTGGCAACGCAGCACATTTTTTCAACTTCTTGAGAATAGTTAGCCAAGTTAAAAAACTCCTTTCATTTCAAACTGCAATTATTATACAATTTTATAGGAAAATTATCAATAGAAAATTTGACAATATCCTACGAGTTTGCGGAAAAATATTGTCCGTTTTTGTGATAAATCCGTCTTGTGGCTTTGTTTTCGTAGTATTTTGACAGCGCCGCCGCCGTGGTACGGACATCTCTTCGCATTTCATAGAGGCAGGAAAGGCGCCGATAGGCTTCGTGCTTTTGCTCGCCGGAAAGCGTCTTGGCGTAAGGCAGATAGCTGTCGATTTGCCGTGTTAATTTGGCTTCTTCTTTTAAGTATTCCCTCGAAAGTTCCTGTAAAGTCATAGTACCCCTCTTTTCCTGATTTTCCTGTGCAGATTATGTGCTGTTTTATTTCCTAATCGTAGCGAATTCAGTGTAAAAGCGAACATTTGTTCGTGCCTTTATAGTAACAGTTTCGCGAATTTCTGACAAGCAGAAACGGTATTTGAGACCCGAAAAAAGGTCTTGAATATGGGAATTTTAAAAAATCGAAAATTTTTCTTTGCTTTTCTCGCTGAAGTGTGATATAATGTGGTAATTTATTTTTAGAAGGAGGGACACGAAATGTCCGTTGAGAAAAATCAAGACATCGAACTTAATATCGAAGCGGTAACCAATCTCGGCAGCGGTGTTGGGCATTATGACGGCATGGCTGTGTTCGTGTCCGGCGGTGTTCCGGGGGATACCCTCCTTGTACATATCATCAAGGCAAAAAAGACCTATGCGGTGGGCAAAATCCAACGCATTTTAACGCCTTCCAAAGACAGAATCGAATCCGACTGCCCGCTGTTCCCGGCGTGCGGTGGCTGTGCGCTGCGCACCCTTTCCTATGAAAAGGAATTAGCCGAAAAGAAACAACAGGTTGAGGATGCATTTTCGCATCTGGGCGGCGTGGATATGCCTGCCGAGGAAATTCTGTTTGACGAAACCATGCGCTATCGCAACAAGGCGCAGTATCCGGTTTCCGTGGAAAACGGCGAAGTGAAAATCGGCTTTTATGCGCCCCATTCTCACAGAGTTTTAGATTGCGACGACTGCCTTTTACAGCCGGCGGAATTTAAAGCCATTATCGACATTTTCCGCGCTTATATTATTGAAAATAAAGTCTCGGTATACGATGCTGTAACCGGGACCGGTCTTGTGCGCCATATTTACCTCAGAAAAGCATTTGCAACGGGCGAGATTATGGTGTGTGTTGTTATCAACGGCAACACACTGCCGCAGAGCGAAGTTCTTATAGAGAACTTGCTGAAAGCGGTAAGCTCCATTAAAACAGTCCTTTTCAATATTAATAAAGCAAAGACGAACGTCATTTTAGGCAAGGAGACCCAAGTCCTATATGGCGATGGCTTTATTGAGGACGTCCTATGCGGCGTCAGAGTACGACTATCCGCACTATCCTTCTATCAGGTCAACCGCGCTATGGCTGAAAAGCTATACCTAAAAGCGGCAGAATTCGCAGGCCTAACCGGCGAAGAAATCCTACTAGACCTATACTGCGGTACCGGTACAATCGGACTATCCATGGCAAAATATGCAAAACGCGTCATCGGTGTGGAAATCCTACCCGAAGCAATTCAAGATGCAAAGAAAAATGCAGAGCAAAACGGCATAGAGAATGCAGAATTTTACTGCGGCGATGCCAAATTTGCTCTTAAACGTTTAGAAGAAGAGAAGCTAAGCCCCAATGTGGTTCTGCTAGATCCACCCAGAAAGGGTTGCGATGCGGCGGTTTTAGAAACCGTGGCAGAAATGGCTCCGCAAAAAATCGTTTATATTTCCTGTGACCCTGCCACGCAGGCGCGGGATACCAAACGACTATGGGAGCTAGGCTACAAGCTGCAGCGACTATGTCCTGCCGACCTATTCCCGAGGACGGCACACGTGGAGAACGTGGCGCTCTTCCTAAAAGCGTAAGCATTTTATAAAACTTTACATGAAATTTGAAATTGCTGTTTTCCGAAAGCGGAGCTTGACGCGTGCTTTCGGAGAATGGCTTTTTTTATTAGATAGGAGAATGAACAATGGAACAGAAAAAAGACAAAAAAACAAAAGGCGGTTTTACGGGCTCTTTGGGCTTCGTTTTGACCGCGGCAGGCTCGGCAGTCGGCGTCGGTAATATTTGGCGCTTCCCGTATTTGGCGGCTCGTGACGGCGGCGGCCTGTTTATTTTAATTTATTTGATTTTGGTTTTGACCTTCGGCTTTACCCTTTTGACTACGGATATTGCTATCGGTAGAAAAACCGGCAAAAACGCTTGGAACGCCTTTGCTTCCATTCGTCCGAAATGGGGCTTTTTGGGTAAATTAACCTTCCTCGTTCCGGTCATCATCATGACCTATTATTCCGTAATCGGCGGCTGGATTGTAAAATATTTAGCTGTATATGTAACAGGTCAGGGTGCCGCGGCGGCTGAGGACGGCTATTTTACCTCGTTCATCTCAAGCAAGATTGCCCCGGTTGTGTTCATGTTGATTTTCTTAGCCATTTCCGCCTTCATCGTATTCAACGGCGTTGAAAAGGGTATTGAGAAATTCTCTGCGGCGGTTATGCCGGGTCTGTTTATCATGATTATCGGCATTGCTATCTACTCTTTGACCTTGAAGCACACCGATGCAAGTGGCGTAACCAGAACCGGTTTACAGGGTCTCTCCGTTTACTTAATGCCGAATTTCGAGGGCTTGACCTTCTCTAAATTTTTAAGCATTTTACTGGATGCTATGAGCCAGCTGTTCTTCTCGCTGAGCGTTTCCATGGGCATTATGATTACTTATGGCTCTTATGTTAAAAAGGACGTTAACCTCAACAAATCCGTTGCACAAATTGAATTTTTCGACACCGGCGTAGCACTCTTAGCCGGTATGATGATTATCCCCGCTATCTACGTATTCTCCGGCACAGAAGGTATGACCTCCGGCCCCAGCTTGATGTTTGTTTCTTTACCGAAGGTATTCGCTTCCATGGGCAAAATGGGTCCGGTAATCGGTCTGGCTTTCTTCGTTATGATTCTGTTAGCGGCCTTGACCTCCAATATCTCTATTATGGAAACCTTGGTTGCCAACTGCATGAACATCTTTAAAACCAGCCGTAAAAAGACCGCGGGTTATATCACCCTGTATTCCTTAGTGACTGCTACACTCATCTGTCTCGGCTATAGCGTATTCTACTTCGAATGCAAAATGCCGGGCGGCGCAACAGGTCAGCTCTTAGATATTATGGATTACGCCAGCAACAGCTTCTTAATGCCGCTGATTTCCTTACTCACCAGCATCTTCATCGGCTGGGTGGTTAAGCCGAAATGGATTGAAGAAGAAATGACCGTCGGCGCAAAGAAATTTAGCAGAAAGCGTCTGTATGCGTTCATGATTCGTTACATCGTTCCCGCGATTATGGGTGTATTGTTCTTACAGTCTACCGGCGTATTTTCTTTATTTGCAAAATAATTTTTTTAAAATGATTCAAAAAGCGATGCCGCTATAAAACGGCATCGCTTTTTCTTTTTCGACAGCGTTCGAATCGAAAAGCAGAAGAAAATCGCAGAACATCCTGTGGTTTCGACAAAAATTAAAAATGAAGCGGCAGAGCAATGGTTTTCCTATCCCAAAAAAGCCTTTACAAAAAAGGTATAGTATGCTATCATGTTTGTAATTCTGAATTGGTATCACAGCTATCACTGCCAGTGCGGGATAATATTATCTTAAAGAAGGAGAGTTCCTAACATGAAGAAAATGGCTAGCCTCATGGTTGCAGCTGTCCTCCTCGTTGTTGCTATGGTTCCTGCTTTTGCAGCTAACGGTATCAACAATAATGAGAAGAACCTCATTAAGTATGTGCAGACCGCATACAAGGCAGACGGCAAAACCATCACCGTTCCTCAGGAATACATCACTGCTCTTGAGAACGTATTTTCTGCAGAGACAGTCGATGTTACGGACGCACAGTATGCTGAGATTAAAGCTATCTTAGATGAAGCTCTTAGCTATGTTAAGTCCAAGAAGCTTGTAAAGCTTGAAGACATCACTGCTACTGGCTCTACCGAGGACCTTTTAAAGTTTGCTGAAAGAGCACTCGCTGTTGTTGACTGCAAGCTTGCAACAAAGGGTCATCTTGAAGATGCTGACCACGGTCTCTTAATCATCACCGATGCAAACGGCAAAGTTATTGCTGAACTTCATCCGGCTGTTGTTGTTAAGACCGGCGCAGATTATTCTTCTGCAGCATTCTTAGGTCTTGCTTCTGTAGCTGTTTTGGCAGTTGCAGGCGCTTCTGTAAAGCGTTTCCGCAAGATTTCCGATGCTGAATAATTCCGCAAATCGGAGTAAGCACAGCCGCCGGAAGTGGTTTATACTGCTTCCGGCGGCTTTTCTAATCGGCGGATACCTACTGCTGTTCGTCTGTCTTTCTCCGGTTCTCGACCCTCTGTTTTCGGCTTACAAGCTGGCGTTTTCCGGCGTAAACGTAAGTACCATTGACGATACAGAGCCAAGCGGTAGTTTCAGTGGTTCCTCCGGTCTGACCCACGGCGCATTGACGCTCGACGAATTTGAATTCCCGGGCTACGGCGAAACCTTCGGCAATGTGACGGTGGAAGGCACGGAGATTAACGCTCCCGTGATTTACGGCGACTCGAAAAAGCTCCTCAATCAAGGCGCTTGCATGAGTCTTTACAGCCATATTCCCGGTTGCGGACGTGGCACGATGATTAGTGCCCACAACAATACTTTTTTCCATACTTTGCAGTATGTGAAAGAAGGTGCCGAGGTGCGCCTTGAGACGACCTACGGCGTATATGTATACAAGGTCTATAAGACCAAGATTTTACACAAGGATGATGCGGCAGGCTATACCAAAGAGCTCAACGGCGATAAGGATGAGTTGATTCTCTACACCTGCTATCCGAATGACACCATCGCTTCCACACCGAAACGCTTTTTCGTATTTTGCGAATTTGTTTCTGGCCCGAGCGTCAGTATGTATGAATAAGGAGGGCAAATTTTGAAACAATCTACAAAATATTTGCGCTCCTTTTTAGCAGGACTTTTAGCGTTCCTCATGGCACTTTCTGTTGTACTCACAACGCTTTGCAGCGTAGCGGCGATTTTAGCGCATTCCCCAAGCTTTACTTTGGCGGTTGTGAAAAAATCCGGCTATGTGGGCCATGTGCAGGAAGAACTCAAAGAGGAATTTATTTCCTACGGTAAGGCGTCGAATATTGACGAAAGCTTTTTTACGGAATTTTTTGAAAAAGAGCTGACTGCCGATTACGTGACGGCAGATACCGAGAAAATGGTTGAAAATTTCTTTCGGGGTGCAGATATCAGTGTGAATACCGATGTACTCCAAGGAAAACTTTTAGAAAATCTAAAGCTTTATGCTGAGGAAAAAGGCTATCGTATGGACTCCACGCTTCTGAAGAATTTGGAGATTATTGCGAAAGAGCTTTCGGATTTCTATAAGAACTATCTTTCCATTTTGTCGGAGTCTTATTTTAAAACAGCGTCGAACATGCTGGTTCGCTACCGCCCGTTTTTACTGTACGGTACGGGCGCAGGACTTTTTATCTGCGTTTTGGCGGCGGTATTGATTCGCCTGTTCTTTAAAGAAAAGGCTTCTCCCTTTGCTTTTTATGTCTATGCCTTTTCCGGCGCATCCTTAATGATTCTGGTTGCACCGCTCGCGGCACTTTTTATGGGTGTAGCGGATAAAATCAACATCGGCTCGGCGGCGCTTTACAGCTTTGCCACCGGCATGATGAAGGGTACACTTCTTTCTGCGGCATTTTCGGTGATTGTTCCGATTTTGTTAACGGTGCTGTTTGCCGTTTTATATGTGTGTGCCTCTAAAAAAGAAAGCAAGAAAAAAACCGACTGAGTTTTCAGCCGGCACAAACAGAAAGCGCCCTGCGGATTACTCCGACAGGGCGCTTTGCTGCTTATATAAAAGAGAGGGGAAACAATTTATATGTAAACCCGCTTTCGCGGGAGAAAAATCAAATTCAGGTGGTTTTGGAGAAGTCGATTACATATCTAAACCGAGCAACTCCAAAGCCATGAGAACGGATTTCCAAGAAAACTTTTTGCTAGACATTTCATCTACAAGCTGGTTTCTTACGGAATTTTTGAAATCGTTGTACATTCATCTTCAACTCCTTTCGTTTGATTACAGCCATATAATAACACCGTTCGTCATAATTGTCAAGTCTTTTTGCACAACTTTTTTAATTTTTATTTGTGCAAATTCACTATAGGAAATTTGCAAGATTTGCGACAAAGTGCACAAAAGCCGCTTGATACGTAGTATTTACGGAAATTAAGTGAATAACTATTCACCGTTTTTTAAAAACCGTTTCGGCATTGTGACGGAGAATTTAGGGGAATAAAAGAGCCAAAATAAACTCGGAAAGAAGCGCTTCGTCCGAAAACGCATCGACCGAAAAATAGACGGCGTTTCGGTCGCGAATCACGCGGCTAATCTCTGGCAGTTCTGCATAATGGCTGTCTAAAAGCAGAAGATTTTCCTCTTCTATATAAAGAGCAAACGGCAGGGCGGCACCTGTCGGATGCAAAAACAGACGGTGCTCGGCGACTCTTTCCTTGGCGGCTTTTTGCGCGAGCTTTAAAATCGCGCACTTTCTTTTTTGATTTTCTCCTTGTAAAACCACGAAAACGTCTGCCTGCGGCAAAGGAAAATCCGCAGCCGCCGGCGCACAAATCGGTGCGTTTAAAAAACTGAACAAAACTTCACCCCCTAAACTCAGTATATTTTCTACTTTTTCAGCGGTTACAGTTTGACAAGCGTATAACGATATTGTATAATAATTTATGGTAATCGCGAGAATTACCCGCGATTCTTATTTTGTGAAATACACAAGGAGTGACTACAATGCCTTTAGTAACAACAACTGAAATGTTCAAAAAAGCATATGAAGGCGGCTATGCAATCGGCGCTTTCAACGTAAACAACATGGAAATTATCCAGGGTATCACCCGTGCAGCTAAGAAGCACAATGCTCCGGTTATCCTTCAGGTTTCCGCAGGTGCAAGAAAGTACGCTTCCCATGACTACTTAGTAGCAATGGTTAAGGCAGCTGCTGAAGAAACCGGTCTTCCGATCGCTCTTCACCTCGACCACGGCCCGGATTTCGAAACCTGCAAGTCCTGCATCGACGGCGGCTTCACTTCCGTTATGATCGACGGTAGCTCTCTTCCTTATGAAGAAAATATCGCTCTTACCAAGAAGGTTGTTGAGTATGCACATGCTCACGGCGTTGTTGTTGAAGGCGAACTCGGCACTTTAGCAGGTGTTGAAGATGACGTTCAGGTTGACGCTGAAAACGCTTCCTACACCAAGCCCGAGCAGGTTTATGATTTCGTAACCAGAACCGGCGTTGACTCTCTTGCTATCGCTATCGGCACCAGCCACGGCGCATACAAGTTCAAGCCCGGTCAGAAACCGCAGCTTCGCTTCGACATCCTCGAAGAAGTTGAGAAGAAGCTCCCCGGCTTCCCGATCGTTCTCCACGGTGCTAGCTCCGTTAACCAGGATGATGTTAAGACCATCAACCAGTTCGGCGGCGAAATGCCCGACGCAATCGGTATTCCGGAAGAAATGCTCAGACAGGCTGCTTCCATGGCAGTTTGCAAGATCAACGTGGACTCCGATATCCGTATCGCTATGACTGCTGCTATCCGCAAGCACTTCAGCGAAAATCCGTCCCACTTTGACCCCAGACAGTACCTCACCGATGCTAGAAACGCTATCGAAGGTGTTGTTTCTCACAAGATCGAAACCGTTTTAGGCTGCGAAGACAAGGCTTAATTTCGATTCGTTTTGTTTTAAAACTTTTGGCGACGCCGTGCTTTGGCTCGGCGCCGCTTCTTTTTGTTAGTAGAGAAAAAAGTCAGATTTTTAGTGCATTTGTCTATTTTTGAAATTTTTTCGCTTGGAAATTTCTTTGATTTTCGGTAGATTTTATAGCTGAAAAAGCTTTTATTTTTTAGAGAATCGTGGTATACTATTAAAAGTGAGTATGTAGCCTATAAGTGGGCTTTTCGATAGATATGGATTAAATTTTAGGGAGTGAGCCGTCCTTGGATAAATTTGTCATTACAGGGGGTCATCGCCTAACGGGTGAGGTTACGGTCAGCGGCGCAAAAAACGCTGTAGTAGCTATTCTTCCCGCCACCCTTTTGGCAGAGGGCGTTTGCAGAATTGAAAACATTCCGAACATCAGCGACGTTTCGGCAATGTTAAAAATACTGAAAACAATGGGCGCAGAAATTAAGTTTATTAATAAAACTACGCTTGAAATAGATACAAGTCACATTACTTCTTACGTGGTAGAACACGAGCTTACAAAGCAGCTTAGAGCCTCTTATTATTTAATTGGTGCGCTCATCGGTCGTTTCCACCGCGCAGATGTTGCCATGCCCGGCGGTTGCTATTTGGGCCTTCGCCCGATTGACCAGCACATTAAGGGCTTTGAAGCACTTGGTGCAGAAGTGACTATGGAAGAAAATGCCATGGTCAGCGTGAAAGCAGACAAGCTTCTCGGCAATGCCGTCTATTTAGACGTTGTTTCCGTCGGCGCTACAATGAATGTAATGCTGGCTGCTGTAAAAGCAAAGGGCTTAACGATTATTGAAAATGCCGCCAAAGAGCCGCATATCGTTGACCTTGCTAACTTCTTGAATACTATGGGTGCAGACGTTCGCGGCGCTGGTACGGATGTTATTAAAATCCGCGGCGTAGAGTCGATGCACGGCTGTGAATATTCGATCATCCCCGACCAGATTGAAGCCGGTACTTATATGGTTGCCGCCGCTGCAACGAGAGGCGACGTGCTGGTGAAAAATGTGATTCCGAAGCATTTGGAATCCATTACCGCAAAGCTTGTGGAAGCCGGTGCAACCGTAGAGGAATATGATGAGGCTGTCCGTGTAAAAATGGATAAAGCCCCGACCCATTGCAATATTAAAACGATGCCGCATCCCGGTTTCCCGACCGATATGCAGCCCCAGTTCGCAACTTTGCTTTGTCTCGCTGAGGGGACAAGCTTTGTTTCCGAAAGTGTTTGGGACAATCGTTTCCGCTATACCGAACAGCTCCAGAGGATGGGCGCAAGCATTCATGTGAACGGCAAAACCGCGGTTATCGAGGGTAACCCCGAAGGTCTTATGGGTGCGCCGATTCGTGCCGACGATTTAAGAGCCGGCGCGGCTATGCTGATTGCAGCTATGGCGGCTACAGGCGTTTCAGAGCTGGAGGAGATTCACCACATCGAGCGCGGCTACGAAAACGTTGTAGATAAATTGCGTTCCTTAGGTGCGCAGATTGAGCGTCGCACTTTCCCCGATGATGAGGAACATGCACAGCGCAATGCGGGCTAAATGAAAAGAAAACAAAAGCCACAGACTGTTTGGTCTGTGGCTTTTTTGCGTTTATTTTTATAAAAAACTCGCCTTGCATTTTGAAAATGCAGGGCGAGAAAGGTTTTAAAACAGCGTGAACATATGTAAAATAACACCGGGGATAATCGCGGCAACATAGAGCATACCGAGGATTTTGAGGTTATCCTTGGGACGTCTGTTTTCGCGGAAGAGTACCAAAAGTCCAGCACCCGCACCCGTGCAAAGTCCAGCCAAAACCGAACCGAAGGAGAGCACACCCTCCAAATATAATTCCGTTAAAAGTACCGAGGCGGCACAGTTCGGAATAAAGCCAAGCAGGGCGGCGAAGAAGGGCTGTAAAATGGAATTGGAAAGCAAGAGGGTCGAAAGACGTTCTGTGCCCAAAACGGCAACAACGAAGTTGAGAATCACGGTGAATACCGCTAAGAAGCACCAAATTTTAATGGAGTGAATGAGTGCCGGATACCAAATGCCGTGGTGCTTGTGTGTATGCTCGTGTTCATGGTCCTCGTGCGTTTCTTGATGACAGCCACAATGGTCTTGGTCGCAGAGGTCGATGATTCTGCCGGGATTGTGCATCGCTTTTTTGCGGTAGATGGCATCAAAAATATAACCGGCACAAACGGCGATGATGATTTTTGCAAGCAGTAAAAAGAGAATATCTTTATAGCGATTCGGGTGGGCGAGCATTAAAATAATCGCCTCATCCGAGGTGGAAAGATAAACGGCAAGCAGTGTGCCAATGGTTAAAAGTCCGCCGGCATACAGGTTGGAGCAAAGCACCGAAAAGCCGCACTGCGGAAAACAGCCTAAAAGTGCGCCGACCAAGGGACCGTTTTTATCCGACTTTAAAAGTGCCTTTTGCAGTTTAGAGCCGGCATGGTGCTCAATAAACTCGATAATTAAAAAAGCGGCAAAAATAAAGGGAAAGGCTTTTAGAGAGTCCATGAGGGCATCAAAAAGCAAATCCCCAACAGCATGGGCGGAAAAAACGAATTCGCCCGGGTGGACATGTAAAAAATTCATGTAGATGATTTCTCCTTTGCACATTCGGCACAGACACCGTAAAAGACGGTTTTAGAACAGTCTATTTGAAAGCCGTGCTCTTTTTGGATATGTGCGGAAAGCTCGTTTAAAAAGTTGCATTCCGCATGATAAAGCTTGCCGCAAACCGTGCATTTTAAATGATAATGCTCGTGGCAGTGGTTGGTTTCTGCAAACTGGTAGCAGGCACCGTCCTGATCGCCACGAGAGAATTTCTGCACCTTGCCTTCGCCCGAAAGCTTGTCGAGCTGGCGGTAAACCGTAGTCTGCCCGACAGTCTGCCCGGCCTCTTTTAAGAGGGAATAAATTTCCTCAGCGGTTAAATGCTTATCTTTATTTTCTTCTAAAAGTTGTAAAATACAGGCGCTTTGCCGTGTTTTGTAAGCCACTGTTCATACCTCACTTTTGAAAATGAAAATCAATTTCATATTTACAAAGTATACCGCACATGGATGCCCTTGTCAAGCAGAACTTTGGGGAAATTTGTCTGTAGTCTGCACAAATTCGCGGTTGTAACGCGGTACAAGATATGGTATACTTATATAATAACTATACCTATATTCAATTTGATTATATCGGAGCGATTTTATGAATAAACAAGCACAGGAACAAGAACAGGAAAGAGGTCTCATCATCGGCAGAAATGCGGTGACCGAAGCTTTAAGAGCCGGCAGAGAAATCGACACGCTCTATATTTTGCGCGGGGAAACCAATCCGGCGATTACAAGACTGGCTTCCATTTGCCGTGAAAACGGCGGCATCGTCAAGGAAGCGGACCGAAAGAAATTAGATTATCTTTGCAACGGCGCAAAGCATCAGGGCGTGATTGCCTTTGCGGCGGCATATAATTACGCAAGTGTAGATGAAATTTTGGCACTCGCCGAAGAGCGAAACGAAGCTCCCTTTGTAATTGTATGCGACGGCCTCGAAGATCCGCACAATTTGGGCGCGATTATTCGTACCGCCGAAGCCGTCGGCGCACACGGTATTATTATTCCGAAGCGTCGCAGTGTATCCTTAAACTATACCGTAGCGAAATCCTCGGCAGGCGCACTCGAGCACATGAAGGTGGCGCGTGTTGCCAACTTGGTTTCCACCTTAAAGGAATTAAAGGAAAAAGGACTTTGGATTTACGGTGCGGATATGGACGGCGCATCTTATAAGAGCGTCGACTTCAAAGGCGCAACCGCATTAGTTATCGGTTCTGAGGGCAAGGGCATCAGCCGTCTGACCGCAGAAACCTGCGATTTTATTGTATCACTTCCCATGTGCGGTAAAATCAACTCCTTAAACGCCTCAGTTGCGGCAGGCGTTCTTATGTATGAGATTTTCTCACAAAGAAACGGTTAAAACGGGGGGATAAGCATGGCGCAAAACGATATTTTGGAAGGGCTTTCGATTGAGGGCATCCTGGCCGACGTGAAAGCGCAACAAGATGGGGAAAAAATGAAACTGTGGTCCATGGCGGAAATTGACGCGCTCTTGGGAGACGATATGCCGACCGCATCGGCAGAACCCAAGGCACCCGAAATGAAATCGGTAGAACCGTCAGCCTCCGTTTCCAAACAAACGGTAGAACCCGTGCAAAAGGCTGAACCGAAAGTCCGTGCGGCAGAGCCTGTGAAACAGACAGCGGAACCCGTGAAAGAAGCGCCGAAAGCGGCAGAGCCGACACCGGCTACGGCATCGGAATCCTATTTCCACAGGGAAAAAGCGCAGGACAAAGCGCCCCAAGAACCGGCAAATCCGATTCCGGCAGAGGAAGCACCTTTGCATACAGAAAAAGAAATTAAAGCGGCAAAAGCGGAAAAGGCAGAAGAATTTGCGCCTTTACAGCCGGCAGAACCGCCGAGAAAATTCGCAGAGAATAGCGAAAAGAAATCCACAGAAAATGAGAACGCACCGATTGCGCCGATGCTCGAAGGCACCGAGCCGCAGGAGGAAGCTTCCGAGGCACCCGAAGAAGCCGCCGAGACGAAGGCGGATATTCGCGGTCAGATTTCTATAGAAAAAACACGCCTCTTTAACGAGGTGGAAGCGCACGCCGTGCATCGCGCGGATGTGCCGCATCATATCGGTAGGCATGCCGTACATGAACCGACACCGGCTTCGGAGCTTGGAAAAAAGCGCCGCGGCATGGAAGAGGATAAAAACCGTTCTCGCTTTTTGAATCGACCGAGACAGGAGCTGGAAAAGACCAAAGATCACCGAGACCTTTTGGCACAGCTTCCGCCGCAGACGATTGAAAAGCCCGGCGTGATTGTACAAAACGCTATGGAAAAAACGCAGGTGGTCGACGGCTTACAGGCAATTCCGACCCTTGTAACACCGGAGGACGCTCTCAAGGCGGTAGAGGAAAACACACGCTTGCAAAGCGGTGCACTGCATTCCATGCCCGTAGAGGAAGTCCCCGACGATACCTTAGAAAATCAAATTATGCTCGAGGGCTTCAATCAAGAGCCGTCACCGGTCGAGATTGTAGACGAAGAGGAAGCAGAGCTGGATTTATATGAACGCCGTCAGAAAAAGGCGGAAAGCTTTAAACTTTTCCCCGGTCTTGAAACCGAAGCGGCTGAAGAGGAAGAAGACGAGGAAGTCGAAGAAGAATCCTTTGACGAAGTAGAGGACCCTCGTACAAGACGTGCACTCGAAAAGGCAGAGAAAAAAGAACGAAAGCAACAAAAAAAAGAGCAAAAAGCCCGAGAGAATGCCCAGCACCGACCGCGCGTGCTTCGTGAATTCTACGGCCCGAAGGATGAAGCGGCGGTTTTGGAACTCTTCGGTTCAGAAAAACGTGGCGCACAGGTACGCATGATTGTGGCATTGATTTTAACCCTTGCCACAACGGCTTCTGCACTTCTGGTGCGTTTTACCGGTTATTTCGATTGGGTCGGCGGTACGGCGGGCGTCTATTCTGCTACTTCCCTTTTGTTCCTGCTCATTTTGGCGGGCATGAGCTTCCCGGCCTTCAAGAAAGGCTTTTTAGCATTGAAACGCAATCTTTTGACTGCGGAATTCGGGCTGTTTATAAGTTTCTTACTTGCACTTTTGCAGGTAGGGCTTTCCTTTGCTTACACAGAACAGCTTACGCATATTGCGCTGTACACCCCCGTGGCGGCGTTTGGCTATTTCCTGTATTATCTGGCAAGAAAGAACAAGCTTTCCGATGATATTCAGAATTTCCATTTCGTAGCAGAGCATGCGAAAGAGTTCTATGCGGTGAGCCGTATAGAGGATGAGGAAACCGCCTTTGAAATCGGGCGAGGCTTGCTTTTAGAAGACCCCGATATTCGTTATAATAAAAAAATTGCTTTCCCGCAAAGCTATGTGGAGGTCACCAAGGAAGAGGACCCCGTGCAGCGTGTTTATAATCTGACTTTGCCGGTTTTATTGATTGCCGGTGCGATTATCGGCGGCATTACCTGCTTCCTTTATCATTCCGCATTTGCCGGACTTTCCGCCTTAACGATTACTGTTCTGGGCGCTTTGCCGGTCGCGGCGCTTTTAGGCTCCAACAGCGTGAAGCACAGTGTGAATAAACAACTCAAAAAAGAAAAAGCCTTGCTTTCTTCGTTTGAAGCGACTGAGGATGCCCTCAGTGCGAACGCGGTGGCACTCGATGCCGCAGACCTCTTTAATACGGCGGCTTGCCGTTTGAGCGGTATGAAATTGTATCATAAAATGCGTGTCGATGAAGCCCTGCTTTATACGGCGGCAATGGTCATTCAGTCCGGCGGTACGCTTTCTACGGTATTTGATAAGGTAATTTTAAAGAAGCGCGAGATTTTGCCGACAGTCGAATCTCTGGCTTATGAAGAACGATTGGGCTGCTCCGGCTGGATTTATAACCAGCGTGTGTTGGTCGGCAGTCGCGACTTGTTGCAAAAGCACAATGTACAGGTACCGCCCATCGAAGAAGAACGCCGCTTCAAAAAAGCGGACAGTGAATTGCTTTATTTGGCGGTAGAGGGCAAGGTTGCCGCGCTCTTCGTGGTGACTTACGCTTCCAATGCACAAACGGCCGCTTACTTACAGCGTCTCGAGAAATACGGTGTGAATATGCTGGTTCGCACCTCCGACCCGAACATTACGGAGTCCTTGGTGGAGCAGACCTTCCATTTGCCGAACAATCTCATTAAGATTTTGAATCCGGTTGCCGGTAAGCTGTTCCGCGACATGGTTAAGGCAGAGCCGCAAAAAGAAACCTGTGGCATTTTACATTGTGGCGCATCGATTGCGGGTCTCAGAGCCTTGCTCGGTGCTTTCGTGGCGGATGAAAAATACCGCCTCATGGAAATGCTGCTGTATATCGGCACGGGTCTGAGCGTAACCTTAATGGCTGTGCTTTGCTTCTTCTCTGGACTTGCACAGGCAGGTGCGGCGGAAATCGTATTTTTCCAAGTCCTTTGGATGCTTGTGGTTACACAAATTCCAAAAATTAAAAAGCTGTAAAAAATAGAATAAAGGAGAACGTTAGAATGGACTGGTTGCAGAACGCATGGCAGTGGCTTTCAAACTGCGAACCTCTTTTGTTTGTTTTAGATGCCCTTTGGAAGCTGACGCTGGCGGCGCTTCTGGGTGGTATTATCGGTTTTGAACGTGAACATTCCCACCGACCGGCAGGCTTTCGTACCCATATTTTGGTGGCGGTCGGCTCGGCACTCGTGATGCTTACTTCTGTGTATATCAGCGAGGCCTATGCCGGACGGGCGAATATAGATATTACACGTATGAGCGCACAGGTGATCAGCGGTATCGGCTTCTTAGGTGCTGGTACGATTTTAAGAGAGGGCTTTTCCGTTAAGGGACTTACCACCGCGGCGAGCCTTTGGGCGGTTTCCTGTGTCGGTATTGCCGTCGGCGCGGGCTTTGTTTCCGGTGCGATAGTCGCAACTATCGTGATTTACATTACGCTGAATGCGCTGAAAAAGGTCCTTTCGAAGGGCCAGGTAGGCAAGGCGCTCTTTATTGAAGTAAAAGGTCTGGAGGAGCAAATCCCCGAGATTTCGAGAATCATTAAGAAAACGGGAACACCCATTCATTCTATGGAAATTCTCTACGATGCCAAACGCAGACGCAACAGAGAAACCTCCACAGTAAAGGCACTAATCTTCCCGAGAAACCCCGAAGCTTTAAAGCTCATTATTGCAGAACTGCAAAACGATGAAAATGTTGTGGATGTATATTTGAGCTGATATAAGAATAACGAAAGCCGCCGCAGGCGCCCTTTTGAGGCACTTGCGGCGGCTCTTTTGATTTACTTTATAAACAGAAACAAAGTGACGAGACAACCAAGGGAACGAATCGTAACGGGACGCTGTTGCCCTGCCAAAAGCAAAAATCGAAAAGAAAAGTAAATTTAGTAGGGGAGAAGCAAAGCCTGTCGCTTTCTTTGCAGTATAGAAAGCAAAGCTTCTCTGTACATAAACTATAAAAGGATTCTAGGTGCTTGTTAGCACGTCGATAGCGATGCTTGGGATATACACAAGTAAAACATAGGCTTCGATATGAAGTACCCTTTTAGACGGTACAGAACAAAGGCATAAGGGATAACTAAAGGTCACGCAAGAACACAAGGCATAAGGCAAGGCATAAGACGCAGGGAAAAGGATACGGAATGCAGTACAGCGAATAGCCAATGTGTTCGTCGTTCTGAAAAAGGCAAAGAAAAAAGCACTGTGAAAATCACAGTGCTTTTCATTTATGTAGTGAAAGCTTATTTTGCAGATTTCTTTCTGGTTGCTACGAGAGCTACACCTGCAACTGCTGCAACACCGAGAACTGCGAAGATTGCGGTATCACCGGTGGGATCCTTCATACCTGCTTCGGGCTGTTCGCCTTCTGCTGCGTTGCCGCCTGCGCTGCTGCCGCCGCCAATGCCTCTGAGAACGCCGGTAACACGACCGCTCAAGTCGTTAATGCTGTTCTTAAGAGAATCGAAAAGACCGTTCAAGTCGTTGTCAGAGAAGTTATCTGCAACGTTGTCTTTGATTTCGTCTTTGTCAAACTTGTCAACGCCAACATAGTTATCCTTGAGGAAGCCTTTAAGCTCTGCGGATAATGCGTTTGCAACTTCATCAGAAAGAGCATAGTCTGCCTTTAAAGCTTTAACAGCCTCGTTAACGGAGGTTTCACGGTAAGCTTCATCACCGAACTTTTCCATGGTGATTGCCGGTAAAACAGCTTCTTTATACATAGCGTTTCTGGTAGCTGCATCCTTAAGGAAGGTGTCTACCTGAAGAAGACCGTTTTCATCGGGAGTGACGTTAGCATCTACATAACGAACAATAGCGGATGCAATCTGCTTACCGCCTTCATGAGTCATTGTGGTTACTGCCTCACCTGCGAATGCCGGTACGCAAAGTGCCAAAAGCATTGTGAGTGCGAGAAGAATGGAAGAAATCTTTTTCATATCAGTGCTTTCCTTTCCTTTACGGTGCAGAGATTCCGCACCAAATATACAATGGTATTATAACAACCCCTTTGGTAAAAGTCAACCGAAAATTAAAGATTTAAAAAGAAAATTTTGGATTTTTTTAATTTTCAAGTACTTTTTCTGCGTAAACAAACCGATTCTGGGAAAAATGAAAAAAGCACGGAAAAATACAAAAGAAAAAGGGGGCTTATATATAATGAAAAGGAAAAACCAAGTACAGCCATCGAAAAAGGCACTTTCAAAGCTTCGCGCTAGGACGGAGGAAATCGGCGAAATCTGGAACGGCTTCGACGAAGAAGCCGAGGGATTTTATACCGACGTTTTGGGCAGTTACACGGGTACACCCGAGGACAAACAGGAAGCACCCACGCAGGATGCAGATGATCTTTAAACGCGCTTTTCCTTATATATAAAGGCGCAAAGCGAAAAAAGACTTGCAAAAGCTTTGAAACTGTGGTATTATGCTACTGTACGAATAAATGTTAGATTGGAGAGTGGGGCGACCCGCTCTCTTTGTTTTGTAGGAGAGAATATGGCTGAAAAGAAGAAAAACACCGTCCAGGTGGTCTGGGAGCTTGCAGAGCCCCTGGCAAAAGAACTCGGCTTAATCCTTTGGGACGTTCGCTTTTTGAAAGAGGGCGCCGACTGGTATTTGCGTATTATTATTGATAAGGAAGCAGAACCCGTAGACATTGATGATTGTGTGGCCATGAGCCATGCGCTGGATGCACCGCTCGATGAGGCAGACCCCATCGACCAGAGCTACAGCTTACAGGTGCAGTCCCCCGGTATCGAGAGAGAACTCGTCAGAGATTTCCATTTTGAAAGATACCTTGGCGAGAAAATCTGGGTGAAGTTCATGAAGGCACAGGATGGCGTTCGTGAATTTAAGGGTATTTTAAAATCGTATGCAGACGGTTACGTTGTCATGGAAACAGAAGACGGTACCGTTTTAGAATTCAATAAAAAGGAAACATCATTTATTAAACTTGATGATTTTGGAGGTTTTTAAGGCATGAATAAGGAATTTTTTGAGGCAGTTGAAGCGCTCGAAAAGGAAAAAGGCATCCCGGCAGAATATCTTTACGAAAAGATTCAGGCAGCTATCATTGTAGCTGTAAAAAAGGATTATAACGGCAAGGACGTCATTTCTTGCGAAATCAATCCCGAAAAGAAAGAAATGCGCGTAGAACTGCATAAGATTGTAGCAGACCCCGTGGAAGATCCCGATATGGAATTTTCTTTGGAGGAAGCGAGAGAATATAAGGCAGATGCCGTTGTTGGCGAAACCATTCTCATTCCGCTCGAAACCAAAGACTTCGGCAGAATCGCCGCACAGACCGCAAAGCACGTTATCCGTCAAGGCATCCGTGATGCAGAACGCGGTCAGATGATGATGGAATTCGAATCCAAACAGCAGGAGCTTGTTACCGCGAAGGTACAGCGCATTGACCCCGTTACTGGCAATGTTACCTTGGAAATCGGCAAGGCAGAAGCGATTCTTCCGAAGGGCGAGCAGGTTCCGGGTGAAGAATTCACCGAAGGCGAGCTTATTAAGGTATTTATCGTAGAAGTTCGTACCACCGAAAAGGGCCCGAAGGCAATGATTTCCCGTACACACCCGGGTCTTGTAAAGCGTCTTTTCGAGACCGAAGTTCCCGAAATCTATGACGGCACCGTTACCATTGAAGCGGTTTCCCGTGAAGCCGGCGCAAGAACCAAGATTGCCGTTCACAGCAAGGATGAAGCGGTTGACCCGGTCGGCGCTTGCATCGGTCCGAGAGGCTCTCGTGTAAACAAGATTGTGGAAGTTCTCGGCGGCGAAAAGATTGACATCGTGGTTTACAGTGAAAAGCCCGAAGAATTTGTAGCAGCTGCACTTGCTCCTGCAAATGTATTAAAGGTAGAAGTGCTCGACGAGGAAGCCAAGTCCTGCCAGGTTACTGTACCGGATCATCAGCTTTCTCTCGCAATCGGTAATAAGGGTCAGAATGCCCGTCTTGCAGCAAGACTGACCGGTTGGAAAATTGACATTAAGCCCGAAAGCGGCTTTTATGAGGGCTAATTCCTCAAAAGCAGGCTTATACTTATTATAGACAGAAACGGCGATGGAAGGGAGTACCTATGACAAAGCAAAAGAAAATACCGAAGCGGCTTTGCACCGGCTGTAAAGAACAAAAGGAAAAGCGTGAGCTTGTCCGCATTGTAAAATCTCCGGAGGGAGAAATCAGCCTTGATTTGACTTCTAAGAAACCCGGCAGAGGCGCTTATATTTGTCCGAGTGCTCAGTGTCTCCAAAAAGCCAAGAAGTCACGCGCCTTAGAGCGTGTGTTCCAGTGCCGCATACCCGATGAGGTGTGGGCAGACCTTGAGGAGGCGTTCAAACAGTATGATGCCGAATAAACTCACCGGTCTTTTGGGGCTTGCCAGACGTGCAGGCGCACTCAGTCTCGGCCATGATGCCGCAGAGGGTGCTCTGCTCGGGGGAAAAGCAAAGCTCTGCATTTTGGCAGAGGATGCCTCAGAAAGACTGAAAGAAGAAATGACACGTACCGCACAGCGTGCAAATACGGCGATAGCCTGTACGCCTTATAGCAAGATAGAGCTTTCAAAGAGCATCGGCACAAAGCCGGTTGCCGTTTTTACTGTAGATGATGAGGGCTTTGCCAGTGCAATAGAAAAACTTACCGGAAGGGATGGATACCATGACGAAAAAATATAAGCTTTCCGAAGCGGCAAAAGATTTCGGGGTTTCAAGCAAGAAGCTGACTGACACACTTGCACCGTATTTTGACGACGAGAAGAAGTCGCAGACCGCTTTAGAAGAAAAAGAATTAGACGTTTTATTTGACGTACTTACCGCAGAAAACGCGGTTGAAAATTTTGACGGTTATTTTGCCATGCAGCAGGAAACCGAAGTAAAAGAAAAGAAAGCTGCACCGAAAAAGGCCGCAGATAAAAAAGACGGCGCAAAGAATAACGGCGCAGAAAAGAATGCAGACAAGGCAGCGGATAAAAAACAGGCTGCACCTGCACCGAAGAAGAAAGACAAGGCCGACAAGCCCATGCAGTCCAGAACCAAGGGCGAAATCCGCCACGTAGATACCAGAGCCGGCAACGTAGAGCTCGACAAATATAACGAGCGCTATGAAAACATTGCACCCGCTAACGAAAAGAACAGCGGCGACAATGTGGTTAGAAAGCAGAAGCTCAAACAGAAGTCTCAGCAGTACAGACGTCAGGGCATGCGCTCCAGAAAGCATGAAACCGAAAAAGAGCGTATGGCAAGAATCGCAGCTGAGCGCGCAAAGAAGCAGATTAAAATTACCGTGCCCGAAGAAATCACCGTCGGCGATTTGGCGGCACTCTTAAAGATGACCGCTGCAGAAGTTATTAAAAAGCTCTTTGCTTTAGGTCAAATGGCAACCGTGAATGAGGTTATCGACTACGATACCGCAGAAATCGTTGCTACAGAGCTTGGCGCAAAGGTTGAAAAAGAAGTGGTTGTTACCATTGAAGAAAGAATCATCGACGATACCGAAGATGACGAAGCCGACTTAGAGCCTCGTGATCCGATCGTTGTAGTTATGGGTCACGTTGACCACGGTAAAACCTCTCTCTTGGATGCTATCCGTAATACCGAAGTGACCGCAGGCGAAGCAGGCGGCATCACCCAGCACATCGGTGCATACCGTGTTGACTTAGACGGTCAGAAGATTACCTTCCTCGACACCCCCGGCCACGCGGCATTCACTTCCATGCGTGCTAGAGGTGCAAAGGCAACCGATATTGCTATCTTAGTTGTTGCGGCGGATGACGGTATCATGCCGCAGACCGTAGAAGCAATCAACCACGCAAAGGCAGCAGGCGTTAGCATCATTGTTGCAATCAATAAGATGGATAAGCCGGAAGCCAATCCCGACAGAATCATGCAGCAGCTCACCGAGTATGAGCTTATCCCCGAAGAGTGGGGCGGCGACGTAATCTGCGTACCGGTTTCCGCAAAGAAGAAAATGAACATCGACAAGCTCTTAGAGTCTGTTCTGCTCGTTGCAGAAATGCAGGAACTCAAGGCGAACCCGAACCGTGCGGCAAAGGGTGTTGTTATCGAAGCTAGACTCGATAAGGGTAGAGGCCCTGTAGCAACCCTTCTTGTACAGAACGGTACCCTCCACACCGGCGACACCGTTGTTGCAGGTATGTCCGTTGGTAGAGTTCGTGTGATGACCAACGATAAGGGCAGAAGAGTAGACGAAGCAGGCCCGTCCGTTCCGGTTGAAATCACCGGTCTTGTAGACGTTCCGCAGGGCGGCGACACCTTCGACGCAGTTTCCGATGAAAGATTGGCTCGTGAACTCGTTGAAAAGAGAAAGCAAGAAGCTAAGGAAGAGGAATTCAACCGTTATCAGAAGGTTACCCTCGACAACCTCTTCGACTCCATCCACCAGGGTGAAATGAAAGACCTCAACATCATCATCAAGGCAGACGTTCAGGGTTCTGTAGAAGCTGTTCGTCAGAGCCTCGAGAAGCTTTCCAATGAGGAAGTACAGGTTAAGGTTATCCACGGCGGCGTAGGTGCAGTTAACGAATCCGACGTTATGCTCGCCAGCGCATCCAATGCGATTATCGTAGGCTTTAACGTTCGTCCGAACCCGATTGCTTCTGAAATGGCAGAGCGTGACGGCATCGACATGCGTATGTACCGCGTTATCTATGACTGCATCGAAGAAATCGAAGCGGCTATCAAGGGTATGCTTGCACCGAAGTTCCGTGAGGTTCTTCTCGGCAGAGCAGAAGTTCGTAACGTATTCAAGCTTTCTTCCGCAGGTATGATTGCTGGTTCTTACGTTGTAGACGGTAAGATTACAAGAAACGCACAAATCCGTGTCGTTCGTGACGGTATTGTTATCGCAGAAGACGCGATTGCATCCTTAAAGCGTTTTAAGGATGACGTTAAAGAGGTGGCACAGGGCTATGAATGTGGTGTCGGCCTCGAGAAATTTAACGATATTAAGGAAGGCGACGTTTTAGAAGCCTTCATGATGGAAGAATACAGAGACTAAAATTAGTCAGTTTCATGGGAGGTAAACCATGGCAGGATTTAGACAAGACCGCGTAGCGGAAGATATTCACAGAGAGTTAGTGGCGCTCATCCGTGAGCTCAAAGACCCCAGAGTGAAAGACAAAATGCTGACGGTTGTCCGTGTAGAAGTTACACAGGATTTGTCTTATGCAAAGGTCTATGTCAGTGCGCTCGAGGGCATCGACACCGCGAAAGAAGCGGTGAAGGGCCTTGTTAGTGCGACAGGCAGATTGCGCCGCGAGGTGGGGCAGAAGCTCCATCTTCGCAAAGCGCCGGAACTCAAATTTATTGCCGATGACTCCGTAGAGCACGGCATGGAGATTTTCAAAAAAATCGAAGGATTTAAGGGAGAATAAAATGCACGAATTAGACGTGAAACAAGTGGCGGCGCTTTTAAAAGAGCAGGACCGGATCCTCATTTTAACCCATATGAGTCCTGATGGCGACACGCTTGGCAGTGCTTTCGCCTTGCACAGAGCGCTTTTACAGCTCGGCAAGCAGGTTAAGGCAGTTTGCGGCGATACCATACCGGAAAAATACGCCTATATGATGCGTGATTTGGCAGTGGAAGATTTTGAGCCGCAGTTCGTCGTGGCTGTGGATGTTGCCGACAAAAAGCTTTTAGGGGATACCTATGAAGCACAGTATGGCGACAAGGTGGATTTATGTATCGACCATCACCGCTCCAACACAGGCTATGCGAAAAACCTCTGCTTAGAGGAATGCGCGGCAACCTGTGAAATCATTTTTGCAGTGCTCGAAGCTTTGAATGTAAAGTTCGATGCAGCTATGGCAGATTGCCTTTATACAGGACTTTCTACCGATACAGGCTGCTTCCGCTATGCGAATGTAACGCCCAGAACCCACAAAATTGCGGCGGAGCTTTTGGAATACGGTGCAGAAGCCGGTGAAATCAACCGGGTGATGTTTGAAACCAGAACCAAAGAATATATTCGCTTACAGGTTATGGCACTTGAGAATATTGAAATGTATGCCCAGGACAAGTGTGCATTTGTGCTTCTCTCTCAGGCAATGTTCAAGGAAAGCGGCTGCAGCGAAGCCGATTGCGACGGCATTTCTTCTGTGCCGCGTAAGATTGAGGGCGTTTTGGCAGGCGTTACCGTGCGCGAAAAGGCGGACGGCTCTTATAAAGTTTCCCTTAGAACTCACGCGCCCGTGGACGCTTCCGAAATCTGTAAAAAGATGGGCGGCGGCGGTCACGCCAGAGCCGCAGGCTGTACCTTAGACGGTGCACATTACGAAGCAGAAAAAGAAAAACTCATTAAGCTCATTGAAGCAGAAATAAATGCGATATGACAGGAATTCTTTGTTTAGATAAGCCTAAAGATATGACCTCGTTTTTGGCAGTTCGCCGCGTTCGAGGTATTTTAGGGCTAAAAAAAGCGGGACATACCGGTACGCTCGACCCGATGGCAACGGGAGTTCTCCCGATTGCACTTTCGGGCGCGACGCGGTTTATCAGTCTGCTCCCGACCCATAAAAAAGCATATGAAGCTCGCGTAGAGCTAGGCAAAACCACCGATACGCTGGATATCACGGGCACCGTGCGCAGCGAATCGGCGGTTTCGGTTTCTCCCGAAGAAATCAAGGCGGCGGCGCTGTCCTTCCTCGGTGAAATCGACCAACTGCCGCCCATGTATTCAGCAAAGCTCAAGGACGGTGTTCGTCTTTATGATTTGGCAAGACAGGGCGTGGAAATTGAGCGTGAAACGCAGCGTGTGACGATTTACGATTTAGAGGTGTTCGACATAACGGATACCGAATTTTCTATGCGCGTCACCTGTTCGGCGGGTACGTATATCCGCACTCTGGCGGATGACATCGGTCAAAAGCTCGGTTGCGGTGCGATTTTAACCGCACTCCGACGCATTGAGGCCAACGGCTTTACGCTTTCTCAAAGCGTGACCTTGGAAGAACTCGAAAAGCTGCGAGATGAAAACCGCTTAGACGAGTGCATTCTGCCGCTGACCGCGTGTCTCGAAAGCTATCCTGCCATTACGGTCACCGAAGCGCAGGCGGTGCGTTTCCACAATGGCGGCGAATTACTCAAAAACCGTTTAAAGGATTTTAGTGGCGAAGGTTATTTCCGGGTTTATGCGCCAAATGGCGATTTTTTAGGTCTCGGCGAATCCCTTGCGGAGAACGAGAACTTGCTTGTAAAGAGGGTGTATGTCGGTGAAGAATAATTCCATAGCTCTCGGCACGTTTGACGGCTTGCACCTCGGGCACAAAGAGGTGCTTTTTGAAACCAAAGACGGCAACGGACAGCCCTCGGCGCTTCTGTTTACCGAGCATCCGCAGGCTGTGGTCAAGGGGCAGGCACCGCCGGCTCTCTTTACCGAAGAAGCTAGAGATGCACTCCTTACAGCATGGGGGATTGAACCCTTGTCCGTTTCCTTTAAGGAAATTTACACGCTTTCTCCCGAGGATTTCTTTTATGAAATTCTTTTAAAGCGTTTCGGAGCTTGTGCACTTTCTTGCGGCGAGGATTATACCTTCGGCAAGAAAAAAACAGGCAATACCGAAGTGCTAAAAGCTCTTTGCGAGAAAGAAAACATACCACTCCACGTGGCAAAAACCGTTTGCTATGACGGTGAACCTATCTCCTCTACACGTATTCGTGCGGCGATTGAAAATGGCACTATGGAGGAGGCAAACGCCATGCTCGGCAGAAGCTTTTCGATAGATTTCCCCGTGGTGCATGGCGATGCGCGCGGCAGAACGATTGACTGCCCGACTATCAACCAGAAGTTCCCCGAGGGCTTCGTACAGCCGAAAAAGGGCGTTTATATCACCCGCGTGACGGTAGACGGCAAGGCCTATGCCGGTGTTACGAATTTCGGCATCCGACCGACGATCGGCACAAAGGCACTTTTAGCGGAAACCTTTATTTTGGGCTTGAATGAAAATCTCTACGGCAAAAAGCCACTCGTGGAATTCTTAACTTATGTAAGACCCGAGCAGAAATTCGACAGTTTCTCTGCATTACGTGCAGCGATTCAAAGCGATAGCCGCCGTGCCGAGGAATATTTCAAAAAAGCTTGCAAAAAAGACTTAAACATTGTAAAATAGTTTTAACTCTAAATTTTAAAGATAAGGTGGGTTAATTATGTGGGCTTTAAAAGTAGCTTATTATCGTGCGTATCAAAAAATCATGAAAATTGTGACTTATGCCATTGACTGGTCTGAGCCGCAGCTTTTAACCGGACCTGGCGCTATCAAAAAGTTGCCCGGTTTCATTAAGGAAAAAGGTCTTGCTAAGGTTTTAGTTGTTACCGATAAGGGACTCATGGGCTTGCATCTTTTAGACGGTATGTTCGATGCCTTAAAAGCAGAGGGCGTAGAATATGTTGTCTATGACGGCACCCAGCCCAACCCGACTATTGACAATATTGAAGAGGCTCGTGCTTTATTTGTAGAGAACGGCTGTGAAGCTGTTATCGCATTCGGCGGCGGTTCTTCCATGGACTGTGCAAAGGCTGCAGCAGCAAGAGTTGTTCGTCCGAACAAGAGCGTTCCGCAGATGCGTGGCCTTTTAAAGGTTATGAAAAAGCTTCCGCCTTTCTTCGCTGTTCCGACTACAGCTGGTACAGGCTCCGAAACCACCCTTGCAGCGGTTGTTTCTAACCCGAAAACCCATGAAAAATATGCGATCAACGACCCGGTTCTTCGTCCGAAATTTGCAGTTTTAGACCCTGAACTCACCGTTGGCTTGCCGCCGCACATCACTTCCACCACAGGTATGGATGCTTTAACTCATGCGGTAGAAGCTTATATCGGTAAGAGCAATGTAAAATCCACCCTTGCTTATGCGGAAAAGGCAACCAAAATGATTTTTGATAACCTGGAAACCGCATACAATGACGGCAAAAATATCGAAGCTAGAAACAACATGCTTTTGGCTTCCTACTATGCAGGTATGGCGTTCACCAGAGCTTATGTTGGCTATGTTCACGCGATTGCCCATAACCTCGGTGGTATGTACGGTGTGCCGCACGGCCTTGCAAACGCTATCATTTTGCCCGTAGTTTTAGAAGCTTATGGTAGTTCCGCTTATAAGCCCCTTGCAAAGCTTGCAGATATTGTTGGAATCGCAGGCGTAAGCGAAGCAGATAAGGCAGAAAAGTTCATCGAAGAAATCCGTCAGATGAACGCTAGAATGAACATCCCGACTGGCTTCACACAGATTAAGGATGAGGATATCGACACCATCGTTTCCCGTGCGATTAAAGAAGCACATCCGCTCTATCCGACTCCGGCTATCTTCACCAGAGAAAAGCTTACAGAGATCGTTCGTTCTTTGAAGCTTACAGAAGAAGCCTAAGAAACGAAAAAAGCAGTACAATGCCCTGCGCCTTTTTAGAGGCGCAGGACGTTTTCGCTTTTTCAGAAAGAAACATTTTCGGGCATTTTTGTGTTCCTTTTCTCTTTATAGTATAGAAAAGCAAGACAAAAGAGCTTCGACAAGTTCTCAGAAAGAATTATCCCGAATGAGGTGTTATTGAACTTTGAATTCTATGGAATGCGAAAAATTAGCAGAGCTTCTCTTTCCCGAGATTACCATGACTCCCGAGGATTTAGAAGAAAAATATCCGCCCAGAAATTTAAAAGAAGGCGCAAGAGTTACAAGATTTGCACCCAGCCCGACTGGTTATCTCCACGTTGGTGGTCTCTTTGGTGCACTCACCGACTATATGACGGCAAAAGCCTCCGGTGGTCTTATGTATCTGCGTATTGAAGATACCGACAAGAAAAGAGAAATTGCCGACGGCGTTTCCGCTATCATCGAAGGCTTCGACAACTTCGGCATTGAATTTGACGAGGGTGTAACCGGTCTCGGTACAGAAAGCGGCGCTTACGGCCCCTATACCCAAAGCCAAAGAGTTGAAATTTACCAGACCATTGCGAAGAGCCTGGTTCAGAAAGGTCTTGCTTATCCTTGCTTCTGCACAGCGGACGAGCTTTCCGCCCTTCGCGAACAGCAGGAACAGGACGGCGCTCTCATCCGCGGCTACTTCGGCAAATATGCCAAGTGCCGTGACCTCACATTCGAGGAGATTGAAGAAAAAATCAACAACGGTATGCCCTACGTGCTTCGTTTCCGTTCCGACGGCGACGAAAATAAGAGAATCGCTTTCCAGGATGTTATCAAAGGTAAAATCGAAATGCCCGAAAACATCATTGACGAAGTGCTCTTAAAGAGTGACGGCATTCCGACCTATCATTTCGCACACGTTTGCGATGACCATTTCATGCGTACCACCCACGTTATCCGCGGTGAGGAATGGATTTCCTCCGTGCCCAAGCACATCGCCCTCTTTAAAGCGTGCGGCTACAAAACTCCGAAATATGCACACACCCCGCAGGTTATGAAAATCGACGAGGTGGACGGCACAAAGCGTAAGTTCTCCAAACGTAAAGACCCGGAAGCCGCAGTCGGCTACTTCATTGAAAGAGGTTACCCGAAAGAGGCATTGACCGAGTACCTCATGACCCTTTTGAATTCCGACTTCGAGGCATGGCGCACCGCCAACCCTGACAAGCACTTCTCGGAATTCAACTTTAAATTGCAAAAGATGAGCGCATCCGGCGCCCTCTTCGATTTGGCAAAGCTCACCGACATCAGCAAAAACTGTGTCGCAAGAATGACTGCCGAAGAGGTCTATGACCGCGCACTCACTTGGGCAAAGCAGTTTAACCCTGCTTATGCCGAAAAGTTAGAAAACGAAAAGGATAAGGCGATTGGTATGCTGTCCCTTGACCGTGGCGGCAAGAAGCCGAGAAAAGACCTTGCCAAGTGGGATGAGCTTCCCGAAACCTTTTCTTATATGTATGCGGATTCTTATGAGCCGCACTTCGACCTGCCCGAGCACGTATCGCCTGCCGATGCGGCAAACATCTTAGATATGTATAAGGACCTCTGGGCAATGGACGATGATAAGGACACCTGGTTCTCCAAGGTTAAATCCCTTTGCGAGCCGAACGGCTTTACCCCGAATGTCAAGGAATATAAGCAGAATCCCGATGCATTCAAGGGCCACGTCGGCGACGTTTCCACGGTACTTCGTATCGCGGTAACCGGCAGAACCATGACCCCCGATTTATATGTCATTTT
Source organism: Acutalibacter sp. (assembly GCA_020025775.1). Classification (GTDB taxonomy): domain Bacteria; phylum Bacillota; class Clostridia; order Oscillospirales; family Acutalibacteraceae; genus Fimenecus. The sequence goes on from JAHHRN010000001.1 coordinate 414,563, forward strand.
ACGTCTCTTGGGCGAGGAAACCGTGAAAGCGAGACTTTCCGAAGCTTCGGCGTATTATAAAACTTTGCTTGCCTAAAGGTGAAGGAATAAAAAGCCTTACTAAAGGGGCTTTAAGGAGAAGAAAAAGATGATTGAAAAAGAAGAAAATGTCATGGCTTCCAATTTTATCCATGACTTTATTGATAAGGATTTAGAGGACGGCGTTTACGACCACGTGCAGACCCGTTTCCCTCCCGAACCGAATGGCTATTTGCACATCGGCCACGCTAAGGCGATTTGCATCAACTTCGGCACAGCGAAGAAATACGGCGGCACTTGCAATCTGCGCTTTGATGATACCAACCCGCAGAAGGAAGATATGGAATATGTAGAGTCCATTCAGGAGGACATCCAGTGGCTCGGCTTCCAGTGGGATAACTGCTACTATGCGTCCAGCTATTTCGATTTCATTTACGAATGTGCCATTCGTCTTATCGAAATGGGCAAGGCTTATGTAGATGACCTTTCCGCAGAGGAAATCCGCGAATACCGCGGTACTTTGACCTCCCCCGGTAAGGAAAGCCCCTACAGAAACCGTCCGGTAGAGGAAAACCTCGACCTCTTCAAGAGAATGACTGACGGCGAATTTGCAGACGGTGAAAAGGTGCTTCGTGCTAAGATTGATATGGCATCTCCGAACCTTAACATGCGTGACCCCGTTATCTATCGTATTGCACACGTTACCCATCATCAGACCGGCGACAAGTGGTGCGTTTATCCGATGTACGACTTCGCACATCCGCTTTCCGATACCAAAGAGGGTGTAACCCACTCCCTTTGCTCCTTGGAATTTGAAAACCACAGACCGCTTTATGATTGGTTCTTAAAGGAATTGGAATTGCCGCAGCCTTCCCGTCAGATTGAGTTTGCAAGACTCAACCTCAACTACTGCCTCACCAGTAAGAGAAAGTGCTTAGCACTCGTAAACGAAGGCATCGTAGACGGCTGGGATGACCCGAGAATGGTAACCCTCAGCGGTATGCGCCGCAGAGGCTATCCTGCAAAGGCAATTCGTACCTTCTGTGATAAAATCGGTGTTTCCAAGGCATATTCTGTTGTAGATATGGGACTTTTGGAATCCTGCGTACGCGATGAGCTCAACGAAAATGCGCCCAGAGCTATGGCAGTGCTTCGTCCCTTAAAGCTCATTGTCGATAACTATCCCGAGGGTCAGACCGAAACCTTAGAGGTGGAAATCCACCCCGGCAAACCCGAAATGGGCACAAGAAAGGTGACCTTCTCCAAGGAGCTCTTCATCGAGCAGGAAGACTTCATGGTAGAGCCGCCCAAGAAATATTTCAGACTTTTCCCCGGCAATGAAGTTCGCTTAAAGAGCGCCTACTTCGTAAAATGCACGGGCTACGATACCGATGCAGACGGCAATGTAACCGCCGTACACTGCACCTATGATCCTGCAAGCCGCGGCGGCAATTCTCCCGACGGCAGAAAGGTCAAAGGTACTATGCACTGGGTCAGCGCCGCTGATTCCTTCAAAGCACAGGTCAACCTCTATGACCGTCTCTTCAATGCAGAGAATCCCTCCGATGAATCCAAGGGCAGCTTTAAGGACAACCTTAACCCCAACTCCCTTGTTGTTTTGGAAGACTGCCTCGTAGAAGGCGGCATCCGTGATGCAAAACCGGGTGATGTATTCCAGTTTATGCGTCAGGGCTATTTCTGCGTAGATAAGAGAAGCACCGAAGACAAGAAGATTTTCAACTTGACGGTTGCACTTAATTCCTCTTGGGGTAAATAAGGAGACGGCGACATGAAAAAGAATCAAACTTCGAGTAAGGCTAAGCAGCCGAAGAATATAGGCTATCGCATTATTATGGCGATTTTAGCCATTTGCGTGCCGATTATTACGTATTTTTCCGAATTCGTTTACATGGTGTGGGATTCCGAAGTGTTTAAATTTATAGCACAGCTTCAGGGCAATACCGCAGATAACGGTCAAACCGAACAGGCACTCAGCGTTCGTATGTTTGTTGAGGAACTGTTACCGCAAATGAAAGGCTCGGAATCGTTTAATATGGAGACGGTGCTCCAATCTATTGAACCGATTCGTGCACCGCTCATTGCGTGCCTTGTCTTTTTGGCGTTGGCGGTTGTTCTCGCACTTGCCGTATTCTTTGTTTCGGCATTTTCTAAAAACAGGACGGTGGGAACCACGCTGGCTGGTGGAGGTTTGCTTTCCATGATTGGCTTGTCAATCTCTTTCCACTACCTTGCCGTTCCGCTGCTGGCAGGAAAAGTGACGATTGCATCCTTTATTCCGAATGCCTTAGTCGCTAAAATAATGAGTGCTGCGGCAAAGCTTTCTATTTTCCAGCTTTCCACGGGATTTTATCTCGTCCTTTTCCTCTATATCGCCATGGTGCTTTGGGGCGTAGCCAACTGGCTTGTCGCGCTCGGCGAAAACAAGACGAAAAAAGCAGATTAATCTTTATAACACAAAAGCCTGTAAAGCACGCTGAACGTGCTTTACGGGCTTTTTCTTTTTCATGGTATAAATTAGAGGACACACGGCAAAACCTATTTACAGAAGATGTGTGCACCGATTGTGGTAACAACTGGACGGGTGCGAATCCATTTGTTTGAGGTCTTACGGGGATTATAATAATAGATAGCACCGCCGCTCGGGTCCCAACCGTTAATGGCATCTCTCGCCGCCTTTTTAGAATCCGGTGTCGGCTCTACCTTCCAGTTGCTGTCCGTAACTGCCGAAAAAGCGCCGGGCTGATAAACCACTCCTGCAATGGAATCCGGGAAAGAGGAGTGCGATACACGATTTAATACAACCGCACCGATAGCGACCTGTCCGGTATAAGGTTCACCTCTGCCTTCCGCGGCAATTACCTTTGCCAAGAGATAAACATCATTACTGCTGTATTGCCCATTGCCGGAAGAACCGGAGCTACCGGAGGAAAGTCCTAAATAAAGAAGCGTCTTAGGACCGGCAACGCCGTCTACATCAATACCAACGTCTTTCTGAAAGCTGCGCACGGCACTGCGTGTGTTGGAACCATAAATACCGTCTACAGAACCGTGATAGTAGCCCTCTTGCTTTAAGACCTTTTGAATTTGACGGACTTCTTCTCCACGGGAACCCATTTTAGAAAGAACGGGAACTGCCGGTGTTTCTCTGTGTGCGTCAGTATTATAGAGTATACCGACGCCAATCAGACAAACACAAACTACAGAAAGAAATGGGAGAAGATAACGCCTAAATGCTGTGCTCTTTTTCATAATATTACGCCTACCTTTTCTTAAAAACTGCGTTCTGAGCATAGCTTTTACAAAATATACGGAAATATGTGCTGAAACTGACTAAAATAGTGTAAAATAACTGTTTTGCCTTTTAGAGGAAAAAGTTGCGCTGAAAGTGTTGACTTTTGAGGCTCAATTTGGTATTATATCAAAGCTGTCACGTGAGA
>JAHHRN010000010.1 GCA_020025775.1 Acutalibacter sp.
ATGAAAAAACAATATTGCCGGATTTGATTTATTTCCCATCGTATTAAAAATCATAGAGACACCCTCCACTTCAAATCTTCAAAAATTATAGTCAAACTCGCCGCATTTACAAAATAGCTGGGATTTATTTTTTTGAATCCAGCTCGAAGTCTGCTTTATCGCGATAAATTGAAAATTAAAAAATTCACGCGATTGGTCACGGACAACCCATAAAGGAATTTACGGCAGTTAGCTTTGACTAACTATAGGATAGCACATTCTTCTCAATCTTTCAATTACCTAAGAAATACTATTTCAATTTTACTAGAGTAAGCTGTTGAAAATTTTCAGATTTTATGAGCAATTTCTTTGTATAGACAAAAAAACGCTTATACTTCTTGAGAAAATTAAAATTTTCGGTAGAGTATGATTTCCTTTCGTACCATTGTGGCGAGCAGACCGTTTTTACTCCTGCGAAAATCAAAACAGTACATCCGTTAGACGTAAACTCCTAAGGCATCTTTCATGCATACCGAAAGGAAAACCCGACACAATCCAATTTGGAGATTGTGTCGGGTTTGATAAGAAAACTTCTTTACGGGCGTACCGAAACGGTTCGTCCTTTTTCTTTTATTTACGTTTAAATGACAAAATTGAAAATGTCGAAAATACCTTCTACTTCATCGGAAATGAGGTTGAAAAGACGCTTGCCGAGCTCAACATAGCTTTCCTCATTTTCTTTACCGCAAAGCATGGCAAAGGCTTTGCCGATTTCGGTAATCACGCTCAGGCTTTCTTTGCGCATCGCTAAGTAATAGAAGCTGTATTCTGCGCCGTCCGAAAATTCGGTATAGAAGTCGAGGTCACCGTTTTTAATGTTGCCGTAAAGCGCGTTAATCGCGGTACTCTTGATAATCGCATTCGGCAAAATGCGGTTGAGGGTGTATTCCGCCGAAAAGAACATGAGAATTTTAATCTGGTAGAGAATCTCTTTGGGGTAATCCACCGTGCCCAAAATAGAGCTGAGATGTTCTAACAAATCCTTTTCATTCAGGAAAATATCAGCCAGATAATCGCCGAGGCGTATGGCTTCGTCAATATTGCCGTTGGCACGCTGTTCTTCCATAAGCGCAATGAAACCCAGTTCATCGTCGCGGCTTTTGGCTTTTTCCTGCCCAAAAATTTTGATGTCGCTGTCTTCCATGTGTCTACCTCAAATCTTTCCGGCATCGACGGTTTTTCAGCCGATGCTCTTTTCTTGCGCCGCAGCCAGTGCAGCTGCTTCGGCGGCAAGCTTTTGCTGTTTCTTTAAAAGTCTTTTTTGTTTTGCCTTGTAACCGAGGAGCTTATCCATAGCGGTGTCCGGCGTTAAAACGTCTCCAATGGAAACGGGATAGTTGTTGTAAAGACCGTGGAAATCCGAACCGCCGGTCATTAAGAGCTTGTGCTTCTGTGCGAGCTTTTGCAGCTGGGCACGCTGTTCGTCATTGGCAGAAGGATGCCAAACCTCGATGCCGTCCAAACCACATTCGATTAAACGGGGGAGGGAATCTAAGTTATCATAAACAAAGGGATGCGCTAAAACGGCAATGCCGCCGGCATCGTGAATCGCGGTGACCACTTCTTCAATATCCGAAAATTTCGGTGTAACCAAAATGGACTTGCTTCCTTCCTTTGTGAAAAGCTCGTCGTAAAGGTCGCCGTGAATCTGCTGTGCAAAGCCGCACTCCATGAGTGCCTGCATCATATGCACCTTAAAAATGTTGGTGGAACCGGTTGCGCATTTGGCAATGAATTCTGCCGCAATCGGATATTTGCGCACGAGCTGGAGCATCATATAATGCGCCGCCTTTTTGCGTGCCAAAGAATTGCGGTGGCAAAGACCCTCTAAACGGTCGGGATAGTCGCATGAATAGCAAAGCAAATGTACCGTTTTACCGGTTTCTTTATCTGTAGCGGAAAGTTCAACCCCCGGAATGACCTGAACACCAGCGCGTTGACCGATAATTTTACCGCGGACAGTTGCCGCAAGACAATCGTGGTCTGTAATGGCGATGGCCTCGACGCCGCGTTTTTTTGCCAGTGTAATTAAGTCCTCAATACCCAATGAGCCATCCGAAAGTTTGGTATGGCAATGTAAATCTCCCTGCACGAAAATGCCTCCTAACTAATAAAAAAGAGCAGTGGAATTACGATGTAATTCGCGAATACAAAAATTGAGAAATTTAGGCCGAAAATTCCTCAATTTATCATGATACTGTACCTATTATACTCTCTTTCAGAGGGCATTGCAAGGGATCTTTCCGACCCAAGGGCGATTTGGGAAGAATATGGGAGAAGTAACAAAAGAACGCTCGAAAAGAGGGGAGATTTAATAAACTTTGAGCGAAATAGACAAGGAACTCTTCAAAAGTATGGACAGGACTTCCAAAAAACATACAATTTTCGAAAATTTTAAAAAGAAATCCAAGAAAAGCGAAAAAAAGGATTGACAAAACCACTCTCTATTGTGTATAATATTGAACGTTCCACGGTGAGTGTGAAAACTTCATATGCTGCTATGGCTCAGCAGGTAGAGCACGTCCTTGGTAAGGACGAGGTCACCAGTTCGAATCTGGTTAGCAGCTCCAAAAAGAACCTTGCACTTTTGTGCAAGGTCTTTTTTTATCTAAATTTCCAGATTCGAACTGGTTCGTCCATGTCACGACTTGTCGTGACGGACATAAAATAGGATACTTTGCGAAGCAAAGTTAAGGCATGCGAAAGCATGCCGAATCTGGTTCGTCCATTTCCCGGCGGTTACCGCAGGGAAAACATTTGCGTTCCCTTTATTTACAAAGTGCGGCACAGCGTGTATAATAAAACTGCTCACAGAACAGAGCACAAAGCCAATAGACTTCAAAATTTTTATATAGCTATAGACTTTAAAGGAGAATGACCATGCGCGCGAGAATCACGCAAGCCAAAAAGACAATTTTAATTTACGGGCTGACCGCGGAAGAAAACGCCAAACTTTCAGCCCTTGCCGAAGAAAAAAAGATTGCTTGCAAGGCGGTTAGCGACAGGGAAACCGCTTTAACGGTTGCTCAGCTTTTATATGGGGAAAATCCGCCGCAGGGCGAAGAGGAAGCTGTTGACGGTAAGTTTGCCGTATTAGACGGCTTCGGCAACAAAGAGCGCGAGGGCACGGCGCTGATCAATGCTGTGGATGCTTCTGTTTTAAAAGCTGTGCGCACCCCTTATAACGGCGGTTGGAAGTTTAAAGACCTTTGCAAGGAACTAAAAAAAGAACACGCTGTTATGCACAAAGGTAAAAATTAAGAAAAATACAAAAAGAAACCCCCGTTCCGAAATATCGGACGGGGGTTTTGTGTTATTTGGATTTTGCAGGAAGTGTTTCGAGGTTCGCTTCCGTGGTAGCTTCGGGTTTGGCTTTTTCCGTAGTTTCCACTTCGGTGACAACCTCTGTGGCGGCTTCTGCCTGCGCTACTTCTTCTGCTTTTTCACTTTCCGGCTCGATAGGTTCAATCGACGGTGCCGTTGGCTTTGCAGCGGTTACCTTCTTCAGCTCCTCGAGCACGTGGCTGTTTTGAAGCTTATCTGTTATCGCACCTATATCCGGCTTGCCTGCGGGCATCGGAAGCTTATCCTTGAGCCCTGCGCCTGCGGAAGCAAGGTCACCCTTGAGCTTATCGCCTGTCGAAAGAAGAGGCTTTAATAAATCCTGTAATTCGGGCGGCAACTGGGAAGGATCCTTCGGCAATTCTGCGGGGATTTTCTCTTCGGGTACGCCGCTTGCAATGAGCTGGTCACGAATTTTATCCTTTTCTGTTTCTGCGCCGATATAGCCTTTCATGATTTTGCGTGCATCCTCTAAGGTGGCTTTGCAGTTGTGGTTCACATCCGCCGCCTCACGCTGAATGGGCGTGAAATCCTCCACTTTGTTTGCATAGCGCAGAACGTGTCTGGCATCTACAAGATTCACTGTGCCGTCACGGTTGGCGTCGCCATATTGCAGGCTTAGCGGCATTAAAATATGCGAATCGCGATTATAGAGCATGAACTGCGGATAGTCGGGGTGATCGTCAATATCCACCTGCTTCGGTGCCGTTAAAATATGCGCATAGAATTTGCATTGATTTTCTTCCATCGAGAAGCCAACGTGCTCCATGTTCTTGATGAACCATGTGCATTCGGGGAACATGCAGGTGGAAGCGTCAATCATGCGGTCGGGCGAGAGATATTTACTCTGTGGTGTGCTTTCGGGCAGGGTCATGCCGAGGGACGCACAAGTCGCGCCGCCGCTGGTCTGTTTGGTTTCGATAACCTTGTCGCCGGTATAAGCCGAATCGGGGCTGACGGGCGGCATCGGTAAATTATAGTTGGAAAGAATAGCGAGGCTGACACCGTTTTTTTGTGCCCGGCGGAAGGTCTTTTCCACATTGCGCTGTACAAGCTGATAAGCGTCAATTTTTGCGCTCAATGCTGCCAATTCAGCGGCAGAGGCGTTGGAGCGGGAGAACATATAGTCCTTCGCCGTCAACAGGTCCTCATTCGGTACGAAGGACCAGAAGCCGAGGCAGTAGCCGAACGCCGGCAAAACGAAATCGGTGTAAAGCTTATCTTTTTCATAGCGTAAGAAAGTATCTGCTAAAGAAAGCACCTGCTCCAAAATCGGTGTGGAGCCTAAAATCTTGCCGAGTTCTTCTCTGCCAACGGTTTCATCAATCATGGCAATGAGGTCGTTTTTGTTAAACTGCATATTGCCCTTAAACAGCTCGCCGACATAGGAAACGCCTGTAAAGGCAGAGGAAATCATCGTGATGTTGGAAATGTCGGCTGTGCCGTATTTGGCGATATAGGTCGAAACCATGACACCGCCCATGCTGATGCCGGCAATCGAAACCTTCTTAGCCCCGGTCACTTCTTTAATATGTTTGACCCAAGTGTTGAGCTCATCGGCAATCGTAAAGGGATCCTGTCGCCAGTCTAAGCCGTAGATAAAAATATTATCCGGGCCGACTTCGTGCATGGTTTCTACATAGAGGGATTTGGTGAAAATCTCCTCGTATTCGGGCGAGCCGACGCCGTAATAGCCTGCGGATTCGGGGTACTGGTAGGAAAGCTGCACCTCGGGATGCGCTACAGTACCGTCGGGATTGCAGGTGACGGGCTCGAACATTTCGGTAACAATCGGGAGTGCTTGATCGTAGAAAGCATCATAATCCGCCTGCGTTTGCGGAGATTTCAAAAGCTCCAGTAAAAAAGGCGCGGCCTGTTTTACGGCTTCTAAAATAAAGGGCTTTTTAATGGGGAAAACCATTTTGCCTGTGGCGGGGTCTTCGAGCGGATATTCAGAAAAGCCGGTTACAATCAATACGGGATTTTTCTGCGGCTCGGCGGCAAACGCGGGCACCAAGGTGAGCACCAAAAGCAAAACGGCAATGCCGACGCTGAGTATTTTTTTGAATAGCGGTGATTTCACGAGAAACATCCTCCTTTGAAACGTAGTCGGAATTTTAAAAAACCACGTTCATAATAGAATGTTAACACAATAAACAAAAAAAGGCAAATGTTTCTTAAATTTTTATTGTTAAAATACAGAACTTATCTGCTTTTCGGAGGATTTCGGACTGTATTGCCACGAATCCAAATGCGAAATATCGGGGTAAGTGTAGGCGTTCGGGACTTGTGCCTCTGAAAAATGGTCAACCAAAATGAGCTTGATTTTCATTTTTTCAGGGCAGATGCTTTTAATATAGACCGAGGCACTTTCGCCCTCCTGCACGCCGGCGGTGTATTCCGCAAGACCGGCAAGGTTCGGGGCAAGCTCAATAAAAATACCGTATTTCTCAATCGAGCGCACAATGCCCGGAACGGTTTCACCGGCGGCAAAATGCGCCACATTCTCTTCCCACGTGCCGAGCAGCTCCTTGTGCGACAGGGTGATTTTGCCGTCCGCGTCAATGGATTTTACAATCGCCTTGATATTTTGGCCGGGTACAAAACGAACCTTCGGATGCGGAATGCGCGACACACAAATGCTGTCAATCGGCAAAAGCGCGGGAATCCCTGCACCGACATCACAAAATGCACCGAAGGACTCGAGACGTGTGACGGCGGCGTCAATCACATCTCCTGCCGAGAGCGTGCTTATGTATTGTCGGCGACAATCCTCCTGTACGGCTTTTCGGGAAAGTACGGCATAGGTTTTACCGTCTTTCGCAGTTTTGAAATCGACAATATAAAAGCAAACGGGCTTGTTCACGCGCGATAAAATGGCAATATCGCGCACTTCACCTTCTTTAATGCCAATGGCGCACTCCTCGCGCGGAATAATGCCTTCCATAACGCCCAAATCGACATGGAGATTGTGCTCGCGGTCGCCGAGCAGGGCACGGCTTTCTAAAAGGATATGCTTCACCTTGGCTTCTCTTAAATGGGCTTCCGAGGTAAAATAGCTTTGACTTTTGGCAAACAGCGCCCCGAAATCTTCGGGCGGAAAAAGCGTTTTCATTATAATCACCTTTTTTCTGAAGTCTGTTTTTATGTATATGCAGGTAAAAGGCAATTTAGAAATGCAGAAACAGCGGATGAGGTTTTCTGCCCTAACCCCATCCGCTGTTTTTTTATTCCTCGGTCTGCTTGCCCAAAAAGGACGCGGCAACCTGTGTGAGCTTGATTTCTTCGGGTGCGGGCATTCTGCCGTCCTCCGAAAGTAAAAGCACCACAGAGCCGGAAACGTCTCCGCCGCCGATGATGGGATAAACAACGGCGGCTTCTCTCTCAAAGCCTGCAATCGGATACAGCGCGGCGGTCGCAGGTGAAGCAATATAATTCTGACGCTGGGCAATCAAATTTTCAAGCTCGGCGGAAAGACGGCGTTCAGTCAGCTCTCGCTTGGAAGCACCCGAAACCGCAATCACGCGGTCACGGTCGGTCATAATCACGGGCAAATCCGTGGCACGATTTAAAACTTCAGCAAATTGTAATGCGGTTTGCGATAATTCTCCGATGGGAGAATATTTTTTGAAAATCACCTCGCCGTCGGCGGCGGTAAAGATTTCTAAGGGGTCGCCCTCGCGAATACGCATGGTTCTGCGAATTTCTTTCGGAATCACGACTCTGCCGAGGTCATCAATGCGTCTCACAATACCCGTAGCTTTCATATAAAAATCTCCTTCTAAACAAATCTTAGGCGTTGTTATTGTCTGCCGTAAGAAGAAAAATATACCGATTTTTCAATTTTTCTTGCATTTTTAAAACACCGAGAAGGCTTGACAAAGTGTTTCTTCGGGGGTACTATGGAAAAAGATTTTTTAAAGAAGGTAAGACTATGTATCAAAAACTCGTTGCCGTATATTTTTCTGCAACAGGCAACACAAAAACGTATATAGAAGACATGGCAAAGGCGACGGGGCTCGAGACTGTATTTTATGACATTACCGCCGCAGAGGAAGCCCCGGAAATTGTCTGCGGCAAGGATGATCTTTTATTGCTCGGCGCACCCGATTATTCGGGCAGAATCCCAACTCTTTTGCGCGAACGCTTTGCAAAGCTCCGAGGCGAGGGCACGGATGCCGTTTTGGTCGTGACCTTTGGCAACCGCGCTATAGATGATGCACTGGTTGAACTGGAAGACCTCGTCAGCGAAAGAGGCTTTCACGTGGTCGGCGGCGCAGGCTTGGTCGGTCGGCACACCTTCGGTCAAATCGCTGTGGAAAGACCCACTGCCGCAGATAAAATGCAGGCGGCGGATTTTATAAAAGCTGTTTTAAAAAAAGAAAAAGGCGCATATGCCAAAATGCCCGGCAATCGTCCCTATAAGGACGGCGGCAAGGGCGGCAAATGGCGACCCGAAACCACCGATGCCTGCGGAGCGTGTGGGCTTTGCGTAAAAAATTGCCCTGCCCACGCTATAGCAGAGGATTGCAAAACCATAAACGAGGATTTGTGCATTTCCTGCTTTAGATGCATCCGAAACTGCCCCAAAGGTGCGAAGCAAATCACAACAGAAGCCTATTTGGATTTCGAGAAAATGCTGGAGCAAAAGCTCGCCAAGCGACAGGAAAATGAATTTTATTTATAAGGTAAATTTAAAGGTTTATAAAAACGGAGAAACTTTTTAAAAGATTGAAATGATAAAAAGATAGTAGACACAAAAAGTGGCTACTATCTTTTTTTGCCTTTAGATGAAAAAATAAATCCCCGGTTGAACCGGGGATGATTTAAGTATCTATTTCGTAATAATACAAAATATTTTCCTCAGCATCAAAAATGGCTAAGGTGGAGTTATAGGCATGCCGCTCTAAAAGTTTGCCGTCATCAAACGAGACTTTGCTTTGACTATCTTTGTCCCGATAATCTTCTATGAATCTATCCATAAAAAAGTAGTAGCCATTTTCGGGAAGCGGCAATTTTTTGTCTGGATAGATGTTTTCCAAAAGACCACTGCTTCTGGCTACAAATTCTTCCAAATTTTCCGTAAGTGGAAGTGTGTGCCAATGTTCTGCTTTACGGATTTTTTGTTCTACTTCTTCGCCTGGATACTGAATTACCAGACAGCGCACGCCGTCGCCCAAAAGCCCACCGTGGCTGTCGAAATCTTCGAGTATTTTGCAATCTTTCGGAATCGTAATCTCCATTTCTTTGGGTAACTTTGGCGGTCTTTGCGTATTCAAAAAGAAAATGCCACTTCCCAAAAGCAAAAGAGCAATTCCCCAAAAAAGCAGCCGTTTTTTCCGTTTGCTCATCAGAAAAACCTCCTTTAAGGTTTTCTATATTCCAATAAATCACCCGGTTGACAGTCTAGCGCTTCACAAAGTTTTAAAAGCGTGGAAATTTTTAAAGCTTTTGCTTTGCCGTTCTTTAAAATAGAAATATTAGAAAGGGTAATGCCCACCTTTTCCGAAAGCTCCGTGACACTCATTTTGCGCTTGGCAAGCATCACGTCAATGTTAAAAATGATTTCGCCTTCCATAGTTCCTCCTAAATGGTTAAATCGTTGTCGGCCTGTAAAACAGCTGCTTTTTTGCAAAGAAGCGAAAGAAGCGTTGCAACCACCCAAACGGCAGCACCGCCAAGACAAATCAACAGGGAAACCAGCAGAACGGACGGATGATTCCAATTTAAAACGAGTAAAAGCAGATTGCCTGCGAGAAAAAATATCGAATCAAACAGGGCACATACGCCGATTTTACGAAATCGTTCGGCATTTTCGAGGGTAAAGGGTTTGCGTTTTTCGACCGATTTTACAAACTGCCAAAGCAATACTAAAACGGCATAGCACGGCACACCGGAACACCACAGAAAAAGAAGCCAAGGGTAAAAGGCGTTTTTGAATTCGGGATATTGACTGCGTAGCTCGAGCCCCACATACGGAAATAAGCCGAAATAAATACAGGCGCCGCCGATGCCCATGCACAGGAGAATGGCTTTTAAACATTTTATCAGAAAAGATTTAGAAATAGGACGTTTCATCGTGCATACCTCCAAAAGAATTTTGTACCCTTAGTATAACACGAAAAGTAGAAAAGTCAATAAAAATTTATTGCAACACAATAAATAAAATTTGTGATGCGCAAAGTACAGTGCTTTTGCGCAAAAAAATAAAACCGCCCTTTCGTTTTGGAAAGGACGGCTTTTCTGTTTATTTTCCCATGGCCTTCATGGGGTCAACGAGCTTGCCATTTTCATAGATTTCTAAGTGCAGATGGGCACCTTCTGCTTTCTCAATCGGGATTTCGCCGAGGTTGCCGACCTTGTCGTTGATTTTTACCTTATCGCCGACAGAAACGGTACTGCCCTTGCCGAAGCCACAGTATTTGGCGAGCATACCTTTGCCGTGGTCGATTTCGACCACCGTGCCCCAAAGCACATCGTCATAAACGGCTTTAACAATACCGTTGTTAATAGCTTTTACCGGGTCACCGACACTGCCCTTAAAGTCCACACCATTGTGGGTGCGCCAGTCGCCCATGGTTTTTGAGGGTACCATTTCGCCGGCAGAATAGGCTTTGTCTGTGCCGCCCTCCATGGGCAGAGAAAAGTTCGCTTCACGCTTCACGCTGTTTTTACTGGCAAGCACGTCTTCGGAATCCATGCTTTCCGGCTCTTTTTCTTCCGGCTTCTGCGTGGGCTTCGGTTCAGTGGGCTTGGGCTTTGCACTTTGCCCCTCCGGCAGAACAAAGAGCGGCTTCGATTCCGTTTCGCTGATCGACGGTTTCTGCGGCGCTTCATCGACCTGTTTTGTCAATTTCTTCGCAACAGACAAATAAACGGACGATCCCACCGCCACGAGGCAAAGAGCCACAATGGAATAGATGAGAAACGCCCGTTTCATTTTTTGCTTTTTATCGTTTTGTGTGTTCATCGAAAACACCTCCCAAGGAAAGTGTTCCCGAAAATGTAAAATGCTATACAGAAATTTATTTTATTTGTGATAAAGGGTTTTGCTCTTGCGCACCGGGGAGCAGGTGACGTTGACGCCGAGCTTTGCAAAGGTGTGTAAATCCACGTCGGAAAGAATAACGGTGGAGTGCGCCTCACAGCCCTCTAATTTCGAAATTGCTTGCATCGCAAGTTCAGCCTCTTCACTCGTTACTGCGGAAATGGAAAGCGCCAAAAGCACTTCATCCGTATGCAGTCTCGGGTTGTGATTGCCCAAATGGTTGACCTTTAAATCCTGAATCGGTTCAATAACCGTGGGGGAGACAAGGTCAATTTTTTTGTCGATATTCGCAAGTGCTTTTAAAGCGTTCAAAAGCAGAGCAGAGGAAGCACCCAAAAGCTTTGAGGTTTTGCCGACGATAATTCTACCGTCGGGCAGTTCCATCGCTGCGGCAGGTTGTTCGGTCGCTTCTGCGATTTCCTGCGCCGCACGCACGCATCTGCGGTAATCGGGGGTAATGGAAAGCTGCTTCATGAGAAGATCCAAGGAAAGAATCTGCGAAGCAACATCCTCGCCGTTCTTTGCGGCAACAAGGGCCTTGAAATAGCGGCGAACGATTTCCTGCTTCGAGGCTTCGCAAACGACTTCGTCATCCACAATGCAGTTGCCGACCATGTTTACGCCCATGTCTGTGGGGGATTTATAGGGAGATTCCCCGAAAATGCTTTCGAAAATTGTGTTCAAAACGGGGAAGATTTCAATATCTCTGTTATAGTTTACAGTGGTTTCGCCGTAAGCTTCGAGGTGGAAGGGGTCAATCATGTTGACATCGTTCAAATCGGTGGTTGCCGCCTCATAGGCAAGGTTTACCGGGTGGCGAAGCGGGAGATTCCAAATCGGGAAGGTTTCAAACTTCGCATAGCCGGATTGTTTGCCCATAACGTGCTCATGATAGAGCTGAGAAAGGCAAACTGCCATTTTGCCGCTGCCCGGACCCGGGGCTGTAACTACGACCAAGGAACGGGAGGTTTCGATATAATCATTCTTGCCAAAGCCGTCTTCGCTGACGATGAGCGGAATATTGGCAGGGTAGCCCTCGATTAAATAATGACGGTATACTTTAACGCCGAGTTTCTTTAATTTCTCTTCAAATACAATCGCAGAAGCCTGGGAGTCATATTGGGTGAGCACAACGCCGCAAACCGAAAGACCAAAAGATGTGTAGGTGTCGATAAGGCGTAAAATATCTTGGTCATAGGTAATGCCAATGTCGCCTCTGACCTTATTCTTTTCAATATCGTTCGCACTGATGCAAATGATGATTTCGGCTTGGTCTTTAAGCTCCAACAGCATCTTCATCTTACTGTCGGGTAAAAAGCCCGGCAATACACGGGAAGCATGGTAGTCATCAAACACCTTGCCGCCGAATTCCAAATAGAGCTTGCCGCCGAAAGCTTCAATCCTTTCTTTAATGTGCGCTGATTGCATTTTTAGATATTTGTCATTATCAAATCCGATTTTCACTTGCCTATTCTCCCACTACACAGAAATTTTGTCAAAAAAACATAAAAAAATACACATCGTCGTGCGACACCGCAGTCCGAAGTGTGACACGATATATTATACTGAAACAGAATTTAAAAATCAAGGGCGCGGCGAGACTTTTTGAAAAAAACTTGAAATTCTGTCGAATTACTCGGAAACTATAAAAAAGGGTGGCACCTTTTTGTCAAGATAGTTGACAAAAGAGTGCCACCCAAAAAACGGGGACGAAATGAAATTAGATCTTGAAGTAGTCTACAGCATTTCTGAACATGCCGTTGTCCTTCTGACCTTCAACGTTTTTGTAAACGCCCTCGGAAATACGTTCCGAGTGACCCATTTTACCGAAGACTCTGCCGTCGGGAGAGGTGATACCCTCAACCGCCAAAACGGAGCCGTTCGGGTTAAAGGCAATATCCATGGTGGGATTGCCCTCTAAATCGACATACTGTGTCGCGATTTGACCGTTTTCGATGAGCTTCTGAAGAAGAGCATCGGGGCAGATGAATCTGCCTTCGCCGTGGGAGATTGCCACGGTGTGGATATCACCAACCGCGCTGGCGGAAAGCCACGGGGACTTGTTGGAAGCAACTCTTGTTCTTACAAGACGGGACTGATGTCTCGAAATGGTGTTGAACGTAAGGGTCGGTGCATCGGCGCTGGGCTCGGTGATTTCACCGAACGGAACAAGACCGAGCTTAATAAGAGCCTGGAAGCCGTTGCAGATACCTGCCATAAGACCGTCACGGTGCTTTAAGAGCTCGTGGATTTCATCGCGAATTGCAGGGTTACGAAGGAAAGCGGTAATGAATTTACCACTGCCGTCGGGTTCGTCACCGCCGGAGAAACCGCCCGGAAGTACAATCATCTGTGCCTTTTTCACTTCTTCGGTGAATGCGGCAACGCTTTCGGTAATGTCTGCGGAGGAAAGGTTGCGAACCACGAAGATGCTCGGTTCTGCACCGGCACGCTCTAAGGCTCTTGCGGTATCGTATTCGCAGTTTGTGCCCGGGAATACCGGAATCAAAACGCGCGGCTTTGCAGTACCGATTTTCGGTGCAACGCGGGATTCTGCGTTAAAGGAGATGGGTTCTACCTTTTCTGCCTTTGCATCTACGTTAACCGGGAATACGGGCTCTAATTTTGCTTCGTAAATATCCAAAATCTCACGAAGATGAATGGTTTCAATACCAACGGTGAGGGAGAAGTTGAAGGTGGTTTCACCGAGAAGGGTGAGTTCTGCATCTTCTGCTTCTTCGCTCATTTCTAATACGAATGCGCCGTAGTTGTAAGCGTAAAGTGCATCCTGCGGGAAGCTTTCATCGACGTGGAAGCCTAAGTGGTTACCGAAGGAAGCCTTCATAAGACCCTCGGCAATGCCGCCGTAGGTGGGAGTGAAGGCGGAAAGTACCTTGCCGCTGTGAATGAGAGAAGATACCTTCTCGAATACGTGTAACAGGCTCTCTACGTTGATTGTGCCGTCTGCATTCTTCTGCGGTGCAATAAAGTAAACCTTAGAAGACGGAAGTTTAAATTCCGGAGAAATGACGTTTTGCATCTTGGTTACGGAAACCGCGAAGGAAACGAGGGTGGGCGGAACGTCGATGTTTTCGAAAGTACCGCTCATGGAGTCCTTACCGCCGATAGAGCCAAGACCTAAGTCAAGCTGTGCGGAAAGTGCACCTAAAAGGGCAGCGGTGGGCTGACCCCAACGTGCCGGGTCTTCAGTGGTACGTGCAAAATATTCCTGGAAGGTTAAATAGCAGGTAGAAAGGTCTGCACCGGAAGCAACAAGCTTTGCAACGGATTCTACAACCGCGAGATAAGCGCCGAGGTAGGGGTTCTTTTCCGTGATGAACGGGTTATAGCCCCAAGCCATTAAGGAGCAGGTGTTGGTTTCGCCGTGGAGTACCGGAATCTTAGCTGCCATAGCCTGTGCGGGGGTGAGCTGATATTTGCCGCCGAACGGCATTAAAACGGTGTTTGCACCGATGGTGGAGTCGAAACGCTCGGAAAGACCACGCTTGGAGCAGATGTTTAAATCATCGGCAAGTGCCTTGAATTTCTCTTCGTTTGTCTTACCCTCTACAGTTTTCTCGAAAGGCTCAGCCGCAGAAACATAAACGCGGGTGTGCTTTTCTGCACCGTTGGAGTTTAAGAATTCACGGGAAATATCAACAATGGTGTTGCCGTTCCAAGACATAACGAGTCTCGGGCTTTCGGTTACGGTAGCAACGATAGTCGCTTCGAGGTTTTCTTTCTTTGCAAGAGCGATGAAGTCTTCTGCATCCTCGGGAGCTAAAACAACAGCCATTCTTTCCTGAGATTCAGAAATGGCAAGCTCTGTGCCGTCGAGACCTTCATATTTCTTCGGAACCTTGTTGAGGTCGATTTTCAGACCGTCCGCAAGCTCACCAATAGCAACGGAAACGCCGCCTGCACCGAAGTCATTGCAGCGCTTAATGCGACGGGTTACTTCGGGATTTCTAAAGAGTCTCTGGAGCTTTCTTTCTTCGGGGGCATTACCCTTCTGAACTTCTGCACCGCATTCCTCTAAGGAGTCGAGTTTATGAGATTTGGAAGAACCGGTTGCACCGCCGCAGCCGTCTCTGCCGGTTTTACCGCCGAGCAAAACAACAATATCGCCGGGGAGGGGTTCTTCACGTCTGACTTGATTTTCGGGAACAGCTGCAACAACAGCGCCGATTTCCATGCGCTTTGCCTTGTAGCCGTCGTGGTAGATTTCATCTACCTGACCGGTAGCCAAACCAATTTGGTTACCGTAGGAGGAGTAACCAGCTGCTGCGGTGGTGACGAGCTTTCTCTGGGGAAGCTTGCCTTCCATGGTTTCGGAAACGGGAACTAAGGGGTCGCCCGCACCGGTTACGCGCATCGCCTGGTAAACATAGCCACGACCTGAAAGCGGATCGCGAATCGCACCGCCGATGCAGGTTGCTGCACCGCCGAAGGGTTCAATTTCGGTCGGGTGGTTGTGGGTTTCGTTCTTAAAGAGGAAGAGCCAGTCTTCATCCTTGCCGTCTACGTCTACCTTGATTTTTACTGTGCAGGCATTGATTTCTTCGGATTCATCCAAATTCTTGAGCTGACCGGTATGCTTTAAATAACGTGCACCGATCGTTGCAAGATCCATGAGGTTCTGCGGCTTTGTGCGGTTTAATTCCTTGCGAAGACCAACATAACGCTCATAAGCCTTTTTGGTGAGCTCGTCTTCAATCTCTACACCGTCAATGGTGGTGAGGAAGGTGGTGTGACGGCAGTGGTCAGACCAGTAGGTGTCGATCATGCGGATTTCGGTAATGGTGGGGTTGCGCTTTTCGGATTTAAAATAATCCTGGCAGAACGCGATATCTGCCTCATCCATTGCCAAACCATATTTGTCTACAAAATCGTAAAGACCTTTTTCGTCTAAATCAATGAAGCCGTCTAAGGTTTCAACGGTTTCGGGTGCATCGTAGGGGATTTCTAAGGTCTCAAAACGCTCGAGGGAAGCTTCGCGGCTCTCCACGGGGTTGATGACGTATTTCTTAATCTTTTCAAGCTCTTCTGCGCTTACCTTGCCGAAAAGCATATAGATTTTGGCAGAGCGAACGAGCGGTCTCTCTTTTTGAGAAACAAACTGGATGCACTGTGCGCAGGAGTCTGCACGCTGGTCGAACTGACCGGGCAGGAATTCTACACCGAAGAGGGTAGCGTCAGCCTGCGGAAGCTCGGCATAGGTGTTGTCGCACTGCGGCTCGGAAAATACGGTGCTGGCGCAGGATTTAAAGAGTGCCTCGTCGATATTTTCCACGTCATAACGGTTGAACAGGCGCAAATCTGTAACAGAATCAATGCGCAGTAAGTGTTTAATATCATGTAACAGCGCCTTTGCTTCGTCGGCAAACTGTTTTTTCTTTTCTACATAAATACGGTAAACCATGCTGTTCTCCTTTTCTTTTATTAGTTGAGGGCTTTTAAAGCTCTTTGACCGATGTCCTTGCGATAGAACATATCGTCGAAATGAATTTCCTGGACAGCCTCGTAGGCTTTATTGAGTGCATCCTGGAGGTCGTCGCCAGTAGCGGTAACGCCAAGCACTCTGCCGCCCGCGGTTACGAGCTTGCCGTATTCTAACGCAGTACCGGCATGGTAAACAATGGTGTCCTGTAAGCTTTCTGCCTTGCCCAAATCCATGGGAATGCCTTTTTTGTAGCTGGCAGGATAACCGCCGGAAGCCACAATCACGCAAGCAGCGGCACCATCTTTCCATTCGACCTCTAACTGGTCGAGGGTTTCATCATGTACAGCACGCATTACGGTGAGTAAATCGGTCTTTAAAAGCGGTAAAACAACCTGTGTTTCGGGGTCGCCGAAGCGGCAGTTGTATTCAATC
Source organism: Acutalibacter sp. (assembly GCA_020025775.1). Classification (GTDB taxonomy): domain Bacteria; phylum Bacillota; class Clostridia; order Oscillospirales; family Acutalibacteraceae; genus Fimenecus. The sequence continues at coordinate 16,305 of JAHHRN010000010.1, forward strand.
ACCTTCGGACCGTTTTTGGTGAGCATCAAGCCGAAATAGAGACAGCCTTTGAACGGGCAGCCCTCTTTCTGCATGGCATCGAGGGTCGGTAAAAAGATTTTTTCCATGCACTCGTCGGCAATGGCTTTGGTGTAGTAGGGGTTCGGTGCAACCGTGCCCATACCGCCGGTGTTGAGACCCTTGTCGCCGTCTAAGGCGCGCTTGTGGTCCATGGAAGAAATCATGGGCACTAAGGTTTTGCCGTCTGTAAAGGAGAGAACGGAAACCTCGGGGCCTTCTAAAAATTCTTCGATAACGATTTGGTTGCCGCTGTCGCCAAACTTCTTATCCTCCATAATGGAGTGAATGGCGTCTTTGGCTTCGGCTAAATCCTGTGCAAGCACAACGCCCTTGCCGAGCGCTAAGCCGTCCGCTTTGATAACGGTCGGGAAGGTGTTCTGCTCGGTGATGTAAGCGAGTGCGGCTTTCGGATCATCGAATACCGCATAATCTGCGGTCGGGATGCCGTATTTCTGCATAAGGTTCTTCGAGAAAACCTTGCTGCCTTCGATTCTGGCGGCTGCCTTATCGGGACCGAAGCACGGAATGCCCTCTGCTTCGAGCGCATCTACACAGCCGAGCACCAGCGGATCGTCCGGTGCAACGACGCAAAAATCAATGGCGTGTTCTTTTGCGAAGGTTACAATGCCGTCAATATCCTTTGCGCCAATCGGCACGCAGGTGGCATCTGCCGCAATACCGCCGTTACCGGGGCAGGCAAAAATCTCTGTAACCTCTTTGTTTTCTTTTAATTTCTTAATGATGGCGTGTTCTCTGCCGCCGCCACCGACTACAAGAAGCTTCAAATTAAACGCTTCCTTTCTTCTTAGTGATGGAACAGGCGGAAGCCTGTAAATGCCATAGCAATGCCGTATTTGTTGCAGCAATCAATGACAATGTCGTCGCGGATAGAGCCGCCGGGCTGTGCAATGTAAGCTACACCGCTGCGCTTTGCTCTTTCAATGTTGTCATCGAAGGGGAAGAACGCATCAGAGCCGAGAGCTACGTCGTTGATTTGAGAAAGATAAGCTTTCTTTTCTTCGCGGGTCATAGGCTCGGGACGGGTGTTGAAGGTCTTCTGCCAAACATCATCACCGATAACATCCTCATAATCATCGGAAAGATAAACGTCAATCGCGTTGTCACGATTCGGCTTAGCCACATCGCTTCTGAAGTCGAGTGCCAAAACCTTCGGATGCTGGCGAAGATGCCAAAGGTCTGCCTTGTTGCCGGCGAGACGTGTGCAGTGGATTCTGGACTGCTGACCTGCGCCGACACCGATGGTCTGACCGTCCTTTGCATAGCAAACGGAGTTGGACTGGGTGTATTTTAAGGTGATGAGCGCTAAAATAAGGTCGCGCTTTGCACTTTCGGGGAACTCTTTATTTTCAGTAACGAGATTCTCGAGAGCGGTTTCATCAATTTTATAGTTGTTTCTGCCCTGCTGGAAGGTGATGCCGAACACGTCCTTCTGCTCAATCTCTTCGGGAACGTAGTCGGGGTCGATTTTTACAATGTTGTAGTTACCCTTTCTCTTGGATTTTAAAATCTCCAAGGCTTCGGGCTCATAGCCGGGTGCGATAATACCGTCGGAAACCTCATGCTGAATGAGCTTTGCGGTGGGAACGTCACAAACATCGGAAAGAGCAATCCAGTCACCGAAGGAGGACATTCTATCTGCACCTCTGGCACGCATATAAGCGCAGGCGAGGGGAGAAAGCTCAGCATCTTCCGGAACGGAATAGCTCTTTTTAAGAACATCGGAAAGCGGAAGACCGAGTGCCGCGCCGGCGGGGCTTACGTGCTTGAAGGAAGCAGCGGCGGGAAGACCTAAAGCCGTCTTTAATTCCTTAACAAGCTGCCAGCTGTTGAAAGCGTCTAAAAAGTTGATGTAACCGGGTCTGCCGTTTAAAACTTCAATCGGAAGTTCTGCATCGTGCTTCATGAAAATCTTTGCCGGCTTCTGGTTCGGGTTGCAGCCGTATTTTAATTCAAATTCTTTCATGTTTTTCTCCTTATTTGTTTTTATTTACAATTCTGTCCGTGGCTTCCTGTGTAGCTAAATCTACATAGCGCACGAAAAGAGAAACCTTATTGTCTTCGTTTAAATTCTCCCAAAGCAGAGAAGTGAATTCATCAATATCATCGGGAACGGTGATTTTTTCGGGCTCACCCTCGAAGGACGGAAGCGGACTGCCGTCGCCCATGTAGGTGTGGATGAAGTGACCCACGCCGTTTAAGGGGTTGGAATAGGAGAAGGTGAAGCGCTCGGTGCTGTCGGGGTTGCCGTCAGCGGATTTCAAAATCGACATAGCGTAGTTAAAGCCGCCGTTCTCGAAATGTAAAATACCGGAAATTCTAGGGGTGTAGTTCGGTGCATCGTCCTCATAGGTTCTGGTGCGCAGAGCCTGTTCAAAGGTCATCTGCTTATCCATGAGCTCATAAATGGTGTCAGTCTGGTCACCGTTGGTTACAATCGTTTTGTTGCCGAGCACGCGAACGGGATGATAAATAATCAAATGCGGGTCAGTGAGCTTGCTTTCGTCAAAAGCCTTGGTGCGAATACCGGTTTCGGTAGCTTCAAATACACGGTTGCGGCTGTTAACGCTTCTGCCCATGATGAAATAGGCAATGGCGGCCTTTTTGCCGTCGGGGGTTTTACCGATAATAATGCCTCTGCCCGGATAAGCATTTTCAGAAAGCAGAGACTTAATGTCGAGTGTTTTCATATGTAAAAATCCTTTCTCATTCCTCTATAAATGCCTTGCCGTCGCGCCAAACAATTTTGTCGCTGCAAAAGCAGGCGGCGGCTTTGGGAAGAAGCTTCCATTCGCATTCTTCCATAACGCGCTTTTGCAAAATCTCCGGTGTATCATCGGGAAGCACCGGAACTGCCTTTTGCAAAAGAATCGCGCCGCCGTCACAAACTTCGGAAACGAAATGTACCGTTGCGCCCGTTACCTTCACACCGCTTTCGAGTACCGCCTCATGTACGTGCAGGCCGTAAAAGCCTTTGCCGCAAAACGAGGGGATTAGCGCGGGGTGAATGTTTAAAATTTTCTGTGGGAATGCTCTTGTCACCTGTTCGTCTAAAATGGTTAAGAAGCCGGCTAAGATGACTAAATCTGCGCCTTCTTCTCTAAGAGCATCTACCATAGCTTTGGAATATTCTGCTGTCGAAGCAAAATCCTTTTTGCAAAGCACGCGCCCCTTTACGCCATGCTTTTTGGCACGTTCCAAAGCATAGGCTTCGGGGTTGGAGGCAATCACGCAGGTGATTTTTCCGTTCGGAATATCCCCACGTGCTTCGGCATCCAACAGGGCTTGCAGATTGGTTCCGCCGCCCGAAACGAGCACCACAATTCGTTTCAAATCAATCGCATCCTTTTTGTTTAATAGAAGAGAACCTCTTTGCTGCCCTCTGTAATTTCGCCCATAACATAAGCATCTTCACCGTTGGCTTTGAGAACCTCAAGTGCTTTGTCTGCATCTTCGGCGTTTACAACAATTGCCATGCCGACGCCCATGTTAAAGGTGTTGAACATATCATGTTCGGAAATGTTGCCGGTTTTCTGTAAAAGACGGAAAATCGGAAGAATGTCGAGCGCATCTTTCTGAATCTTTACAGAGAAGCCTTCGGGAAGAATACGCGGAATGTTTTCATAGAAGCCGCCGCCGGTGATGTGAGAAACCGCTTTGATTTCTACTGCTTCAGCCAAAGCGAGAACGGGCTTAACATAAATCTTGGTGGGAGTCAAAAGAGCCTCGCCGAGCGTCATGCCGAGTTCGTCATAATATTTGTTGAGGTCGGCGTTTTCAACGTCAAATACCTTGCGAACCAAGGAGAAGCCGTTGGAGTGAACGCCGCTAGAACGAAGGGCGATAACCTTATCGCCGGCTTTCATGTTTTCGCTCTTGAAGATGTTCTTCTTGTCTACGATGCCGACAGTGAAGCCTGCAAGGTCGTAATCATCTTCTGCCATCATGCCGGGATGCTCAGCGGTTTCACCGCCGATGAGTGCAGCACCTGCTCTGACGCAGCCTTCTGCAACGCCGGAAACGATAGCAGCGATTTTCTCGGGCTCATTTTTGCCGCAAGCAATGTAGTCGAGGAAGAAAAGGGGTTTTGCGCCGCAGCAGATGACGTCATTGACACACATAGCTACGCAGTCGATGCCGATGGTGTCATGCTTGTCTAAAAGCTCTGCAAGACGGAGCTTGGTACCAACGCCGTCGGTACCGCTGACCAAAATGGGTTCTTCCATCTTTTCGCCGCAAAGAGAATAAAGACCGCCGAAGCCGCCAATGTCGGAAATGCAACCTGCATTTACCGTGCGAGCGATATGCTCTTTCATGAGTTTTACGGATTCATAACCGGCGGTAATATCCACACCCGCCGCTTTATAGCTGTCAGAAAAACTGTTGTTCATTTGAAAGCTCCTTTAGTCGTTGATTTTGTGATTATATTTGTTGTCGAGTGCCTTTTTCGGAGGCTCTGTGGGATATTTGCCGTCAAAGCAAGCACAGCAGAAGGTGTCGGGAGCGGCATCGGTCAGGTGACGAACATCGTCTAAATCTAAGAAACCGAGAGAATCCGCACCGATGATGTCACAGATTTCTTTTACGCTGTGATTATTTGCAATGAGGTTGTCCTGAGAGGAAATATCCGTACCGAAGTAGCAGGGATACAGGAAGGGCGGCGCAGAAATGCGAACGTGCACTTCCTTAGCACCGGCTTCGCGAAGCTGTTTTACAATACGTGCACAGGTTGTACCGCGAACAATGGAGTCATCAATCATAACTACGCGCTTGTCCTTAACGGTAGAGGAAACAATGTTGAGCTTAATACGAACATCGTTTTCACGCATGGCCTGTGTCGGCTGAATGAAGCTTCTGCCGATGTATTTGTTCTTGATAAAGCCGAGACCGTAGGGGACGCCGGATTCTTCGGCATAACCCATAGCGGCATCCAAACCGCTGTCCGGAACACCGATAACCACATCAGCATCTACCGGATGACGCTTTGCGAGGAAAGCACCAGCCTTTTTACGGGCAAGGTGAACCGAAGCACCTTCGACTCTGGAGTCGGGACGTGCAAAGTAAACATATTCAAATACGCAAAGCGATTTTTTGCATTCGCCGCAGTGACCGTCTAAAGAACGCATACCGTTCTTGTCTACGATAACGATTTCGCCGGGCTGTACGTCACGAACGTATTCTGCACCTAAGGTGGAGAGGGCACAGGTCTCGGAAGCAAAAATAATCTGGTCGTCCTTTTTGCCGATGCAAAGCGGTCTGAAGCCCATGGGGTCACGAGCCGCAATAAGCTTTGTGGGGGACATAATCACGAGAGAATAGGCACCCTTTAAGCGATACATGGCAGAGAAGAGAGCCGCCTCAATGGACGGTGCGCCGATGCGCTCTTTGGTAATGATATAGGAAATAACCTCGGTGTCGCTGTTGGAGTGGAAGATAGAACCGTTCAGCTCCAAGGACTCACGAAGCTCTGCGGCGTTGGTAAGACTGCCGTTATGTGCGATAGCCATGCTGCCCTTAACGTGGTTGATTACCATGGGCTGTGCGTTTACAATGCCCTTGTTTTCGCTGGTGCCGTAACGAACGTGACCTACAGCGATTTGACCTTCGCCGAGAGCGGCGAGCTTGTCGGGGGTGAAAACATCACCGACAAGACCGTTCTCTTTATGGCAGGTGATGACACCGTCGTCATTCACCGCAATACCGCAGCTTTCCTGACCGCGGTGCTGTAATGCAAATAATGCGTAGTAAGCGGATGCGGCAACGTCGGTCTTTTTATTGGAATAAATACCGAAAACACCACATTCTTCATGGATAGAATTAAACATTAAACAACCTTCTTTTCTGAAACGAAATGAGCAGAATTAGTCAGCAAGACCGAGACGATGATAAACTTCCTGGTAAGCGTCTTCTGCGCCGCCCATATCTCTTCTGAAACGATCCTTGTCGAGTTTGTCATTGGTGTCAACGTCCCAAAGGCGGCAGGTGTCGGGGGAGATTTCGTCTGCTAAAATAACGGTACCGTCAGAGGTTTTACCGAATTCGATTTTGAAGTCGATGAGCTTTAAGCCGATGGAGAGGAACTTCTTCTTTAAGAATTCGTTTACCATCTTGGTGTATTTCTTAACGGTGTCGATTTCTTCCTGGGTTGCAAGACCAAGTGCAAGTGCATAGTCATCGTTGATGAAGGGATCGCCGAGGTCGTCGTTCTTGTAGCTGAACTCTAAAATCGGCTGAAGGAGAGTTTTGCCCTCTTCAACGCCCATTCTCTTGGAGAAGCTGCCTGCTGCAACGTTACGTACGATAACTTCAAGCGGAAGAATTTCAACCTTCTTAACGAGGGTTTCTCTGTCGGAAAGTTCCTCAACGAAGTGGGTCGGAACGCCTTCCTTTTCGAGTTCGGAAAGAAGAAGGTTGGTCATGCGGTTGTTTACAACGCCCTTGCCTACGATGGTGCCCTTCTTTTCGCCGTTGAATGCGGTTGCATCGTCTTTGTAATCTACGATTAAGAGGTCTTTGTCATCGGTCTTAAATACTTTCTTAGCTTTGCCTTCATAGAGCATTTCGAGTTTTTCCATAATTTTTTCTCCTTTTATTTAAAAATGTTTTTTATTTATTATATATAATATGGTATAGGGCTTTGCACTTTAGAAGTTTTCAAACTGTGCTTTGATGCGAGCGTCTTTGGCACGAACTTCTTCGGCGGCGGCATCACGCATAGCTTCTAACTTCTTATCTAAATCTGCATCGGAAAGTGCAAGCATTTCGGCAGCTAAAATCGCTGCATTCTTAGAACCGTTTACAGCAACGGTTGCAACGGGGATACCGCTCGGCATCTGTACAGTAGCGAGCAGAGCATCCATACCCTCGAAGGAGGATTTACCGGGAACGCCGATAATCGGGAGTGTTGTGTTTGCGGCTAAAACACCGCCGAGATGGGCTGCCATGCCAGCGATGGCGATTAATACACCAAACCCATTTTTCTTAGCATCCTTAGCGAAGCGGAAAGCTTCATCGGGGGTGCGGTGGGCAGACATTACACGAACTTCAAACGGAATGCCGAAGTCCTTTAACTGTTGTGCCGCTTTTTCGGCAATGGGTAAATCGGAATCCGAGCCCATGATAATAGCTACTTTTTTCATTTTTGTACCTCACTTTTGAAAAAATAAAAAACAAAAAAACGGTGTAGTCTTAGACTACGCCGTTTTGCTATGACAGAATTTTATTGATGTTGTGAATTTCGTTGGAGCCTGCTTGCAGTTTGCGTGTGAAACCTGCACCTGCCCCCTCGTAGAACTGCTGGAATGCGCGCTTTTCGTGGAGTGTACCTATCTTGAGCATTTCGATGCAGCTTTCGGGTACGCGCACTTTGCCTGTCTCGCGGACGCAGTTCTCTCCCGGCGCACTTCCACCCGGTGCATTTCCGGGGGTACCGTAAGACCATTTTTCTTTTCCCTTCGGCGCGCCGCAATACGCCCCAAGCTGTAAGAAAGGGGAAAAAACGCAAACTTTTGTTGTTCTTGTTTTAAACATCGGCGAACCTCCTTAGAAAAGAAATCACACTCCTATTCTACCTTTTCTATAGGTAAAAAGCAATAGGAAAGGCGAAAAAAAGAGAAGATTGGCGACTCCTACAACTTCAATTCAAAATTAAAAAGGCGTTTGTGAATTTTGCTAAACACAAACGCCCTATAGATTATTCTGCTATTTCAGCCTCGTTTTCCGCCTTTTCCGGAGTAGCTTCCTGCGCCGACTCTGCGTGGATTTCCTCTGCCTGCGGCGTTTCTTCGGGTTCCGCGGGAGCGGCAGATGCCTTCTCTGCGATTTCCTGTACACGGGCATCCAGCCAGCCTAAAACGTCGGCGGTAACTTCATCACGGTTGAGCTCGTTTAATAATTCGTGACGAGCTTCGGGATAGAGCTTCAAAATCACGTTAGAGTGATTGGTCTTGCGTAAGGTCTTAAATACCTCGGTTACGCCCTTGCCGTATTCACCGACCGGGTCTTTGTCGCCGGAGATTAAAAGAATCTGCAAATCCTCGGGTACGGCATTGTACCAAGATTTTGCCGAAACCTCTTTTAATACGGAAAACAGCGTTTTAAAACCATTTGTGGTAAAGAGAAAACCGCAGTATTTATCGTTAATATATTTTTCAACTTCTTTTTCGTCACGGGAAAGCCAATCAAATTTGGTTTTCTTTTGGGTTTTCTTATTATAAGTGCCAAAGGCGAGAGAATCAATGAAGGAAGAACGGTAATGTTCGCCCTCTGCCTTAATCATGTAATTTGTCAGCGCAATCGCCACACCGACCGCCGGGTTCGGGCCGCTTGTGCCGCAGTAGATGACGCCGTCGAGCATATGACCGTATTTTGCGGTGTATTTTCTGGAAAGAAAAGAACCCATGGAGTGACCGAACAGGAAGAACGGCACGTGCGGATACTGCTGTTTGGCAATCTTGGTGAGTGAATACATATCCTCCACTAAGGAATTGCCACCGTCCTCACCGAAGTAACCGAGCTCCTCGTCGCTGGCTACGGAAGTGCCGTGACCCAAATGGTCGCTGACGAATACGGCATAGCCGCGCTTGCAAAGCTCCATGGCAAAACGGGCATAGCGGTTGGAGTGCTCCGCCATACCATGTGCAATTTGAACAACGCCCTTCACCGCGCCGAAATCCGCAGGGGCAGCACTTTGTGCGTAAATATCACAAAGCCCCGAAGCAGATTTAAACGTGATTTCGTTTGTTAAGAATTCCATTTTAAAAAGCTCCCTACACTGTTATATTATCAAAAAGTAAAAGAATAACTGCAAAATTATTTTATTAGTATAGCACAATTTCGAAGAAAAGCAAATGCGTTTTGTCTATTTCTGTGTTATTCACCAAATAATATATTTTTATTATGTATAGATTGCACAAATACTGGTAGAGGGAGAAAAATGAAAATAAAAATTATAAAAAACATCTTGCGTAAGCGGACTTTCTGTGGTATGATACCTCTTGCAAATGAATCTGTTTGGGGTATTAGCTCAGCTGGGAGAGCGCCACACTGGCAGTGTGGAGGTCAGCGGTTCGATCCCGCTATGCTCCACCAAAACAAAAAGAGACTTTTTTAAGTCTCTTTTT
>JAHHRN010000011.1 GCA_020025775.1 Acutalibacter sp.
TTTTAGGGCAACGCCCTAAAGCGCTTTCCGCAGAAAGCGAAATCTCATCCCGAGAAACGTATTTTTAAAGGTGAATTTAGGGCGCAAGCCCTAAAGAGGATGCTTTTTACACGAAAAAAAGCATCCTGTCACCGCAGGGTGAGATCTAACGCACGGGAAAGACAGTACAAACTTTTGTATAAAATTTATCTGTGCAAAAGGCAACTTCCCGTAGGGGCGGATATTATCCGCCCGCAAGCAGAACTTCGTTTGTGTTTGTGAAGGCAAAAAGAACGCAGACAAACTTCGTCCCCCTTCCCCTTTGAAAAAAATGGAAAGCAAGATGCTACGGTTTTCACCTATAAAGCCATAACCGATTCACACGCCCCGAAGCAAACATTTCGCTCGTAAATAGGCAAAATAAAAGCCGCCCTCCCGAAAGGGGAAGGCGGTTTTTATGCATTTAAAGAGAATTATTCTTCACAATCGCAACCACAGTCGCAGTCGCAATCGTCTTCATCTTCAAACTCAAGCTCGAGCTTTTCGCCGCAAGCCGGGCACTCAGCAAAGCCGAGGTCGATGTCTTCGCCAGTGAAGTAAACGGTCTCGCCGCAAGCCGGGCACTCTACTTCGTAGAGATCTTCGTCGTCGCAGCAGTCGCAATCGTCATAATCTTCATCGTCATAAACAAAGCCTTCGAGTTCGTCGAGGTCTTCGTCTACAGCGTCAAGCTGCTCGGTCATAAGAGCAACTTCGTCCTCTAAGTCGGAAACGGTCAAGGACAAATCGTCAATAACGTCAAGCATAGCTTTGAAAATTTTGGTTTCGTCTTTCTTTTCGTCTAAATCGAGACCTTCCATAAGACCTCTTAAATAAGCTGCTTTTTCAGTAACTGTCATGTCAGTTCCCTCCATAGTTTTAAAATTTAATATTGAATTAGGCTCTACCCATATAATCGCCGGTTCTGGTGTCGATCTGGATCATTTCACCCTCGTCGATGAAGAGCGGAACCTGAATTTCTGCGCCGGTTTCAAGTGTTGCGGGCTTGGTAGCGTTGGTTGCTGTGTCGCCCTTAAAGCCGGGTTCAGTCTTTTCAACTGCAAGAGTAACAAAGGTGGGGGGCTCTACGCCGAATACCTTGCCCTTGTAGGAAAGGATTTTGCATACCATGTTTTCCTTAACGAACTTGAAGTTGTCGGAAAGGTCGTCGGGACCGATCGGGATAAGCTCATAGCTTTCGGGATCCATGAAATAGTAAAGGTCGCCGTCGGTGTAGGAATATTCCATATCCTTTCTTTCAATGAAAGCGGTCGGGAATTTTTCGTCGGGGTTGAAAGTTCTTTCAACAACGCCGCCTGCAATAACGTCCTTAATCTTTGCACGAACGAATGCTGCGCCCTTACCGGGTTTAACGTGCTGGAACTGGATAATCTGATAAACGTTGCCGTCCATTTCGAAGGTAACGCCGTTTCTAAAATCGCCTGCTGTAATCATTTAAAATCCTCCGTTTTTAAAATGCCTTTTATGCGTCTGCACAAAGCGGAATTTTCTATTATTTATATAATATATGATTGCTGCTCTTTTTTCAAGAGTTTTTTATAGAATTATCAATTCTTTGGGACATTTTGTAAGGTTTTCGCACCCATTCTCGGTGATTCTTACCATATCTTCGATTCTGACACCGAATTTGCCCGGAAGATAAATTCCCGGCTCGGAAGTCACAACATTATTTGCCGCCAAAGTCGCACCACATGTGGGAGAAAATCTCGGTTCTTCGTGAATTTCCACACCTACGCCGTGACCTGTGCCGTGACCGAAACATGCGCCGTAGCCTGCTTTTTCGATGATGTCGCGGGCAAGTGCATCGCCCTCTTTGCCTGTCATGCCGGCTTTCACGCCGTCACAAACCGCGGTCTGCGCTTCGAGCACGATGTTATAAATTTTCTTCTGTTCTTCGGAAACTTCACCGACAGCAACGGTTCTCGTCATATCGCTGTGATAGCCGTCGACCACTGCACCGTAATCCATGGTCACAAAATCGCCGTTTTGAATGACCGTATCATCCGGCACACCATGCGGCATAGAGGTCTTTTTACCAGTCACTGCGATAGTTTCAAAGGAGAGCGCCTCTGCGCCGTGAGAAAGCATATAGAAATCCAGCTCCAAAGCCACTTCTTTTTCGGTTTTGCCGGGCTTTATAAAGCCACAGATATGCTCGAAGGCATCCTCTGCAATCTTTTGCGCCGCCAAAATCTTTTCGATTTCTTCGGGACGCTTGACCTCTCTTTGTGCGGTAATTATTTCGTCGAGTGTGGAATCGGAAAGCACATATAAAGGCTCTAAGCCCTCTTGCAGTCTGGCAAATTCCGCAAGGCTTACGCGAGAAGCCTCCACTGCCACACGCTGTACGCCCATTTCGATAAAGGTTTCTAACAGCTGGCTATAGGTTTTGCCCTGCAAGCGTACCTCACAGTTTTGAATTTTCTTCTGTGCCGCCTCGATATAGCGGCTGTCCGTAATGAAAATTGCCTTATCAGCGCTCACCAAAAGATAGCCGTCTGTGGATGCGAACCCTGTAAAATAGCGGCGGTTTTCTTCGGAGAAAATCAGCGCGCCATCGAATTTATCGTTTTCGCGAATGGCTTTTTGTAACGCTTCAATCATGCTTCCACCCCATATCCATGTGTTTTTTCAAATTCTTTTAAAATTGGTGCTTCCCTTTTATAATTCCACTTATAAAAGCAGGGATACAAATTTCTGCCCTCGGTCGGGTCGGTGCGAACGGCAATCGCGCCGCAGGAATTGGCTGCTTTTATATCGGAAAAGAGCTGGTCACCGATCATGGCGACCTTTTCTATGGGCGTTGCCATACGCTCTGCCGCTTTCAAAAGTCCTTTGGGCTTCGGCTTTCCCGAAAAGCAAACATAGGGAAGACCGAAATGCTTCGCAATCGGCGCTACACGGATGAAGCTGCCGTTGGAAACAATCATCATGGGGAAGCCAGCCGCTTTAATGCGTTCCACCCACTCCGAAGCACCGTCGACATAATGAAAGGTTCCGTCGGGGGCAAGGGTATTATCAATATCCAGAGCAACCGCCTCGGCGCCCATCTTTTTTAAATCCTCGGGGGTAATATCCAGTACACTGCGGAATCGGTAGCGGGGCATTAAAAGTGCCGTGTTCTCCATAAAAATCCTCCATAAGAAGAAAAAAGGCGGACGAAAATCGCCCGCCAATTTTTACTTGAACTTTCTTTTACGAGCAGCTTCTGATTTTTTCTTTCTCTTTACAGAAGGCTTTTCGTAATGCTCTCTTTTACGAACTTCTTGAATAACGCCGTCACGAGAGGTTTGCCTTTTAAAGCGACGAAGTGCGCTTTCCAAGGATTCATTATCCTTGACCTTTACCTGGCTCATCTTATTCCCTCCCTTTGTCTTAGATACTCGAGTATTATACAACATGGCTTTTTTTCTGTCAAGACAAATTCGCGATTTCGCTTGATTTTATGCGCTTTTTTCCATTATGACGAGAAAATTTTTTAAATATTGCAATTTGTTAACAATTTATTCATAAATTTGCAAGTGGATTGCCATAATCCCTTGGTATTCTATAGACACAACGAAGGAGACCTGTGGTGGTGCACAGGAAACCTTAATTTGTCAATATTCTATCTTTTAAAGCCGATGAATTTTCATCGGCTCTTTTCCTTTTTATAGAGCTTAAAAAAACGGGAGGATTGCAAGCGGCATCCACCCGTTTTTTTGTTTTATTTGAGCTGGTCTAAAGAAAGCGTATAGGAAGGAATAAATTCTTCTAAGAAAATTTCCGCTTCGGGGCAATCCAACTTGTGAATGCCCTCGAGGGTTGCCGCTTCGGCATCGCAAAATTCAAGATTGCCGGCTTTCTTTTCCTCCAAGCACTTGATATAGGCGGAAAGCCTGTCTGCCGCCTTTACGAGTTTTCGAAGTGCCTTATCCGCTTCGTTTTGTGTCTCCTCGGTCAGAAGAGAAGCATATTCCTCGCGCATATCCTCGGGAAGCATGTTTAAAAGAGTCTCCCCTGCGTGCTGTTCCACTGCGGCATAGGCTTCACGCATTTTCCCGTTGAAATACTTAATCGGTGTCGGCATATCGCCGGTGATGATTTCGGGCACATCGTGATACAGCCCCATAAGTGCCGCACGGGCACTGTCATACTGCTTTTCGAGGCGTTTATTTCCTAAGGTCGCAAGCGCATGGCTGAGTGCCGCTACCTCGTAGGAATGCTGACTGAGTGTTTCGGGCGTGGTATTACGCATCAGTGCCCAGCGGTGAATATATTTCGTTCTGGATGCCAGTGCAAAAAAATGATAGTTCATAAATAAAAATCCCCCTCATTTCAGGATAAAGAAAAAGCCCAAGGATTTCCTCGGGCTTTTATTTGGCTTAATAGTTGAGGTTGCCCACTTCATTCCAAAGCAAGAAGAAGTCCCAGCCGACACGCTTATAGGTGTCCATGGTGGCGAGTGCATCGCCCTTTGTAAAGCCAGCCTTCTGCAAGCCCGCTTCCATGCCGTCTGCCATTTCGCCGTTAGGCATACGAACTCTTGCCTGCATGACAAGCTTTTCGGGGTCCAAAGAGCCGTTCGGCTTTTTGAAGCCGGTGAGCCACCAGTGCTTCTGCCACGGACGGGTGAAGAACTTACGGCTCATGTAGTAATCCTCAGAATTCATATAGAGGGTGAACTCCATAGAGAAGAGGTGATCGTCATCTGCACAGTAATAAAGTTCGTCGGTTGCATTCGGATTCTGAGAAGAAGAACCGGGCTCTTTCATATAAGCACCGATTTCCGCGCCGCCGAAGGGACCATATTGACCTTTCCAGAGCTGGAAACGCCAGCTGTAGGGCTTGCCGGATTCGTCTCTGGCATCGAAGTCGATTTTTGTGGTTTTGTAACGCATATTACCGAATTTTGCAACGGCATCGTAGTGACCGATGAAGTTACCCTGTCTCTGCCAGGAGTTGATTTCGGTATAGAAGCAATCTTCTTTGGTATCGTAATTGTAGCCGAACGCCTTAATCATCTGTGTGGTAAAATCTGTACCGTTCATACTGCTTCCGCCTTGCGGTTTTGCGGGCTTCTGCGGTTGCTGCGGCTTTTGCGGTTGTTGCGGTGCCTGTGTAGCAGGCTCCGTGGTAGCTGCTGTCGTAGCTTCCGTGGTAGGTGCTGCCGGTTCGGTTGCAGGCGCTTCAATCACATTGGGATTGCGTGTAATGGACTCCTCTTCCTCGTCCTTCTTTCCACAAGCGGAAAAGCTCGAAACGAGTAATCCCAGCGCCATCGCAGCACAAAGAATCTTTTTAACTGTTTCGCTCATTGCTAAACCTCCACATCGAATACTAAACACTAAGTTGAATACTATACGCTAGATTATCGCATACTTAGTCGCTTCTGTCAATATCCTGTCATAGAAAATACGCAGGGTAAAACGCCGAAATTTACGCTATACATCCTTTTGATAGACACGGACATAATCGACAATAAAATCATAAGCTTTTTCCTTGTCGTTGTTCATAGGATCACCGCACCAGCTTTTCTTTTCTTTGCCCTCCACCAGTTCTTTACCGGGATGCGGATTGTCGTTTTCATCTAAATAGCCAGCGACTTCCACAGTAAGAAGCATATACTCGGGCACTTGGGAAACGCCTAAATTTTCATCCTCCACCGTATGCGTGGAACGCCATGTTTCTCTACCGTCTACATAGAATATATATTCGTCTTCTGTCCACAAAACGCCATAGGTGTGGAACTGCGTATACATATTCGGTACTTTGTAGATGGGGGAAGCTTCCACCTTATCGAGCTGATAGCCGTCCCCGTGGAGCACATGTTGATTGAGGCTCTTGCCCCCGTTAAAATACCAAGGAGATTCCATAACGTCGATTTCCACGCCGTCCTCACCTGTGCCGAGAACATCGTCCTTGGACATACCCACATCGCTGTCGGGCTTCAGCCAAAAAGCAGACCAAATACCCTCCGCAGGCGGAACGATACAACGGATTTCAAAATAACCGTACTTTGCTGCAAAGCCCTCTAAATCCTCGGTTTTCGGCTTACTGCTCACACCGTCCTTGGTGCAGGATTCCACCCACGAGGTATAGAAGCCCTCGCCGTAGGGGCCGTCCTTATAAAGCGTGCGAATGGTGAGCGCACCGTCCTTTTGGAACAAAAGGTCCTCTGTGGCGTCATAATAGCCGCCGCGTCTTGTGGGCTGATGATAGCCGAGCCGCCATTTGGTTGTGTCAATTTTGTCGCCCTCAAATTCATCGGAAAAGACGAGCTTATAGCCCTCTTTTTCGAGCGTTTCGGCGGTTAAACTTGGTTCTTTTGGTAATTCTTTTTGCTTGGTACAGCCTGTCGCCATCACACTAAATAGCAAAACCATGGTTAAAAGCAGTGCTGTTCTTTTTCGTAACTTCATAAAACTCCCCCTTTTTCTCTCTTTATTATACGCTTTTCGCACTTTTTTGCAAGATGAGACCCCCTTTTCATTATATATACGGCTAAATACTTTACATTTGTCTATTTTTCCTGTATAATGGAAAGGATATTGTATTAGGAGGTTTTTCATGTCTAGCGAAACCGTAAAGATTTTGATTGCGATGCTCGCCTATATGACGATTGTTATCGGCATTGGCGTTTTCTTTGCTAAACGTTCGCATCAAAACACAGAAAACTACTTTTTAGGGGGACGTTCCTTAGGTCCGTGGGTAACCGCCATGAGCGCCGAAGCTTCGGATATGAGTGGCTGGCTCTTAATGGGTCTGCCGGGTGTGGCTTACTGGTGTGGTCTTTCCAATGCGTTTTGGACCGCTATCGGTCTTGCCATCGGTACTTATGTTAACTGGCTCATCGTTGCAAAGAGATTGCGCAACTATTCCATTGTTTCCGGTGACGCCATTACCGTTCCGGACTTTTTAAGCAACCGTTTCCACGAAAAGAAAAAAGTTATCCTTTCGATTTCCGCCATTTTCATTTTGGTATTCTTTACCGTATATGCGGCAAGCTGTTTTGTTACCTGTGGTAAGCTCTTCAGCACGCTGTTCGGCTTCTCTTACCATTCTATGATGATTGCCGGTGCACTTTTCGTTTTGGTCTACACCTTCCTCGGTGGCTTCCTTGCTGAAAGTGTTTCGGACTTTATGCAGGGTGTGGTTATGTTCTGTGCCCTCATCATTGTACTCGGCTTCGGCACAGCAAAGGCCGGCGGCTTCAATGCAGTCATTGCCAATGCACAGTCCATTGACGGCTTTTTCTCCCTTTCTATGGTGGCTAATCCCGTAGTCAACGCAGAAGGCGTTCAGCAGGTTGCAAACGGTGCACCGCTCTTTGGTGCTTCCACCCCCTACGGCTGGCTCACCATTCTTTCCACCCTTTCTTGGGGTCTTGGCTACTTCGGTGTGCCGCAGGTTCTGCTTCGATTCATGGCAATCCGCAAGGGCAGTGAATTAAAGCGTTCTCGCCGTATTGCTACCATTTGGTGCGTAATTTCTCTTGCCGCCGCTGTTTATATCGGTCTTATGGGCAGAGCGCTTTTCCCGACAAATGAATATCTCGGTACCGCTTCTGCCGCAGAAAACATTTTCATTATCATGAGCCGTACCCTCTTCCACCCGGTTGTAGCCGGTATCATGATGGCAGGCGTTTTGGCGGCGACCATTTCTTCTTCCGACTCCTACCTCTTGATTGCTTCTTCTGCATTCTCCAAGAATCTTTACGAAGGCGTATTCAAGAAGAATGCCTCCGACAAAGAGGTTATGTGGGTTTCCCGTATCGTATTGATGATTATCACCGTAATCGGTGTTGCCGTTGCTTGGGATGAAAACAGCGTCATCTTCAAGGTAGTTTCCTTCGCATGGGCAGGTTTCGGCGCAACCTTCGGTCCGCTGATTCTCTTCTCCCTCTTCTGGAAGCGTACCAACCGCGCAGGCGCGATTGCCGGTATGCTCACCGGTGGTATCTCCGTTTTCATTTGGAGAAACCTCATTCGTCCTTTGGGCGGTGGCTGGGATATTTACGAATTACTTCCCGCCTTCATTCTTTCCTCTCTCGCTATCGTCATTGTTTCCCTTTGCACGAAGGCACCCGAGCAGGAAATCCAAGACGAATTCGAAAAGGCAAAGCATTATAAAGGCATTTAATCCGCCGAATCTTTTTTGCTAAATTCTATAACCAAAGCACCGCATGAGTTTAAAGCTCATGCGGTGCTTTTTTGTTTTTATATGGAGGAGGTGAAGAGAAAGGTTTTAATCATTTTTCTTCTGCTTTTTAAGGAGCACACAGGCTGTACCTGCAGCTGCACTTAAAACGAAGAGAGAAAGCGGAGCAAACTCTGCGCCGGTTTTCGGGATTTCCGGTACGGCGGTATCTACTGTGCCGTCTGTTTGCGGTTCTACATTCTGTACGCTGTCATCGGTCGGAACGTCCGTTTCCACGAGGCCGGTGCCGCCGATTTCGGCGAAGCTGTATTTCGGCATTACCTTTTCGGTCATAGCGCTCGGTACGAATTCCTTAGAGAAATCACCGGCGGCAAGATAAGCTTCTAATTCCTGTAAAACGGTTTTCGACATAGCGAATATCTGCTCTGCAAGGCTGTTGCCAAGGGCGGTTGCTTTTTCTTTAGCGAGATTTTTATCCTGGGCTAAGATTTTAACCATATCGGCATCAATGGCTTTCTGCTGTTCAATCAAGCTTTCCTGATAGGTTTCAAAATAAGCCTTTACGTTTTTGCCTACATTCTTATCACGGTTCTTGTCGCAAAGGTGGTTGATTTTCTGGAAGTTCCAGTTGATAGAATCCTCTTGGAAGGTGTTGCCTTCTTTCTGATACAGGGCATTGGTTTCGGTTAAAAGAGTGCCATAGAACGGAACGAATACGGAGAATTCGGCATCTGCCATAGCGAGCCATTCAATCGTTGCAAGCTCCTGCGGCATATTCGAACGGATTTCAAATACATGGCATTCTGTCTGACGATTGTTACCAATCGGATAAGTGCCGGTTTTATCGGTATCCATTTTACTGCCCTGTCCACGGTAGGCAAGGTACTGTAAAACTTCTAAGGTAGAAAGCTTCTTTGCCGGATCAACGAAGAGGGAAAGCGGATTTTCCTCACTGGGATTCAGTTTGTCTGCTTCTTCGGGATTTACATAGTAAACGCCCTGATAGTAACGACCGGAAAGGCTTGTGGGGTTGCCGTAGGAAAGTGCTACGTGGAACATACCGTTTTCGCCGGTTTTAAAGAATCCGTTATCTTTTGCAAGCTTTACAAGGTCTTTAGAAACAATCACATTCTCGGTGTCGGTTACATTGATTTCGCCAAGTAAAAGGGTGTTGGGGTTCACGCCGACCTTATCGTCGGGAAGCTTGATTGCCGCATACTGATGGCCGGAAACGATTTCCATATACCAAGCTTCGTGACTGTCGCTGATAACGAGGGCATTGCATTCGCCTGCGCCGTAGGTGTCTACGATTTTGGCAAGAAGCTTTACGCCGTCTTTTGCGCTTTTCGCACTGCCTAAGATTACGCTTACCATGGAGATTTCGCAAATACCGGTGTCAACGAGCGGGTCTGCTTTTTTTGCCGCCTGATTATAATAGGTAGAAACGGTTGCCGTAGCCGCTACGCTCTTTTCATTCATACCGGCTGCCGCATAGGGCTGACCGGTGGGGTTGCCGTTTTCGTCGGTTACATATTCATTATTTGCATAGGAGTCACGAACACAGGTGTAAGCGTAGGTGTGGCTCGGATTCGGCATGGAGAAGCCGTATGCATCTTTATACATAGAACCTTTTTCCCAATCCTTCGCGGGAACGGTTTCGTAAACCTTGCCATGCATATCTTTTAAATCTTCCGAACGGCCGATAAAGGTGCTGCCGTTTTCGCTGACTTTGTTGCCGACATAAATACCTGTGCAAGCACTCGCACTAATTGCACTTGTAATCGCTAGGGTTAAACCCATGGTCGCTGCTAAAAATTTTTTAAGATGTTTATTCATTTTCAGTTCTTCCTTTTCTTTTAGATTTTGTTTACTGTTCCGAAACGTTGTCCATAGTTTAGCATAATTATTCATTAAACGCAAGCGTTTTTTGAATAAAAATACAAATAATTTGCATATTTATGAATATTTATACTTATAACTATGCATAGAGCATTCAGCTTTAGACAAATTTTACAAAAAAGGAAGAGACACAAAAAAACCGCCCCGTGTATTTCGGAGCGGTTTTTAAAATTTTGATTTATGCTTACTGTGCCTTTAAAACAATGTTTTCTTTGGCAAGCGCTGCAATTAAAGCATCGGTTACAGCGGTAACCTCTTCGCGCTTGAGGGTTCTTTCGGGATGCGCAAAGGTCATGCGAACGGTGATAGATTTACCGTTTTCGTCGCGGTAGGTATCCGCAACAGCAACATCCTTTAAGAGCTCGCAGTGGAGGTCTTCAATCGCCTTGCCGATGGGAGCAAAGGTCTCCGAAACGAAGGAAAGGTCAATTTCCATGCCCGGGAACTTAGACGGCTCTGCATAAACAATGCTGCCGTCCTCGATTTCTGCGAATGCCTGTACATCCAATTCTGCAAAGACAATCATCGCCTTTTTGTCGATGTTCTTGGAAACAGTCGGGTGTACAATGCCGATTTCGCCCAAAACCTTGCCGTCGCAAAGGATAGCGTTGAGGTTTCTCGGGTGCTCATAGGAATGAGTGGCTTCGATTGCCTTATATTCTAAGGTCTTGTGCTTAATGTCTGCCGCCAAGGTTGCAAGCATATCACGAAGCTCTTTGTAAAGCACTTCCATGGAAGCCTTGTTCTTGGAGAAGAGGGTAATGCAGAGCTTCTTGTGCTCGTTGCAAAGGCCATCTTCGCGAAGCCCCTCTACCACTCTGCCGATTTCAAACATACCGAAGCTCGGCTTGTAGGAAGCATTGGTCTTCACCTGGCAAAGCTGGGTCGGTACAATGGATTTACGAATGGTTTCGATATTCGGGTTTGTGGCATTAACAAGCTTGATGTTGTCTTCAATCTCCATACCGAGCGCCTTATATTCATCATAATAAGCCCAGATATAGGAGTGTACCTCGTGGAGGGCGAAGGTTTTAACCAAAATATCCTTCATTTGGTCCTCTACGGTCTTTTCGGTCGCAGGACGAACCGGATAGAGCGGTGCTACAGAAGTGTGCACAGCGAAGTTGTCGTAGCCGTAAACGCGGGTAATTTCTTCAACGATATCTGCCTTAATGGTAACATCCTTTGTGGCACGCCAGCTCGGTACGGTTACGGAGAAGTTGTCGCCGTCGAGTTTTACGCCGAAGCCTAAAGATTCTAAGGTCTTAACAATCGTTTCGTTGGAAATTTCAATGCCGGTATAGCGGTCGATGAATTTCTTATCGAAATCTAAAACTACGGTATCGTAATGCTTCACATATTCATCGGTGAGAGAAGAAATCACCTTTACGTCTGCATCCGCTTCGGTCAAAAGACGCATGAATCTTGCAATCGCGGTTACCGTCATTTCGGGGTCAAGCGCCTTTTCGTAACGCATGGAAGCGTCAGTTCTGTGTGCCAGGCGAGCGGTGGATTTACGGATAGAAACCGCATCAAAGGTAGCACTTTCGAGAGTGAGTGCAGTGGTATCGTCCACGATTTCGGAATCTAAGCCGCCCATGATACCGGCAATGGCAACGGGGGTGTTGTCGTCGCAAATCATGAGGGTGTTTTCGTCGATATTGCGCTCTACACCGTCTAAGGTGGTGAACTTGAAGGGTTCGGCAAAACGCTTTACGCGGATTTTCTCGACCTTGCGGGAATCAAAAGCGTGCATCGGCTGACCCATTTCGAGCATCAAGTAGTTGGTAAGGTCGGCAAGGAAGTTAATGGCACGCATACCGCAGTAGTAAAGACGAATACGCATATTCATAGGGCTCTTGGAGCGCTGTACGTTTTCAATCTGCAAGCAGGAATATCTCTGGCAAAGCGGATCTTCAATTTTCATATCCACCTTGGGCAGATTTTCATACTGCTTTAAGTCTACGGTGTCGAGCGGCTTTAACGGTCTGCCAGCGAGTGCGGCAAACTCACGCGCGATGCCGTAATGACCCCAAAGGTCGGGGCGGTTGGTTAAGGATTTGTTATCGACTTCGAAAACAATATCGTCAATCGCATAGAGTTCCTTAATATCGGTACCGTTCTTTACATCCTCTTTGATATCCATGATGCCGTCATTGTCATCGCTGATGCCGATTTCCTTTTCGGAACA
The DNA here is from genome assembly GCA_020025775.1 of Acutalibacter sp. Taxonomy (GTDB): domain Bacteria; phylum Bacillota; class Clostridia; order Oscillospirales; family Acutalibacteraceae; genus Fimenecus. Next base: position 12,269 of record JAHHRN010000011.1, read on the forward strand.
GCACATACCGTTGGAGGGGTAGCCGGCAAGCTTGCGCGGTGCAATGGTGATGTCACCAAGACGGGCGCCGAGCTTTGCGAAAGCGGTTTTCATACCAACTCTAACGTTCGGTGCGCCGCAGACAACATCGGTCGGCTCTGCTTCGCCGATATCTACCTTTAAGAGGTGTAATTTTTTGGATTCGGGGTGTTCCTCTACGGATAAAATTTCCGCAACAACAACGCCCTCTAAGTCCTTACCCATTTCGTAAATGTCGTTTTCTACCTCAGCGGTGGAGAGGGAGAAACGGCTGATTAAGTCCATTTTGTCCAGACCGGAGAGGTCAACGAAATCTTCGATCCAATTCATTGATAAAAACATAGCTTTGTTTCTCCTTTCTTATTTGTCATCCGTAAACTGGGAAAGTGCTTTTAAGTTACCGGAGTTGAGGTCACGAATGTCCTTAACGCCGTATTTCATCATCGCAAGTCTGGTAAGACCAAGACCGAAAGCGAAGCCCATGTATTCGTCGGGGTCAATGCCGCCGGCTTTCAAAACCTCGGGGTGAATCATGCCGCAGGGGCAAAGCTCAAGCCAGCCACTGTGCTTGCAGGAGGGGCAGCCCTCGCCGTCACAAATGAGGCAGCTGATGTCGAGTTCGAAGCCCGGCTCAACGAACGGGAAGAAGCCCGGACGAAGACGAACCTTAATATCCTTCTGGAATACTTCGGAAAGCATGGTTTTCATGAAGTAAATAAGGTTGGAAATGGAAATGTTCTTGTCTACCATAACGCCTTCCATTTGGAAGAAGGTGTTTTCGTGGCAGGCGTCGGTAGCTTCGTTTCTAAAGCATCTGCCGGGGAAGATTGCCTTAATCGGCACGCCGTCGTTGATGAGCGCATCTCTATACTTCTTATAGATAGCGTTCTGTGCCGCAGAGGTCTGAGACTTTAAAAGCTGACCGTTGGTAAGATAGTAGGTGTCCTGCATATCACGTGCAGGGTGATGCTTCGGGATATTTAAGGACTCAAAGCACTCGTAGTCGGAAACAATTTCGCTATAATCCTCTACAGTAAAGCCCATGGATTTAAAAATGTTTTCGCACTGACGCTGTACAAGGGTGATGGGGTGATAAGAGCCTTCCTCGAGCTTTACCGGCTCGGAGAGGTCGAACAGAGGCATGGCATCCAATTCTTTTTGGAGAGCTTCCTTTTCTAAAGCTGCGGTCTTTTCGGTGAGCGCGGTTTCAATATCCCCTCTCACTTCATTTGCCAGCTGACCCATAACCGGGCGTTCCTCTTTCGAGAGCTTGCCCATGCTCTTTAAAATGGCGGTAAGCTCGCCCTTTTTACCAAGGAGCTGTACACGCAAGGCTTCGAGGTCTTGCAATGTAGCGGTCGCTGCGATTTCCTGTTTTGCTCTTTCACGAATGTTTTGGAGCTGTTCTTTCATATCGCTTTCGTTCCTTTCGTTTTGAATTTCTATCGTTTTTTGTCTTTACAAAATAAAAAACGCCGTCCCAAAAAGGGACGACGTTACAGTCGTTTATAACCACCCGTTTTTCAAAAGAAGCCAACACTTCCGCGCCATATAACGGTGGCTCCGTCACAGCCTACTGAGGAATCCGTTCAGCCATGCCACTCCAAAGTGAATGTTCAAAAAATGCCGCACGCTCGGGTGTTTTCAGCCAAGGCACCCAATCTCTTTTCGCACAAAACGCATTTTCCTACTGCCTTTTTCTTTGTGTTTCTTAGGTTTATTTTGTTTTTGAACAAGGATATTGTACCACAAATAAAAAAATTTGCAAGTCTTTTTCGCTATATATCGCTATGTAGAAAGAAAAGGACAGGTTTTCAAAAGAAAGCCCGCCCTTTTTATTTTGCTGTTTTACTTATTTCCTGGAGAAAAGAACGCCGAGAGTAGACGGACCACAGTGGGTAGTTACCGTGCAGCCGGCTTCGGTTTCTAAGATTTCGTCGAAGATATGCATAGCTTCAATCTGTGCACGAACGGACTCCACATATTCTCTGGAGCACTTGGTATGCGTAATGAAAATCAGGCTCTTGTCAATATCCTCGCGACCCTCTAAACGGTCTGCGATATAGTGAACGGCCGCTTTTTGGATGTCGCCTCTGTATTTTTTGCCGACAACCATGCCGTTGTCCTTGACTTCGATGCAGGGCTTTAATTTCAGAAGATTTGCGCCGAGGGCTACAACGCCGGAACATCTGCCGCCCTTATGAAGATATTCCAACTGGTCTAAGATGAAGCTGGTTTCCATTTTGTAGGTCAGCTCCTCGCTCTTTTGAAGGATTTCCTCTAAGCTTGCGCCGTCCTTTGCCATTTTTGCGGCATACAGGGTCAAATAACCTTGACCGGTGGAAAGGTTCTTGGTATCCACAACATGCACATTCGGGAATTCTTTTGCGGCGAGGCAAGCATTTTGATAGGTGCTCGAAAAACCACTACCGATGCAGAACTGGACGATTTCATAACCCTTTTCGGTCCATTCTTTATATACTGCGGTATAATCTGCAACGTTTACTGCACTGGTTTTCGGGAGCACACCGTTTGCACTTACGAAATCGTAAATCTCATCGGGTGTAATTTCCAAGCCGTCTTTACCGGTCTTGTCGCCGATGGTAACCATGAGCGGAGTAAGGGTAATATCATAAGCCTCGAGAAGCTCGGGGGATAAGTCGCAGGTGCTGTCGGAAATAATTTTAATCTTCATAAAAGAAACGCCACATCCTTCGGTGTTTAATATCTATTTTTGTAGACTTTTTCTACGTATCCTTGTTATTATACTATAAATTTATGTAAAAAGCAAGAAATCGGGGGCAACCACCACGTCCGCAGACGCCATGGTTACCCCCGATTTTATTTTATGTTTTAAGTAAGCACTTATTTTGCGAGTGCTGCAACCTCTAACATGTAGGAACCGATTTGGCCACCGAATTCCGGAGCACCATCCATGATGAGCTTGCCGGTCTTTACGGATTCAAGCATATCGTCGGTGCCAAGTAAGATACCGAGTGCGCTGTCGAGAGAATCGAAACGTAAGGTGAAGAACGGCATAGCGCGCTTGTATTCACCTCTGCCTGCTCTGGACTTACCAGCCTTAATGCGAAGGTAAGCCGAAACGCTCGGATAATTGTCAACAGCCCATGCGTAAACACGGTCGGGGCTCTTAGAAGTCCAATCGTGAATATCTTCATGACCCATCTTGTTGAGCTGGCTGATACCGGAGGAAAGAAGGTAGAAGAAGCATTTTACCAAAAGTTCTTTGGTTGCTTCATCCTTCGGAGCTTCGGTTGCGCCGAGAAGAGAGGACATTTTAAGAAGTGTCATTAAGAATGCTTTAAAAGCACCGAAGTGAGACACAATGCCCTTCATTTTCGGAAGCGTTGCGGGGCTCATTTTGCCCTTAAAGAAAGCGTTCATGGCTTCTACGCTCTTGAATTCTAACTCAACGTGCGGTTTCGGGTCTACCTTGTTCAAATGAACAAGCCATTCGTTTTCGCCGCCGGGGTTGCCGTTAACTACGAAATGCATACCGACCTTGCCGCCTTCAGCGTCGGGGTCCAATGCGCTTACCTGAATAACCGCGTGAACCTTTTCGAACTGCTTAGCAAGAGACGGAACATCATTTGCAATGACCTTAACGAGCGGAAGTGCTGCGTTAAAGAATATTTTATTGGAATATAATTCTTCCTTAGTATGCAAAGTTTTTCACTCTCCTTCGTTTAATTTGATGCTTTAATTTTAAGAAAACGAACAAATTAAACTTCGTCGTTCCAATCGTCATCAAGTTCGAAGTCCTGATGCATAAGCTCACGAACTGCGGAGATGATGCCGTTTGCATCAATACCAACGATGGACATGATGTCTTCGTGAAGACCGATGGGTGCGAACTGGTCCGGATGACCGAGCTTCTTGAATGCGCAGCCCTTACCGGATTCCACAACAACTTCTGCAACAGCAGAACCGAGACCGCCCATAACGTTATGGTCTTCTACGGTGATGATGCGGCGGGTATCCTGAACAGCTTTGAGGATAGCTTCCTTATCAATCGGCTTAATGGTGTGCATGTTAAGAACACGAACCTTGAGGCCGTCTGCGCTCTCTAAGAACTTTGCAGCTTCTCTTGCCTGGAATACGCAGGAGCCGCAAGCAATAACGGTGCAGTCTGTGCCGGGGTGAACCTCAACAGCCTTGCCTACTTCGAAGCCGTAATCTTCATTATCATAAAGAACACGGTCGAAACCACGGTTAATACGGATGTAGTAGGGGCCGAAGTTTTCGTAAGCTGCTCTAACTGCGTTAGCGGTTTCGTAACCGTCAGCGGGGCAGATAACGGTGAGGTTCGGCATGGAACGGGTTACAGCGAGGTCAACGATTGCATGGTGTGTAGAACCTGCCTGACCGAAGGAAGTACCGGAATGGGTTGCAATAATCTTTGCGTTTACGTTCTGGTAGCAAATGTCGGTGTGGAGCTGGTCAGCTGCACGAAGAGATGCAAATACGGAGAAGGTGGAAGCAAAGGGAACAAGGCCCGCTCTTGCCATACCTGCTGCTACGCCGAGCATGTTCTGCTCTGCGATACCAACGTTAAATACTCTCTCGGGGTATGCGTTTGTGAAGTCTGTAAGCTTGGTGGAAGTCGCAAGGTCTGCGGTAACAGCTACGATTTCCGGATGCTCCTTAGCAAGCTGTGCTAAGGTCTTACCGTAGATTTCCGAAGTGGAAAGCTCGGGTGTTTCAATTACGTTATAAACAAATCCTCCAGCCATTATTCAAACTCCTTTCCGCAACGTGCAATACGCTCTGCGCTGTATTCGTCTAAGTCTTTTCTAGCAGTTTCTGCCATAGCGTCATCAATTGCGCCGTAATGCCACTTATAGTTGCCGGAAGTAAGCTTAATGCCTACGCCCTTAATGGTATCTGCTACAATTACAGAGGGCTTATCCTTGCAAGCGTGTGCTGCGTCGATAGCCTTGCAAAGGTCAACGATGTCGTTACCGTTGCAAACGATGGTGTTGAAGCCGAATGCTACGAACTTGTCTGCAAGAGGCTCTAACTGCATAACATCTTCGGTGTTACCGTCGATCATGCAGTGGTTACGGTCAACGATGGTGATGCAGTTGGTGAGGTTGTACTGACGGATGGTCATTAAACCTTCCCAGTTGGAGCCTTCATCCAATTCGCCGTCGCCGGTAACTACATAAGTGGTGTAGTCTTTACCGAGAACCTTAGCTGCGATTGCGGTACCTGCGGCAATCGGAATACCGTGGCCGAGAGAACCTGTAGAAGCATCAACGCCGACAACCTTATTGGAGTCGAGGTGGATACCCATCTTGGAGTTGGTAAGGTTAAAGGTCTTGAGCTGCTCCATGTCATTGTAACCGAAGTCGCAAAGAACCGGTGCATAAGCAATACCTGCGTGACCCTTACTTAAAATGAAGCGGTCTCTGTCTTCCCACTTCGGGTCATCCTTTTTAATGTTGAGATAGCGATGGTACATAACTGTAAGAATGTCCATAACACTCATGCCGCCGCCGATGTGGCCGCTGCCTGCCCAAACCGTGGTCTGTAAGCAAAGATGACGCAAATCATTGGCTTTCTTTTCAAGTGCAAGCCACTCTTCCTTGGTTAAAGGTGCTTTTTGCATAATGTTCCTCCCTATGCTGTTCTTTTATTTTTTGCGGCACTGCCGCTATGTTGCGAATTAGCCCTTGATTTCGGGGTGACGCTTAGCAACAACAGAGAATGCATCCTCAGCAATTTCAACTGCCTTCTTGATGTCCTCATGTGTTAATGCAGCGTTGATGAAGTGGTTGTGGTGAGAAGCAACGAAAAGGCCTCTGCTTACGCACTCAGCAACCCACTCCTGATGAAGCATTAAGCTGTCATCGTTCGCTATTCTAAGATAGAAGAGCGCCGGCTCACCGGAAACCTTAAGGTCGAAGCCGTGTTCTTTACCAGCTGCTACGAGGCCGTCGGTAAGTTCGGTACCGAGCTGTCTGAACAAGGTGGGGGTGTCGAGCTTCTTCATCTTGTCGATACATGCAAGAGATGCTGCGAACGGAACTGCGCTCATCCAGTAAGAACCTGTGTAGGTAAGACCGGAAACAGTAGCTTTCATGTGTTCGCCACCGCAAAGAGCGGACATATTATAGCCGTTTGCAAGAGCCTTGCAGAAGCAGATAAGGTCTGCCTTGATGCCGTAGTAGTGGTCAGAGCCCTGAAGGTCAAGACGGAAACCGGTACGAACGTCATCGAAAATAAGAACCATACCATGGTCGTCGCAGAACTTACGAACTGCCTGCCAGTATTCTTTGCTAGCTACTCTGTTATCATAGAAGTTACCATGGTCATAAGGCTGTGCGATAAGACCTGCAACATCGCCGTCGCATGCGTTGTAAGCATCTTCGAGAGCCTGAAGGTCAAACCACGGAACAACAACATTGTTTGCAACTTCTTCGGGAAGAATACCCGGATAGTCCGCTTTCTGTGCCCACTGGAAGTCACCGTGATAATAACCCTTTAAGAAGAACATCTTCTTCTTATTGGTATGTGCACGAGCTGTCATAGTTGCCAAAGTTGTGGTGTCAGCACCGTTCTTTGCAAAGAATGCCCAGTCAGCAGATGCAACAGTGTTTACAAGGTTTTCAGCGCACTCAACCATAACCTTGGAGGGAGAGGTGGTGCAGTTGCCGAGCTTTAACTGCTTCATAGCAGCAGCGTCAACGTCGGGATCGTTATAGCCGAGAACGTTCGGGCCGTAAGCGCACATAAGGTCGATGTACTTGTTGCCGTCAACGTCCCAGAAATAGGTACCCTGTGCCTTTTCAGAGAAATAGGGCCATTTAGAAACGGGAACCCAAAGACCTTCTGCCGGGCCTAAGTGACCGTAGATACCGGACGGAATAACTTTCATTGCTCTGTCGAAATATGCACGGCCTTTATCATGTTTATATTCAGGAAATTTACTCATAGTCTTCTGTTTCCTCCAATCACGCTAAATAGAGAGCAACACGGTTCAAGATACGGTTCATATTATCAACCATAGAAACCATGCCGCGGATTTCAACTGTACCCATACCGATGCACTCGAGTGCATTGACCTGACCGGTGAAGAGGTCATGAGCAAGCTCTAAAGTGTCGAACTGCATAATAGCACGCGGATTTTCCGGTGCTTTCTTGATGGCAACGATGTGGTTGTCTTTTACACGAAGTGTTGCAGCGGGGCCGTCTTTAATTAAGAAGGCAATGTCACCGTCCAACATAGCAGCGGCGCTTTTCTTACCAAGTTCGTCCTGGTTACCAATCTGTGCAAGTGCAACAGCAATGGTGTAGAAGGTAAGCTTTGTAGAAAGTGCAAAGAATTCCGGATTCTTTAATGCTTCCTCAGTGGGCTGCATAAGCTCAGAAAGGCGGTCGGTAAGCGGAACGAACGTCTTTAATAAGAAGCCGAGTTTAGTGAAGCCTTTTGCCGGAATCGGGGTAACCGTACCGTCAATCATACCGTTGAATTTTTCGCAGGATGAGAACGGAAGCAAAATATCGCAATCCTGTTTACCGTCTTCCATGCGGCAGCCCTTAGAAGTGAATTTAATGGTTGCACAGGGGCCATTTTTCACCTCAATGCAAATGGAAACGGGCTTTTTAAGAGAATACAGCATATTTCTTGCTTTCTCGTCAAGCTCGCAAAGATTTTCGAGCGTGCCTAAAACTGCATAGAGATTTAAGTAGGCTTTTGTTCTTGAATCGGTCAAAGTAATTCCTCCTTCGCGTGATTTTCCTTATATAACCGAACCATAGTTTTCTAGGCACAAAATTGCCCTAAACTACTATTTAAAATAATATCAAATTTTCCATATAAAGTCAACGAGTTTAGAACTTATTCCTAAGAATTTCACACCTTTCACGGGAAATGTTGATTTTTTAACAATCTAAAAATCCGTGAAATGCACGCCTTTCAAAACTTTGTCAATTTTCCTTCGTTTTTCTATAAAAAAAGCGTGCTTTTTTTAAATGTATATGTTATAATAGGTAGCGTATGTAAGCATTTCTTATAAGGGATGCGGAAAGGATTTATGTTTATGTCATTTTTAACCAAAATATTTGGCGACTATTCTTCTAAAGAAGTAAAACGTGTTATGCCGATTCAGAAGAAAGTTTTAGCTCTCGAAGAAGAATACGCCGCTTTATCCGATGATGCCTTAAAGGCAAAGACCCCCGAATTCAAGGAGAGACTTGCAAAAGGCGAAACCTTAGACGATATTTTACCCGAAGCTTTTGCTACTTGCCGTGAAGCTGCCGCCCGTGTGCTCAATATGAAGCACTTCCCCGTGCAGATTATCGGTGGTATCATCCTGCACCAGGGCAGAATCGCCGAGATGAAAACCGGTGAAGGTAAAACCCTTGTGGCTACCCTCCCCGCTTACCTCAATGCACTTTCCGGCAAGGGTGTACACATCGTTACCGTAAACGACTACTTAGCACGCCGTGACTCCGAATGGATGGGCAAGCTTTACCGCTTCCTCGGTCTTTCCGTCGGTCTTATCGTACACGAGTGCACCAACGAAGAAAGAAAGGCCGCTTATGCCGCAGACATCACCTACGGTACCAACAACGAAATGGGCTTCGACTATCTTCGTGATAACATGGTGCTTTATGCTGAGCAGAGAGTGCAAAGAGGCCACAACTTCGCCGTTGTCGACGAAGTGGACTCCATCTTAATCGATGAAGCCAGAACCCCCTTAATCATTTCCGGCCAGGGCGACAAGTCCACCGACCTTTATAAGATTGCAGACACCTTTGCAAAATCTTTAAAGATGATTACCGTTAAAGAGCTCGACACCAAGATGAACGCCGAAGACGAAATCGACGCAGACGGTGACTTCGTTGTAGACGAAAAGGCTAAGAGCGCAACCCTTACCAAGCAGGGTATTGCCAAGGCAGAAAAGTTCTTTAACATCGACAACTTAATGGATGCTGAAAACTTGAACATCCACCACCATATTGAGCAAGCTATCCGTGCAATCGGCGTTATGAAGCGTGACGTTGACTACGTTGTAAAAGACGGCGAAGTTTTAATCGTTGACGAATTCACCGGCCGTATCATGCTTGGTCGTCGTTACTCCGAAGGCTTGCATCAAGCGATTGAAGCCAAAGAAGGCGTAAAGGTAGAAAGAGAGTCCAAGACCCTCGCTACCATCACCTTCCAGAACTACTTCCGTCTTTATGATAAGCTTTCCGGTATGACTGGTACTGCAATGACTGAGAGCGAAGAATTCCAGCAGATTTACGCCCTCGACGTTATCGCAATTCCGACCAACAAGCCCATGATTCGTGAAGATTTGCCGGACGTACTTTATAAGACCGAAGCCGCAAAGTTCAACGCAATCATCGACCAGATTATAGAGTGCCATGCAAAGGGTCAGCCTGTTCTTGTCGGTACAATCAGCATTGAAAAGAGTGAAGCACTTTCTAAGGCTCTCAAAAAGCGCGGCATTAAGCATGAAGTACTCAACGCAAAGTACCATGAAAAGGAAGCCGAGATCATTGCACAGGCAGGTAAATACGGTGCAGTTACCATTGCAACCAACATGGCAGGCCGTGGTACCGATATTATCCTCGGCGGTAACGCAGAGTTCATGGCAAAATCCGAAATGCGTAAGAAGGGCTACATTGAAGAGCTCATCGCAGAGGCAACCGGTTTTGCTGAAACAGACAATGAAGACATTTTAGAAGCACGTGAAACCTTCCGCACTCTCGAAAAGAAGCATAAAGAAGAATTGCAGGAAGAGGCAGACAAGGTTCGCGAGGCAGGCGGTCTTTACATCATCGGTACAGAGCGTCACGAGTCCAGACGAATCGACAACCAGTTGCGCGGTCGTTCCGGTCGTCAGGGTGACCCGGGTACCAGCCGTTTCTACCTCTCCGCTGAAGACGAATTACTTCGTCTCTTCGCTGGTGACCGTTTCTATACAATTTTGGATTCCTTCAAGTCCGTTGGCGATATGCCGATTGAAAACAAGATGATCACCAGACTCATCGAGGGCGCACAGCAGAAGGTTGAATCCAACAACTTCGCAACCCGTCGTAACGTTTTGAACTTCGACGATGTTATGAACAAACAGCGTGAAGTTATCTACGGTCAGAGAAATCAAGTTTTGGATGGTGTGGACTTACACGCAACCATTGAAAAGATGATTGAAGACTACTTCACACAGCAGGTAGAATTCTACTGCCCGACCTCTCTTCCGATGAACGAGTGGAACATCAAGGGTATGATGGCAAAGCTCGGTTGGGTTTTAGAGGGTGCTTCCGCAGAGGGTCTCTCCTCTCAGGATGATTTCAAAGACCTCTTCCTTTCCCATGCAAAAGCCAAGTACAAGAGCCAGGGAGAAAAATACGGCGACCTCATCATGCAGGAGCTGGAAAGAAAGATTCTTTTACAGAACGTTGACCTTCGTTGGATGGACCACATCGACGCTATGGAAGAATTAAAGCGTGGTATTTACCTTCGTTCTTACGGTCAGCAGGATCCGGTTGTTGCATTCCGCATGGAAAGCTTCGACATGTTCGACGAAATGACCTCTGCTATTCAAGAAGGCACCGTTACCGGCATGCTCACCGTTCAGCTTCGTACCAACGAAGAAGTGAAGCGTGAAGAGCAAGCTAAGATTACCGGTACTTCCGGCGCATCCGACGGCAGTGAAAAGAAACAGCCCGTCAGAAAAGCCAAGAAACCCGGCAGAAATGATCCCTGCCCCTGCGGCAGCGGCAAGAAGTATAAGCACTGCTGCGGCAAAGACGAATAGTCAGCCTTTTTAGAAAAAGGCTGAGCGAAAAATTTTAATTTTGCTCTAAGAAAGAGAGAATGGAAAGAAAACTTTTCATTCTCTCTGTTTTTTTGCCGACAACGGTTGGCAACGAAGCACGCGGGGCGCGGCGGCGCGCCAGCCAATGCACGGGGTCGGGATGCCCCGACGGGCAATCACGGGAGAGTTAATGCAAACTTTTTTCAAATAGTTCGCACAACGGACTTTGTGCAGAGTTTATTTAAGTAAAAAAGCAACAGCCCGTAGGGGGCGGATATTATCCACCCGCCAAAAGTGTCTGTCTTTCGTGTAGCATAATTTAAAGTTTTGCCCGCTTTTTTAGCCGACAACGGTCGGCAACGAATCACGGGAAAGTTAGTGCAGACCTTTTACAAATAGTTCGCACAACGAACTTTGTGCAAATTTTATTTGAGTAAAAAGCAACAGCCCGTAGGGGCGGATATTATCCGCCCGCCAAAAGCATCTGTCTTTCGTGTAGCATAATTTAAAGTTTTGCCCGCTTTTTTAGCCGACAACG
>JAHHRN010000012.1 GCA_020025775.1 Acutalibacter sp.
TCTGTCTTTCGTGTAGCATAATTTAAAGTTTTGCCCGCTTTTTTAGCCGACAACGGTCGGCAACGAATCACGGGGAACGTAGTGAAAACTATTCACTTATAGTTCGCACAACGGACTTTGTGTTAAAAGTTTCGCCCGCCTTTTTAAAGGCGGCAGGGTCTTGGGGCAGCGTCCCGAGCCGTGCTCCGCAGAGCACGGAATACTCATCCTTCCGAAAACACAGGAAGGGGCAAAGCCAAAGAAAAGCTTCTATCAAAAGTCAGACGGGGGAACCCCTCACAAGGGTTCCCCCGTTTGTCGTCACAGGACGACGACTAACACACGGAGAACGTAGCGAAAACTTTTCACTTATAGTTCGCGCAACGGACTTTGTGCAGATTTTATTTAAGTAAAAGGCAACAACCCGTAGGGGCGGATATTATCCGCCCGCCAAAAGTGTCTGTCTTTCGTGTAGCATAATTTAAAGTTTTGCCCGCTTTTTTAGCCGACAACGGTCGGCAACGAATCACGGGGAACGTAGTGAAAACTATTCACTTATAGTTCGCGCAACGGACTTTGTGCAGATTTTATTTAAGTAAAAGGCAACAACCCGTAGGGGCGGATATTATCCGCCCGCATAAAAAAAGAACCCCTTCACGACCTGCGCGTCGAGGCTCTCGGCTGGAGCTACTGGGTGGACTCGAAGCTTCGCTTCGTTCGATTGCTCCGCAATCCTTCACCATTTTATGTCCCTCGCTCCTCTGCCTGCGGCAAACCGTCGCGAGATGGACAGGCGGTTCGAGTCCGATTTTTACAACCTACGAAAAAGAACCTCAGCGCAAAAGCGCATCTCTCTTTCTTTTATCTCTATCTCCCTTTCGAGGAAGCTTTGTACAAAAAAGAAGAGAGCCCCTTCGCGACTTACGCGTTGAGGTTCTCGACTGGAGCTACTGGGCGGACTCGAAGCTTCGCTTCGTTCGATTGCTCCGCAATCCTTCGCCATTTTATGTCCCTCGCTCCTCTGCCTGCGGCAAACCGTCGCGAGATGGACGGGCGGTTCGAGTCTGATTTCTACAACCCACAAAAAAGAGAGATACGCAAAAGCGCATCTCTCTTTTTGGAGCTACTGGGCGGACTCGAACCGCCGACCTGCTGATTACGAATCAGCTGCTCTACCAACTGAGCCACAGTAGCCTATGAAGTTTACAGCTTTTTTATTATATATGAAACGGCAAAAATTTGCAAGCATTTTTGCGAATTTCTTTTTATGCTTGGTTCGGAACACTCTCCCCTTTTCGGCTATAGAATATTCTAGAAGAATCTATTGCCGCTTCTTGACAAAACATAGGGCTTGTGGTACATTGTGAGTGCATTTGGGGAAAGGGGTTTGTGGAATGACTAAGGAAATGTACAGTAAGCTTTCTGCACCATTTCAAAAGAGCCGAAAAAGAACGAAGCTTTTTATTACCGCAGAGCATATTTTAACGGGGCTGGTTTATCTTTCTTACCCCTCCTTACTGCTCTATCTCTCTATCCTGCGGGATTTTCGAGTTTGGCGCTGTCTTTTAGTGCCTGCCTTTACCTTTGTGGCGGTCAGTGTTTTCCGCCGCCTGTTGAATACGCCACGACCTTATGAAAAGCTTAAATTCAAGCCGCTTTTACCGAAGGAGAAAAAAGGAGAATCCTTCCCGAGCCGTCATGTCTTTTCCGTATTTATGATTGCCATGGCTTACTATTATATATGCATCCCCATGGGCATTTATTTAACTGTTATCGGTGTTTTGCTCGCCATCATGCGCGTGGTCGGCGGTGTACATTACCCCAAAGACGTCCTTTGCGGCGCGGCAATCGGCATTGGACTTGGCGCAATCGGATTTTTCGCATTATGAGTCACACAAGCGTTTCTGAAAAATTTGAACAACAAAAGAAAACGGGGAACCCCTCACAAAGATTCCCCGTCTTTATTTTTATAACCTTATTTGAAAAAACTAAAAAGCACCATGCAAAAGGCATGGTGCTTTTCTTATGTAGTTTTAAATTACTCTTTCAGAAGTGCCTTATAGAGCTTGATATATTCATTGGCGGATTTGCCCCAGCTGTTATCACAGCGCATGGCTCTTTCCACAAGAATCTTCCAGCCCTTGGGCTGTGCATAGCCTTCCATAGCTCTGCGAATGGTATAAAGCATTTCATGGGCATTGTAGTTGGCAAAGGTAAAGCCGTTGCCCTCGCCGTCGCCGCTGTCGTGAATGCTGTCACGAAGACCGCCGGTTTCACGAACAATCGGGATAGTACCATAACGAAGCGCAATCATTTGAGAAAGGCCGCAAGGCTCACTCTTGGACGGCATTAAGAACATATCTGCACCGGCATAAATCTTTCTGGAAAGCGGCGGAACAAAGCCGATATATACGGCGAATTTGTCGGGATATTTTGCCGCTAACTGCTTAAAGAATTCCTCGTACTGCCACTCGCCGGAGCCGAGCACAACCATTTGCACGTCGGAGGTGGCTAAAAGCTCATCCAAAACCGCCTTGCAAAGGTCTAAGCCCTTGTGGCCGACCAAACGAGAAACCATACCGATAACCGGAACATCCTTTCTCTGGGGAAGTCCCATGAGTTTTTGGAGTTCTTTCTTATTAACCGCTTTCTTAGCAAAATTATCTGCGGAGTAGTTCGCAAAAATGTCCTTGTCGGTTTCGGGATTGTAGTTATCTACATCAATACCATTGAGGATGCCGGAAAGTTTGAACGAGCGGTCGCGCAAAATCGGGTCCAGACCGTGTGCATACCACGGGTCGAGAATCTCGTTGGCATAGGACGGGCTGACGGTGGTCACGCGGTTTGCGGTTTCAATCGCACCCTTCATGAAGTTTACGTCGCCGTCATATTCGATAAGGCCGGTATCTTCGGCTCGAAGACCCAAAACCTCGGAGATAAGCTCCTTGCCGTAGGTACCCTGATACTGAATATTATGAATCGTAAACACGGTTTTAATATTCTCATAACCCTCGCGAGTCGCATACATCGTGCTGTAATAGAGCGGTGTAAGTGCAGACTGCCAGTCATTGCAGTGGATGATGTCGGGCTTGAAGCCGATATGCGGAATCATTTCGAGCACGGCTCTGGAGAAGAACGCAAAACGCTCTGCATCATCGTAGTAGCCGTAAATACCGTCACGCTTGAAATAATACTGGTTATCTAAAAGATAGTAAATTACGCCGTCGCACTTGGCTTCAAAGATACCGCAATACTGTCTTCTCCAGGCAACCGGAACGGAAATGCTGGTGAGGAAGGTCATTTGGTCCTTTAATTCCTGCTTGATGCCGTCATACATCGGCATAACCACGCGGCAGCCGATGAGTCTTTTACGGAGCGCCTTGGGAAGAGAACCTGCCACATCGGCAAGTCCGCCCGAAGCCATAAAGGGAAGCGCTTCACTCGATACATATAAAACTTTCATTCTTTAACACCTCATTTTTTGCGCCAAAGTCTTGATTTCTTAGATTACAATGCCCTTACCGACAAAAACCGGATAGTTTTCTGCGCCGGAAAGTGTTTTACCGGGGGTAATAACTACACTCTTGTCAGCAATGGTATAGTTGAGCGATGCGCCGGAAGCCACATAGCCACCCTGCATCACGATAGAGTTCTTAATCACAGCGCCCTTTTCAACGCGAACGCCTCTGAAAAGAATGGAGTTTTCCACTTCGCCCTCTACGATACAGCCACTGGCTACCAAAGAGTTTTTCACCTTAGAGCCCAAACGGTAAATCGCGGGCATATCGTCACGAACCTTGGTGTAAATCGGTCTATCATCGTTAAAGAGATCGTGGCAATTCTGCGGGTTTAAAAGCTCCATGCTGACATTGAAATAGCTCTGGAGAGAATCAATCATTCTGGCAAACTTTGCCTCATAGCCGTAAATGCGGAGCTTTTCTACGTTAGCCTGTAAAACATCACGCTCAAAGGAGGTTTTGTTGAGGCTTTCCGCTTCGTTAATGAGACGCTGTAAGAGGGAGCGCTTCATTAAAATCATATTGAGAGAATATTTGGCTTCGCCGGTCTCGTTTTGAGAAACGGCAATCTTCGTCGCTCTGCCGTCCTCATCAAAATCAAAGGTCATCATGCTATCGAGCTTCGGCACTACGCCTTCTTTGTAAACCACGGTAATATCTGCGCCTTTTTCCATGTGGAAATCGCCGAGTGCATTGATGTCAATATTGATGACGGTGTTGCAATCGGAAAGGAGCACATATTCCTCGTTGGAGCGGGCGATGAAGCCCATGATGCCCTGTAATGTTTCTACACGGCCTCTATAGTGACCGGTGTTGCCTGCTGAAGAGAACGGCGGCAAAATGAACATGCCTTCGCTCTTTCTGGAAAGATCCCACGGCTTACCTGTGCCGAGGTGATCCATTAAGGACTGGTAGTTGCTCTTGGTAATGACGCCCACCTTTTCGATGCCGCTGTTTACCATATCGGAAAGAGCAAAGTCGATGAGGCGGTAACGGCCTGCGAAGGGTACGGAGCCCATGGTGCGAAGTCCTGTGATTTCGCTGAGGCACTCGTCATACATATTGGAATAAATAATGCCTAAAATATTGTTGCCGTTCATAGTTACGCCTCCTCTACATCTTGGTCAACCATTGCTTTGGGTGCAACATGTGCGCCCTTATGTACGGTAACACCGTTGCCGACGACGGCAACGCCCCAATCGTCTCTATTTTCTACATCCTCGGGACGCTGACCGACCACCGCATTTTCTTCGATAACCGCATTTTCAGCGACAATCGCATACTGCACGGTAGCACCTGCTTTAATCACCGTACCGGGCATGATAATGGAATCACGAATCACAGCGCCCTCTTCGACGGTAACATTCGAGAAGAGAATGGAGAAATCCAAATCGCCGTAAACTTTAGAGCCTTCACCGATCATGGAATTTTCCACGGTTGCACAGCCGGCAATATAGTGCGGCGGTGCAGACGGAGATTTGGAGTAAATCTTCCAGCTCTGGTCAGAAAGGTCTAAATCCACTTTCGGATTTAAAAGGTCTAAGTTTGCTTCCCAAAGGCTGTCGATTGTACCGACATCCTTCCAGTAGCCGTCGAAGAGATAAGCGTATAAACGCTCGCCGGCTTCGTGCATTGCCGGAATCACATCGTGACCGAAGTCATTGCTAGAGTCGGCTTTTGCTTCGTCGTCAATCAAATACTGACGAAGCTTGCTCCATGTAAAGATGTAAACACCCATGGAAGCCTTGTTGCTAGTCGGGTTCTTCGGTTTTTCCTCGAATTCGAGAATCTTGTTGTCCTCGTCGGTAATCATAAGACCGAAGCGGGAAGCCTCTTCCCACGGCACCTCGAGCATTGCGATGGTGCAAGCCGCATTCTTTTCCTTGTGGTAATCGAGCATCTTGGAATAATCCATTTTATAGATGTGGTCACCGGAAAGAACGGCTACATATTCGGGATTGTAGCGGTCAATAAAGTTAATGTTTTGGTAAATCGCATTTGCTGTGCCCTTATACCATTCCGAGCCCTTAATCTGCTGATAAGGGGAAAGAACGTGCACACCGCCGTTGGCTCTGTCTAAGTCCCACGGCTGGCCGTTGCCGATATAATCGTTGAGTTCAAGGGGCTGATACTGTGTTAAAACACCTACGGTATTGATACCGGAATTGACGCAGTTGGAAAGCGGGAAATCAATGATTCTGTATTTGCCGCCATAGGGTACTGCGGGTTTTGCGATGTTCTTGGTCAAAATGCCAAGCCTGGAGCCTTGTCCACCGGCTAAAAGCATTGCCAGACACTCTACTTTTCGTGCCATATATAATTCCTCCTTTAGGGTTTGTGCTGCATAAAGCAGTGAACTTTCTTATTTTATCTTGTTTTCTTTAAATAGATTGTCGAAAGCGGCGGTAAGTCTAAAGAAATACTTTGCTCGAAGCCGTGCATGGCTACGGGCTTTGCCAAAATCTTTTCCTTGTCGCCCTTGCCGGTGCCGCCGTAGGCTTCGTCATCGGAATTAAAGACGACCTTGTAGTTGCCTTTTTTCGGAACACCGATACAGTAATTCTCGCGTTCCACTGTGGTGAAGTTGGAAACGGCAATCAGCTCGTGACCCTTTTCATCAATTCGTCTAAAGGCAATCACGGAATTATCCTTATCATCGGAGGAAATCCAAGAGAAGCCCTCCCAAGAATAATCCACCTCCCAAAGCGGGCGATTCTTTTTATAGAAGGCGTTCAGCTCTTTAAAGTAGGTTTGGAGCGCTTTGTGCTTCGGGAAATCCAAAAGCACCCAGTCCAAACCTTTTTCGTAATTCCACTCGATAAACTGACCGAACTCCTGACCCATGAACATGAGCTTCTTGCCGGGGTGCGCCATCATATAGCCCATGAAAGCTCTGACGCCGGCGAATTTCTCATCGTAATCTCCGGGCATTTTATCAATCAAAGACTTCTTGCCGTGTACGACCTCATCATGGGAAATCGGGAGAACAAAGTTTTCCGAGAACGCATAGAACATCGAGAACGTAATGCAATCATGATTGAATTTTCTGAAATAGCCATCTAAGGAGAAATAGCGCAGGATGTCATTCATCCAGCCCATATTCCACTTGAAGTTGAAGCCCAAGCCGCCCATATAAACGGGCTTGGAAACCATCGGCCAAGAGGTGCTTTCTTCGGCAATCATCATGGCGTAGCTGTAATCCTTAAAGATATTTTCGTTGAGCTTCTGCAAGAAATCTACGGCCTCTAAGTTTTCATTGCCGCCGTTTTTGTTGGGAATCCACTGCCCCTCTTCTCTGTCATAATCGAGATAGAGCATGGAAGCTACGGCGTCGATACGAAGGCCGTCGATGTGATATTCACGAAGCCAGAACACGGCACTCGACATTAAGAACGAACGAACTTCGTTTTTGGAGTAGTCGAACACTCTGGTGCCCCAGGAATAATGCTCGCCCTTTCTGGGGTCGGCATATTCGTAAAGCGGCTCGCCGTCAAACTCATACAGGCCGTGCGCATCCTTCGGGAAGTGCGCCGGAACCCAGTCTAAAATCACGCCAATGCCTGCCTTGTGGCAAGCATCTATGAGATACATTAAATCCTCGGGTGTGCCGTAACGGGAGGTTGCGGCAAAGTAGCCGGTCACCTGATAGCCCCAAGAGCCGTCGAAGGGATATTCCGTCAAGGGCATGAACTCCACGTGGGTGTAATTCATTTCCTTTAAATAGGGAATCAGCTCGTCCGCCATTTTGCGGTAGGAATAGAAGTTTCCGTCGGGATACTGCTTCCAAGAGCCCATGTGCATTTCGTAAATATTGACAGGAGATTTATAAACATCCTTTTTCTGGCGGTCAGCAACCCACTTGTCATCCGTCCAGTCATAGACATTTTCAATCTCATAATATTTCGTTGCCGTGCCGGGTCTGGTTTCCATATGTACGCCGTAGGGGTCGCACTTCATCAAGGTCTGCCCGCTCTTGGTTTCGATGCTGTATTTGTAGCCGTCATAAAGCTTGACGCCCTTTACAGCCGCTTCCCAAACGCCGTCACTGTCGGGCAGAAGCTGCATCACATCCTTTGTGGCATCCCATTCGTTGAAGTCACCCACTACGCTGACGCTTACAGCGTGCGGTGCCCAAACGCGGAAAACAACGGTATCTTTATCTTTTCGGTGTGCACCGAAATATTCGTAAGCCCGCGCATTGCTGCCCTCGTGGAACAGATAAAGCGGAACTTCATGCTCCGTGTGCACTTTTTTCATATTTTTCGGCATATACACTACCTCACTCTGGTTTTATATTTTTTATTGTAACAAATCAAGAAACATTTTACAAGCACTTTTTATAAAATTTTTCAGGAGTGCGTTACAGCCGTTTGTGCACTTTGTTACAAAAATCGACAGAAAAATAACAAAAAGCCCCTTGTGAGGGCAATTTTTCACAAGAGACATTTTCTTTTTTTGTTTCTTTTTGCTTATTTTTTCATCTCACAAATTTTTCCCGTAACAAAATTTGTGATTTTACCCAAAATCGAGTGGATTTTTTCGGCAATAAGACGGTCGAAATCTGTGTTCATCCCTCGGGGAGCTTCGACTGCTTTCCTGCAAAATCAATCCGATAGTTTTCCTTATATAAAAGCTCCTCTACAGTGACAAACGAAAAGCCGCGTTCAGAAAGCTTTTGGAGCACCTGCCGCAAAGCTTCGGGTGTGTTTTTGACATCATTGTGAAAAAGCACAATCGACCCATTCGTTGCCGCGTTCGTCACACGCGCCACGATTTCCTCCACGGAAAGCCCCTGCCAGTCAAGACTATCCACGGACCACTGCACGGTTTGCATGGAAAGCTTTTCCGCCGCGCGCATGGAGCTTTCGGTATAATCGCCCGACGGTGCGCGCAAATGGTGCGGCTTTTCGCCTGTCACCTTTTCGATTGCCGCATTGCAGGCTTCGATGTCCTTTTGAATATCCCCCTCGGAAAGCTTGCTGTAGAGCGTATGCTTATTGGAATGATTGGCAATCTCGTGCCCTGCCGCATGGAATTTCTGAATGGCATCCGGATATTTGCGTACAAAATCCCCCACCGCAAACACAGTGATTTTTGCATTGTATTCCTCTAATATAGAAAGAAGCACGTCGGTATCGTCTGCGCCCCATGCCGCATCGAAGGTAATAGCAATTTTCGGCTCGGCGGTTTCCACAGCATAAATAGGAATTTTCTTTCCCTCTGTTTTCGCCGTTTCCACTGCCGCATAGCGGTTGAGAACGCCACCTACCACCAATGCGGCAGAAAGAAACAGACAAAGCCCCACAAACATTGAGCGTTTCGTCCAAACAAAATAGTGCATCACTCGGCCCCCTATCCGCTTTAACATATGCTTTTACGAGAGGCATTTAGAACTTTTTTCCTATGCAGAACCATTCTTTACATTTTTCGATAAACTTTTTCTTGACAGTCTAATATATTTTGTATATAATTATTCGAAAGCAATAAATATTTGCTTTTGGAGGAGGAGAAAATTATGGAAAACAACACAAACCAAACCTACACACCCAATGCAACTCAAGCTTATGCGCAAGCGGCAAATCCCGTATATGCACAGCCGTCGATTGTACCTTTAAAGGCCAATTTCGAGCTTTGGAAATTCATTGTATTTAATCTCTTGACCTGTGGCATTTATGGCATTGTATTTTTCACAAGCCTTGGGGAGAAATTAAATACAGCTTGTGGCAACAAGAACGGCAAAGCCACCATGAATTATTGTTTACTTTTCTTTCTTATTTCGCCCATCACCTGTGGCATTGCTTCTATCGTTTGGTTCCACAAAATGAGCAATAGAATCGGTGCAGAACTTGCACGCCGCAACATTGTCAATTACAATTTCTCAGCCAGCACCTTTTGGCTCTGGAATGTTTTAGGTTCTCTCATCATTGTTGGTCCCTTTATTTATGTTTATAAGCTTTGCCAAGCTATGAACGCCATTATTGAGGATTACAACGTCCGTGGCTAAACATTAAAAATCAAAAGCACTGCACTCCGTAAAGGAATGCAGTGCTTTTTTGTTACCGTAGACTTTCCGAAAGCATTTTTACCGCAGGTTCTAAATCCTCTATGGGAATACCCGCAAAGCTGAGCCAAATATGCCCTTTGCGAATCGCATCCAAGCGAATGCCTTTAGAAGCGGCACGCAGAAAAATTTCTTCGTCAGAAAGTTTTGTTTCTAAATGGGCGACCACAGAAAGGGAGGATTCTAAAACCGAAATACGTTTTAAGTCTCCCCCGAAATACTGCTCCATAGCCGAAACGAGCGCTTTGCTTTTATAATAATACAATTTTTTAAGCCGTCTTAAATGCTTTTCTAAAAATCCGTTTTGAATATACGCAGTGAGTGCCAGTTGCTCCAGTTTACTCGCCGTGGGATTATAATCCTGCACTCGCCTATGATAAGTCGAAAGGAGGCTGTCGGGAAGCACCATATAGGCAATACGCACAGACGGGAGCAAAAGCTTGGAGAAGCTGCCAAAATAGACAATGTGTTTTGTATCTGCTTGCTGCATAGCCGGCACAGGACGTGCTGTATACCGCAATTCGCCGTTGTAGTCATCCTCTAGGATGAGTCGTTTTTCATCCTGTTCTGCCCAGGAAAGTAAATCTCTACGAAACCTTTTGAGCGTTTTTAAATCTTTTTTGGAATAGGCAGAAGGCGTATACAAATAAATATTAGCGTCAAGTTCTTCTAGCTGTTTCGAGAGCGGTTTATCTTTTCGCGTATGCACAAACACCGTTTTAAAACCGTAATCTCTAAAAATACGTTCTGCCTGTTTAAAGCCGGGCGCATCCAAAGCAATTACGCCCTTTTCGGGATACAAACTGCAAAAGAGCGTTAAAAGAAGCTGTGTACCTGCGCCGACCACAATATTGTCGGGGTTTGCGGATACGCCACGTGCCGCATAGGCATAGTCGGCAATCGCTTCACGCAAAAGGCGCTCTCCTTGTGGTTCACCATAGGAAACCAAATCTCCCGATTCGTGGAGTGCACGGCGTACACATTTTTGCCAAAGGACAGTATCCGCCGCCGCTTCATCAATGCGTCCTGAAGAAAAATCGTAACGAATGATCTTTTGTGCTTGTATTGTTTTTTCTGGAACGGGGCACATAGGCTTTGGCTTGTTTTGCACAAAATAGCCGCTTTGCGGTCGGCTGTCTAAATAGCCTTCGTTACAAAGTCGAATATATGCCGTTTCCACCGTAGTACGGCTAATTCCAAGCTCTGTCGCCGCAAGCCGAATAGAGGGTGCTTTTTCTCCCACTTGCATTTTGCCCTCGTCAATCGCCTGTTTAATGCCCTTATAAAGCTGCGTGCAAAGTGGTATTCCGCCTTCTTTTTCTAAACTGATAAAATCATAAATCATGCTTCCGCCCCCTAACTGTCCTTATAAAAATAATGGAATCTGTGTATTTTTTAGTGTACAGTTTTATAGTATAATCATAACATACTTTTTAAGAAAAGCAAGAAAAAGGAGTGTTTTACAATGACAGAAGCAGAAAGAAAGGCGGCTATCGCCTTAACCGACAGTTTACGCGGTGGCGTAATTATGGACGTTACCACGCCCGAACAGGCAAAGATTGCAGAAGCTGCGGGTGCATCCGCGGTTATGGCACTTGAGAGAATCCCTGCAGACATTCGTGCCGCAGGCGGCATTTCCAGAATGAGTGACCCCAAGATGATTCGTAGCATTCAAGAAGCAGTTCAAATTCCCGTTATGGCAAAATGCAGAATCGGTCATTTTGTGGAAGCGCGTATTCTCGAAGCGATCGGCATTGATTACATTGATGAAAGCGAAGTTTTAAGCCCTGCCGATGATGTCTATCATGTAGATAAAACCACATTCAAAACGCCTTTCGTTTGCGGCGCCAGAAACCTTGGCGAAGCACTCAGAAGAATTCAAGAAGGCGCTTTAATGATTCGTACCAAAGGGGAAGCCGGTACCGGCGACGTTGTACAGGCTGTCCGCCATATGCGTACCATTCAAAAGGAAATGCGTGCTTTAACCGTACTTCGTAACGACGAACTTTTTGAAGCGGCAAAGCAGTACGAAGTGCCCTTTGAGCTTGTAAAATATGTACACAATCATGGCAAGCTTCCCGTTGCAAACTTCTCCGCCGGCGGTGTTGCTACTCCGGCAGACGCGGCACTCATGGTAGAACTTGGCGCAGAAGGCGTATTCGTGGGCAGTGGTATCTTTAAATCCGGCAATCCCGAAAAACGTGCCAAAGCCATTGTGGCAGCCGTCAAGAATTATCAGGACGCCGATCTCATTGCCAGAGTTTCCGAAGACCTCGGCGAAGCCATGGTCGGCATTAACGAAAACGAAATCAATATTATCATGGAAGAACGTGGCATATAATCGCCTGTACATTCTAAAAAAAGGCTGTCTCCTCAAAAGAGACAGCCTTTTTCTTTTAATCTTCTAAAGCGTAATAAAGGTCGGTTAACACCGCCTCGAGTTTTTCTTTTTCTTCGTAATCGCAAGAGGCACAGGTCACTGTATTTTGGAAAGAGAAAACCACCACATAGCCTTTTTCGGCATTCATAATCGCGGCGCGCAAGAGAAAAATATGAATAAGCAATACCACAAAGCAGATACCGTAAAACTCCAGTTTCACCGAAAGTAGCATGAAATCATCTCCTTCTTATAGCATCAGTATAGCAGAACCCCCCATATTTCTCAAGGCAGAAGCAACGCAGTAGCCATCCGATTAAAACAGGGCTTGAAAATCCACATTTTTTTAATTCCTGTTGCTTTTCTAAGATTTTTCGGATTTCCTTTGCCTTTTTTAATTTTTCGTGCTATGATGTGGGCAAAGGAGAGGATTCATAATGAAAAAGTACCAAAAAATTTTGTTAGCTGTTTTCGTTTGTATTCTTGTGATTGTGCTGATTTTTTTAGGCACGATGTTTTTCTATTACCCGCGCTATAAATCGCACAAGCAAGAAGTCAAAGTGGATGCAGAAGTCAAAAATCTGCGCGTTATGAGTTGCAACGTGCGCTGTTTTACCCCTTCCGACCGCGGCAAAACCAACTGGTATTACCGTGCCGACCTAATTCGTCAAAATCTCGAAAAAGTGCAGCCGACCGTCATCGGCTTCCAGGAGGTCACTCCCCAGCAATACACCTACCTTTGCGATGTTTTGCCGGATTATGACTCCGTACTCACCTATCGCGACAAAACCCCGCAGCCCGAAGGCTGTCCGGTATTCTATCGCACGGATTTATATACCTTAAAGGATAAAGGCTCGTTCTGGCTTTCCGAAACCCCGGAAGTCATGAGCAAGGACTGGGGTGCGGCGTGCTACCGCATTTGCAGTTATGTGATTTTAACAGATAAGGCCTCCGCGCAGGATTTCGTTGTATTCAACACGCATTTGGACCACGTCAGCGACGAAGCCAGAATCAAGGGTATCGGTGTGGTGCTCGACAAGATTCAGGAATTCGGCGGTCTGCCGGCAGTTTTAATGGGGGACCTCAATGCCGATGAAGGCAGTGAAACCTACAAGGCAGCAACCGAGAATTTCTTAGACAGTAAATATGTCTTAGAAAATCCGCCCCAAGGCTGCACCTATCAAAACTACGGTAAGAATCTCGACGATCCTTGTATCGATTATATTTTGATTACGAAAGATGCTTTTACCGTAAAGGATTTCAAAATCGTAACCGACACCTATGACGGTGTTTATCCCAGCGACCATTTCCCGATTGTCGCTGATCTTCAGTTTGCAGCCCAAAATTAAAAGGAGTTTCTATGATTCAAGAAATGATGCATATCGGCGTTACGGTAAAAGATTTAGACCGTTCCGTCGCTTTTTACAGAGATGTTTTAGGTCTTCGCTATATCGGCGAGATTTTCATGGAGGGTGAAGAAACCGACCTGCTCTTCCAAAGAAAAAACTGCAAAGCCCGCGTCGCTTACTTAAACGGCAGTGAGGCTTTAATGGCACCGCCCTTAGAGCTGATTCAGTTTGTCAGCGAGGATGCCAAGGAGGACAAAGCCGATCTTTTCAAAACCTCGATTTCGGAAATCTGTTTTCGTACCGATGATATTGAAAAGGAATACAAACATCTCGTTGAAAACGGCGTGACCTGTCTTTCCGCACCGCAGGCCTTCGATTTTACCGCACAGGGCTTCGGTAAAAGTAAAGCCATCTATTTTAAAGACCCCGACGGCATTATCTTAGAGCTTATGCAAAGCATCGACTAAAGGATTTCAAAAGGGCCTCTTCCAATCGGAGAGGTCCTTTTTTATATATATTTTCGGTAAAAGCACTTTTCCTAAAAAACGTTCTTCCACTCTGCTTAACATTTTGCTCTTCTGTGTTCAGTAAGTTTTTGTGCATTTTGACTAACGAATTGCCGATATTCCGCCTGTAAAAAGGTGCACTTTGAACGATTTTTTCCCGTTTGTACGATTTGGTTCTATAACTTTCACTTTATAGTTACGTTTCTTTTTGCAATATAACAATTCAAGGGTTTTCAAATAGTGCACATTGAATAAAATTGATTTTTATCTAAAAAAAATATTGTGCGGTAATTTTATTTATGCTACTATTTTACCAAAATTTTCCCAAGCAAAATTCAAACAACAAGGAGTAGAAAGCACATGGTAAAAACCAATAAAACAAGCAAAGTCCTTTCTTTTCTTCTCTCGCTGTTGATGCTGCTTAGTGTTTTTGCACTTCCCGCATTTGCAAGCGACGGCGTTAAGCTCAAGGACGGCACAGCAAAGCTCACTGCAGACATGAGCACAGCGCAGGTAAAGGATGCACTTTTCAAAGCTTTAGTTGCAAATCCGGAAGGCAAGGATGCACAGGCTTTTGAATGGGAGTACGGTTGTGACGGTTACAACGGTCTCTTAAAGAACTGGGCTTACGGCAGTGTAGAAGGCTTCACAAGCAAAAAGCTTCTCACCGTTTACACCCATCCGGCTGTTAAGGACATCGCAGAAGGCACCTACAACGTTCGCCTGAAAGGCACAGAAACCGTTGTAAGACTGACCAAGACCGTAAAAGACATTGCAAACACCCAAATCGCTATTAAAGAAAATATTCCGGCAGTAAGACTTTATCTTAAAGACGATCTTTCTACAAACTTCGCTCGTTTCAAAGAAGACCTCTTCAAAGCCGTTTACGATGCTGCGAAATCCACACCGAACAATCTTACTGCAGAAGACGTAAACTTCCTTTACGATGCTTCCCGTTTAAGCACGATTCCGATTTGGCACGAACTGAATTTCGTAGACACAACCAATATCCAGAGACCACTTGCAGAAGGTGGCCAGTTCAGATTCAAAATGGTTGTTCCCGAAACAGGAAATTACCACGGCACCACCGTGGAATTTTACGCAACAGTAGAAAATGCACCTCGTTTAGAAACCAACATCGCTTTCACCAGCAAAGCTATCACCTACACCGGTGATGCAGAAGCCATGAAAGCAGAGATTTTTAAATCCGTCATCGATTGGAAGGCTTCTGTTCTTCCGGACAATCAGAAATACAAGGAAGATTTCTATACCGTAGAATATTACGCAGAAAACCTTGTAGCCGGCAAGCCCGGCGGCATTAAGAAGTGGGTTCCGCTTCAGGGTGGTACAATTGCTCTGCTCTATTATCCGCCCATCTCCGCAGGTGAGCATCAGATTCGTGTTACCTTCAAAGGTAACGCCAAATACCTCTCCTCCTCTGCTGAAACTAAACTGGTTATCAACAAGGGCAAAACCAAGGTAAACGTAAAGAGCACAAACAAATTTGCCGACGAAAAGCTTCCGGCAGATTTCATCACCACTTCTTCCAAAGATCCCTTTGAAATCTTCACCATTTACGTTGGCATTTCCAATTCCAAATACGGCAACATCTTCATTGATCTTCCGGATTCCATCACCGAAAGCTTCCTTCTCGACCTTCTCAACCCCATTGTAAAGCTCATAGTTGGCAGATCCGTAGATGACATCATCAACAACGGCATGACCCTCGGCGAAATCAATGCGATTGTGAACTCCAAGGAAATGAAGGATTTAATTCGCATTTTCCACATTGATCTCGGCGCAATGAAAACCGTTTTGGAAGTTTTAGAAAAGCTTCCGCCCACAATGCAGAAAATCAACATCACCCTTACCGAGCCCAACCTTGCCGGTCTTTATACCGTTGTTGCTCTTGCAACCAACCCCAACTATGAAACCGGTGTTGGCGTCGGCGCTCTTCTTGTTAAGATGAGAACCGAAGGCGTAAAGCTCACCTTCAACAGCGAAATCAAAGATAAAACCATTCCCGCAGCAGAAGCCGCAAGCTTTGATTTTGCAGCAACTCTCACCTACAAAGGCGAAGCTGTTGACCAATCCGTTGTCGGCTATCTCTATACCGGTGTTAAAGCAGACGGTCGTCCGTATGCCAGCACCTCCGCAGCACCAACCGAACCTGGTCGCTATACACAGTCTGTAAGCGTTGCAGGCGGCAACTACATGGCTTCCCCCGTTACCAGATCCTTCACTATTAAATAATTTCTCCTAAAGCAAAAGCGCAACTTTAAAAAGTTGTGCTTTTGCTGTTATAAAGGTTAACGCCCGCACCCTTCGCAGGTTCGATTCCACAGGCTTCAAATAAAAAAAGGAGATACACAAAAGTGCATCTCCTTTTTTGGCACCCATAGTAGGAATCGACCGACAGCCGCGCTCCGCTTGCTGTCTAGCCGCTCGGCGACCCAAAGGCTTCGCCTTTCGGTACCCGTCTCTCGTTGCGTGCTGAAAA
Source organism: Acutalibacter sp. (assembly GCA_020025775.1). Classification (GTDB taxonomy): domain Bacteria; phylum Bacillota; class Clostridia; order Oscillospirales; family Acutalibacteraceae; genus Fimenecus. The sequence goes on from JAHHRN010000012.1 coordinate 16,291, forward strand.
AGATGCACCGCATCTTTTTCTTAACGCCCGCACCCTTCGCAGGTTCGATTCCACAGGCTTCAAATAAAAAAAGGA
>JAHHRN010000002.1 GCA_020025775.1 Acutalibacter sp.
ATACACTTTTGTGTATCTTCTTTTTTTATATTCAAAGAGAGTGGATTCGAAAGCCCGTTAAGAAAACAGTTCGATTTTTTGAAGGGGAGAGTATAAGACGGTACTTTCCTCCGTTATACGCGATATTGTGTGCATTGTATCGTTTGTTTTGGCCTTGCCTATGGGAATGAGAAAAAGAAACTGGGACAGGGTATTTACGGTATTTGACTTGCCGCACCGTTTTCTGTCATTGTGGCAGATGTCGTTTTTTATATTTTTTCGGTGCTTCGGGTCAATTTTTTAGAGGTGCTCAAAGCGGAAAAAAGAAAAATTCATTTTTTTTAAAAATTTTAATTTTTTCCTTGACTTTTCCATCAAAATGTGAAATAATAGGCGCTGTAATACATCAACGCTTTAACGCAGGAAACCTTTACGGAGCTAAAGCGCTCATTGACTTGAATTAAAAAATTTAGACGGAGGAAAAGAAATTGGAAAAGCAAACAACCAGTAAATTGCATGAAAAAAAGTTTAAAACGCGATGGGGGTTTATTCTCGCTTCAGTCGGTTCTGCCGTAGGTATGGCGAACGTCTGGGGCTTCCCGAACAAGATGGGTTCAAACGGCGGCGGCGCCTTCTTACTCATCTATCTTTTCTTTATTTGTATTTTCGGCTACGTTGGCTTACCGGCGGAATTTGCAGTCGGCAGACGTGCCAAAACCGGTACGCTCGGTTCTTACGCCGCAGCATGGAAATCCCGCAATGAGAAAGCAGAAAAGGCAGGCGGCCTTTTAGCATGGCTTCCGCTCATCGGTTCTCTTTGCATCGCAATCGGCTACGCGGTTATCGTTTCTTACGTGTTCAAAGCCCTTTGCAGCTCTGTAACGGGCGTTTTAATGGATACCAATCCCGGGGAATGGTTCGAGGGCTTCTCCCTTACCAATTACTCTGTAGTGATTCCACATATCGTTGTTATTGTCGGCACACTGTTAACCCTCTTCCTTGGTGCAAAGAGCATCGAGCGCACCAATAAAATCATGATGCCGACCTTCTTCATCATTTTCGTTATCTTGGCAATCCGCGTTGCTTGCCTTCCTGAGGCAGCCGCAGGTTACCGCTTCATGTTCGTTCCGGATTGGGCAGCACTGAAAGATCCTATGGTTTGGATTGCTGCAATGGGTCAGGCATTCTTCTCCCTCTCCATTACCGGTAGCGGTATGATTGTTTACGGCGCATACTTAGATGACGGCGAAGACGTTGTCACCGTTGGTACAAGAACCGCCTTCTTCGATACTGTTGCAGCTGTTGTTGCTGCTTTGGTTATCATTCCGGCTTGCTACTGCTACAACCTTCCGGTTAATGCAGGCCCCGGTCAGCTCTTCGTTACTCTTCCGACGATCTTACAGAACATTCCGTTCGGCAGATTCTTTGCTATCATTCTCTATGTCGCTATGATTTTTGCAGGCGTCAGCTCGCTTCAGAACATGTTCGAGGTTGTCGGCGAATCCTTACAGCATAAGTTCCCCAAGCTCAACCGTAAGCTTGTTTTAGGCATCATTTGCGTAGTATGCTTCGGTATCGGCGTGAATATGGAACCCATTTCTTCTTGGGGCCCGTGGATGGATTTCGTTTCTATCTACATCATCCCGATCGGCGCACTTCTCGGTGCGATTTCTTGGTTCTGGGTAATGAAGAAGGAAGACCTTATGGAAGCCATAAATCAGGGCGCAAAGAAAAAACGCGGTGTAGTTTGGTACAATATCGGTAAATTCGTATACGTTCCGATGGCGGCTATCCTTTGCTTCATTGCGATTTTCATGAAAATTTCGTTCTAAACAAAAAAATAAAACAAAAACAGCTGTGCATTTTGCATGGCTGTTTTTCTTTTTACATAAACTACTACAGGAAAGATGTATGTAAACAAAACATTACATGACCACCTAAGTTTACAAAAAAGACATAAAATAGGAATATAATAAACAAAAAATAAAGATATAATAAAAAATATGTAAAGTTCTGTAAACTATTCTTACATAACTTGCAAAGAAAAGTTTATTGTATAATCCTAAAAAAAGTATATACTAATGGTGTTTTGACGGAACAAAAACCATCCTAAACTATAAAGAAAAGAGGATTTTTTTATGACTATCGGAGAAAAAATCACCAAGCTTCGTGTAGCTGCCCATATTTCTCAGGAGCAGCTTGCAGAAAAGCTCTATGTTTCCAGACAGTCTGTCTGCAAATGGGAAGCCGATCAGGCATTGCCGCAAATTGATAAGGTTTTACAGATTTGCGAACTGTTTTCGGTCTCGGCAGATGCGCTTTTAAAAGACAGCATCACCATTGACCGCGGCGAATCCGGCGAAGGCTATCATTTCAGATACTTCGGCACAGACGGTTTCCGCGGCGAAGCAAATGTTTCTCTTACTTCCATGCACGCTTATAAAGTCGGCAGATTTTTAGGCTGGTATTTCACTTCCGAGCTTTGCAATGCCAACCGACCGAATCACCGCCCGCGTGTCGTCATTGGTAAAGATACCAGACGTTCCAGCTATATGTTAGAATATGCGATTGCCGCAGGTCTTACCGCCTCCGGCGCAGATGCTTATATGCTTCACGTTACCACCACCCCGAGCGTGTCCTTTGTAACCCGTCAAGATGAATTTGATTGCGGCGTTATGATTACCGCTTCTCACAATCCCTTTACGGATAACGGTATTAAAGTCATCAATCGCTACGGCGAAAAATTAGACGATAAAACCACAGAATATATCGAACGCTATATCGACGGCGATTTAAAATCTCTCGGCGTATCCGGCTCAGATTTGCCTCTTGCCTGCGGCGAAAAATTAGGCTGTATTGTGGATTACGTTTCGGGCAGAAACCGTTATCTCGGTTATCTCATTTCTCTTGCCTCCAATTCCTATAAACAGCTTCGCATCGGTTTAGACTGCGCCAACGGTGCATCTTGGATGATTGCGAAATCCGTTTTCGATGCTTTGGGCGCACAAACCGTTGTTATCGGTGCAGAGCCGGACGGTTTAAACGTCAATGACGGCTGTGGCTCTACACATATTGAAAATTTATGCCAGCTCGTGCGCGATGAACATTTGGATGTCGGCTTTGCTTTCGACGGCGATGCAGACCGCTGTATTGCCGTGGATGAAAACGGCAACATCGTAGACGGTGACAAAATCATGTATATTTTGGGCAAACGTCTGAAAGACAGAGGCATGCTGAACGGCGATACCGTTGTAGCTACCATTATGTCCAATAGCGGCTTGAAAGAAAGTCTTAAAAAAATCGGCATCCAGTGTGCCGAAACAACCGTCGGCGACAGATTTGTTTATGAATGTATGCAGCAGAACGACTTTTCCCTCGGCGGTGAGCAGTCCGGTCATATCATCATCAAGAAATATGCGACAACAGGTGACGGCATTTTAACTGCTATCATGTTAACCGAAGAAATCTGCGACAGAAAATCCTCTCTCGGTAAGCTTGCAGAGCCTGTCAAGCTTTATCCGCAGTATCTCGAAAATCTGCGCGTAAAGGATAAAGCGGCAGTGATCAACGATGAGGCCGTACAGGCGAAAATTAAAGAGGTGGACGCCTTGATTGACGGCAAGGGCAGAGTACTTTTGCGTCAGAGCGGCACAGAGCCGGTTATCCGTATTATGATTGAAGCCGAAACCGAGGAAAAGAGCCAAGAATACGCCGCAATGGTTGCCACTGTAGTGAAAGAAAGAGGGCATTGTGTTGGTTAAAAACGTAGAAACAAAAGCACTGTTCAGTGTCAGAACAGACTATCTCGCACCTCTGTTCGAGGGTAAAACATATCCGTGGGAAATTCTCCCTGAAATTAAGGATTATGCAAAAAAATTAGTAGAAGAGGGGATAGAGGGCTTTACTGAATTTGCCCCCGGCGTTTTGGTCGGTAAGAACGTAAAAATCTATCCGACCGCGACCATAGAAGCTCCGTGCATTTTAGGCGATAATACCGAAGTGCGCCCCGGTGCCTTCATTCGCGGCAATGTAATTACAGGTAAGGACTGCGTCATCGGTAACTCTTCCGAGCTGAAAAACGCCGTTCTGTTAGAGCACGTGCAGGTGCCGCATTATAATTATGTCGGCGATTCTGTTCTCGGCAACGGCGCACATATGGGCGCAGGTTCTATCTGCTCCAATTTGAAATCCGACGGCAAGAACGTGGTTATTCACGGGGATCAAGATTATGAAACCGGTCTTCGCAAAATCGGCGGCATCTTAGCCGACGGCGCAGACATCGGCTGTGGCTCGGTTGTAAACCCCGGCACAGTTGTCGGCAAAAACACCTCCGTTTATCCCTTAACCCCCCTGCGCGGCGTCTACCCGGAAAACTGCATCGTAAAAAGTGCAGACAATGTGGTAGAAAGAAAATGAAAAAAGAAAAGAGACGCACTTTAAAAAGTGTGTCTCTTTTTTTATATGTTAGTCTATTTTAAATTGCCTTTAGCGGTTGTAATGGATGCTATTAAAAGGCGACGAATTGTTCCGCATTTTGTAGCCAAAAACTTTGCGTTGTCTTGTGGAAGTAAGTCTGTTCTTTGAAAAAAAGTGAGCCGATATTCTGTCTCGTAGCATTCTTTTAAAGCAATTTGAAGTTTAAAACTTTATTTTTCCGCATTAAATAAGAACCCTTCTTTTCTGTATTAAATATTGCTACGCCTTTTTTCCCGCTTTTCAGGGGGAGTTGGGCGGAGTGTAGCAGTATAGCAGATAAATTCGAACTCTTTATATATAGATATACATGAGGAAGGGGGTTATTATATTAAAATTTTCCATAAATAGATTAAAATAAACTGCTATACTGCTACAACAAGCAAAACCACCCCGCAAAAGCGAGGTGGTTTCTCGTAAGTTGTTAAGCTATCTGTTACTTCCTTGCTCCGCAGTCACAGTAGTAGTAATCTACATGAGTCTTTGTCTCGTAGTGACCGTCGTCTCTTGTGCCGACCTGTACCTGTCTATTTTCATACATAGGTTCTTCGTGGAAGTGTTCTTCACCATAGCCGTTGTCGGGTTCTCCTGCCTCGATATGAGCAATTATGTGAGCATCTGTGTCTTTTTCGGGAACAACCGCACCACAGTTGCAATGCCAATAAGCACCATCGGATACTTGTTTTGTGCCGACTTGGACTCTCTGAGTCTCATAGATAGGCACGATTTTGCTTACCCACACCTGCTCAGAGACAGTATGCTCTTTCCAGCTATGTGTGTGCCCTGCAGGCTTTTCAGTAGGCTTATTAGCAGGTTTTTCAGTAGGCTGAGAACTTTCTGTTTCTTTATCTGCAGGAGTCTCTACGGGAGCCTCATCGGTGCCCTTGTCTTCGACCTTGTCCTTATCTTGGTTCGCAGTTACGCTTGTCTTTGGCGCGTCGGTGTTGGCTTTCTCATCTGTTTTACCACCGCATGCTGCAAGTGATATTATGAGCACCAAAATCACAGACGCGATTATTATTTTGTTGTGAGATATTTTTTTCATGTATTCTGTTGAACGCATGGCACTTTTGTTTTTCATAAACAGCATCGCTCCTTTTTCTGTGTCAGATGTGCCACTAATAAACCTCAGCATATCAAAAACAGCCATAAAAGTCAATAAAACTCCATGAAAAATTGACTGGAACACTTGATGGAACACCTGATTACAAAACCGACGAAAATCATCTCATAACAGGTGTTCCACCTGTACGAGATTTATTACTCAATTTTGCCTGCTGTTTGTTACGACCTAAATTGACGGGGGCCCCGAGAAGGTTTTCGCGCGCTCAACGAACTCGACCATGAGCCCTTTTCTCATGTACTTTGGTCTATAACCCCCACCCGCATCGAGTGATAGTGAGATGCACACTTGCTCTCTCAAATCGCCCACGACCTCACAGAGTACGTTTTAAGACACGAAAAAGCCCGAAGGGTACACGAGAATACCTCTTCGGGCTTAAAATCGCTTAAAACACAAATAGAGCCGTCTCTCAAAGCACAATAAAAAACCACCCCGCGAAAGCGAGGTGATTTCTCGTAAGTTGTTAAGCTACCTGTTACTTCCTTGCTCCGCAGTCACAGTAGTAGTAATCTACACGAGTCTTCGTCTCGTAGTGACCGTCGTCTCTTGTTCCGACCTGCACCTGTTTATCTTCGTAAACAGGTGCTTCGTGGAAGTGCTCCTGTGTGTAACCGTTGTCGGGTTCGTCAGCCTCGATATGAGCAAAGACATGGTCATCGGATTCGCTCATAGGGATAACAGCACCACAGTTGCAATGCCAATAGTCGCCGTCGGATACTTTGTTTGTGCCGACTTGGACTCTCTGAGTTTCATAGACAGGCACGATGTTGCTTACCCAAACCTGCTCAGTGACAGTGTGCTCTTTCCAGCTGTGAGTGTGCCCTGCGGGTTTTTCAGTAGGCTTATTAGCAGGTTTTTCAGTAGGCTGAGAACTTTCTGTTTCTTTATCTGCAGGAGTCTCTACGGGAGCCTCATCGGTGCCCTTGTCTTCGACCTTGTCCTTATCTTGGTTCGCAGTTACGCTTGTCTTTGGCGCGTCGGTGTTGGCTTTCTCATCTGTTTTACCACCGCATGCTGCAAGTGATATTATGAGCACCAAAATCACAGACGCGATTATTATTTTGTTGTGAAATATCTTTTTCATGTACACATCACCCTCTTTTATGCGTAACTATGATTCAAGCCTTGCATTGTTTGTAAAATCTAATAAATAAGCGTCGAACTCATTTCTGAAAAAAAAGAGTTCGACGCTTCCGTTATTGGTGGACCCGAAGAGGATCGAACTCTCGACCTTACGGATGCGAACCGTACGCTCTCCCAGCTGAGCTACGGGCCCAAATAACTTCTTTATTATACTGCCGCAGTAAAAAAATGTCAACTCTAATTTTTACGATTTTCTACCGTTTCTTTTTTCACAAAAACTTAGGAAAAATCACAGATCTTTACAGATTTTTAACACCCTGTTTGCTTGCTATTTTTAGGAAAATATGATAAAATTATTAAAATATTGTGCTTTAATGGAAAGGTCTTCTTTCATGATCATTTTAGGAATCGACCCCGGCTATGCGATTGTCGGCTATGGGGTCTTGGAATATCAAAATAATCGTTTTCGCGTGGTAGATTACGGCGCGATTACAACCAAAGCGGGCGTGCCGTTCAATCGTCGCTTAGAGCAGATTTATGATTCGCTCTGCACTCTTATGGATACCTATAAACCCGATGCGATGTCCATTGAAAAATTATTCTACAACACCAATGCCAAAACCGTTATTGATGTTGCGCAGGCGAGGGGCGTTACCATGCTCGCGGCGCAAAAGCATGGCTTGGAGATTTTTGAATACACACCCCTGCAGGTCAAGCAAAGCGTTGTCGGCTACGGCAGAGCAGAGAAAAAGCAGGTGCAGGAAATGACGAAAATCATTTTGAACCTGAAAAGCGTGCCGAAGCCCGATGATACCGCGGATGCGCTCGCTATGGCGATTTGTCACGGCCACGCCAGCGGTTCTTTAATGGGTAAATTAAGACAGATGGAGAAAAAATAAATGTTCTATTCAATTACAGGAAAAGTGATGCACTTAGAGCCGCAGGCGATTGTTTTAGAAACCGGCGGCATCGCCTTTTATTTAAATACCACGATGACGACCTTAAAAACCGTCGGCGAAAAGGGTACGGTGCAGACCCTCTACACCTACCTCAATGTGCGCGAAGATGCTATGGATTTATTCGGCTTTGCAACCGAGCAGGAATTAGCCTGCTTTAAACTGCTTATTTCCGTTTCAGGTGTCGGCCCGAAGGCGGGACTTGCCATTTTATCCGAGCTTACACCCGACAAGCTCTCCTTAGCGCTTGCCACAGGGGATACCAAGGCGCTGACCAAAGCGCAGGGCATCGGACCGAAAATTGCAAAGCGTATTGTGTTAGAATTAAAGGAAAAGATTGCAAAGGATTTAAGCCTTTCCGCTTCTATGCCGGAGCTTGAAACTGCTTCTGCGGCAGTATCGGGTGGCAATACGGCGGAAGCGATTGAAGCGCTCACCATGCTCGGCTATGCGCAGAGCGAAGCGGCAGTTGCTGTTGCAGGGCTTGACCCCGAGCTTTCCGTCGAAGATATGATTAAACAAGCATTAAAATCCTTGGCAAGGCAGGTGTAAACAATGGATTTCGATATGGACGAACGCATTGTCTCCTCCGAATTCAATAGCGAATCGGACGGCGACATCGAGCTTTCTCTTCGCCCGAAAACCTTTCAGGAATATATCGGGCAGGAAAAGGCAAAAGAAAATTTAAAAATTTACATCGAAGCGGCAAAGGCGCGCGGCGACCAGCTTGACCACGTTTTGCTTTACGGCCCGCCCGGACTCGGTAAAACTACCTTGGCAGGTATCATCGCCAACGAAATGAACGTGCAAATCCGCGTAACCTCCGGCCCGGCTATCGAAAAACCCGGTGACCTTGCGGCGCTTCTTACAAACCTCAGCGACGGCGACGTGCTGTTCATCGACGAAATTCACCGCCTTTCCAAAAGCGTAGAAGAAGTTTTATATCCCGCTATGGAAGACAGTGTTTTAGATATTATCATCGGCAAAGGTCCTTCCGCACGCTCTATTCGAATTGATTTGCCGAAGTTTACACTTGTCGGTGCTACCACGAGAGCCGGTCAGCTTTCCGCACCCTTACGTGACCGTTTCGGCGTCATTGCGCGACTCGAAATGTACAGTCCCGAAGAACTTTTGCAAATTGTCACCAGAAGTGCAGGCATCCTTGGTATCGGTATTGATGAAAAAGGTGCTATGCAAATTGCATCTCGCTCCAGAGGCACACCGCGTATTGCAAACCGTCTCTTAAAGCGTGCCAGAGACTTCGCCGAGGTTATGGCGAACGGCTCTATCACCGAAGAGACTGCAAAAATCGCGCTCGGCAGAATGGAGATTGACCCCTTGGGTCTTGACTATATCGACCGTTTGCTCTTAACCTCCATGATTAAGAATTACAACGGCGGCCCTGTTGGTCTTGAAACCATTGCCGCCACCATCGGCGAAGAATCCATTACCATTGAAGATGTGTATGAGCCTTACCTCATGCAAATCGGCTTCCTCGCCAAAACACCGCGCGGCAGAGTGGCAACACCGCTCGCTTATAAGCATTTAGGCTTCCCAATGCCGGGGCAAAAATAAAGAAAAGCGGATTTTCCGCAGTAGATAAGAAAGGTTTTACGCATGCGTTACTCAAAAGATTGGAAAGATTATGAGCTTTTAGACTGCTCGAACGGCGAACGCTTAGAGCGTTGGGGCAATGTTACCCTCATTCGTCCGGACCCGCAGGTTATTTGGAATACACCGAAAATTCATCCCGCTTGGAAAAAGGCAGATGCCCTTTATCACCGCTCCAAAAGCGGCGGCGGTCACTGGGAACAGCTCGGCGCACTGCCCGACAAATGGCAGATTCGCTATCGGGATTTAACCTTCAATGTAAAACCCATGGGCTTTAAGCATACGGGTATTTTCCCCGAGCAGGCCGTGAACTGGGACTACGTTGCCGACCTCATAAAAAAGGCAGGCAGACCTGTGAAAGTATTGAATCTCTTTTCCTATACCGGCGCGGCAACCATTTCCGCTTTAAATGCCGGTGCCAGCGTTGTGCACGTCGATGCCTCTAAGGGCATGGTGCAGTGGGCAAAGGAAAATGCGGCGGCATCGGGCGTCAGCGACAGACCCGTGCGCTGGATTGTCGATGATTGCATCAAATTCGTGCAAAGAGAAATTCGCCGCGGTAACCACTACGATATCATCATTATGGACCCGCCGTCCTACGGCAGAGGCCCCGGCGGCGAGGTTTGGAAATTAGAAGATGAAGTATATCGCTTTGTGGAGCTTTGCAAAGAGGTTTTATCCGAAGACCCCATTGCGGTGCTCATTAATTCCTATACAACAGGGCTTTCCCCGGCAGTTATGGAATACATTTTAGGCGTGCTTTTGAAAGATCGTTTCGGCGGCAGCGTAAGCTCCGATGAAATCGGCTTGCCGGTTACACAGACAGGCATGATTTTACCCTGCGGCGCTACAGCGATTTGGAGAAGCGAAGGAGCTAAATAAGAACTTATGGAACAGAATTTTTTAGAATTTGACCACGTGTCCTATCGCTACGAATCCGAAGAAGGCGAGCCGCAGTTACCGCTTGCCGTTAATGACGTGAGCCTCTCGGTCAAAAAAGGCGAGTTTATCGCCGTGCTTGGGCACAACGGTTCGGGAAAATCTACCTTAGCGAAGCTTTCCAATTCCGTGTTCCTGCCCGAAAGCGGTAAGATTTATGTCAACGGCATGGATACGAGCGACGAAAATTACGCCTATGATATTCGTAAAACCGTTGGCGTAGTTTTCCAAAATCCCGATAACCAGATTGTCGCTTCCATTGTGGAAGAGGATGTGGCGTTCGGGCCCGAAAACTTGGGCGTTCCCGCCAAAGAAATCCGTGAACGTGTGGATTATGCTTTAAAGGCGTGCGGTATGTACGAATACAGAAAACGCGAGCCGCACAAGCTTTCCGGCGGTCAAAAACAGCGCGTAGCGATTGCAGGTATCATCGCCATGCTGCCCGAATGTATCGTCTTAGACGAGCCGACCGCAATGCTCGACCCCAAGGGCAGAAAAGAAGTTTTTGAAACCGTACAGCATTTGAATCAAGAACTCGGCATGACGGTGCTCTTTATCACGCATTTCATGGAAGAAGCCGCAAAAGCCGACCGCGTCCTCGTTATGGATGGCGGCAAGCTTCTTTTAGACGGCACACCGCGCGAGGTGTTCGCGCAAGATAAGCTTTTAAAATCCGTAGGCCTCGATGTCCCGAGAGCGGCAGAGCTTGCCAGAGGGCTTAAAAAGAAGGGCATCCCGCTGAAAGAAGATATTTTAAACGCAGAGGAATTTGCAGACGCTGTGTTGGAATTACTCGGAGAAAAATAAAATGGCATTACTCGAAACCAAAGATTTAACTTATGTTTACGGCGAGGGCACACCGTTTCGTGCGGTCGCACTCGACAATGTAAACATTACCATAGAAAAAGGCGATATGGTGGGCTTAATCGGACATACCGGCTCCGGCAAAAGCACACTGCTCCAGCACTTGAACGGGCTTTTGTCGCCCTCTAAAGGTCAAATCCTTTTGAACGGCGAAGATATCCATAAGTCTAAAGAGACGCTTCGTGCCACGCGTTTTCGTGTGGGACTTTGCTTCCAATATCCCGAATATCAGCTCTTTGAAAGCACGAGCTACAAGGATATTGCTTTCGGACCGAAAAACATGGGGCTGACCGAGCAGGAAATTAACCTGCGCGTCCAAAAAGCCGCAGAGTTCGTAGGACTTACCAAGGCGCATTTGGCAAAATCGCCCTTTGACCTTTCCGGCGGCGAAAAAAGACGTGTCGCCATTGCCGGTGTTATGGCTATGGAACCCGAAATTTTAATCTTAGACGAACCCACCGCAGGTCTTGACCCCAAGGGCAGAGATACGATTTCCGCCATGATTGAAAACTACCGCCAAAACACGGGTAATGCGGTGATTATCGCATCCCACAGTATGGATGACGTTGCCGAAAATGCCAATAAAGTCATCGTGATGAACGGCGGCAAGGTGGCGCTCAGCGGTACGGTAGATGAGGTTTATAAGGAAGTGGACACGCTCCTTTCCATAGGCCTCGATGTTCCGCAGATTACCGAAATTTTCTTAAAGCTTCGCGAAAAGGGCTTAGATGTTAAAACCGACATCTATTCCTTAGCTGGGGCAGAGGAAGAACTGCTTCGTCTCTTTAAAGAAAGGGGCGTGAGAAGATGATTAAAGATATCACTATCGGTCAGTATTTCCCGGGCACTTCTCCCATTCATAAATTAGACCCGAGATTAAAGCTTATTTTAACCTTTGCTTATATCTTGACCGTGTTTTTCTGCAAGAATTTTGTATCGCTCGCGATTATCAGTGCCGTGCTTTTGGTTACGGTTTTAATTTCTAAAATCTCCGCCAAAATGCTCTTAAAGAGCTTAAAGCCGATTATCGTTATCGTCATTTTAACCTCGCTTTTGCAGATTCTTTACACGGATGACGGCACCGTGCTTTTAGAGTGGTGGAAAATCAAAATCACCTCGGGCGGTCTTTACATGGCGTTTTTCACAACGGTGCGTATTATCCTGCTCGTTGCGGCAAGCTCCATGCTGACCTATACCACCTCACCGACGCTTTTAACCGATGCGATTGAGCGTATTTTTTCGCCCTTAAAGGTTTTAAAAATCAACGTCCATTCTATCGCGATGATGATGACCATTGCACTTCGTTTTATCCCGACCTTGATTGATGAGGTCGATAAAATCATGGCGGCGCAAAAGGCACGCGGCGCAGAGCTGGATACAGGCAATATTCTCGAGCGCGGCAAGGCTATGGTGCCGATTTTCGTGCCGCTCTTTATTAATTCGTTTACCAGAGCATACGATTTGGCGTTTGCTATGGAATGCCGCTGCTACAGAGGCGGCGAGGGCAGAACGAGCCTTCGCGTTATGAAGCTGCGTGCAAGAGATTATATCACTACGGGTATTTTTGCCCTCTGCTTAGTTGCCATTATACTCGCAAATCATTTTTTACCGGCGGTAATTTAAATGAAACAATTTCTTTTAACTTTAACCTTTGACGGCAGTGCCTTTCATGGCTGGCAGGTGCAACCCAATGCACTCACAGTGCAGGAAGCTCTGCAAGATGCCATAGAACGCATTTTGGGTGTGCGCGAAAGCGTAACCGGCTGCAGTCGCACCGACAGCGGTGTGCATGCCGATAATTTCTATTGCACGGTGCGCACCGAAAAGGTGATTTCTGCGCAGAAACTGAAAATGGGTCTTAACGCTGTTTTGCCGCCCGAAATTGCGGTGAAAGAGGTTAAAAAAGTGCCTTTGGAGTTTCATCCGCGCTATGATGCCAAAGCAAAGGAATATCGTTATTTAATTTTTAATAAGGATTATAAGCAGCCGTTTTATGTAAACCGTGCGCTGTTTTACCCGTGGAAGCTGGATGCCAAGTTCTTAAACGAGCAGGCCAAAGCTTACCTCGGTACGCATGATTTTTCGGCATTTTGTGCCGCAAAGAGCGATAAGGAAGATAAAACCCGCACCATTTACAGAGCCGATGTCCTCGAAAACGGCGATTTTATAGAATTTCATGTCTGCGGTGACGGCTTTCTCTATAATATGGTTCGTATTATGGTAGGTACGCTTTTGGATATTCAAAAGGGGAATTTAGAAAAGGATTCCATTCCGGCAATTTTAGAAAGCCGCGACAGAAAAAATGCAGGGCAAACCGCATTGCCCGACGGATTATATTTGCATCGTGTCTTTTACGATGCAGAAGAAGTTCGACTTTTAGATGAACGATAGGGGGGAGCACAGTGGAAAAGGAACCCAAAAAACAGAATGTGAAAACGAAACCGCGAAAAAAGAAAAAAGCACCGAAAAAGGGGCAGGAAAAGCTTTTGTCGGTTTTAAAAACCGTGTGCATCATTTCCGTTGTGCTGGCACTTTTGGTCATTGCCGCCCAGCGCTTCGGGGATATTACCTTTTCGAGCGTCAGTGACTATTTCAATACCCTCATTTCGGGTGCAAAGAGCGGCGACGGCTACCCTTATTATTTTGAAAGCTTAGCTGTAAAAAAGGTTTTACCGATTGAAAAAGACCTTTTCGTGCTTTCCGACGATGCAGGCTTCGTGCTCGACAATACCGCGCGAACCTTAGGTAAAGAAGAACATACACTTTCTTCTCCGCTGTCTGTGTCGGCAGGGGGCAGAGTCTTAACCTTGGATGTCGGCGAGCATTCCTATAGAGTCCAGTCCAAAACAAAATTGCTTTATGAAGGCTCTTTTCCGCAAAAGCTTTTAACCGGTGCTATTTCCAAAAGCGGTGCTATCGCGCTCGCTTCCCGCGGCGATTCTTCTCAAACGAAGCTCACCGTTTTAAATAAGCACCAAAAAGAAGTTTTCACTTGGAACTGCGCCAATGAGAATATCATCGCTCTTGCGCTTTCCGATAATGGCAAACGTGTGGCAGTCTCTGTTGTTGGTGCAGCAGACGGCGAGCTTTATTCTAAGGTTTATCTATTTGATACCTCGAAAAATGACCCGCTTTTAAGCCTCAGCTATACGGGTATTGTCCCGCACCTCAGCTTCCTCTCGGGAGACTATCTCCTCGTGGCAGGCAATAAGGTGTTTGAGCTTTATAAAGGCAATGAAAAAATCGCAGAAGAAGATTTATCCGTCAACACCTTTTCTCATCTTTATACAAGTGATAGCAAATACGCCATTGCTGCCTTTTCCAAATACGGCAGTGCATCTTCCAAAATTATTAAAGCCTATGACCGCAAGGGTAATTTGCTCTTTACTGTGGAGTTAAATGAAAGCATTAAAGGCGTTTCCACAGACGGGCAAAGCTTCAGCGTTCTTTCCGATAATGCCCTCTATAATTATGACAGAGAAGGCGCCCTCATCGGCAAAGTACCGATTGAAGCCGGCTGTATTTTGCCGTTTACGGACGGAAAATGGACCTATGTTTGGACCGTCGGTGGCATTGAACGGTTTAAGACCAATCGCATCGACGAGGGGGAGGAACCGAGCACTTCAGCACCAGAGGAAATTACCGATAATCCTTTTAAAGAAGATGCAAACTGAAGGTTGTCCCTTTTTCAAACTTGTGTTACAATAAAGAAAAAGAATTTGTCTTTAGGAGGTGCATATGAATCTCGCTTTGGATTTATGTTTTTTAATAATTCTTTTGGTTTTTACCGTTGTGGGTGCGAAGCGCGGCATCGCGAAAACCGTGTTGGAGCTTTGTGCATTCTTTGTAAGTTTGGTTTTGGCCTTTTCCGTGTGCACACCGCTTGCCACCGCGTGTTATGACAATTTCATGTCGGACCGTACCACCGAGAAAATCGAAGAAAGCTTAAACGAAGAAGCTTTAAATCTGGAGAATCTGAACGTTTCCATTACCACGATCGGTATTCCGTCTTTTATTGAACCCTTTGCGAAAGAGCAAGCGGAGCAATTAAAAGAAACCTTGGAAACGGTTAAAAAAGACAGTCACACAAAAGCGCAATTTGCCGCAAAACTCGAAGAAAGTGTCATCCGTCCTATTACCGTAAAAGGTCTTTCGGCGCTTACTTTCTTTATTGTTTTTCTTGTCGCGGCGGTGCTCCTGCGTATTTTGGCAGGCTTCCTTGCCGGGCTCTTTAAGTTCCCGGTTGTGGGTGCCGTAAATGCCGTTTTGGGCGGCGTGTTCGGCATTGTAAAAGGCGTGCTTTGTGTGTTTATCGTCGGTGTGATTTTACTCTTTTTATCTCCGCAGTTCGGCGGAGCACTGGCACAGCTTACCGCTTCTTCTAAAATCTTAGAATTTATGCAAACCACATTACCCAGTCTTTTAACATTTTAAATGTTTTCATTATAAAATTTAAAAAAGAGGTGCATCCTAATGAAAGAAAATTTAAAAAGCCTGTTTGAGGGTTGTCTGACCGTTCCGAACCTTCTCTCTCTCATTCGCATTTTGCTCATTCCCGTGTTCGGCGTGCTCTTTTACAGAGGCGAAGTGCTCTGGTCCGTTATCGTTTTGGCACTCTCCGGTCTTACCGACTTCTTAGACGGCAAAATTGCAAGAAAGTTTAATCAGGTTAGCGCACTCGGTAAACTCTTAGACCCTATTGCAGACAAATTAACCCAAATTACCATTGCCATTGTGATTTTCTTGGAGTTCAATAAGTCCCAGGACCCCACCATGAAGTGGTTTAAATGGGTATTCCTCTTCTTCCTCTTTAAGGAACTCTTAATGGTGATTATCGGTGCAATCATGCTTGCCGTCGGCCTTCGTCCCGTGGCAGCCGAAATCTACGGCAAAGTGGCAACCTTTGTATTCTATGCCGTTATGGTTTTGGTCGTGGCTTTCGGTCCCGAAATCGGTGCATTGAGAAATGTATTCACCTTACCGACACCCGTTATGATTGCGCTTGTTATCCTTGCCGCAGTTTTAACCTTTGTAGCACTTTTAAGCTACGCACCGCCCACTTTCCGTCAGTTCAAGGAAAGAAAGGCAAAAAAAGAAAACGAAAAGAAAGCATAAGAGGGCAGTATTTTTATGAACAACAATATGCTGTGCAGCAGATGCCATAAGAATCCGGCGGTCTTCTTCATCTCTAAAGTAGAGGGCGATAAGACCACGAATGAGGGCCTCTGCATTAAATGTGCGATGGAACTGAACATCGGGCCCGTGAAGCAAATCATGGACCAAATGGGTATCACACCCGACCAAATCGATGAAGTTTCCGAGCAAATGAATCAAATGATGGAACAAATGGGCGGAGAAGACGGCTTCCAGCCCGGCGGTGCATTGCCGCTTTCCTTCTTACAGGGTATGTTCCCTGGTATGAATCCAGAGGCACCGAATGAAGGGGACGATGACCGCATCGACCCGTCTGAGGTGGAAGTTGTGGATGAGCCGAAAGGCGCCAACTTCAAAGCCAATAAAAAGAAGAAAAACAGAAAATACTTAAATCTCTACTGCACCGATTTAACCGAAAAAGCCAGAGAAGGCAAAATGGATAAAATCATCGGCAGAGACCGTGAGATTTACAGAACCACGCAAATTCTTTGCCGCCGTACCAAAAATAACCCCTGCTTAATCGGTGAACCCGGCGTCGGTAAAACTGCGATTGCAGAAGGCTTGGCGCAGAGAATTGCCGCAGGAGATGTTCCTGCAAAGCTTGCCGATAAAGAGCTTCATCTCTTAGACCTTACCGCACTTGTAGCCGGTACCCAGTTTAGAGGTCAGTTCGAGAGCCGTATTAAGGGCCTTATCGAAGAAGTTAAGAGCGAGGGCAATATCATCCTCTTTATCGATGAGGTGCATAACCTTGTCGGCACAGGTGATGCAGAAGGCACGATGAATGCCGCCAATATCATGAAGCCCGCCCTTTCCCGTGGCGAGATTCAAGTTATCGGTGCTACCACCTTTAACGAATACCGTAAAAACATCGAAAAGGATGCCGCACTCGAGCGTCGTTTCCAGCCCGTAACAGTGGAAGAGCCGTCCATTGCCGATGCCTTCCAGATGTTAAAGGGTGTTAAAAAATACTACGAGGATTTCCACCGCGTAGAGATTTCCGATAATTTAGTTTACCGCGCTGTAGAGCTTTCTGAACGCTATATTACCGACAGATTCCTGCCGGATAAAGCGATTGACCTTTTGGATGAAGCTTGCACCTGTGCAAATCTTCGTAACAAGTCCATTAGCGAATACGAAAAGCTCTTAAAGCAGCAGGAAAACCTCAAATTAGAAGAAGAAAATCTTACTTCTCTTTCTGAAACAGAAGAGGATGAAGCCAAGAAAAATGCTATTTACGAAAGCCTTGCCACCGTTCGCACGGAGCTGATTTCCTGTGATGCAAAGCTCCCCGAGCTTGCCGAAAAAGCTTCCGATAACGCGGTAACCGGCGAGGATTTGGCAACAGTTATTCATCTTTGGACAGGTATCCCCACCAATAAGATTGTGGAGGGCGATGTAAAACGTCTTTCCGGCATGGAAGACCGTCTCAAAGCGCATTTAATCGGTCAGAATGAAGCCATTGAGCTTACTGCCGCTGCGATTAAGAGAAGCCGCATCCAGCTCACCGCGCAAAAGAGACCGGCATCTTTCATCTTTGTCGGCCCGACCGGTGTCGGTAAAACCGAGCTTGTAAAGCTTCTTTCTGAAGAGCTCTTCGATACACCCGAAACCCTCATTCGTCTTGATATGTCCGAGTTCATGGAGAAACACTCGGTGTCTCGCTTAATCGGTTCGCCTCCCGGCTATGTCGGCTATGATGAAGCCGGTCAGTTAACCGAAAAGGTGAGAAGAAAACCGTATTCTATCATTCTCTTCGACGAAATCGAAAAAGCACATCCCGATGTCATGAACATTCTTTTACAGATTTTGGATGAAGGCAAAACCAACGATGCACACGGCAGAACTGTCAGCTTCGCGAATACCGTCATCATCATGACCTCCAATGCCGGCAGTGAAAGAAAAGCCGCCGCAATGGGCTTCGGTAAGGAAAAGGGCGAAGTCAGAAAAGAAATGGCTTTAAAAGCCCTGCGTGAATTCCTGCGTCCTGAATTCATCGGCAGAGTAGACGAAATCGTTGTCTTTAACGAACTCACCGAAGACAATTACCGCGACATTGCCCGTCTGATGCTTTCCGAATTGCACGAAGGTATGCAGGAAAAGGGCATGCAGCTCGAATTCTCCGACGCTGTTCCCGCGTTCCTTGTTTCCAAAATGGAAGGTGATATTCGAGGTGCTCGTGACCTTCGTAACGTCATTCGCCGCCACGTGGAAGATAAGCTGTCTTCCTTCCTTGTGGAGCATTGTGATGAAGGCTTCCACAGCTTCTATGTGGATGTGTGCAACGATGAAATCACTTTGAAAGCGGAATAATTTAAAACAAAAAAGAACCCCTAAAGCAATTCGCTTGCTTTAGGGGCTTTTTGTTTTAAGGAATCAATTTTCTAAGAACAGGAATCTTTTTTAAGATTAAGGTAATCCCAACACAAAGTATATAAATAATCGGTGTAAACAGCAGCATTTGCATGTATGAGGATGTTTTTGAAAGCAAGGGGATTTTATCCACTAGAATCAAGAAAACCATATGCAAAAGATATACGCCCAAAGATGTAGAGGATACGGTGCGCATGAGCTTCTGCGGGAAAACCTTGAAAAGCTTTTCGTAAGACAGATGCTTGATAAACAGCATAAACGCAAACGAATACGGCATACACGCTATGGAGTAGTAGTCACAGTAGAATTTGTTGATTTCGCCGTCCTGTTTCGAGAGCCTCCATGTGCCGAAGAACATCAGCACAAGCGCAAGTGCACCGATTCCATAAATAATCTGTCGCTTCTTTTTCGTGTAGTTTTCGTATTTAATTAAATATCCCATAAAAAGATAACCGATGCATCCGGAAGTAATTGCCGGGTCGAAATAGTTTGTGACAGGGGCAACATAGCTTGTGAAAAGCGGTAAAACAGCGCGAAATACAAAGAATAATATGCAAAAGCCTTCAATCGCTTTTGTGTTTTCCTTTTTAGCCAAAAGCGATAAGAGCGGCATGGCTAAATAAGCACCGAAAATCTCATAGAAAAACCAAAAATTATTTAAAACCTTATTATTTAAAATCATTTTGGCACTGTCTGCCAGGTTCGGCATCGGCGTGTGGTTGATAATCGAGTTGAAAACCAGATAAAACAGGGACCAAAACAGAAACGGGACAACGGCATGGAGAAAACGTTTCTTATAAAAGGTTTTGGTGTCATATTTCTCGCGATATTCTAATAGCGTTGCACCGCTGACCATAAAAAATACGGGAATGGCAAAGTGTGTAATGCATTGCAAAAACAAGGCAAGAAACCATACACCCGATTCTGCAAAATAAGAAAAGATGCCGCAGCAGTGCATCAAAACTACTGCAAAGCTAGCTAAAATATGCAGAAAATCAATATAATCCAATCGAAGAGAAACTTCTTTTTCCATACCAGACCTCCTTGAATGCCTTTCATTATATAAATTTTACCGTAAACTGTCAACCAAAACAGTACCCCATATTTTGGGACTTGCAAGTTTATGTGCCGAAAGACATATACATGAACTACCATTTGAAAGGGTGTGAGAATGTGATTTGGTCTTTAATTTCCGCCATAGGCATGCAAATGCTCTATTGGATGCTCCACATGGAGGGGGTGAGTTCCTTTCCGAAGCCGCTTTCCGCCGCCGAGGAACGCGAAGCCTTGGAAGCCATGCACAACGGCGATGAAAAAGCACGTGACAAGCTAGTAGAGCACAATCTGCGTCTGGTAGCGCATATCATTAAAAAGTATTATGCAGGCAGTGCTGAGCAGGATGATTTGATTTCCATCGGTACAATAGGACTCATCAAAGCTGTCAGCACCTTTGATTATGAAAAAGGGGCAAGACTCACCACTTACGCCGCAAGGTGTATCGAAAATGAAATCCTTATGTATTTTCGCCAAAAGAAAAAGAGCGCACAGGATATTTCCATGAGTGAGCCTATCGATAGTGACTCCGAAGGCAATCCTTTAATGCTTTCAGAAATTATTTTTACCGAAGATACCGCCGCCGATGATTTAGACCATAAGATGAAACTGCAAAAACTGCGGACTTTCGTAAGTGAAATGCCAAAGGGCAGAGAAAAAACAATTATTTTAAAGCGGTACGGCTTAAACGGCGATTTCCCGAAAACACAAAACGAAATCGCCAAAGAACTCGGCATCTCCCGTTCCTATGTATCCCGTATAGAAAAAAAGGCGCTTCAAAAATTGAAGGCGCGTTTTGCGGAAGAGGAGGGGAATTTCATTTAAAGAGAAAAGAAAAAAAGCTCAGCGAAAGCTGAGCTTTTAGGTTTCTGAAACATTCGATTAGACAGCGCGAGTAACCTTGCCGGAACGCAAGCAACGTGTGCAAGCATATACTCTTTTAGGAGAGCCGTTTACGATTGCTTTCACTCTTTTTACATTGGGTTTCCAAGTTCTGTTAGAACGTCTGTGTGAGTGCGAAACCTGGATGCCGAAAGAAACATCTTTACCGCAGAATTCACATTTTGCCATTATGGGGCACCTCCCTTTACTCATTAACAGGAAATATATTAACAGAAATGTGCAGAAAATGCAAGTGTTTTTTTGAAAAAAATCGATTTTCTTTAAAAATATTTTTTTACTGTTCTCTTTTTGGGACTCTCAAGAGGAATTCTAAAAAAACTATTGCTTTTTTTTAGGAAATCATATATAATTCAAACATACGAACATTTGTGCACTTGGAGGAAAAACGTTATGGCAGAAAAAAATAAAGCACTGGAAACAGCGCTCTTACAAATTGAAAAGAAATACGGGCAGGGCGCAGTTATGCGTCTTGGCGAAAGCTCTGCATTAAAAGTGGAAGCTATTTCTACAGGCTCTATCGCGCTCGATACAGCAACTGGTATCGGCGGTCTTCCCAAGGGCAGAATTATTGAAATCTACGGTCCGGAATCTTCCGGTAAAACTACCTTAGCATTGCACGTTGTAGCCGAAGCACAAAAGGCAGGCGGCGACGCAGCCTTCGTGGATGCGGAACATGCGTTAGACCCGGTTTATGCAGGTAATCTCGGTGTCGATGTCGATTCTCTTTTGGTTTCTCAGCCCGACAACGGCGAGCAGGCTTTGGAAATCGTAGAAGCCTTGGCACGCTCCGGCGCACTCGATGTTATTGTCGTAGACTCTGTTGCAGCACTTGTACCGCGTGCAGAAATCGACGGCGAAATGGGCGACAGCCACGTTGGCCTTCAGGCACGTTTAATGTCTCAGGCGCTTCGTAAATTAACCGGCGTTATTTCCAAATCCAATACTATTATAATCTTCATCAACCAGCTTCGTGAAAAGGTCGGCGTTGTTTACGGTAACCCCGAAGTGACCACCGGCGGCCGTGCACTCAAGTTCTATTCCACCATTCGTATGGATGTAAGACGTGTCGAAACCTTAAAAGGTACCGGCGGTGAATTCATCGGCAACCGTACCAAGGTTAAAATCGTTAAGAATAAGGTTGCACCGCCCTTCAAGGTTGCGGAATTCGATATTATGTACGGCGAGGGTATTTCCCATGTCGGCGAGGTTTTGGATATGGCAACGCAACTCGGCATCGTGAAAAAGAGCGGTGCTTGGTTCTCCTTCGACGGCGAACGCTTAGGGCAGGGTAGAGATAACGTTAAGAATATGCTCAAGGAAAATACCGAGCTCTGCGAAAAGATTTCCGGCTTAGTGCGTGAAGCCATGCAGCAGACCAATGAGCCCGAAGAAAAGAACGAGAAAAAGAGCACAAAGCTTGCCCCCGAGGATGAGCCGGTGGCTTACAAACCCGTAGCGACCACCAAAGCGGCAGCAAGAGCAAAAATCGACGTCGTGGTAGATGACGAATAAAATGAAATTAACTGTTAAACCCGGCAAACGTAGCCGGGTTTACGTCTATTTAGACGAGGAATATAAAGCCTCTGTGGACGCCACCTTTTGGTATTCTGAAAGGTGGTCTTCTCTTGAGGAAATAGAAGAAGCCGAGGCGCAGGAAATGCTCCTTGCTATCGACGAGCGGCGTGCTTTTGATTCGCTTTTGGATTTGCTTTCCAGAAGAATGCACACAAGACTCGAGCTTTCTCGAAAACTTTCTCAAAAATACTCGAAAGAGGCGGTGGAAGCCGCGCTTTCCAAGGCACAGGAGCTTTCTCTATTAAATGATGCCGCCTTTGCCGAAACCTATGCCGAAGAGCTGAGCCGTGTGAAACACTATGCCGCGCCGCGTATTCGTATGGCACTTTTGGAAAAAGGTGTAGACCGTGAAACCGCGGAAAATGTGCTTCTGGGACTTGACAAAGACGATAAAAAAAGTATTATAGTATTGTTACAAACGAAATACAGAAATCAGCTTGCGGATGAAAAAGGCAAACGGCGTGCTGTAAATGGTTTACTGCGAATGGGCTATAGCTATTCCGACATTTTTTCAGCACTCGATGCTTACCGTGAGGAAACAGAGGAGTTTTAAACGTATGAAAAAAATCGGCATGATTTCTCTCGGCTGTCCTAAAAACCAGGTGGATGCCGAGATTTTGCTTGCAAAAATTGCAGAGCATGGTTATGAAATCACAAACGATGTAGACGGCGTGGATGCCGTTGTCGTCAACACCTGCGCTTTTATCGAGGATGCGAAAAAAGAAGCGATTGAAAACATCTTAGATATGGTGCAGTTAAAAGAAGAAGGCTCGGTCGGCAAGGTCATTGTAACCGGTTGCCTTGCAGAACGCTATAAGGAAGAAATCGCCGCGGAAATCCCGGAAGTCGATGCTGTTGTCGGTCTTGGCTCCAATAAGGATATTGTTTCCGTGTTAGACAGTGTGTTTGAAGCGGACAAAACCTTAGAGGCTTATGGTCCGAAATGTGATTTGCCCCTTTGTGGCGAGCGTCTTTTGACCACACCGCCCTATATGGCATATTTGAAGATTGCAGAAGGCTGCTCCAATGGTTGCACCTACTGCATTATTCCCTCCATTCGTGGCACTTTCAGAAGCCGTAAGGCGGAGGATATTTTAGAAGAAGCCAAACAGCTCGCAGACAGCGGCGTAAAAGAATTGATTGTCGTAGCCCAGGATACCACCCGTTACGGCGAGGATTTATACGGCAAATCTGCTTTGCCGGCACTTTTGACCGCGCTCAATAAGATTGAAAAGCTTCAGTGGATTCGTGTATTATACTGCTATCCCGAGCGTTTGACCGATGAAATGATTGATGCCTTCGCCGAAAATGAAAAGGTATTGCCTTATTTCGATATTCCGATTCAGCACGCTTCTGCCGATGTTTTAAAGCGTATGCACAGAGTCGGCGATAAGGAAACCTTGCTGGCACTTATCGAGAAAATCCGTAAGCGCATTCCCGATGCCGTGCTCAGAACCACCCTCATTGCAGGCTTCCCCGGCGAAACCGAAGAGGACTTCGAGACCCTTTGCGAATTTGTAAAGGAAGCACGCTTCGACAGACTCGGCTGCTTTGCTTATTCTCCCGAAGAGGGAACACTCGCGGCTAAAATGCCCGACCAAATCGAGGATGAAGTGAAAACCGCACGCGGCGAGCACATCATGGAGCTTCAATACCGCATTTTCGAAGAAAAAAATCGCGAAATTGTTGGCAAAATTTTACCGACCGTTGTCGAAGGCTATGACCCTTATACCGACAGCTACTACGGCAGAACCTATCGCGATGCGCCCGAAATTGACGGGCAGATTAACTTCACCTGCGGTTACACCTTAGAAGAGGGCGACTTTGTCGAGGTAGAAGTATTTGATGTCAGAGATTATGATTTAATAGGAGAAGTGGTATGAAGCTGAACACCCCAAACAAATTAACGATTTTACGCATGCTGATGACGCCCATTTTCTTGGCGGTCATTCTTTGGGAGAGCTTACCGCACCGCTTCCTCATTGCAACACTTATTTATGCACTTGCGGCGATTACCGATGCGATTGACGGTAACCTCGCTAGAAAGAATAACCAGATTACAAATTTCGGCAAGCTCTTAGACCCGATTGCCGACAAAATTCTTACAACCTCCGCACTGCTTGCCTTCATGACCATGGGTCTTTGCAATGTGTGGATTGTTATGATTGTTTTGACCCGCGAATTTGCGATTGCATCCATTCGTATGATTGCGGCTTCCGGCGGCGTTGTCATCCCTGCGAATATGTGGGGCAAGGCAAAAACTGTCAGCCAGATGACCTTTACCATTATCATTATGCTTTTGGCAGAAGTTTACCAGTATGCAGGTCTTGTGCCCGGTCAAAATATTCCGGCATTCTTAACCCTTTCTGGTATTTCTAACTGCCTTTTGTGGATTACTGCTGTCTTAACCGTTGTTTCAGGTGCAATTTACATAAAAGACAGCAAAAATGTTATTGATTATTCTAAATAAATCTTCAAAAAAAGCGTGCAAAAGTTAAAACTTTGTGGTATACTCATCATAGAATGAATATATAGTTTCTTTTGAAGCCAAAGGCTGAGAACGGGAATAGTAGCAAATCCCTTTTAGAACAGAGAGCGGGTACGAACGCTGAGAGTGCTTGCCGAAAAAGCTTTGCGAATGTGCGCCCGGGAGCCGGTGAGGGGAACCTAAAAGTATCCTTGCCCGTTATCTTGCGTTAAAAGAAAAGAGTAATAAACACGAAGTGGAACCGCGGAATTTTCGCCTTCGTCACCGAAATCGGTGACGGGGGCTTTTTTTGTTTTTTTAGGAGATGAACCTATGTTTGAACGCCTAAAAGAGGATATTGCCGTTACAAAAGAACGTGACCCGGCAGTACACTCTGTTTTAGAAATTTTATTTTTATATCCCGGCTTAAAAGCCATTCGAATGCACCGAAGAGCTTACTTTTGGTGGAATCATCACGCAAAATTCTTAGCACGCTATATTTCCCAGCGTGCCGCAAGAAAAACCGGCATTGAAATTCATCCGGCAGCCAAAATCGGTAGACGCTTTTTCATCGACCACGGCACAGGCGTTGTTATCGGTGAAACCGCAGAAATCGGCGACGATGTTACCCTGTATCAAGGCGTAACCCTCGGCGGTACGGGTAAGGATACCGGCAAACGTCACCCCACGATTGGCAATGGCGTTTTAATCGGTGCAGGTGCTAAGGTTTTAGGGCCCTTTACCGTTGGCGACAATTCCAATATTGCCGCAGGTGCCGTAGTGCTCGACGAAATCCCACCGGATTCCACAGCAGTCGGCGTACCGGCAAGAGTGGTAAAACGTTGCGGCAAGCGTGTGGACCGCCTCGACCAAGTCCACATTCCCGACCCCGTTGCACAGGAGCTTTGTAAAATGACTGTGCAAATCGAGCGAATGCAAAAAGAAATTGCTCGCTTAACCGAAGAAAATCAACAGTATAAAGAAGCAAAGGAGTAAAAACTATGCGCATTTATAATACCCTTACTAGAAAAAAAGAAGAGCTGAAAACCATTACGCCCGGCGAAGTGAAAATCTACGCTTGCGGCCCGACAGTTTACAACTTCATTCACATCGGCAACGCACGCCCCTTGTGCGTGTTTGATACCTTACGCCGCTATTTGGAATACAGAGGCTACAAGGTAAACTTCGTACAGAACTTTACCGACATTGATGATAAAATCATCAAACGTGCGATTGAAGAAAATTCCGATTATAAAACCGTTTCCGAAAAATATATCGAGGAATTTTGGAAGGATACCGAGGGCATGAACATTAGAAAAGCGACCGTTCACCCGAAGGCTACCGAAAATATCGACGAGATTATTTCCATTATTTCTACCCTTGTAGAAAAAGGCTATGCTTATCCGGCTGAAAACGGCGACGTTTATTTCAGCCCCAAAAAGTTTAAAGATTACGGCAAGCTTTCTCACCAGCCTTTAGAGGATTTGGAAGCAGGCGCCAGAATCAACATCGGCGAGCTCAAGAAAGAGCCTATGGATTTCGCACTTTGGAAGGGTGCAAAGCCGGGCGAACCCTACTGGGAATCTCCGTGGGGCAAGGGCAGACCGGGCTGGCATATTGAATGCTCTGCCATGGTTCGTCGTTATCTTGGTAAAACCATTGATATTCACTGCGGCGGTCAGGACCTCATCTTCCCGCACCACGAAAATGAAATCGCACAGAGCGAATGCTGCAACGGCGTAGAATTTGCAAATTACTGGATGCACAACGGCTATATCAACGTCGATAACGTTAAGATGTCTAAATCCCTCGGCAACTTCTTCACCGTTCGTGACGTTGCAAATGTCTACGGCTATGAGCCGATTCGTTACTTGATGCTCTCTTCTCAGTACAGAAGCCCTATCAACTACAGCGTAGACATTATCGAGCAGTGCAAAGCATCTCTTCAGAGACTTTACACCTGCCGTGACAGCTTAGATTTTGCACTCGAGCATGCTGAAGACATCGTACTTGACGATGCCGCAGGCATCAAAGCCAAGCTCGATGCACGCCGTACCCAGTTCTGCGACGCTATGGATGATGACCTCAACACCGCAGACGGTATCGCTGCTGTATTTGAACTTGTCCGTGACATCAACGTTATGGTTATGGATTCCAAATCCAAAGAGCTTATCGAGTATGCTATCGCACTCTTTGACGAACTCACCGACGTTTTGGGCTTCGTTTACAACCGTGAAAGCGGCGACAGCTTAGAAGCAGAAGTCGAAGCACTTATCGAAGCTAGACAAAACGCCAGAAAAGAAAAGAATTGGGCAGAAGCCGACCGCATTCGTGATGAACTCAAAGAACGCGGCATCGTTTTAGAAGATACACCGCAAGGCGTAAAATGGCATAAAGCATAATAGGGGGCTTTTAAAATGAAATATGTAGTAGTTTTGTGCGATGGAATGGCAGATTATCCCGTGCCGGAGCTTGACGGAAAAACACCGATGATGTGTGCCAATAAGCCGCACATGGATGCACTTGCAAAAAAAGGCGAAGTCGGTCTTGTACGCACCGTAGCCGAGGGCTTAAAGCCCGGCAGTGACGTTGCCAATATGAGCGTTATGGGCTTCGACCCCAAGAAATATTATACCGGCCGTTCTCCCTTGGAGGCGGCAAGCATCGGTATTGATTTAAAGGATACCGATGTTACCCTTCGTACCAATCTTGTCACCCTTTCCGATGAGGCAAATTATGAGGACAAGACCATGGTAGACTACTGCGCAGGCGATATTTCCACCGAAGAAGCCGCAGAGCTGATTCATGCGGTTGAAGAACACTTCGGCAGTGAGAAATTCCACTTCTACTCCGGTGTTAGCTACCGTCATTGCTTGGTTTGGGATAACGGTACGACAGACCTTGGTTCTATGACACCGCCGCATGACATCTCCGGCAGAGTGGTAGGCCCTTACCTTTCCACCAGCGAAAACGCCAAAGAGCTCATTGCGATGATGAAAGAAAGCTATGATTTCTTGATGCAGCAGCCCGTGAACCAAAAGAGAATTGCTGAGGGCAAGAGACCCGCAAACTCCATTTGGATGTGGGGCGAGGGCAGAAAGCCCATGCTTCCCGAATTTACAGCAATTACAGGCAAAAAAGGTGCAGTTGTTTCCGCCGTTGACCTCTTAAAGGGCATCGGTAACTGTGCAAAAATGGTTGTTCCCGAGGTAGAGGGTGCAACAGGCTATATTGATACCAACTTTGAAGGCAAGGCAGAAGCCGGTGTAGAAGCCCTTAAAAACGGTTGTGACTTTGCTTACCTTCACTTTGAAGCACCGGACGAATGTGGTCACCGCGCTGAGCCGGAAAATAAAGTCAAGGCGATTGAATATATCGACAGCCGCGTTTTACCGATTGTAATGGATGCACTCGAAGAAATGGGCGAAGATTATAAGATTATGATTTTGCCCGACCATCCTACACCGATTGTAACGAAAACCCATGCGGGCGACCCTGTGCCGTATCTTATTTATCACAAGGAAAAGGAGATTGAAGGCACAGACGGCTTTACTGAGGATATTGCGAAAGCAACCGGTCGTTATATCGACGACGGTCCGTCCTTAATGCCGCATTTTTTAAATGACTAAAAAGGAGTCTTGAACATGAAAGATTATCGCATCGACACCAAATGCGTGCAGGCAGGCTACCAGCCGAAAAACGGCGAGCCGAGAGTTCTGCCCATCGTGCAGTCCACCACTTATAAATATGATACCAGTGCCGAAATGGCAAAGCTCTTTGACTTAGAGCCAGGCTATATGTATACCCGTCTTGCCAACCCCACCAGCGACGCTGTGGCGGCAAAGATTACGGCATTAGAGGGCGGCGTTGCCGGCGTATTGACCTCCTCCGGTCAGGCGGCAAACTTCTTCTCTCTTATCAATATTTTGGGCGCAGG
Source organism: Acutalibacter sp. (assembly GCA_020025775.1). GTDB lineage: Bacteria > Bacillota > Clostridia > Oscillospirales > Acutalibacteraceae > Fimenecus. The sequence continues at coordinate 28,491 of JAHHRN010000002.1, forward strand.
CGATCATTTTGTCAGCGCGGCAACCATTTACGGTGGCACGTTTAACCTTTTCAATGTAACCATGCGCAAAATCGGTATCGATGTAACTTTCGTGGATCCCGATGCAGATGAAGAAACCATTGCCAAGGCATTCCGCCCGAATACCAAAGCAGTTTTCGGCGAAACCATTGCCAATCCGGCATTAAAGGTTTTGGATATTGAGAAATTTGCCCGTGTAGCGCATGCGCATGGCGTTCCGCTCATCGTGGACAATACCTTCCCGACTCCGATTAACTGCCGTCCGTTTGAATTCGGCGCAGACATCGTGACCCATTCCACAACGAAATACATGGAAGGACATGCTTCTACTATCGGCGGTGCAATCATCGACAGCGGCAACTTTGACTGGGAACAGAATGACAAATTCCCGGGTCTTACCACACCCGATGACAGCTATCACGGCGCTGTTTATGTGCGTGATTTCGGCAAAGCAGGCTATATCACAAAGATTGTAGCCCAGCTCCTCAGAGACTACGGCTCAACACCGTCTCCGCAGAACAGCTTCTATTTGAACCTTGGTCTTGAAACCTTGGCACTTCGTATGGAACGTCATTGCTCCAATGCACAGAAGATTGCGGAATTCTTAGCACAGGATGAAAGAATCTCTTGGGTAAACTTCCCCGGACTTCCCGATAGTCCCGACCATGCTTTGGCAGAGAAATATATGCCCAACGGTACTTGCGGCGTTATCTCCTTCGGCGTGAAGGGCGGCAGAGACGCAGCCGAAAAGTTCATGAATAACTTGAAACTGGCGGCAATCGTAACCCACGTAGCCGATGCCAGAACCTGCGTTTTACATCCGGCAAGCTCCACCCACAGACAGCTCAGCGACCAGGAGCTTTTGGATTGCGGCGTATCCGCAGACCTCATCCGTCTTTCGGTTGGTATTGAAAATGTCGAGGATATCTTAGAAGATATTCAGCAGGCTCTTGCCGCGATTGAATAACTTCCTTATAAAAGAAATTTTATAAAGACGCTGTGTAAAACGGATAAAGGTAACCCCCTATGGCGAATAGAATGTACTTACCATAGGGGGCGCTTTTTTGCCTGCTTTAGGCAGCTATACGTCTGTTATTTCGCACGTTATTGCACATATTGTATATTTTTTGTCAGAAAATATAAAAAAAAGAGCTTTATTTTAAATTTATTTCGTTATTCTATTGCCGATTATGCTGTAATGTGTTATTGTAATAAAGTAAAATTAAAAATCCATTTTTTAATATAGGGAGATGAGCTTTTTGAGCATCGCCAATATTTTTAGCTTATTGGGCGGCGTTGCGCTGTTTCTATTTGGTATTACCTTAATGGGCGAAGGGCTGAAACGAGTTGCAGGTAGTAAACTGGAATTGGTTCTTTATCGCTTAAGCGGAACACCGATTAAGGGTGTACTGCTCGGTGCTGGTGTTACAGCTGTCATTCAATCCTCTTCGGCAACCTCTGTTATGGTGGTTGGTTTTGTAAATTCCGGCATGATGAAATTGCGCCAAGCCGTCAGCGTGATTCAAGGTGCACTAATCGGTACCAGTATCACGGGCTGGGTGATTTGCCTTTCCAGTATTCAAGGCGGCGGCTGGGTTTCGCTTTTTTCCACAGCGACAATTACAGCTGTAGTGGCTGTGATTGGTATTTTCTTGAGAGTTTTCTCCCGCAAACAGCTTCATCACCACATCGGTGATATTTTGATGGGCTTTGCTGTTTTGATGTATGGCATGCAAATCATGAGTGGTGCAGTTGCCCCCTTAAAGGAGAGCGAACAGTTCATCCAGATGATGACAACCTTCTCCAATCCTTTCTTGGGCATTTTAGCGGGCGCACTCTTTACCGCAATTTTACAAAGTGCTTCAGCCGCTGTTGGTATTTTGCAGGCACTTTCTATGACCGGCGCGATTACTTTTGCCACGGCATATCCTGTTATTCTCGGTATAGCCATCGGCGCCGCAGTTCCGGTTTTGCTGTCTGCTCTCGGTGCGAAAACAGACGGTCGCAGAACAGCGACTTCCTATTTGATTATTGAAATGCTCGGTGCGTTGCTCTGCGGAACACTCTATTATTTACCAAATTGTTTCTTCCATTTCAGTATGAATGATTGGGTAATGAATCCTGTAAGTATTGCTGCAGTGAATACCATTTTCCGTTTGATTACAGCTATTTTGCTCTTCCCGTTCTCCAAACAGATTGTAAAGCTTACAAAGCTGATTATCAAAAGCGATTCCGGTAAAAAACACGGTTACGAAGAACTGGACCGTTTGGATGAACGCTTCTTGCAGCATCCGGCATTGGCGATTGAGCAAAGCCGCTTAGCTGTCAATTCTATGGCACAGCTTGCCAAAGATAATTTGATTGCTTCTGTACATCTTTTTTCTGATTACAGCGATAAAAAGAAGAAAGCAATCGAAGAAACCGAAGAATTGGTTGACCGTTACGAAGATAAGCTCGGTACTTATCTTGTAAAAATCAACACGCATGAGCTGAGCCAAAGCCAAAACGAAAGTGCATCTAAATATTTGCACACACTCAGCGATTTTGAGCGAATTGCCGACCATGCCATCAATATTGCAGATAGAGCTTCGGAAATGCACTCGAAGAACTTGAAATTTTCGGAGGCGGCACATGAGGACCTCAAGGTTCTGACTTCTGCTATTTTTGAAATTTTAGATTTGTCTATTTCCGCTTTTGTGGATAACGATTTAGAAAAAGCTTATTTGGTTGAGCCGTTGGAGGAGTGCATTGACATTCTTTGTGATGAAATGAAGCTCCGCCATGTGGACCGTTTGCAAGGCGGTACCTGCTCTTTGGCACACGGCTTTATTTTCAATGACTTGATGACGGATTTTGAACGTGTGGCAGACCACTGCTCCAATATTGCTATTGCGATTATCGAGCTGAATTCGGATTGCTTTGATACACATAATTATGTAATCAACTTAAAGGAATTACATTCCCATGAGTTTGATAAGCATTACGAGGAATATACAGCAAAATATCATATCTAAACCAATAAAAAAGCCTTCTGCACACTGCAGAAGGCTTTTTTCATGCTTTAATATGGAAATGCGCTTTGCTTTAGAATTTCCTTAACTCTGTTTTCCAAAGACCGTGCAGATTGCAGTAAGCGTAAACCGCTACAGGCTGTTCGTCACCTAATACAAACTGAGCCTCGGGAAGCGCAGAGGGAAGAAGCTTTTTAATCTGGAAGCCGCTTTCCGTTTGCAGGCAAATCCACTGAATATAGTGTTCCTCAGTCATGGGGTGTGCCACCGAGCCAACCTTTACGGTCAGCTTACCGTCACGAAGCTCTGCTACAGGCAGGTGCTTTTCGTTGGCCGCATCCACAGTGTTCGGCACAAGCTCCTGCATCTTTTCGCCGCAGCACATTACCGGAACACCGGCGTTGTGCAACATGGTGATAACGTTCTTACAATGATTGCAAAGATAGAATTTAAGCTCCATAAAAATGCTCCTTTCCAATGTACGTGTTTTTAATGTAAATATTCTTTAGCCTTCGCAGTTGCCTTCATGCTCGTGCTCGTGGCAAATAGAACCGGTAGAAACAAGGTTGCCCTTGAGGTATTCCTCTACAGCTGCTCTTGCATCGCCCTCAACACCAACAATAACCTCAATGTTTCTCTCGTTGAAGATGTCTACAGCGCCGCCGCCCATACCGCCGGCAATAATGACTTCAACGCCGAGGTCACCTAAGAAATTCGGCAGAAAACCGGGTCTGTGACCGGGGTTCGGAATGCTTTCTTCCTTAGTGATTGCGCCGTTTTCTGTGTCAAAAAGAATGAAGTTTTCGCAGTGACCGAAGTGACGTGCGACTGTTTTGCCCATAGCTGCTGCTGCAATTTTCATAATTGATTACTCCTTTATAGAATGATTTTAATTTTAAATCTTACAGTGCTTCAATAGCGGAAAGCATATCGTTCAGCCAATCGCCCTCGAAAAGCTCGATTGCGCCCGCATCACAAGCGGCGGCAAGCTTCGGTTCAATCGGAAGCTTTGCGATATTCTTTACATTGTGCTTTTCGGCGATTGCTTCCACGTGGCTTTCACCGAAAATGCGGATTTCCTTACCGCAGTCGGGGCAGGTGACATAGCTCATGTTTTCTACTAAACCGATAACCGGGATATGCATCATCTGTGCCATCTTTACGGCCTTTTCCACAATCATGCCGACAAGCTCCTGCGGGGAAGCGACAATTACGATACCGTCCACGGGAATGGACTGGAATACAGTCAGCGGCACATCACCAGTTCCGGGCGGCATGTCGATGAACATGTAGTCTACATCGCCCCACATAACGTCAGTCCAGAACTGCTTTACCGTACCGGCAATAATCGGACCTCTCCAAACAACGGGGTCAGTTTCATTCTCGGTTAAAAGGTTTAAAGACATTACTTCAATGCCGGTTTTGGAATTAACCGGGAAAATGCCGTCCTCATTGCCTTCTGCTCTTTCATGAATACCGAAAGCCTTCGGGATAGACGGACCGGTAATATCCGCATCGAGAATAGCGGTCTTGTGACCCTCACGAGAGGCGAGAACAGCTAAAAGAGAGGTAACAAGGCTTTTACCTACACCGCCCTTACCGCTGACAACGCCGATAACCTTCTTGATTTTGCTCATTTCATGCGGCTTTTCTAAAAAAGACTGTGCCGTTCTTTCGCTACAGTCTTTGCCGCAGCTTTGGCAGTTGTGCGAACAATTTTCGCTCATATAATTTCCTCCTTAAATCACAATGGATTGTCCGCTCGAGAGATAGTCGAGCCGATTTTCCATATATGTTTTCAAAAACTTAAATTGTGCTTCTCCCGTGCAGTGACAGGTGAAGTATCGAGTGGGGTAGGAAAGCAGAATTTCTGCGGTTTCGCGCAGAACCTTTGCACCTTCCTCGGTTTCGGGGTCAAGCTTCATCAAATGAAAGCCGCCGACCAGTATGTCGGGATGAAACCAGTTCACGATATTCAAAATACCCTTGTGAGAACAACCGCTGATTAACACACGCTTGTTCCCCTCGGTGATTTCTAAATATTGTTCATGTAAAAAGTCATCCGGAACGAATTGACCGTCCGCTTCCTTGCAAAGCCCATAGGCGGGAGAAGGGTAGGGACGCACTTTTTCATTACAAGAATATAATACCATATTCGGTGAAAGCTTTTCAACATCCTTTGTAAAACGGATTCTTTTATTTTTCAAAAGCCGTTTATCAAGACCAATGTCGGCTTCCCGAATACTGTTATAATATCGAGCGAAAGCATCTTCGCGAATATAGATAGGGGCTTTCTCGTTGATTTCCAAAAATGCCAGCAGTCCGCCGCCGTGGTCATAATGCCCATGCGATAATACAGCTATATCAACTGCCGCAAGGTCAATGCCGAGTGTTTCGGCATTCTTTATAAAATTCGACGATTGCCCGGAATCAAAAAGAATTTTCTTTCCGTCGGCTTCGATATAAAGACTCAGCCCGTGCTCCGCTAAAATCTCGGGGCACTGTGAGGTGTTCTCCATTAAAGATACGATTTTCATGTGTCCACCTCCATAAGCTTTATAACCCTTTGATAGATGCCATACAAGGCTTCCTGCGCTGGACATTCGATTTCTGCTAAGGATTTACCCTCGTTAATGGCGCGACTGGCGTTTTTGTCGTAGGGGATTTTTCCTACAAAGGGAATTTCATTCTCCTTGCAAAAGGCTTCTATGGCGTTCGTCTCTTCGGGGGCAATGTCATATTTATTGACACACACTGCAAGGTCGGCGTGCAAAATCGAAGCGGTTTTGATGAGCCGCTCTAAATCGTTTCGCCCACTGCAAGATGGCTCTGCCACCAAAAGCACAAAATCCACACCCGTAACGGAGGCAATCACAGGGCATCCGATGCCCGGAGAACCGTCAATAATTGCCAAAGGGGTAGAGGCGGGAGCTGTCTTGTCGAGGGCAAATTTTACTTCGGTTACGAGTTTACCGGAATTACCCCTGCCCATTTTGAGTGTCGCGGTGGAAAAAACAGGGGAGTCTTTATATAAAGAAAGCTCGCCGGCAACGTCTGCCTGTGCCGAAATCGCTTTTTCGGGACAAACATAAGCGCAAACGCCACAGCCCTCACAGCTGTAATCGGTAACGGCATATTTCCCGTTTGCGGTTTTCTGAATCGCACCGAAGCGGCAATGCGTTTGGCACATCCCACAGCCGATACATTTTTCCTCGTCAATATAAAATTTCTCCGAACCGTAAAACGGCGAAGTCTCGGGGGCTTCCTGCTTATTTAATACGAGGTGCAGGTTCGGCGCATCCACGTCACAGTCCGCAATCGCACCGGCGTTTGCAAATTTAGTGAATGCCGCGGCGGTGGTGGTTTTGCCTGTGCCGCCCTTGCCGCTTAAAATCAAAAGCTTTTTCATGCGGTCACCTCATCAATCGTTTTTAAAAGTGCCGTAAATAGCCTCTTTGCTTCTTCGTTTTCCAAAGCGGCAACTTGACCTGCGGCACAAAGCTTGGCAATTTCCATGCGGTAGGGGATGCTCAAAAGAATCGGCGTGTTTTCCGTTTTGCAGTAATCTTCTAACGGCAGATAAGGCTCTTCCGCTTTGTTGATCACTACGCCGCAGGGCTTCTTTAACACCTTTGTAAGCTCGTGTACCATTTTAAAATTATGAAAACCGAACGCCGTCGGCTCGGCAACTAAAATACAGTAATCGGCATTGGCAATGCTTTCCATAACCGTGCAGGCACTGCCGGGCGGGCAGTCGATGCAAAGCAGTGCATCTTGCTCTTCGGCTTTTTGAAGCCCGACAGCAACGGCTTTTTGAATGATTTTTGTGCCCGAAGATTCGCCGAGATGCATTTCTCCACTAACCACGGAAACAGAGCCGCTTTCGCCCTCTTTTAAAACGCCGATTTCTCTTTTTTCTTCGTCAATCGCCTGTGCAGGGCAGAGTAGCTCGCATCCGCCGCAAGCGTGGCAGATTTCGGGGAATAAAAGGGGCTTGCCGCGCAAAAATGCCAAAGCATGGAAACGGCAAAAGTCAGCGCATTTGCGACAGCCGATGCATTTTTCTTTGTCAAAATGCGGTAAGGCGGTATACACAGCTTCTTGCTTTGTGATTTGCGGCTTTAAAAATAAATGCCCGTTCGGTTCTTCTACATCGCAGTCCACATAAACCGCTTTGGGCGAAGCGGCGGCAAGATTTACCGTAACAAAGGTTTTACCTGCACCGCCCTTACCACTGAGTACAGCAATTTTCTTCATCTTAATCCGTGAAAGCCTGCGTGGAATTTTTCCAAAACGCTGAGCTTATCCTCCAAAAATAATTGGATATTTTCTTCTGCCGAGGGGCTTTCGGTCTTATAAACCTTTAATTCTGCGGCATCGAATACGGTTTTCGCATTTTCGCCGCAACGAATGGTCAAAAGCACCTCTGCACCGTTGTCGACAATAAATTGCGCGGCGGTCACACCGGCACCGCCTTCGGCTTCGGCGGCGGGATTTTCTAAAATATGGCTTTCTTTTGTTTCTGTATCAAAAAATAAAAAATAAGGTGTACGGCCGAAGCTGACGCAAACCGCCTGCTTGGTGTCGTCTACCGGAATCGCTACTTTCATCTAAAACACTCCTTATTCCGTTTCTTGTTCACATTTTACTTTTTTGTGCTTACAGCAGGCACAGCCGTTTGTGTGCGGATTGCCGTCACAAAGGCGGTAGTCCCCACCCGAAATGCGTAAGGGACGTTCGTCCACCAGCGCCTCGGCAATCTTTTGACGTGCCTGTGTGTAAATTTGCTGTACCGTGGTTCTGGCAACCTCCATTTTTAAACTGCATTCTTCCTGCGATAAGCCTTCCTTGTCAATCAAACGGATGGCTTCGTATTCATCCACGGTTAAGCTAACCGGTGACTTTAAGCGTTCGCAGGCGATGGGGTTAAATCCTTTCGTTTTGGGAAGACAGCAAATTTTTCTGCATTTTCTCGGCCTTGGCAAAACGACACCTCCTAAAAAGTTTATGACATATGTTACTAAGGTTTATTATACGCCATATTCGACATATGTCAAGAATTCCTTGACAAGAACTTTGCAATCCTTTATACTTTTTTTGAAAGCAGGGGAGTTTAAGGAGCTTCCCCGAACGAAAGGAGAAAAAGTGTATGAAGGTTGGCATTATTCGTTGTATGCAAACAGAGGATTATTGTCCCGGCACAACAGATTTTAAAACCGTGCAGGCGAAGAAGGGCGCTTTTGAGGGCGTAGAGGAAGATATTGAAATCATCGGCTTTTGCAACTGCGGCGGCTGTCCCGGCAAGAAAGCGGTACTCCGAGCGAAAGAGTTAGTTCGCCGCGGCGCGGATACGATTGCATTTGCTTCCTGTGTGTTCAAAGGTACACCCATCGGTTATCCTTGTCCCTTTGCCAAAAAGATGAAGGAAACCATTATGAAAAATTTGCCCGAGGATATAACCTATCTCGACTATACACACTAAGAAAAGCTAAAAAAAGAACCCCGAAGCTGTTGCTTTCGGGGTTCTTTTTACTTTTTCACTTAGCTGTTTGTAATCTTCTTCTGGGATTGCATCTTTAAATAAGCGTTAATGAAGCCGTCTAAATCGCCGTCCATAACGTTGTTGATGTTACCCATTTCGTAGTTGGTACGGTGGTCTTTAACGAGCTGATAGGGCATGAAGATGTAGGAACGAATCTGGCTGCCCCAGCCGATTTCCTTCTGGTCACCCTTAATATCGGAAATCTTTTCGAGGTGTTCTCTTTCTTTGATTTCTAAAAGCTTGGATTTGAGCATACGCATAGCCACTTCTCTGTTTTGGTGCTGGCTTCGCTCAATCTGGCAGGCAACGACAATACCGGTCGGGATATGGGTAAGACGAACCGCAGAAGAGGTTTTGTTAACCTTCTGACCGCCCGCACCGCTCGAACGGTAAACATCCATTTTGATGTCTTCGGGTGCAATGTCTACTTCAATGGTGTCGTCGATTTCGGGCATAACCTCGAGAGAAGCGAAAGAGGTGTGACGTCTGCCTTCGGAGTCGAAGGGGGAAACACGAACCAGTCTGTGAATACCGGTTTCGCTCTTTAAGAAGCCGTAAGCGTTTTCACCCTCCACAAGAATACTTGCGGATTTAAGGCCGGCTTCATCACCGTCTAAATAGTCGAGGGTGGAAACCTTGTAGCCGTGACGCTCACCCCAGCGGTTATACATTCTAAAGAGCATTTCTGCCCAGTCCTGTGCTTCAGTGCCGCCTGCACCTGCGTGGAAGGTAAGAATGGCATTTTTGCTGTCATACTCTTCAGAGAGCAGGGTAGTGAGCATCATGGTGTCCAAATCCTTTTCGAATTTGTTTACACCTTCTTGGCATTCGGGTAAAAGGTCTAAATCTTCTTCCTCGTTGGAAAGCTCAATCATCACGAGGGTGTCGTCATAATCCTGGCAAAGTTTTTCATAAGCTTCTACCTTGGATTTTAAAGAGCTGGTTTTCTTTAAAACAACCTGGGAATTTTTAATATCATCCCAAAAGCCTTCCTGTGCGGCCTGTGCTTCTAAGGTTTTGATTTCTTCTTTGATTTTAGAAAGACCTAAAGCTTCCGCTAAGTCTTTGAGCTCTGCTTCGTGACCGAGGAGCTGTAATCTTAATTCTTCAAATTGTAACATAAGTAAAATCCTTTTCTTTTATAGTATAGAATAATGGCATGGAAAAAAGAAAATAGCTACTTCTTTAAAAGGGGAATGATGTGCTCTGCAACGACTTTAAAGCCGTGTGCATTGAGGTGTAAACCGTCATAGCAGTATTCTTTGGCAAGCGTTCCCTTTCGGTTGGAAAGCTCTTTTGTAAGGTCTAAGAAGGTGACCTCTTCGTTTTCGGCAACTTCCTTTAATAAAGCATTGAGTGTGGCAATGTCTTTGTTGGTGCGTCTGCCGACCATTTGCACGGAAGCAACATTCATCAGCTTATTTACCGGGTAAACCGCCTCTAAAATGATGTGGGTTTTCGGAGATTTTTCTTTTGTCTCCTTAATCAGTCTTTGAACGTTGAGCGCAATATATTCAGGGGTTGCAAAACCACAGCCGATATCGTTGGTACCGATGAGAATTACAAGGTTCTTCGGCTCTAAAATCAGCGCATTATCCTGAAGACGCTCTAAAAGACGATTCGAGGTGTCGCCGCTGATACCGCGGTTATAAACAGCCTGACCTGTCTTTTCTGTGTAAGCATAGAAAAGCTCATAGTGATTAAAAATTTCTGTAATCGAGTCACCGAATAAAATGGTCTGTCCTTTCTTGCAGAAATTTTGATTCAAAAAGGTAAAGTTTTCCGTTTTATTTTTCTTTACATAATCATATTTCGTTGCTTTTTCATATTTTGCCATTTGATTTGCCATGTCTATCATCTCCAACAACTTATTATACAAAAATTCCCGCCCTTTGTAAATAAGCAATTTTCAAAAGTCTACAGTACATCGCGAAGCGGAAAACAGTAGCCCTTAGTTTAGATTTCTTGAGGAATGAAAATGTGCTTAATCGGATTTTGGTGCTTTTAAGTAAAACAAAGGGCAGAATCCGAAACAACGAATTCTGCCCAAGATGGATAGGAAAATGAAATGAACTTGACTAAAACTTTTGAGCGATTAGCCGAAGTAACGCTCTAAGAGACCCTGGAAAGCTTTGCCGTGACGAGCTTCATCCTTAGCCATTTCGTGAACGGTGTCATGGATTGCGTCAAGGTTTGCTTTCTTTGCGCGGGTTGCAAGGTCGAGCTTACCAGCGGTTGCGCCGTTTTCAGCTTCAACACGCATCTGAAGGTTCTTCTTGGTGCTGTCGGTTACAACTTCACCGAGAAGCTCTGCAAACTTGGAAGCATGCTCAGCCTCTTCGAAAGCTGCCTTTTCCCAGTACATACCGATTTCCGGATAGCCTTCACGGAAAGCAACGCGGCTCATAGCAAGGTACATACCAACTTCGGAGCATTCGCCGTTGAAGTTTGCACGTAAATCTTCTTTAATGTCTTCGGGAGCGTCCTTAGCGATGCCAACAACGTGCTCGCAAGCCCAAGAAGTTTCCGTCATTTCTGTGAATTTGGAACCCGGAACGCCGCACTGCGGGCACTTCTCAGGAGCTTCGTTACCTTCATAAACATAACCACAAACGGGGCATACAAATTTTTTCATAATAATTTCCTCCAAAAAATAATTTTTTTCCTTAAAGATTTATTTTAAACGGTTCTTTGCGGAACATTCCTCACAAAGACCGAAAAAAATCAACTGGTGATCAAAAACTTCACCTTTAAAATTAGGGATAGTAGGCTCGGTGAGTGCATCCAGTTTTGGGAAATCCACGTCGAAGAAGCGATGACACTGATTGCATCTTAAATGGTAATGCAGTTCTGTGTTTGCGTCATAGTGTTCTTCGTCACCCAAAGAAAAGCAAATCAGTTTTTCAGCTTCGCAAAGCTGTTTTAAATTGCGATAGAGTGTTCCAAGACTTAAATTTGGAAATTTCTCTCGAACCTCTAAATAAACTTCCATTGCTGTCGGGTGGTCATGCCTTTGCATGAGATTTTCCATAATTGCATCTCTCTGCTTACTTTTTCTAAGCTCTGGCATTTTGTTCTCCTCTCGATAACAGGAATCATTACTGATTTGTCTATATAATATTCGAAAATGCATCATTTGTCAATACTTTTTTGAAAATTTTTTAAAAGTTTTTTTGAACGCTGAAAACAGCCTGTCATAAAACTGCCGAAAAGAGAATATGTATTTTTTGAACGAAACAAAAGCGAGGAGAGATTAAAATGGAGTTTCAGAAGCAGACCGATACACACGCCGTCAAACGCAAGATTTTCGGAAGCACTGCAGAACAGGCCGTAGACAGCGACATCACGCTTCCGGAGTATTACCCGGATATTGCGCACGTTTTAAAATGCAGTGTCCGACCGCAGATTTATACCATTCAAACCGCCAGCGACAAAATCACAGCAGAGGGTGCGGCATTGCTTCGCATTCTCTATTGCAGCGAAGAAAAGGAAGTGCGCTGTTTTGAGCAGACTGTGCCGTTTTTCAAAACAGCGGAATGCACCTTGCCGGACGGCGCTTTTGCCAAGGCACGTGCCAAAACAGAATATGTGAACTGCCGTGTATTATCTCCGCGCAAAATGGATATTCACGGTGCGATTTCTTTGGCAATCACAGCCTATATTATAGAAAACGAACCCGTCATTTGCGATTGCACAGGTGGCGGTATGCAGATTAAAACGCAAAAGGCAGAAACCGGTGCACTTCTCGGTGCGACGGAAAAAATGTTTTCCTTGCAGGAAACCTTAGAGCTGGGTGAAGCCAAACCCGCGGTCGGTGAAATCCTTTGTGCCGATGCCGAAGCACAGCTGCAAAGCGTAAAGTTAGTGGCAGGAAAAGCGCTTTTAAAGGGAACGCTTTCTGTTAAAACCGTTTACCTTTGTGAGGGCAATACAGGCAACGTAGAAACCATGCTGCACTCCATGCCCATTAGCCAGATTGTGGAAATCGAGGGCGCAGAAGAGGAGGGCATTGCCGATGCCGATCTCACCGTAACGGCTTTACAGATTACCGCAAAGCCCGATGCCGCCGGTGCACTTCGTCTGTTGGATGCCAAAGCCTGTATCGCTGTTTCCATAGACCTTTATAAGGAAAAGGAAGAAACCCTGCTTTTAGATGCCTATTCCACCGAATATGAAATTGAGACAAAGGAAGAAAGCTTAGAACTGAAAAGCATTTGCGACCGCTTTACAGATACACATCTTTGCCGCGGTGAGGTGGATTTTGCTGGCTGTGATGTTAAAGAGATTCTGTCGGTACGCTGTACAGATATTACTTATACGCCTGTAGTTTCAGAAGGCACTATCCGCTTAGAGGGTACGGTACAGCTCGAAATCCTCTATTGTACAACACAGGGCGAATGGGGCGTCGCAGATAAAAAACTCGACTATAAGTATTCGAGAAACGCCGCCGCCAAAAACGAAAGCCTTTTGGCAAATGTTCATGTGCGTCTGAGCGGCGTCGATTACCTTTTGAATGCCGGTGACAAAATGGAAGTGCGCGTGGAGCTCGAAATCGAAGCCTTGCTGCAAACCTGTGAAACCCGACGCGTGCTTTCGGATATTACGCTCCTCGAGGACCGCAAAAAAACAGCGGAGGCAGCAGCACTGACCATTTATTTTGCCAACGGTGGGGAATCCCTTTGGGATATTGCACGGCAATACAATACCACCGTCTCATCCGTACAAAAGGAAAACGGCTTGCAGGGTGAAAAAATTGAGGAAAAATGCACCCTCTTAATTCCGAGGGTCTAAGGGAGGCAGAAGCAATATGGAAACGAAAAGTATATATAAGGATATTGCCGAACGAACCAAAGGGGACATCTATGTTGGTGTTGTCGGACCGGTGCGCACGGGCAAATCTACCTTTATCAAACGCTTTATGGACACCTTAGTCCTGCCTAATATCGAAGACGGCGCCATGCATGACCGCGCGGTAGATGAATTGCCGCAATCGTCCTCCGGGCGAACCATTATGACCACAGAACCGAAATTCATTCCCGAAAATGCGGTGGAAATCAGTCTGCCCGACAACGCTTCTTTTTCGGTTCGTATGATTGACTGTGTCGGCTATATCGTGCCGGCCTCCCTCGGTTATCTCGAAAATGATGGCCCGCGCATGGTACATACGCCGTGGTCGTCCGAAGAAATGCCGTTTCAGGAAGCGGCGGAAATCGGCACAAAAAAGGTCATTAACGAGCATTCGACAATCGGCTTGGTGGTCACAACAGACGGCAGTATTTCCGACATTCCGCGTGAGGAATATAAGGAAGCCGAGGAACGCGTCATTGCCGAACTCAAGGCTTTGCATAAGCCCTTTATCGTCCTTTTAAATTGTACCTACCCGAAGTCCGACAGCGCCGTGATGCTGGCTGACACCTTGTCCGAAGAATACGGTGTACCCGTTTTACCCGTCAACTGCTTAGAGCTGAGTGAAACGGATATTAAAGAGATTTTAACGCAGGTGCTCTTTGAATTCCCCGTGCGCGAAATCTCCGTGGATTTCCCAAGCTGGCTCGTTTCTTTGCCGCGTGACCACTGGCTGCGTGCGGCAACCTATGCCGCCGTAAATGCAGCCGCAGGTCGAATGGAATTGGTACGCGATGTGGCAATCTTAAAAGATGAACTTTTAGAATGCGAATATATCACCGATGCCCGTATCTCGAAAATGGAGCTTGGCAAGGGTACGGCGTGGATGACTGTTTCCTTAAAGAATGACCTGTTCTATAAAATTCTTTCCGAAAAAACCGGCATGGATATCGAAAATGAGCAGGGCTTGATTTCTAAAATGTGCGAGCTTTCCGCCATTTGTAAGGAATACGAAAAGCTCAAATGCGCCTTAGATGAGGTCGAAGCCACCGGCTACGGCATTGTGATGCCCACGATTGATGAATTGAAGCTCGAAGAGCCGGAAATCGTCAAGCAGGGCGGTCGTTACGGCGTCAAGCTTTGTGCTTCTGCACCGTCTATTCATATGTTAAAGGCCAATATTCAAACCGAAGTCGCTCCGATTGTCGGTAGCGAAAGCCAGTCCGAGGATTTGGTAAAATACCTCTTAAAAGAATTTGAAGAAGATCCCAAGAAAATCTGGGATTCCAATATCTTTGGTAAATCCCTAAACGAGCTTGTCAACGAGGGACTGCGCAACAAACTCTTCCATATGCCCGGCGATGCAAGAATGAAGCTGCAAGAAACCTTGGAGCGTGTCATCAACGAAGGCTGCAACGGTCTCATTTGCATTATTTTATAAGAAAAAAAGCCTGCTTTCTTAGAAAAAAGCGGGCTTTTTTTAAAAAGACTTTACAAGGTATTCTGCTTTTTGCTATACTAACCTTATAACCTTAAAATTAGTAAGAGGGGAATGGAAATGGAACAGGTTATTTATGATTTTTTAGAGCGTAATTTACCGAAGTTTAAAGACAGGATTCATGTGACTTTAACCGGGGAAGCACAGGACAGATATGCCTTGCACACCGAAAACGGTGACCTTTATGTAGAGGCAAACTGTTTTGTCTCTTTTGCAAACGGTCTTTACAGCTATTTGCAAAAATATTGCCATGTGCAAAAGTCTTGGTGTGGCAACTGGGAAATTGAGATTGCGGATTTAGCACCTATTGATGGAGTATTCGAGCATACCATCGTGCAAAAGCACCGTGTTTATCTCAACTATTGCACCTTGAACTACACGGCAACCTGGTGGGATTTTGACCGCTGGGAAAAAGAAATCGACTTCATGGCGATGAACGGCATCAATATGCCGCTCTGTGTGGTAGGTAGCGAAGCGGTTTGGTACGAAACCCTTTTACAGTTCGGCTTTACCAAAGAAGAAGCCTTAAATTCGGTTTCCGGTCCTGCATTTTGGGCTTGGCATCTCATGACCAATATCGACAGCTATCTGCCGCCGCAGGATGAAAAATACATAGAAGAAAGAAAAGTCCTCGGTCAAAAAATCTTAAAACGATATATAGAATTCGGTATGCAGCCCATTCAGCAGGGCTTTTCCGGTCATGTGCCGGTTCTTTTAAAAGAAAAATATCCGAAATCCAAAATCGTAAAGAAGAACGGCTGGTGCGGATTTCCGAAAACAGGGCAGTTGGACCCCTTAGACCCGTTGTTCCAGGAGTTCGGCATGGCTTATCTTAAAAATCTCGAACGCCTCTTCGGTAATTATCATTATATTGCGTGTGACCCCTTCCATGAGGGTACGCCGCCGCAGCCGTGGCCGTGGTATCTTCGTGCCGTGGGTAAATCTATCAATACCCTTTATGAGAATTTCGACCCGCAATCCATATGGGTGATGCAGGCGTGGACACTGCACAAAAATATTGTTACCGCTGTGCCGGAAGATAGACTCTTGCTTTTGGATTTAAACTCCGAACGCTCTTACAAATATAGACGAATTAGAAAATATCCTGTAATTGCAGGTATGCTCCATAACTTCGGCGGCAAAAATGCTATGCAAGGTAAGGTACGTGTGCACACAAAGAATGCTTACTTAAAATTACAGGGGAAAGGCTCTAACGTTGTCGGCTCCGGTATGTTTATGGAAGGCATTGAGCAAAACCCTGTGGTTTATGATTTGCAGTTCCATATGCTCACAGAATCTAATGCGATTGATTTTGACACATGGCTTCGTGATTATATTTTACGACGCTACGGCGCATGGAACGAAGCTCTTTATAGCGCTTGGCAGCTTTTATTGGAAACCTGCTATAGTGATACAGGCTACGAGGAAAACGAGGTCGGCTCAACCTTAGCTTCCCGTCCGCAGTTCATGCCCGTAAGAACTGGTCCCTGCTGTTTTGCAAAAGTTTGGTATGATACCAAAAAGCTTGAAAAAGCTTTGGAACTCTTCCTTTCCGTGAGCGATTTGTTTGCAGAATCCGACGGCTATCAGTACGATCTTTGTGACCTTACAAGACAGGTGCTCAGCAACCGCTTCCACGATAGACAAAAAGAGTGGAAAGTCGCCTATGAGAAGAAGAATATCACTTTAGTGGAGCAGATTTCCAAAGAACAGCTGGATTTGCTTTTGGATTTGGATGCTCTCCTTGGGCATCGCAAGGAAATGTGTCTTTCCCGCTGGATTAATGATGCACATAATCTTGCCACCGACGAAGCGGAAAAACAGTATTATGACTTCAATGCACGTACCCTCATTACCGAATGGGGCGACATTCGTGGCACGACCTATGCTCTTTATGACTATTCCTGGCGTGAGTGGAATGGCCTTATTAAAGAATATTATTACGTTCGCTGGGATATGTTCTATAAGGAAGCTATAGCGCATTTAAAGGACGGTACAGCGTTTCTCTTTAGAACGGGTAATGATTATCCGCAGAGAATGGCATATCGCAGTTTCCCCTTCGGCAAAAAGCTTAATGAATTTGAGCTTTCCTATGCAAAGGACTATAAGGATTATCCTTATCCGGAAAATACCGATGTCCTGCCCGATGCTAAACGGCTTTTCGACAAGTGGCAGATTGCAAAATAAGTTAAAATATTTGGCTGTGAAAAAAACTCCTCTTTCTAAAAGGGGAGTTTTATTCTTCTTGACCTAATTCTTTTTGTACGATATAATATTCTTTATATTTAGGATACGGGGTATTTTTAGACGAATCCGAAAAATTAGAAAGAGAGGGACTTTTATGTCTAAAATCAAAAATGAACCTAAAATTACATTTTCTTTAATTCAATCCGTCAGAGGTCAGATTGAGCAACGTGCACAGTGGCTTTATCTTTTAACCGATGAAGCAAGCAAAAGGGGAATGGATATTGAGGAGTTTTCCAGTGCAGCTATCAAGCGCTGTGGCTTAAATCAGGGCGCTGATCTTGTGAAAAAAGGCGGCACAAAGAGCCTTAAAGGCCTCAAGAAAACGCTCTTTACCAAGGGTGCACAGTGGATGTTTGAAATGGATGTGGTAGAATCCACCGACGATAAGCTTTCTTTGGATTTTCACTATTGCCCGCTCGTAAAAGGCTGGCAGAAAATGGGCTGCACCGATGAGCAGATTGCACTGCTTTGCGATATTGCGATGTGTGGCGACCACGGCATCGGTGAGCAGTATGATGCAGTTTTAGATTTACCTAAATGCATTGCCAAGGGCGACGATATCTGCGCGCTTCGCTACCACAAGAAATAAACATAAGGGGAAAAAAGAGAACATGGAAAAGAAAAAAGTTACAATGGGTCTCATTGTGATGTTATGCTTGCCGCAGTTTGCGGTCGGCCTTTTCACCACAATGATTAACAACTATCTGATTTATTTCTATCAACCGACCCAAAAATCCGGCATCCCGGTTTTGATTACACAGGGCAATATCTTTTTAGGCATTCTGACCGTCATCGGCTTAATCAAGGCTTTGGGCCACGTGATTGATGCGGTTTCCGACCCTCTGGTTGCAAGCCTGAGTGACAAATCGAAAAATAAGCGCGGCAGACGTATTCCCTATATGCAAATGTATGCGATTCCGTTTGCAGTCAGTGCGCTTTTGATTTTCTGGTCGCCGTCTCAAAACCTTATGTTCAATAACATTTGGCTTGCCATTTGGATTTGGGCATACTTTGTTTTCTATACGCTTTATATGATTCCGCACGGTGCCTTGCTTCCTGAAATGGTGACCGACGAGAAAATGCTGGTAGATACTTATACCTTCCATTCTCTTTTCTTCGTTGTCGGCAGTATGCTTGGCTATGCAACCCCGGCGATTGTTTCGGGTATGAAATCCGCTTTAGGTCTTGAACCGATTATGGCTTGGCGCTATACTTTCTTAGTTTTTGCGATTATCGGTGTAATTTTACTTTTGATTCCGGCTCTTGCTATCAAAGAAAAGGACTATGTCAGCTCGGTTCGCCCGACGGTTTCTCTTGGCAAATCCTTAAAGCATGCCTTTAAGAATAAGCATTTTGTGCTTGTGACCTTAGGTCAGCTTTTTGAAGGCACAGGCATGGGCTTCTTCCAAGCTTGCATTATGTACTACATCACAGAGCTTATGGGTATCCCCGAGAGCAAATCTATTATTATCATGGCAACTTCGATTGTCGGTTCGCTTTGCCTTTATCCGCTGATCAATAAATGGTCTAAGACGAAGGGCAAAAAAATGCCGATGATTGTCGGCTGTATTACCTTTACAGTTGCAGAATTTTTAATTTGCAGTGTAGACGTGTTCCCGAAGGGGCATGAGCTTTTAGTGGCGATTCTCTTTGCACTCTTTGTTTCTCTTCCCTTTGCCGTTCTCAATATTTTGCCCAGCTCCATGATGGCGGATGTTATTCAGTATGACACCATCAAGACCGGCATCAACCAGGAGGGCACCTTTTCTGCAGCAAAGAGCTTTGTAACAAAACTCGGCATTTCTCTTGCGATGATGATTGTACCGTCTCTTGTCAATATTGGCGCCAGCGGCGATAACCATGTCGGCAAGCAGGGCCTTCTTCTTTCTGCGATTGTCGGCGGTCTCTTCACTTTAGTTTCTGTAGTGATTTATGCTTTCTACAATGAAAAAGAGGTTCTCGGTACGATTCGTGCGCACGCGAAAAAGGAGAAATCAGAATGATTGTTTTATATATTGTTTTAGCACTCCTCGCCGTTTTCCTTTTGGTTCTCATCGGTAATACAATTAAAGTAACCGTAAAGGGCAGAAAGCTCGGCGAATACAAATACTGGAAAACCGAAGAAGAACAGAAATACTATGCCGAGCGTCTTGCACAGATGATTCGCTGCAAAACCGTTTCTGTAGAAGGCTCTTACGATGATACCGAATTTAAGAAACAGCGTGAAACGGTAGAAAAGCTCTTCCCGCTTGTGCACGAGAAAATGGAGCGCATGATTTTCTCCGATGATTGCTGGATTTATAAATTAGAAGGTAAAGATAAGTCCCGTAACATTATGCTCATGTCTCACCACGATGTTGTTAAAGCAGACGGTGAGTGGAAACAGCCACCTTTCGAGGGCAAAATTGTAGATGGCGTTCTTTGGGGCAGAGGTACAGTCGATACCAAAACACCGCTCTTTGCGGAATTTTCTGCGATTGAAGAGCTTTTGAAAGAAGGCTATGTACCGCCGACCAATCTTTATATCGGTTCTTCTCATAATGAAGAACTCGGTGGCGACGGTATTCCGAAAGCCATTGAATACTTTAAAGAGCAGGGTATTACCTTTGAACTGGTACTCGATGAAGGTGGCGCCGTAATTTCTCCGCCGCTTGCCGGTATGCAGTGCCGCTGTGCGATGCTTGCCGTGCACGAAAAGGGCAGACATACTTTAAACTGCCGCGCCGACCAAGGCAATGTGCACACGGGTCTTACCCAAAATATGGATACACCCGTTGTACGTATGAGCAAGTTTATTGCCGAAGTACAGAACACAAA
Source organism: Acutalibacter sp. (assembly GCA_020025775.1). Classification (GTDB taxonomy): domain Bacteria; phylum Bacillota; class Clostridia; order Oscillospirales; family Acutalibacteraceae; genus Fimenecus. The sequence goes on from JAHHRN010000002.1 coordinate 48,469, forward strand.
GAATCTCTATATCCGCCGTATGTACCCGGAAGTACGCGCCATGTTCGAGGCGCTTTGCCCCTATATGCCGTTGCCTCTGCGTTTGGTATTCTCTAACCTTTGGTGTTTTGAAAAGCTTCTTGTGAAGCTCATTCCGAATATCAATGCCGCGGCAGGTTCTATGCTCGGTACAACCTGCGCCTTTAACGGCATTCAAGGTGGTAAGTTCGACGGCAAGACTCATAACTACTGTGAAGCCACTGCATTTTTACGCTGTGTAAATGATGCGGATCAGGCAAAGGATATTGAAAAAATCAAGGCGATTGCCGAAAAATATGCTATCACCGTGGAAGACGCTGAGGGTAATGAATATTATCCGCCGGCAGATATGAGCAAAGCCCCGTTCTCCTATGTGAAACAGACGGTAGAAAATGTGTTCCCGGCCGTAGCCGCGGCACCGTTCATTTTACCGGCAGGCACAGATGCACGTCATATGACCGACATCTGCGATTGCGTGATTCGCTTTGCACCGATTGATATTGATGATCAGCAGTATGCCTCTGTACACAGCGAAAACGAAAATATTACTTTAAAGAGCATCGGTAATGCGGTAGAATTTTATAAGCAGATTCTTAAAAATTACCCTGCGAATTAAATATCCCTAGATAACAAACAGGCAGAAGCTGTGATGTAGCTTCTGCCTGTTCTTTTTAGGTGTGGCTTTCAAAAAACTCGTGCACATCCTCATAATGAATTTTATTTTTCGCTGTGCCGTTTTTCATACTGCTTGTGTTTTCGTGGGCTTTGAGAATGCCTAAGGTCAAGGTGAAGCAAAGAAACAAAATCAGCATCGTCAAAAGATAACGTTTTAAAACAAGATGCTTTTTCAAAATATATCCTCCTTTAAAATCGAACAGAGCGCACTTTGAAGCCTTTTTGCGTTTCACTTATCCATTCTTTATTTTTAAAGAAAAAGGAAGAGAAACACGTCTGAGAGCCATATAGGGACTATACAATTGAGAGCAAAAGCTCGGGGGAAAGGGTAGGTTGTAAGGCACAGTTAATTGCCAGTGCTAAATAGCGGGAAGCACGTTTGATAACCGTATCAATATCTCTGGGGCAGACCATCATGCGCGGCGCATTTGTTAAAAGATTGTTATCTTTTTCAGTACTGGAAAGCAGTGTTTCCGTATCAATGACCGTAGGCACACCCAAGGCAATCACAGGGACACCTAAAATCTCTTCTCGAATGGCTCTTCTATGATTTCCTACACCCGAACCGGGGGTAAGTCCTGTGTCGGTTAACTGCACGGTGTTGCCGAGGCGTTCGGCGCTTCTTGCCGCAAGTGCATCTACCGTGAGGATTACATCGGGGTGAATATCTTCGGCAATCCCCGCAATCAGCTCAGCACTTTCAATGCCCGTTTGGCCGAGCACACCCAAAGAAACCGCAGAAACGGGATTCAGCTCTCCAAAGCCCAAAGAAATGGCAGTAGCTTTATCAATATGGCGTGTAGCGAAAATATTGTTAATTGTACGCGGCCCTAAGGCGTCTGGGGTAATGTTTTCATTGCCCAGCCCTGCAATCAATGCCGAGCAGCTTTCTTTCGGCAGTAAATTCCGAATGGCATCCACAAGAGCGGAAAGTCGACCGTCTAAAAGCTCACTGTCATGCGAAAACTCGGGAACTTCCACCGTAATATAAGTGCCTTTGGGTTTTCCTAGCTCTTTTTCGCCTTCGGCATTTAAAATTTCAATTTCGGTAATTTTGGCGTTTTCTCTCGTTTCGGTTTTTACTCTTACATTTTCAGAATGTCTGTTTTCACAAATTTCCTGCCGTTCCATGGCTAAGTCGGTATGAAAATCCATATTCTTCCTCCTAAAAGCTGCAATTTTTGCTATATCTAGGCTTAGTATGAACATTTTTTTGAAAATCTAGTGATGAATTTCAAAAAAAACTTGCTTTTTTAAGAAAAGAATGGTAATATAGGTATCGTTATTGTAAGGGAGGTGTCACTATGCCGAATATTAAGTCCGCAAAGAAGCGCGTTATCGTTAACAACAAGCGTGCACAGCGCAATAAATCCGCAAACTCTGCGCTCAAGACCGCAATCAAAAAGGCAAACCTTGCTATTGAAAGCGGCGCAGCTGACAAGGAAGCTCTTGTTACTGTTGCAATTAAGAAGATCGACCAGGCTGCTGCCAAGGGTCTCTTACACAAGAATAATGCCGCCCGTAAAAAGTCTGCTCTTGTTAACAGACTCAACAAGGCGTAAGTTATTTTTAAAAGCCTTTTAATGCCGCTGATTCTGTCAGCGGCATTTTGCTTTTTATAAGTAAAAAAGTAAACCCCCGAAAGAAATACTCTTTCGGGGGTTGTTTTATGCTTTTAGGTTAACGATAGTCTTTTCTTTCGTTTAAGAACTTCTTTTCTTCGGGTTTTAAGTCCAAACCGATAGTGCCGCCGGGGTTCATCATATAGTCGGGGTCAAAGTAGTTCTTTAAGGTCTTGAATACACCGTATTCCTTTTCACCGATGTAGCCTTCCAGCCACGGAGCAAACATCTTGCCGATACCGTGGTGATGCGAAATAGCCGCGCCGGATTTCTGAATCGCGTCCAAAATGGTGGTATGGTAACGCTTAAATTCATCTGCATCGTTCATCTTGGTAATGAAGATGAAATAGAGGTTTGCACCCTGCGGATAGCAGTGAGACATATGTGTGGTAACTACGGTGTTCGGCAAAGCGTGGCAAACCTTACGAACATCTCTGTGTACCTGTTCCATATTGGACCAGTTTACGGTGCATTCTAAGGTGTCGGTGATAATGGAGAAGTCCATGAGCGTATCACGAAGATAGGGGTCGTTGAAACGGCCTTTTTCCCAGCTCTTGGTAACGTAACCTGTCATCGGGAAGCCGCCGTGCTGTAAGGCAATCTTAGCAATGTTTTTCGCAACATTGCGGGAGAAGCCTTTTTCACCGTCGGTAAAGCCGAGGAACATACATCTTTCCATGTCACGGTAGCCAAGCTTGTCGAGAATCGGCTCTAAGGGGGTTTCATCCACGTTATAGAGCTTGAGCATTAAATGGGTTTCTTCGGGGTCAGAAAGGCGGAAAACAGAAGAGAAGCCGCATTCGCACTGCATCATTTCTCTGGCAGCTTCCATAGCGGTTTTCCAGTCTTTAAACATATAGGAGAAACGCTTGCGGTTTTCGGGCATATAGCGGAATACCTTTAAGGTAACCTCAGTTAAAACACCGAAAGTGCCTTCGGAACCCATCATAATCTGATTGAGGTTCGGACCGGTAGCTTCTCTCGGATAATGGCTAGTTTGAATTCTGCCAATCGGGGTTGCGTATTTCTGAGAAAGTACAATATCTGCAATCGTGCCGTAATAGGAGCTGTTTTGACCTGCTCCTCTGGTTACGGTCCAGCCGCCGACGGAGCTGTATTCAAAGGACTGCGGGAAGTGACCGCAGGTGTAAGCACGTTTTGCACCGAAAATGCTCTGTGCATTGTTAAGGGTTTCTTCGAGCTTCGGACCGGACATACCTGCCTGAACGGTAATGGTTTGGTCTACTTCATTAAAGCTGATTACCTTGTTAAAGCGCTTGCGCATATCCAGTGTAACGCCGCCTTTAACCGCTTCCATACCGCGTGTAACAGAAGAACCACCGCCGTAAACGTAAAGCGGAATCTTATTCTTAACGCAGTAGGCTACAATGTCTTCCACCTGTGCAGTGGTGTCCGGATAAACAACGGCATCCGGTACGTTTTCAATCTGCTTATGGCGAAGTCTTAAAAGGTCATAGCCTGTGCAACCGTAAGCGACTGCCAAGCGGGGATAGTCCTCGGTAGTAACAAAAGCGTCACCAACAATTTTCTTTAAAGCATCTACATGCTTTTTCGCGAGCTTAGAGGGATATTCGGAAAGATCTACCTGGTCAAAGCCGATATCGTCTGTGTAGTCTTTGAAATCGTCATCGGTCATCTTAAAGGTCTCTTTCATTAAGTTATAAAGAGACTCTTTCGGATATTTAAAGAATTCGGGATCGCCCCAACGGAAAATAGAACGATAGCTGCCTTCGGGTGCGGGGGTTAAGAGCCATTTTGGTTCAAAGCCTTTGTAGGGTTTATTACTCATAATATATCTCTCCTTTTAACTATTTGAATAATTTTTTTGTAAATGGGATTGAGCTTCGGGAAAATTTTGCGATAAGCGTTTAAGTAAAGGTCCATATAGGTGATATGTGTTTCGGGGTCCGGCTGAAAAACATCTTTTTCATGCACCATAGCGTCTATGGCTTCATCGTAGGATGTGAAAATACCCTTTGCGAGGAAGGCAACCATAGAAGCACCAAGGGAGCACGCTTCGTGGGTTTGGATGCGCTTGACGGGTAAACCGAAAACATCGGCAAAGATTTGGCAGGAGATGTCACTTCGTGCACCACCGCCACCGATATAGATTTCAGAAATGTTCACCTTTGCGCGTTTTTCCATAATCCGCATGGAGTGGTAAAGCTCAAACGCAAGACCTTCAATAATCGCTCTGTAAATATGGTAGTGCGTGTGATAATCTGCAAATCCGATAACGGCACCTTTCGAAGTCGGATTGATAATACCTGGTGTCCAGTAAGGCTGTAAGAGTAAGCCTTCACATCCCGGTGGTAATTTCTCAATGCGTTTATCTAAAAGCTGTTCTGCGGAAATACCGAGTTCCTTTGCCTCCATGGCATCTGCTGTACCGAATTCCTTAACGAACCAAGATAAAAGCCAAAAGCCTCTGTAAATCTCGATTTCGGGATTGTAAATATCATTGGGAACAGCAGGGTAGGCGGGCATGAACGGTTGCGGTTCTACATATTTCTTGAGCGCAAACTGAATTGTTGCCGTTGTACCGAGCGATATAGAAGCTTTATTCTCTTTAATTACAGAAAGACCTAAGGTTTCGCAGCCCTTATCAGAGCCTGTAGCAATCAGTGGTAAGCCAACCGGAACACCGGATTTTTCTGAAAATTCCTTAGTGATGTACCCGATGGTTTCACCGGATTTTAAGAGCGTGCAGAGCTTTTCTTTTTCTACATCACAAATACACTTGGTTAAATCTCGGTCGGTTTTCCATTTTCTGTGCTTATAGTCAAACGGAATGTGACCAATCATATTTGCTTCGGAATCAGCCAGCCTACCAGTCATCTTATAATTTAAGTAGGTGGGGAGCACCACATACTTTGCTGTTTTTGCCCATATCTCGGGCTGATACTGCCGAATCCAGTTGGATGCGGTAGCCTTATATAAAATGTTCGTTGCATCCTGCATTCCTGCCAGCTTAAAGATAACTCTTTTATAAGCAGGGAAGGGATTGTTAAAATCTGCTTGTCGTTTATCGAGCCAAAGAATAATATCGCGAAGCGGCTGATTGTCTTTGTCTAAGCAAAGGACTGTGTCGCGAATGACGGTTAGGGTAACCGCGATAATATCCTCGAGAGCTTCTTCGTTTCGCGAAAGTAAAGCTCTTCCGGCTTCACAAATGCGGTCATAGTAAAAATCGGGGCGCTGTTCCGCCCAACCTGGATTTCTCGAATAATAAGGCTCACTGTATTTGAGCTGTTCTATATCGAGAAAACTGCCGTCGGGTTTTGTTAAAAGTGCACGTGCGCTTTGCGTACCGATATCAAAGGTAAGTACAAGTGGCGTGCTCATCTATTTCTTCTCCCCTTGTTTGTTCATTTCGTTTAAGACATTGCTGGTGGCAATAATATCCGCCGAAAGACCGCAAACCTTTGAAATCACTACGTCTCCGCGTCCCACAGGCTTTGATAACACGGTTTTGTTGATTTCCTGCATCACGTCAAAAATCTTATTCTTTGGGATTTCTTCGCTTACACGAACGGGCAGAACCGGTACTTCGGGAAAAATGGTTCGCACGGTCGTACAAATGGTACGCATGGGCTTTGTCATTTCGGAAATGGCGAATTGTGCACCGCGTTTACAGGTGTTCCCTGTGACGGTAATATTTTCCCCCTCACCGTCAATGTGCATTGTGCAACCTCTGGGGCATACAATACAAACCAATTCACGCATGATCTTTCACCTCGATGTCTAAAGAGATTTTAGAATGCTCTGTTAAGTGGAAGCTGTCAAAATCAATTTGTAAGCGTTCCATTTCCGGCGGACGAAGGAAGGGGTAATTCTTTTTAAAGACCTCTTCACCGTCTACAAGAATTTTAAATGTGCAAGCTGTAAGCGGATTGCGGCTTCTGAAATACACAACGGTTTCTTTGTTTTCTTTGTTTAAATCCAAAACCTGCGGAACGGCATATAAAAGAGCAGGGGAGGCTTCTACGGGAAGAAGCTTTCTCTCTTTCCTCGCATAGACGGCGGCGTTTTTACCGGCTTCTTCGCCGCTTTCGGAAACGTAGTCTACGAGGTCATTTACGTGCAAAGCGTTGCCGCAGGAGAAGATGCCGTCTACACTGGTCATCAGCTGACCGTCGCAAATCGGACCTTTGGTTTTGGGATCGAGCTTTACGCCGAGGGTTTCTGCAAGCTCATTTTCGGGAATCAGACCGACCGAAAGAATGAGTGCATCACAGTCGATGATTTCTTCTGTACCAGCGATGGGCTGCATGTTCTCGTCTACTTTAGAGATTTCCACTTGCTCGAGTCTGTCCTGACCGAAAACTCTGGTTACAGTGTGAGACAGGTACAGTGGAATGTTGTAATCATGTAAGCACTGGTGGATATTACGGGTAAGGCCGGAGGGTGTGGGTTTTGCTTCATAAACACCGACAACCTCTGCACCTTCTAAGGTCAAACGGCGTGCCATGATTAAACCAATGTCGCCGGAGCCTAAAATAACGCAGCGCTTTGTGGGTAGTTGACCCAAAAGGTTGGTAAAGTGCTGTGCAGAACCGGCTGTAAATACGCCTGCGGGGCGTGTGCCATGAATGGCAACCTGTTTTGCCGTTCTTTCACGACAGCCTGTCGCCAAAATTAAGGATTTTGTAAAGACGGGTTCCACGCCGTCTCGATTTACAAGAACAACCTTAAAGCCGTCCTCTGTTTTTTCAATTCGAGTTACAAAGGTTAAAAGCAAGGCTTCAATTTTTTCTTCGCGGAACATATCCACAAATCGCTCGGCATATTCCGGACCGGAAAGCTTTTCACCGAAACGGACTAAGCCGAAGCCGTCATGAATGCACTGCTTTAAAATGCCGCCGAGTCTGGCTTCACGTTCTACCAAAAGTGTTTTTGCACCGTTTTTGTGTGCGGAAACCGCTGCTGCAAGACCCGCAGGACCGCCGCCGATGACTAAAACATCATAGCTTTTCATTTTCTTTTGCACCCCTTCCTTATTTTGTTCTGCCGAAGGTCATGGGAGATTCTGCAGAGGATTTTTTAACTTCACTCAGCGGAACACCTAAGAAGTCGGCAATAATCTGTGTGACTAAGGGGGCACAGAAGCCACCTTGGCATCTGCCCATGCCGGGACGAATTCTCTTTTTAATGCCGTCCACTGTCGGCACGCAGATGGGGGAGCGAAGAGCGTCTAAAATTTCACCCTTGCTGATTTCCTCACAGCGGCAAACAATGACACCGTAATCGGGGTTTTGCTTAATCAGCGCGTTGCGTTCTTCATCGCTCATTTCGTTTAAGACGGGAACGCCTTTTCGAATCGGATTGAAGCTTTCGTTACGCGTTACATCCTTTTCTTTCTTTAAGAAGTCTACAGCCATTTTTTCAATGTCGAGTGCTACGGCGGGTGCGGTAGTCAAACCGGGGGATTGAATACCGGCACAATGGATAATATTCTTGGTTCTTCTGCCGCTTTCAATGATGAAGTCTTCTTCAAATGTTGGTGCACGAACACCGGTGAAATAGGTGATGATATCCCGTTCAGAAAGCCTCGGCATGGTCTTTTTCTGCTTTTCAAAGACGGTGGCAATACTTTCTTTATGGGTTTCTACATTTTCCTTTTCATAAGTTTCTATTGCATCGGGACCGACAAGCAGGTTGTCGTGCACGGTATGTAAAATACCGCCGCCCTTGGAATGGGTCTTTGAAACCTTTATTTCTTTAATAGAAGCAATTGAGTGCATAAATGCACCAGCTTTTTTGTCTAAAATGGAGTTGGTACCGCGTCTGGGATGAATCGAGAAGAAACGGTCATTGGCCATTTCTGCAATATCATCGGAGAACACACCGGCCGCATTGATTACAAGGCGCGGATAAATCGTACCGCGGTTAGTTTCCACGCTCTTAATTTCTCCATTTTCTACCTTCATGGAAAGGACTGCGGAATTAAGTGCAACCTCTGCACCGTTTTGTACCGCATTTTCCGCATAGGCAATAGTTAAGCCATAGGGGCAAACACAGCCCGATGTCGGGTTGGAAATTGCAAATTTGAAATCTTTGGAAAAATTCGGCTCTAAACGCTTTAATTCTTCGCCGGAAATGAGCTTTGTATCCCAAATGCCGTCTCGCTTTTTACGAAGCAGGCAATAGAGTGCTACAAACGGTTTGAAATAGATGTTGGTAAAGCCTACATATTGACCGACGCGCTTAAAGGGAACATCCAGTTCCTTGCAAACTTCGTCATACATCGCGTTACCTTTGCGAATATAGTAGTGCTTCTTCGAGCCCTTGGAAAGATCAATACCGGGATGCACTTCACCGTCATTTCTGCCGGAAGCCTGTAAAGCTAAGTCTGCTTCCTTTTCAAGAAGTAAAATATCTAAATTCCATTTAGAAAGCTCTCTGGCGATTGAAACGCCGGAAATACCGCCGCCTATAATTAAAATATCCGGCTGTCTGCCGTCTAAAGCGTCGTCTTTAAGACTCGGAACACGCATTTTCTGTTCCTTCGCTTCATCACAGATAATATTGTTTACAACATGGACGGTGCTGTATTTGGTGGCCGCCATTTGACAGGCTGTTATAGTGTCTGCCCAAGAGGATAAGTGACCGCTGACAACGATACTACCGTTTTGAAGTCTCGCGTGTACTGCATTGCCAAAACGTTCTTGCAGTTTTTTGTTAATTTTCTTTACATTCACGTTCAAAGCAAAACCCTTCCTTTCCTATCGAGTCGGCTGAATGACCGACTTTATATAAAGCAATCATACTGCAATAGGAACTAATTGTCAATAATAGATAAAAATTTCACAATATTTTAAATTTTTATATTAAAAAGAGTGCTAAAGGAACTAAGAAAATGCAGATTCTAGTAGACAACTTGGAAAGTTAATGTTAATATAAGGACGTATAAAAAAGAATTGAGGCGTTTTTATGGCAGCACCGAGAAATGAAAATATAAAAGAAATGATTTTACGCGCTACACAGGCGCTTTTAGAAAAAAAGAGCTTTTCGGATTTATCTTTAGCAGAAATTGCAAAAGCGGCGGGCATTTCTAAGGGCACACTGTATTATCACTATAAGACCAAGGGTGAGATATTCTTTGACCTTACAGACCAGTATTTAAGTGCACAGTGGGATGACCTCATTGCATGGACTGAAAATAAAGAAAAGGACACTTCTATAGCTCGACTCGTAAAATATGTTATGGAGCGTAATGTCGCTTCGGCAAACTTAAGAATGCATTTGTTTTGTGAAGCGCAAATGGGGGATGAAGAGGTTCGAAAACGCTTGATTGAACGCTACGAGGACTTCCAAAAGCTGATCAGTCAGAAAATTTCCGAACGAACCGATTTTCCGGCGGACTTTTTAACATGGCTGATTTTACTAGCTTCCGATGGCATTATTGTACAAGAGGCAATTCGTAATGAGAATTTTGATCCGCAGAAATTTATCCGTGAAACTGAAGCTTTGCTTAAGAGCTTCAGCGAAAGCCAAAATTAAATCCAAAAAGCAAAATTTGATCGTGCACACCAAATAAAAATCCGAGGAAGGCCTTAGAAAAACCGACCTCGGATTTTTTTATAAATTTGTTTTGTTGTTTTTTGTTAAAAGATTTTTTACAGGGATGCACTTGACTTAGTCAAGTCGTGGTAATATACTTGAATTTATAAAGAGAAAAGGAGAATTGCAATGAAAGAGACGTTGGCGTTTCAGATTGTAGCTTTATACCGCGACTTCCTCACGTACACAACAAATGAACTGAAAAAATTAGGACTCAATTTCGGCCAGATCCCATTAATTTTATATGTTGGAAAGCATCCAGACTGTATGCAGGCTGATTTGACAAAAGCGCTTAACTTAGATTGGGGATACTCCCAGCGTAGTATTGCTAAGCTGGTCGATACAGGATTTATGACCAAAGCGTATAAAGAGAAGAAATCCTGTAACTGCCTGCATTTAACAGAAAACGGAAAGCAGGCCTTTGATGTATGTCACAGCGTTTTTAACGCTTGGGATAAAATAAAACTGCAGGATTTTTCAGAGGAAGAGAAAGCGAATATTTTGACACTTCTCAAACAAATCCATGCACAAGACAATATTTTTGTAAAGGAGATAAATAAAATGAAATACGCAATTGTTTTTAGCAGTGAGACAGGAAACACCAAACTTTTGGCAGACACGGTTCAGGCAGCCTTGCCGAAGGAGGATTGTATCTATTTCGGCAAAACCGACAGTGCAGCCTTGAAAGCAGACAGAATCTATGTAGGCTTTTGGACGAACCAGGATACCTGTGATGAAAACACAGCTGCATTTTTGAAAACAACCTCTAATCAAGAAATCTTTCTGTTTGGCTCAGCTGGTTATGGCGGAGATCCGGCATATTTTGAGAAGATTATAAAACAGAGCTCGGAAAACATGCCCAATAAAGAACATCTTATTGGTAGCTTTATGTGCCAAGGCAAGATGTCTATGTCTGTTCGTGAGCGCTATGAAAAAATGCTGAACAGTCCGGAGAAGCCATCTAATATAGAGGATTTGATTGAGAATTTTGACAGAGCACTGTCTCACCCGGATGAAAGTGATTTTGAAGCGCTGAAAAAAGCAGTACAGGCATAATAACACGGCTATACTCGAAAACATCTGTATTTGCACAGGCAGGAACATTTGACATGAATTTTACATACATAGTATTTCTGATTTGACATAAGGATTTTACAATGGAAGTTGTAGCAACGAGATAGTTGATACAAAATCCATATACAGATGAAAGGAAAATACTATGAAGAAGATTGTAGCTCTTGTACTGGGACTTGTATTAATGTTGTCAGCACTGGCCGGCTGCGGACAGAAAGCGACAGAGTCTGTTTCAACTGACGGCTCCACTTCCATGGAAAAGGTTATCAACACCTTGGGAGAGGCTTTCGCAGAGAATAACGAGGATGTTAATTTTACCTATAATCCCACCGGTTCCGGCTCCGGTATTACTGCGGTTAAGGAGGGCAGATGCGATATCGGTCTTTCGAGCAGAGCACTGAAAGAGGAGGAAAAAGCCAGTGGCCTCCAAGAAACTGTCCTTGCCTATGACGGTATTGCAATTCTTGTGCATCTCGATAATCCAGTGTCCGATCTCTCTGTGGAGCAGATCGCTAAGATGTTCACTGGCGAAATCACAAACTGGAAAGATGTGGGCGGCGAGGATCAGGAAATTGTATTGATCGGCCGTGAGGCTGGCTCGGGTACTCGTGATGGCTTTGAAACCATCACAGATACCAAAGACGCCTGCAAGTATCGTCAGGAACTGACTTCTACCGGCGATGTAATCACTACAGTGTCGCAAAATCCCAATGCGATTGGCTATGCCTCTTTGTCAGCCGTTAAGGATACTGTTAAGGTGCTCACTGTAAATGGCGTAGCTCCTTCTGAAGCAAGCATAAAAGACGGCAGCTACAGTGTACAGCGTCCCTTCGTATTAGTTACGATGAAAGATAGGGCATTAAATCCAACCGCACAGAAGTTCTTCAACTATGTCACTTCGGATCAAGTCAATGACCTGATTGCCTCCGCAGGTGTTGTATCGGCAAATTAAAGAATCGTAAGAAAACGGCGGCATCCTTTTATGGAAGCCGCCGTTTTTGGAAAGGCAACCTTTATGAAACATAAACGTAACTTTTGGGAAGATACGATTCATGGGATTTTTTTGCTGATGGGTCTTTTTACAGTCGGATGTGTGTTGCTGATTACCGTTTATCTTGTAATTTCCGGTCTTCCTGCCATTTCTAAAATCGGACTTTTTAAGTTTCTTTTCGGTAAAACCTGGATGTCAACAAATGCCAGCAATCCGCAGTTTGGCATTCTTCCCTTTATTTTAACCAGTATTTACGGAACAGCCGGGGCCATCGTACTTGGAGTTCCGATTGGATTTTTCGCCGCAGTATATCTGTCGAAAATGGCTCCGCCCAAAATAAAATCCGTTATTACATCTGCCGTCAGCTTGCTGGCAGGAATTCCTTCTGTGGTATATGGTTTGGTTGGTATGCTAATTCTGGTCCCGGGAATCCGTAAGATTTTTAAGGTTCCTGACGGAGCCAGTCTGCTTGCAGCTATTCTTGTTCTTACGATAATGATTCTGCCTTCTATTATCAAGGTCTCTGTTACAGCACTGGATGCGGTTCCGCCTGAATATGAGGATGCCTCTTTGGCACTAGGCGCTACACCGATTGAAACTTTTTTCAGAGTATCGGTACCAGCGGCAAAAAGTGGCATTGCAGCAGCTGTCGTTTTGGGCGTCGGCAGAGCTGTCGGAGAGGCGACTGCTGTTATGATGGTTTCCGGCAATGCCACCAACATGCCTTCCCTTTTCCAGAGTGTTCGTTTTATGACAACTGCAGTTGCCAGTGAAATGTCTTATGCCGGCGAAGGTCTGCAGAGACAGGCACTTTTCTCGATTGCTCTGGTTTTGTTCCTCTTTATTATGCTGATCAATGCAGTGCTCAACTTCTTTATCAAGAAGAATAAGGAGGAATAGATATGAAGCAGGAAAAATTATCTGCAAAGCGCAGATTATATGATAAGGCAATGAAGACTCTGATGATTTCTTCAATTGTAATCATCAGTTGCTTAGTTTTATTTCTCATTGTGTATATTTTAGCAAAAGGCTTGCCGAATATCAGCTGGGAGCTACTTACCACAAAGCCTAGCCGTCTGAAAGGGACCATCGGTATTCTGCCGGAGATTTTAAATACGCTCTATATTGTTCTTGCGACATTACTTCTTGTGCTTCCGATTGGCGTAGGAGCGGCTATTTACCTGACGGAGTACGCCACAAATTACAGGTTAGTCCGTGTGATTGAGTATACTTCGGAAACTCTATCAGGTATTCCCTCTATCATCTATGGCCTTGTTGGCATGGCTTTTTTTTGCGAATTCTTTGGCTTAAAAACATCTTTGCTGGCAGGAAGCTTGACTTTGGTTATTATGAATCTGCCGACGATTATGCGAACAACGCAGGAAAGTTTGAAAACGGTTCCACAGAGCTATCGGGAAGGTGCCTTCGGTTTAGGCTCAGGAAAATGGCGTGTAATCCGGACGGTTGTTCTGCCGGGATGTGTGGATGGTATTATTACGGGTTGTATCCTTTCCGTAGGGCGCATTATGGGTGAAACAGCAGCTCTGTTTTATACCGCGGGCTTTGCACATGAACTGGGCGGCTTCTTTGAGGGGATGATGAACTCGGGAGCTACATTGACGGTTTCTCTCTATGTTTATGCCAAGGAAAACGGAGAATTTGATGTTGCTTTCGCCATTGCAGCTATTCTGATGATTCTGACAGTATTGATTAATCTGGCGGCATCCCTAGTTGAATCCTATTTTAAGAAAAGGAGAAGTCTATGAGTAATATAATAAGTGCCGAAAAGCTTTGCTTGTGGTATGATGAGCATCAGGCTCTAAAAGATATTTCTATTGAAATCCCAGAGCATCAGATTACGGCTTTGATAGGACCATCCGGCTGTGGAAAATCTACCTTTTTAAAAACGCTGAACAGAATGAATGACCTAATTCCCAATGTTAAAATTACCGGAGAAGTTCTGTATGACGGCAAAAACATTTTTGATTGGGATGTTACACAACTCAGAAAGGATGTAGGCATGGTTTTCCAAAAGCCAAATCCTTTTCCCATGAGTATTTATGATAATGTGGCTTACGGTCCTCGCACACATGGCATTAAGAACCGTGCAAAGTTAGATGAAATTGTGGAAGAATCTTTAAAAAGTGCTGCTATTTGGGATGAAGTAAAAGACAGATTAAAGAAGAATGCCTTAGGCTTATCCGGCGGTCAACAGCAAAGATTGTGTATTGCAAGAGCCTTGGCTGTAGAGCCGAAGGTCCTTCTGATGGATGAACCCACATCCGCCCTTGACCCGATTTCCACTTCTCATATTGAAGATTTGGCGATGCAGCTCAAGGATAAATACACAATTGTTATGGTCACGCACAATATGCAGCAGGCAGTACGTGTTTCGGACAATACGGCATTCTTTCTGCTGGGTGATCTGATTGAATATCAGTCAACCGAGGGTCTATTTTCCCACCCGAAGGACAAGCGAACGGAAGATTATATCACTGGGAGGTTTGGTTAATGAGAAACAGATTCGATGATCAGCTGGATATACTTAATAAAAAAATGATTGAAATGGGTGCAATGTGTGAGGAACTCATAGCCAAAGCGTCCCATGCACTGTTGAATGACGATCTCGAGCTTGCCCATCAAGTAATATCTGACGGAGAGAGTATCGACCGGTCGGAACGTGAAATCGAAGGCTTTTGTGTGAAGCTCCTTTTACAACAACAGCCCGTAGCAGGTGACCTTCGACAGATTTCCGCTGTACTGAAAATGGTTACAGACATGGAACGTATCGGAGACCAGGCAGAGGATATTGCCGAAATCCTTCCTTTTTTGAAAAATCAGAATATGGAAAATTGTGACTTGATTCGGAAAATGGCTCATGCTACAATTCAAATGGTGAATCAGAGTATTGATGCGTTTGTAAAAAAAGATGTGAAGTTGGCAAAAGAAGTGATGGCACAGGACGACGTTGTAGATGCGTTCTTCCTGAAAATGAAAAAGCTTTTAATCCATATGATTTCAGAAAATCCACAGCATGGCGAAATTGCGCTGGACCTTTTGATGGTTTCCAAGTATTTTGAGCGCATTGGAGACCACGCTGTAAATATAGCAGAATGGGTCATTTATTCAGTGACCGGAGAAATGAAAGGAAAAGCGTGATGATTTGGTGTGTAGAAGATGATACCAGCACAAGAGAAATCGAATTATATACACTGAATTCCACCGGATTTGAAGCCAAGGGCTTTGATAATGGCACTTCCTTTTGGGATGCAGTGCAAAAGGAGCAGCCGGACCTGGTGATTCTGGATGTTATGCTTCCGGGCATTGACGGGATTGAACTGCTGAAAAGAATGCGAAAAAGTGCAGAGCTTTATCGGATTCCGGTTATTATGGCCACAGCAAAGGGCGAGGAATACGATAAGATTCAAAGCCTGGATCTCGGAGCGGATGATTATCTTGTAAAGCCGTTTGGCATGATGGAAATGGTTTCGAGAATTAAGGCGGTGCTTCGAAGATGTCAGCCGTTAAACCATCCGCATTTGCTGAAAGATGGAGATGTGGTCGTCAACCTTGACGAGCGAACTGTTACCGCGTACGGCGAAAGAATCAATCTAACTTACAAAGAGTTTGAACTGCTTCGGATTTTTGTTTCTCACCCGGGTATTGCGTTCACAAGAGATCAGCTGTTTTCACAGGTGTGGAATATGGACTATATGGGCGACAGCCGAACCTTAGATATGCACATACGTACGCTTCGAATGAAGCTCGGCGATTCCGGAAAGTATATCGAAACCGTTCGGAATGTAGGTTATCGTTGGGAGGCTCCGGATGACAAGTAAAATTTTCAGATCTATTTTTATCGCGTCGGTATCGGTTCTGTTAGTTACACTACTCATCATTACAGGAAGCATGAGCGGCTATTTTGATAAAGTTCAGCAGAAAGAATTGCGGGACGAGCTGGAAATTGCAGCAGTAGCAACTGAAAAGATAGGTGTGTCTTATCTGGAAGAATTGAAATCCGATCGGTATCGATTAACGTGGATTGCAGAAGACGGTAGCATTCTTTACGATACGGATGTAAATGCTGACCATATGGAAAATCATCTGGACCGTGAAGAAGTGCAGGAAGCGATGCAAACCGGTTCCGGAAGCAGTTCCCGATATTCCTCCACCTTGACCGGAAAAACACTTTATGAGGCTATGCAGCTGGAGGATCATTCCATTCTGCGTATTTCCGTAAGTCATGCTACAACACTTCTGTTGGTTGCTGGTATGCTTCAGCCTATCTTGATCATCTTTGTTCTTGCCGCCGCTCTTTCGCTGCTTTTGGCTATAAGAATGGCGAAAAATATTGTTAAACCGTTTAATCATCTGGATTTGGAACACCCGATGGAGAATGATACTTATGAAGAGCTTTCTCCTTTACTGCATCAGATTTACTCTCAGCATCGACAGATTGATCAACATATTAAAGAATTGAAGTGGAAGAAGGATGAGTTCAATCAGATTATTGCACAGATGGAAGAAGGTCTTGTTTTGCTCAATGAGCATAGCACCATTCTCAGCATTAATCCGGCAGCTATGTCTATTTTCCAGACAGGGGATTTTTGCATCGGACAGGATTTCCTGACAATAGACCGAAGCAGTGAACTCTCCGAGGCTATGCATAGAGCACAGGAAAACGGGCATGATGAGCTGCGCATGAAACGTTCTGGCAGAGAGTATCAGGTCAATATCAGCCGAACGGTATCCGAAGATCATATCCTCGGTTCCGTATTACTTGCTTTTGATGTGACCGAACAGGCCTCAGCAGAACGCAGCAGACAGGAATTCACAGCCAATGTTTCTCATGAACTGAAAACACCGCTTCAATCCATTATTGGCAGTGCGGAACTGATCGAAAATGGTATTATGAAAACGGAAGATATTCCGAGATTTGCAAGAAATATTCGAAAAGAATCCAGCCGACTGGTCAATTTGATTGATGATATTATAAGGCTTTCCCAGTTGGATGAAGGCGCAAGTGTTCCTATGGAAGAGGTAAGTCTTTCTGCCGTAGCAGACGAAGTATTTTCCGCATTACTGGATTCTGCATCGCTTAAAAATATCCATATGACCTGTTCAGGTGAAGCGGTAATAATCGGTGTGAAGCGGCTTCTGTTTGAAATGCTCTACAATCTCTGCGATAATGCAATCAAATACAACAAACCGGACGGAAAGGTGGATGTTTCGATTGAACCGAAGGAAAAAGCGGTAAGAATATCCGTCAAAGATACGGGAATCGGTATCCCAAAAGAGGAGCAAAGCCGAGTATATGAACGTTTTTATCGTGTAGATAAAAGTCATTCTAAGCAATCCGGTGGCACAGGGCTCGGGCTTTCCATTGTGAAGCACGTGGTACAATATCATCACGGAAAAATTGAAATGCGCAGTCAGGAAGACTTTGGAACAACCATTACCGTAGAATTGCCGGTAGAACAAACACAACAAGAAAGGTTAGGCGATCATCTATGACATATGAAGAAATTAAAAACAACCCGGAGGTTTTGGCTTTACTGGAAAAAGGCAACCAAAACCTCGGCGTTTTAGGGTTTACCGATCACTCTATTGCCCACTGCACCCTTGTCGCAGAAAGAGCAGCCAATATTCTCAAATCTTTGGGCTATGCAGAGCACGAACAGGAACTGGCGAAAATTGCAGGTATTATGCACGATATCGGTAATGCCGTGAATCGTTCCCGCCATGCCGAGAGCGGCGCTATCCTTGCCAATACCATTCTTCGAGAAACAGATCTGCCGTTGGAGGACAGAATGATTATTATATCTGCTATCGGCAATCATGACGAATCGACTGGGGGCGCAAAGGATCCTGTTTCGGCAGCTGTTATTTTGGCTGATAAGTCAGATGTGCGCCGTAATCGCGTAAGAACCAAGGAAAAAGATAAATTTGATATTCATGACAGAGTAAATTATGCGGTTACAGGGTCCAGCTTAAAGGTGGATTCTGTGGAAAGAAAAATATCTTTGAATCTGCAGGTAGATAACAGTATTTGCTCTATGTATGAATATTTTGATATTTTCCTTGGTCGAATGATGATGTGCCGCGGAGCAGCTGAAATTCTATCCGCCCATTTCCGCTTGACTGTAAATGGCGGTAAGGTCCTGTAAAAGGCAGGGGAGAAACCGTTATTACACAGCGGTAGAAAAGATGGACAGTCCGACAGAAAAGAAAATGCAGACAAGGATGAAGGAAATCTGTGAAAAAACCGCAGAATTTTTGTTTCCTCGCAAAAAAGAAGATACGGTACAGTTCCCAAAAGGGATTGTACCGTATCTTTCAAAAAAATTTCTTAGGAACGTACTTTTTGGTACGTTCTTTTTTAGTTTAAAACTTATTTGTTTTTCTTAGCTGCTTTCTTTGCGGCTTTTTCAGCTTTAATTTTTGCAGCCTGTGCTTTTTCTTCTGCTGCAAGACGAGCGTCTTCGGCAGCTTTTTCAGCCATTTCCTGCTCATGACGAGTTTTAGCTTCGTCATACATAGCAGCGATTTCATCCAAACGTTGATAGTTTTCGTTTTGAGCGAGAAGTTTCTTTGCGCTAATGTAAGGTTTTGCAGCACGGGCATAGAGGGAGTTTGCGTCTGTAGCTTTCTTAATAGCTTTTTCATTCTCCTTCTGTTGCTGCTTAATTGCATGGACTTCTTCGGTAATTTCCTTTACAGCGGATTTGTTTTTCTGATCTCTTGCAGCATAGAGCTTTTGATAAGTTGCTTCAAGCTTTTCAGATAATTCGTCGTCCTTTGCGAATAATTCTTCAAATACAGAAGCGTCGAATTCTTCGATGCCGTTGGGGAAGTGCTTTAAAGCAACTTTCTTTGCAAACATAGTGTCTTTAGCACTAGTGATTTCTGCTTTTCTGTAAGCTTTTTCAGCATCCGTTTCTCTCGGAAGTGCTTTTGCAGCAGCGAGAGCAGACTCATCAAAGTTATAGATGTAGTCATAGCCGGCATCTACTGCTTTCTGTGCTTCCTGAAGCTGTAAAATGCCTTCGGGTGTGTTGAAACGATTCATTTCGTCCATAACAATCTTAGAAATTTCAATGTTTTGATTGAATTCGATTGCGGCACGTCGAGCTTTCTTAGCTGCTTTCTTTTCTTCTTTGCTCTTTGCGGCGCGAATCGCATCACGGCTTGTGGACTTCGGCTGAGCGTTATAGAATTTCTGTGCTTCGTGGATAGAGTCAATTGTCTCAACCAAATCCTTGTCCTTGAGAACGCCATTGCCGTAGTCCTCGAAAAGTGCACGAATTTGTAAAACCTTAATCATACCGCGCTGTTTTACTTCAGAAAGGTCATACCAGAAATAAGGCAGAACGTTTAAAAATGCGCCGACAATAGATGCACCGATTAAAACAGCAAAGATGCTAATGAAGGTGTTTCTATCATAAAGTACGTTATAAACATTGGTGGGGTCAATGATTTTGTCAGGATTGAGTGCATGTTCTGCTGCTTCAATAGAGGGGAGCAATCTGGTTAAAGTTTCTTGGTTGAAACCAACATATTCATAGATAGCAGGTAAAACGCCACTGGTAATCATGGTAACAACAGAACCAATAAGACCAACTGCTGCGAACATACCGTCGATTCTTTCACCGGTGATATATTGCTGATAGTCACGGATGTCACCGTTTAAGCTCGGGGTCAAGATATGAGCGAAGGAGCCAACAAGTGCGTTCATCCAAAGGCAAGCCATAACAAGCCAAATCATCACAGAGGGATTGCCAACATGCTTTACAATCGGATACATGGCAGCAATGAAGAAGATGTTTAAAATGTTGGTAAATACCAAAGTGTTACGCTTACCAAGATATTTAATAGATAATGGTGCTAAAAGCATGCCCCAGAAGGAAGCGTTACCGTAAATCATGTTTAAAATGGTATAAACGCCAGGGGAGCAAGCATGCTGATAGGTGTAAAGCCAAGTTAAGATGCTACCGTAAGCACCTTCTAAGAAGCCAAGCCAACCGGCAAGAGAAATAATCCAGAAATATTTGTTTCTTGCAACCGCACGAAGCGCATCAGTAAATTTGATTTGTACAACGTGCGTTTTAGCCTGGATGATTTTTTCTTCGGTGTTTACATAGATAATAACACTTAAGAAGAAGCCGATAATCAAAATAGGAGGCCAAATGAAACGATAAATACGAATATCAAAGAGGTTGTCTGTGCCTGTAATGGCTTTGCCCAGAAGCGGAATGATTGCACCGGTAATGGTGGGTGCTATGGAATCCGCAAGAGCACGAACAGAAGCAACGTTTGCTCTTTCCTGTGTGTTCGGAGAGAGAACAACAACATAGTTGTCGTAAGCGTCGAACATAAACATATAGAAGAACTGGAAGCCAATATTAAAGAGCAAAACTACAATGCACTTTGTAATATCATTCATATGATTGTAGGGCATCCAGAAATATGCAATCGCTAAAATGATAGTCGGAAGACCCATGGAAATAATATAGGGCCTGTATTTACCTTTACGGCTTCTAGTGTTATCAATGATATACGCACGAAGCATAGTAAGGGGAAAACCTGCTAAAACGCTCAAAAGATAGATAACATACATAGGCATTGGCTTAATACCAATAGTGTTACCAATGAATACGTTACCAACTGCAAGGAGAACGCCTTGAACACAGGTGATGATGAACTTAACACCGACACCGCCGCCGGCAAGAGAAACAATCTCTTTCATGTTCATGTATTTACCTACCGGAGGTGTTTTCCAGTAGGTGCGGATTTGCGTAATAGTATTTTTTGCTTTGTCTACTACGCTGGGTTTTTCAGTACTCATTTGAATACCTCCTACTTTTATACAATGCTAATTATTTTAACATAAAAATAAGTATAGAGCAACCGATTTTATTCAATTTTGCACAAAAATAGGTGGCGGTGGGAAAAAAACGTGAAAGTACACAAAATTTTAATCTGAGTTTTGAGGAAAAAGCCTAATAAAATTTTCAAAAAAGAAAAGCAACAAAGAAACTCTGTTGCTTTTCTGTGTTATAACAAGGATTTTATATCTGAGGGTAGGAGCGCTGTAAAGACTTTTGTTTCCCCGGTAACGGGATGACGCAATCTGCATACAGCGCAGTGTAGGGCTTGCCGATGAATACGGGAGTCGAAAGACGCGCCGTACATATCGTCCCCGAGCAAAGGCGCACCTAAGCTTTGAAAATGCACACGAATCTGATGTGTTCTGCCAGTTTCTAAACGAATATGCAAAAGAGAATTACCTTCGGCGGTAGTGGAAAGAGCCGTCCAGTGTGTAACGGCGGTTTCTCCATGATCACCGGCAGCACGAAGTGTTTTATTGGGGTCAGGACGATAAATTGGTTGGTCAATCGTACCGCTGCCTTCAAAAATACCGGGCACAACAGCCACGTATTCTTTTTGAATTTGCCCGGAGAGCACAGAGGCGGCGTATTGATGCAGGGCACAGACTACAACGCCGGAAGTACCCTTGTCGAGCCTGCCGACACTGCGAAAAACCGAGGGCTTGCCTTTTTGTTTTAAATAGTAGGCAACCGCATTGGAAAGCGCATCCCCTTGATGATTATGTGTTTCATGCATGGCGATGTTGCCGGGTTTATTTATAACCAAAATATCTTCGTCTTCATAAAGAACGGAAAGCGGTAATGCCAAAGGCAGAGCGGTGTTTTCTTCCGGTTCTTCGGGAAGCTCAATAGAGAGCAAATCACCTTCGTGCACGAAATCAATCGAACGAATATGTTGGCCGTTACATAAGATGCCGTTTTCGGTCATTTTCAGACTGTGCAGGAGCCTTGCAGAAACTTGCTTTTCCCGTCGTAAAAATGTGCCGACCTTTTGGCCATCATAATTTTTTGGAATGCAAAATTCTATTTTTCTGCCCAATGTATCACCCCTTTATAATATGTATAGAATTCTTGTTTGAACGCTTCTAAATACGTCAAAAATCATATCATATTTTCTTTTTTGTTGCAAATAAATTCCCTATAAATTTTCTTTTTTCAACAAAAGAAAGGGAAAAAAGAAAAAGACACTTTGTCTAAAACGTGGGTTTTATATTTGAGATTTGCATTAAAGGGAAAAGAAGTGTATACTTAAATTGATTTAAAAAGAAAACGTAAGTGAAGTGAAAAAGTATGGAACCTTTTGTAGTTTTTAAAAGTCTTTGCATTATTATTGTTGCTGCAAAGCTTTGCGGCATTTTAGCGCGCAAATTAAAAGCACCGCAGGTTGTAGGGGAAATTATTGCCGGCCTTTTAATCGGTCCCAGTGTGTTGGGTTTTGTGGAGCCAACACCATTTTTGGCACAAATGGCAGAAATCGGTGTTGTACTTTTGATGTTCTCTGCCGGTCTTGAAACCGATTTAAGAGACTTAAAGCGTACCGGTCTTAAAGCCTTTGCTATTGCCTGTGCAGGTGTTTTTGTTCCGCTTGTCGGCGGAACACTGCTCTATATGGCAATGTACGGATTTTCACCGTGGGGCTCTCCCGAATTTTTCAAAGCTCTGTTTATCGGTGTTATCATGACGGCAACTTCGGTAAGTATTACCGTACAAACTTTAAAAGAATTAGGCAAGCTTTCAACGGAAGTGGGAACTACCATTTTGAGCGCCGCTATCATTGACGATGTAATTGGTATTTTGGTTTTAACCTTTGTTATTGGTTTAAACGGCGGCGACGTGAAACCGATGGTGGTAGTGATTAAAACCGTTCTGTTCTTTGTATTTGCCTTCCTTTTCGGCTTCGTTTGCTACTATGTATTTAAACGCATAGATAAACGCTGGCCGCACACCAGACGTATTCCCATTGCAGGCTTGGCGCTTTGCTTCGGTTTTTCTTTCGTTGCAGAACGCTTCTTCGGCATTGCCGATATTACCGGTGCTTATGCCGCCGGCATTATTTTAAGCAGTATCCGTGATTCGGATTATATTGCAGAAAAAACAGACATCAGTGCTTATATGCTGTTCGGCCCTGTGTTTTTTGCAAGTATCGGTCTTAAAACTTCTGTCGATAAGATTTCCAAGGAAATTTTGATTTTTGCTGTCGGCTTTGTCATTATAGCGTTGATTACAAAAATCATCGGCTGTGGTCTTATGGCAAAGATGTGTCGCTTTAATTGGGATGAATCCTTTAAAATCGGTGTCGGTATGATGACACGCGGTGAGGTAGCTTTGATTGTTGCACAGAAAGGTTTGTCCTGCGGTATCATTACGCCGACCTATTTCACACCCGTTATTTTGCTGATTATGATTTCATCCATTGTAACGCCGATTATTCTGAAAGCACTTTATACAAAAAAGAAAAAGCCGAGCTCACCTGTGCCGGCGACAACAACTGAATCCTAAGAAAAAGCGCTCGGGAAATGTTTCTTGAGCGCTTTTTTGTTTTTTACCACAATATTTAGTGTGTAATAGGCAATAGAAGCGCTGAATCTAGTTTGAATGAAAGAAACCTCTTTTTCGTTGTGTGAATGCTCAAATACGGTGGAAAAACGGGGGCGTATTTTTAGCATTGTGACGAAGGACACACTTTTTCCCTTTTTTCGGTTGAAAATTTTGTCGGAATATTGTATACTAACCTTTGTTAAAAACGCAAAAACATATTTTTGGAGAATGAAAAATGAAAGTACTGGAAGATTATATTGCAAAATATGGTCAAGTCAAGCCGGGAAATGTTTTGAAAGTGGATTCCTTTTTGAACCATCAAATGGATGTTTCTCTGTTTAACGAGATGGGCAAAGAGTTTAAAAGACTGTTTGCAGACACGGAAATAACAAAGATTATGACGATCGAAGCCTCTGGCATAGGAATCGCCTGCATAGCCGCACAATATTTTAATAATGTGCCGGTTGTTTTTGCGAAGAAATCGCAGAGCGTGAATATTAGTTCGGATGTTTATGCCACAAAAGTGGAATCTTTTACACATAAAAAAACGTGCGATGTTATCGTATCTAAACAGTATCTCCATAAGGGAGACAAGGTCTTGTTGATTGATGACTTTTTAGCGAACGGTTGTGCGCTGAGAGGCTTAATGGATTTAGCCAACCAAGCCGGTGCAGAAGTAGTAGGAATCGGTATCGCAGTTGAAAAGGGCTTTCAAAAAGGCGGAGATGAAATACGCGCACGCGGAGTTCATTTAGAATCGCTTGCTATTATTGAATCTATGAATGCAGAAACCGGCGAAATCAAATTTCGCTAAGGGTTTAAGGCCCATAGGGAAAAGCAAGCGCTTTTCTTTTTGTAGGACTTTTTTATGGTTATGCGCGGTGCGATGCACTGTACATATATACATTAAATTTTTAGGAGGAAAACAGAAATGAAGAAAATTCTCAGCATTCTCATGGCTCTTGCTCTCATCGTAACCTGTTTTGCTGCATGCGGTCAGCAGACACAGAATGATGACGCAGACAAGCAAAACGCAAACGCTATTCCTGCTATCGCAAAAGAAGATATCAAAGTTGGCGTTATTCACATCGGTGACCCGGCAGACGGTGCAGGTTATTCCTATGCACATGATCTTGGTATTCAGGATATGCAGAAGAACATCGGTCTTACCGATGCTCAAATCGTTCGTAAGAACAATGTCGATGATAAAGATGCAACCGCAATCCGTAACGCTATGGAAGACTGCATCTCCCAGGGCTGCAACATTATCTTTGCTACCAGCTTTGGTTACATGGATACTGCAAAGGCTTTGGCTGAAGAGCATCCGGACGTACTCTTCTCTCACGGTACCGGTTTTGAATCCAACGGCAAAAACTTCAACAACTACTTCGGTAGAATTTACCAGGCTCGTTACCTTGCAGGTATCGCAGCAGGCCTTAAAACAAAGGCTAACAAGATTGGTTATGTTTCCGCTTACGGTACTGAAATGGCAGAAACCTGCTCCGGTATCAATGCATTCGCACTCGGCGTTCAGTCTGTAAACCCCGAAGCTAAGGTTTATGTAAAGACCCTTAACTCTTGGTTCGACCCGGCAAATGAATCTGCTTATGCAGAAGCTCTTATCAACATGGGCTGTGACGTTATTTCTCAGCATTGCGATACTGCTAACCCGCAGAAAGCTGCTGAAAAAGCCGGCGTATTCGGCTGCGGCTACAACTCCGATATGACAAAGGATGCTCCTAAAGCACACCTTACCGCAACTGTATGGCACTGGGGTGTTTACTACACCGCAGCAGTTCAGGCTGCTATTGACGGCAAATGGGTTGAGTTCGGTAACTACTACAAGGGCGCTAAAGAAGGTCTTGTAGATGTTTCTCCGCTCTCCGAGAACTGCGTAGCAGGTACTCAGGAAAAAATCGACGCTGTTAAGGCTCTTTATAAAGAGGGCACTTGGGATGTATTCTCCGGTGTTAAACTTTCCTTCAACGGCAACGAAATCGTTAAGACCGATGCAGCTCTTAAGGACAATGCAGGTAACGAAATTGTTCCGGCAGGTGGCGCATCTGTAGAAGACAGCGTAATTACCGGTACTATGAACTATTTCGTAGAGGGCGTTGAACTCGTCTAATTTCAGTTATTATCGTTCATACATAAGTTTACACGAGGAGTGTTACTGGCTAGCACTCCTCGTCATCTGTTTTTTATAAGCATTAGAAAACAAATGAAAAATGTATCCTTTGCTTCTTAATGCTTACAAAATGAAAAAGAAAAGGGTTGAAAAAATGGAAAACAACAGGAATGCAATCGAATTGCATGGTATTACCAAAACCTTTGGCTCCGTTGTGGCAAACGAAAATGTCGACTTCACACTCCGAAAAGGCGAAATTTTATCTTTGCTCGGTGAAAACGGTTCTGGTAAAACCACACTGATGAACATGCTTTCCGGTATATATCAGCCGGACAGCGGTACGATTAGCGTTAACGGTCAGCAAGTGACGATTTCTTCACCGGAGGATGCCAAAAGACTGGGTATCGGCATGGTGCATCAGCACTTTAAGCTTGTCGAGAACTTCTCTGCGGCAGACAACATTTGGATTGGTGATAAAGCCTCTTCCGGTCTTTTAACAGAAGAACGCTATAAAAAAATTGAGGAATTCAGCAAGAATTACGGCTTCGAAATTGATCCGCATAAATTCGTTTATGATATGTCTGTTTCTGAAAAGCAGACAATTGAAATTTTAAAGGTTCTCTATTACGGTGCGGATATTTTGATTTTGGATGAACCCACAGCGGTTCTTACCTTACAAGAGACCAGAAAGCTCTTTGCGATCCTTCGTAAAATGAGTAAAGCGGGTTGCTCGATTATCATTATCACCCATAAATTAAACGAGGTTATGGAAATCAGCGACCGTGTTATGATTCTTCGTAAGGGTAAGTCGATTGACACCGTGGAAACCGCAAAAACCAATGCACAGGAACTGACCAATATGATGGTCGGCAGACAGGTTTCTCTTTCTATTGATCGTCCCGAATGTGAAGCAAGTGAAGCGCTTTTAGAAGTTAAGGATTTGATGATTCAAAACGAAGAAGGCGCTCGTGCGATTGACAATGTCAGCTTCACCGTACATGGCGGCGAGATTTTGGGCGTAGCCGGTGTTTCTGGATGTGGTCAAAAAGAGCTTTGCGAAGCGATTGCCGGCCTTCAAAAGATTGAAAGCGGCTCGATTCTTTATAAGGGCGAGTCCATCGAGAAATTACCGCCGAAGGAAATCATTAAACGTGGTATTTCCATGAGCTTCATTCCCGAAGACAGATTGGGCATGGGTCTTGCAGCTTCTTTGAGCATTACAGACAATATGATGCTCAAGAATTACGCACTTACCAAAGGTCCGTTCGTAAACCGTAAGGTTGCCGCGAAAACAGCGGATAAGATTATTGAAGAATTAGAAGTTGTAACGCCTAGTAAAGACACGCCTGTTCGTCGTCTTTCCGGCGGTAACGTACAAAAGGTTCTTTTAGGCCGCGAAATTGAGGCAGAACCGAATGTTATCATTACAGCTTATCCGGTCAGAGGCCTTGATATCAACTCTTCTTATATGATTTATAACACCCTGAATGCAGAAAAAGAAAAGGGTGTAGGTGTTCTTTTTGTTGGCGAAGATTTGGATGTTATGCTCGAACTTTGCGACCGCATTATGGTGCTTTGCCATGGTAAGGTAACCGGCATTGTAAATGCAAAGGAAACCGATAAGGAACAGCTCGGTCTTCTTATGACGGATGCTTTTTCCGAGGAAAATGCCGAGGAGCAAGCCAAAGCTACCGCTTCCGAGGAGTCTACAGCTGAAATCAAAATCAGAAAGCCTGCCGAAAAGGCAAAGAAAAAGAAAGAGAAAAAGCCGTTCCTGCGAATCGCGAAGCGTGATGATCTTTCAACGACAAAAAGCCTTCTTTTCTATGTAGCGGCTGTGCTTTTTGCGATTGCCATGGGTGGCATTTTGGTTGCCGCTATGGGCGTTAATCCGTTTGAATATTTCAAAACGGTTTTGGTTGGATGCTTTAAGAATAAGATTTATTTCCGTGGTTTTATCAGCGTTTTAACACCGCTTGTCATCACTTCTATCGGTATTGTATTTGCCTTTAAAATGAAGTTTTGGAACCTCGGTGCAAACGGTCAGTTCATTATGGGTGCTGTTTTTGCAGCGGCTGTCGGTATTGCGCTTGCGGGCAATGTACCGCAGTGGCTCTGCCTTCTCTTAATGGGTGTAGCCGGTGCAATTGGTGGTGGCATTTTAGGTCTTATTCCGGCGGTATTAAAGGTGAAATTCGACACGAACGAAACCTTGCTTACCTTAATGCTCAACTATATTGCACTTTACATTTTATCCTATCTTAAAAATACAATGTATTTCAGAAAGCTTTCTGCCACAGGTGAAATCTTACGTCCGGACTTTAAACCCTTGCCCAAGGGCGCATGGATGTATCAGTTTGAGCTGTTCGGTGCAAAGATTGATATTTCTTTAATCATTGCCATTCTCTTTGTAATCTTTACCGTAGTTTATTTCAAATTCATGAAAAAAGGCTATGAAGTCAGCGTTGTCGGTGATAGCCAAAACACCGCACGTTATGCTGGTATGAATGTCAGCAAGATTGTAATTCGTACCATGTTCCTTAGCTCTGCCATTATCGGTATTGCCGGTATGCTTCATGTATCCGGCTCTGCAACAGGTCATATGCTCAGCGAAGGCATTACCAGTGATGTTGGTTGGACAGGCATCATCGTTGCATGGCTTGCGAAATTGAATCCGATTGGTATTTTAGTCGGTAGTATTTTAATGGCAATTCTTCAAAAAGGTACAGCTGTTGCAGAAAGTGTATTCGCCATTTCCTCTGCAACCTCTACCATTTTAGAAGGTGTTATTTTGTTCTCTATCCTTGCCGCGGACTTCTTCATCCGTTACAAAATTGTCCGTGCAGGTAAAACTAAGAAAGAGGAGGTAAAGAAATCATGATTACAATTATCAACTTCCTCTATTATTCTATCCGTATGGGTACGCCGCTTTTGTTCGGTACAACCGGTGAAATCGTTTCCGAACGTGCCGGTAGCTTAAACCTCGGTGTAGAGGGTATGATGGCTATGGGTGCTATTGGTGGTTATTGTGCCGCTTGCTACAGCCAAAGCCTCACTGTAGGCATGATTGCAGCTTTTCTTTCCGCCGCTCTCGGTGCATTGATTTATGCGTTTTTGACTGTATCCTTACAGGCTAATCAAAACGTTACCGGTCTTGCACTTACTATGTTCGGTGACGGCATTTATCTCTTTGTCGGCCGTTCTTTGGCACAGGCTGGAAAGTTCCCGCTTCTCAGCAACTATCCCGCACTTTCTCATGCTGTAGCTGATAACGGTATTCCGTTTTTACGCGATATTCCTTATATCGGTAAATTGCTCTTTTCTTATAATATCTTTGTCTATATAGCGATTGCCGTTGCAATTTTAATGTGGTTCTATGTAATGCGTACTAAGGCAGGTTTGCGACTTCGCTCTATCGGTGAAAATCCCGGTGCGGCAGATGCCTGCGGTGTTAACGTAAACCGTTACCGTTACCTGAATATCATCTTAGGTGGCGGTATTACAGGTCTCGGCGGTTTATACCTTGCGTTCATCGTAAACGGCGGCGCATGGAATGAATTCTGGATTAACGGTATGGGCTGGATTTCCGTGGCTTTGGTTATTTTCGCAAACTGGAATCCGATGAAAGCGATTTTCGGCTCCTTCTTCTTCGGCATGTTCAACGTGCTTATGGCATGGAAGGGCAACCTCAGCTCCGCTTTCCCCAGAGCACTCGGCTGGCTGACTGCTATCCCGAACGAGTTCTATCAGTTATTACCGTTCCTTATCACAGCGCTCGTTCTTATTTTTGCATCTGTAAAGAAAAAGAAAAAGAATGTTCAGCCTGCGGCGCTCGGTCTTAACTATTTTAGAGAAGAAAGATAAACAAATTCCTAAAAAACAAAACCCTCGGTTTAACCGGGGGTTTTAATTTTTTAGAAAAAAAGCTCATATTTTATTTTACTGTGACGCCAAGGAGATGGATAAGATCTTGTGCTTGAAATGCTTCAATAATAGCACCTTTGATGTCTTGCGTGTTAATCGAAATGCCCTCAAGACGACAAGAAGATAAATCAATACCTTTTAAAGGTGCTTTTAGAAACTGTGCTTCTCTAAGGTCTGATTCATGCATTTCTATGCTTTTGTTTTTGATTTCTTGAAAATAGACATTCTTTAAATCAGAATTTTCAAAAATACAGTTTTTAAAATTACTTGTAGTAAAATTCGCATAGCGTAAAGTTGTATTTGAAATTTCTGTATTTAAAAAGGACGCGTCTGTAAAATTACAGCCGACCAGTTTACAGTCCCTAAAGCTGCAACGCTGAAATCCGCAAAAAGAAAATATGGAGTTTGAAAAATTGCAGTGAGAAAATACAATGTCTGTGAAATTGCAATTTTCAAACGAAGCATTTGTAAAATCATCCCTAAAAAGGTGTGCACATTCTAATTCAAAATCGGCTATTGCAAAGGAATCTGTTTTGAAATTTTCTAAATCAATGCGGCGAAGAATTTCACCAGAGGAGGCTTCACTAAAGTCTTCTAGTTTTCGAAAATTTTTAGAATCTTTTGTTTTTGGCTTTTCTAGACGCATAGGTATACCTCTTTTTTACGGCGGATTTAAATTTTCAAAATTGGTCTTGTAAAGTATAAAATAAAAGTGGCGATATAGCTTTTGACTATATCGCCTGAACAGAGTTCGATTTTATAAGATATAAACGCCGGATTCTAACTGCACAATTTCCTTGCCACAAACACGCATATATTTGTATACAGGCTCATCAAAGGTTCTAAAGTCTTGTACGGAATAATCACTGAGTTGTACCACGCGGATTTTATTTGCATCTGTACTGCAAACAAAAAGCTCGTTGCCGTATTTTACAATGGAGCGGGGATTCTCAAACGCTGAAGAGGTTTTTGAACCGATACGCATATAAAATTTCTTGTGCTGAATAGAATAGCTGATAATGGCATTCTGCTCGGGCACAGTACACCAAAGCTGCTGTCCGTCCGGTGCAACCGAATGAATAGGACTTTCGTGATATAAAAGGTCACCTGCCCAAAGTGCTTTTCCGTTTTGATCAAATAAACCCGTTTCGCCGGTGGGGTAGACAATCACCAAATAATTTTCTCTGTATACTGCTGTGTCGCAGAATAAATAGTCTCCTAATTCTTTGGTAATACGGCGGTAGTTTTCACCGAATTTTGCACGCAAATAGTGGCCTTTCATAATGGGGCCGCTTTTCATTTTATTTATATCTACAGCGTGAAAGGAAACTTTACATTTATCCTCACTGACTATTTGCTTTCTGGCAAATAAAATCCCGCCGGAGCAGGGTATAATGTCGACAGCATTCTCGTCAACAATTTTTTTCATTATAATCACCGAATATAAGTATAGTTTTATAAAAAAACATAAAGTTAAAAATCATAAAAATAAAGCTTTCAAAAAGCTTATTATTTATTTTACTAGATTTTTTATATTCGGTCAACCCGTTTCCCTTTATTTCTTAAAAGTTTTCATACTGTTCATTTGTTCTGTGAGTCGCATTAGAGGCTTGCAATCGGCAATTTGACACTTTTCTTTGTGTCGGCATAGAATATAATGCGCACCGTCCTCTGAAAAATGTTCTTCTAAAACTACATTCTTTTGCTTTTCAAAACAGTATTGCTCAAAGGTTTCAAATGCTCTGCTCATAGAATACCGCCTTTCTTTTTTATTAACAGTATATGAAAAGATGAAGCGAATAAACTGCTTTCGCATAAATTTTATATCGTAAAAATATAAATATAGAAATAACGGGAATTATAGGAGACGATTCTATGGGGATTTTGTATCTGATTTTGGGGACAGCCTGTGTTTTTAGCCTATTAGCTATGTTGTGGACCAGACATTTTATGAAAGCCTTGTTTTTAACGGCACTCGAGGGTACGGCAGCTTTCTTTGCGGTGAATTTTATCGGCGGATTTTTTAGTGTGCATTTACCGCTGAATTTGTATACAGCTTCGTTTTGCGCTTTAGGCGGTGCGCCGTCTGTGGCGGCATTGCTTTTTTTGCAAACGATATTTCATGTTTTATAGAAGCCCTTTCTTGCAATCTTTTTCTAAAAATGCTATACTGCATGTATCAAAGGGGAAATGAGGAAGACTTATGAAACGCGTAAAAATTACACATTGTCCGTACTGTGGTTCCGAGCAGCTTGCTGTTGGTTATCAAACGAAAGATGCCGCGGTTTTTCCCGATACGCGCGGAGGTGTGTTCGGTGAACAGATTGAACATACCGTTTGTTTGGATTGCGGCAGTATTGTTTATAGTCGCGTGCTTTCAACGGAGCACTTAAAGCCTCTAAAATAAAATTTAAAATAAGATTCCGCTGTTCTTAAGGACGGCGGATTTTTATTTTTTGTATATTTGTACAATTTTAATAATAATACTTGTTTATTCGAAAAAATATTGTTATAATTCAATTATGATTTAGCGAGAGGTGACACTATGTTCGGGCTAATTGATCATAAAGAAGAAATTAACCGTTTATTGGCACGTTACGGTGTTAAATTCGGCGTTTATCATAATAATGAATTCAAAGAAAGACTGTTTCCTTTCGATACCATTCCGCGTGTGCTTTCTAAAAACGAGTTTGAATTTTTAGAAAAAGGCTTAAAGCAGAGAGCCAAAGCGCTGAACTGTTTTTTAGCGGATATTTATGGCGAAAAGAAAATTCTTCGCGACAAAATCATTGCTGAAGATTTTGTTTATTATTCCCCGGGCTTTTTGCCACCGTGTGAAAATATTCTTCCACCGCAGGGCGTTTATAATCATATTTCGGGTATAGATCTTGTACAGGGCAAGGATATGACGTGGTATGTTTTGGAAGATAACCTGCGTATTCCGTCGGGTGCTTCTTATCCGATGATTGCCCGTGACCTTTGCCGAAGAGCCAGCCCGGACACCTTCCAGTCCAATGCCATTTATGACAATCGTGGCTACGGGCAAATGCTAAGAACCGTTCTGGATGATGTCAATCAAGGCGGCATCAACGTCATTTTAACGCCCGGCCGATATAATTCCGCATTCTTTGAGCACAGCTATCTTGCCGAAAAAACCGGTGCCGTCTTTGCGATGCCGCAGGATTTGTTTGTAGAGGGGAATGTGCTTTATTACAGCGAATATTCCGGAAACCGTCAGCGCGTAGGTACGGTGTACAGACGTATTTCCGATGAGTATTTAGACCCCATGACCTTTTTGCCGGAATCTCTCTTGGGCGTGCCGCATATTATGGATGCCTATCGTGCCGGCAATGTAGCGATTGTCAATGCACCGGGAAACGGCGTTGCAGATGATAAGGGTATTTATTATTTCGTGCCTAAAATGATTCGATATTATTTAGGTGAAGAGCCGATTTTAAAAAATGCACCGACCTATTTACCGTTCTATGAAAAGGACAGAAACCATGTCCTTTCCCATTTGGAATCTCTCGTGATTAAGGATGTTTCGGAAGCTGGCGGCTACGGTGTGGTTTTCGGGCGTGATCTCTCCAAACAGCAAGCGGAGGATTTAAAGCAAGCTATCTTGCGAAATCCGCGTCGCTTTATTGCCCAGGAAATTATAGAATTTAAAGATTTACCGGTATATGAAAACGGAAAAGAGTCTCTGCGCAAAACCGATCTTCGAGCTTTTGTGCTTTACGGAAAGGAAATCAATGTTTGGAAGAGTGGGCTTAGCCGCTTTGCACCGGAAGAAGGCTCTTATGTAGTCAATTCTTCACAGGGAGGAGGGTACAAGGATACATGGGTATTATCTCGATAAAATCTACCGATAATTTGTTTTGGCTCGGTAGATATGTGGAACGCTCCTTTACAACGCTTAAAATGTTTGCAGAATGCTATGACGTTTTAATTGACGGCGATGAAAGCGTCTATAAGGACTTCTTAAAAAAACTCGGGCTTCCCAATGTTTATGCCTATAAACAGGAGTTTATTATGAATTTCCTGTTCGATGAAACCAATCCGAACTCTATGCTGAGTGTGCTGCTTTGTGCCTATGATAATGCTGTACAAATGCGAAATGAAATCAGCAGTGAAACAATGGCTTATATTCAGCTTGCGGTAGATGCTATGCAAAAAGGCAAAGAGAGTACGGCACCTATGCTGAAATTGCAGGAAGTTTTTGACTGCATTTTTGCTTTTTGGGGCTCAGCAGATGACTATGTAGAATCCGAAACCACGCGCAATATTTTGAAATTTGGCAGAAGCGTGGAACGTTTGGATTTATATACGCGATTTAAAGTTCCTGCACCCTTGATTCAAAAGGAATTCAGCATTCTTTTAAACCGCCTTTATAAAGTTGGTGTACAGTGCAATATTGAGGCGATTGATGCGCTCATGCACATTATCATAGAAAAAGAGGATTTCTCGGGCGATTATATCGAAATTCAAAATCAGCTCGCAAGACTTTTTACTACACCGATGAATGTTTATTAAGGAGGAGAAATTTTGAAAATTTTAGAATTTTCTTACGCAATGAACATAAAATTTTCAGAGCCGGCGCTTCGGCACTGCTTTTCTCTTCGCTGTTTGCCGTTTGATAACAGCTATCAAAATTTGCGTGAAATGTTTATTGATATCAGCCCGCACAACTGCTTAACGGAAACCTCCGACGGTTTCGGTAATCGCATTTTAACCGACCGCATCACCGAAGCACACAGTGAATTTTCCGTGTTTGTAACAGGAACTGCAGAAATCAATTTGGACTTGCGTGAGCCGGAGCCACTTTCGGGAATTTATAAATATCCTTCTAAGTTTACCCATATCGGCGAACAGCTTGCCGCATTTCAAGCAGAGCTAAAACCGCTTTTAGAAAACAAATCGGTTTTAGAAGCTTCGGAAATTTTAATGCAGAAAATGGAGGAGCGCTTTAGCTATGTGAGCGGTGCTACGAATATTCATACTACGGCCGAAGAAGCCTTCCAATTGGGCAAAGGTGTTTGTCAGGATTTTTCGCATATCTTTTTAGCACTGGCGAGAGAAAACGGCATTCCGGCGCGCTATGTGGTTGGTATTCCGGAGGGCATAGGGGAGACCCACGCTTGGGTAGAGGTCTATGAGCAGGGCCTTTGGTACGGTGTCGACCCCACGAACCATAAGTTTGTCGATGAACGATATTTAAAACTTAGCCACGGCAGAGATTTTTCGGATTGCAGCGTAAATCGCGGCGTTTTGATAGGAGGTGGAACACAAACACAAAGTATAGAAGCTCGAGTAAAAGTGTTAGATGCAACAAAAGTTTGATAAAATTTTAAACAAGTAGAAAAGATATCCAGAATGATGCGTTAAAAATCAATAAAAAATATACTTCTTTGTAACAAAATGTGTATAAACATCTAAACGTTAAACAATTAACAAAAAAATATTGACAATTATTTAACGATGAACTATTATATTGTCATACGAAAGAGGGTAAACTAAATTCCTCTGGCTGTAAAAATAAACGTAGTTATGTAATTTCATGCAAAGGAGCATTTATCTTATGGAAAAAACTTACGAAATTGTCGATTCTGTTGAACAGCTCGAAAAAGCGCTTGCACGCGTGAGAGAAGCACAAAGAATTTTTGCAACTTACTCACAGGAAAAGGTAGACGCTATTTTCCGTGCAGCAGCAGTTGCAGCAAACAAGATGAGAATTCCGCTTGCTAAAATGGCCGTTGAAGAAACCGGCATGGGCGTTGTGGAAGACAAGGTTATTAAGAACCACTATGCTGCAGAATATATATACAATGCTTATAAAAATACAAAGACCTGCGGCGTTATCGAAGAAGATAAAGCTTTTGGTACAAAAAAGATTGCAGAACCCATCGGCGTAGTTGCAGCGGTTATTCCGACCACCAACCCGACCTCTACTGCAATTTTCAAAACACTTATTTCTCTTAAAACCAGAAACGGTATCATCATCAGCCCCCACCCGAGAGCAAAGGGTAGCACCATCGCAGCAGCAAAGGTTGTTTTAGAAGCCGCAGTTGCAGCAGGCGCACCGGAAGGCATTATCGACTGGATTGATATTCCTTCTCTTGAAATGACCAACATGCTCATGAAGGAAGCAGATATTATCCTCGCAACCGGCGGCCCCGGCATGGTAAAGGCTGCTTACTCCAGCGGTAAACCGGCACTCGGCGTTGGCGCAGGTAACACACCCGCTATCATTGATGATACAGCAGACATTTTATTGGCTGTTAACTCCATCATCCATTCTAAGACTTTCGATAACGGTATGATTTGTGCTTCTGAGCAGTCCGTTATCGTTTTGAAATCCATTTATAAAAAGGTTAAAGAAGAATTCACGGCTCGTGGCTGCTACTTCTTAAAGCCCGCTGAGCTTGACAAGGTTCGTAAGACCATTATCATCAACGGTGCATTAAATGCAAAAATTGTTGGTCAGTCCGCATTCAAGATTGCTGAGCTTTCCGGCGTAAAAGTACCTGAAACCGCAAAAATCTTAATCGGCGAAGTTGAAAGCGTTGAGCTTTCCGAAGAATTTGCTCACGAAAAGCTTTCTCCCGTTCTTGCTATGTATAAGGCAAACGATTTTGCCGATGCACTTTCTAAGGCAGAACACCTTATCGCAGACGGCGGTTACGGTCATACTTCTTCCGTATATCTTGACCCCGTTACCGAAACCGAGAAATTAAAAGAATTCGGCGAAAGAATGAAAACCTGCCGTGTTCTTGTCAATACACCTTCTTCTCAGGGTGGTATCGGTGACCTTTACAACTTCAAATTAACTCCCTCCTTAACCCTTGGCTGCGGTTCTTGGGGCGGCAACTCCGTATCGGAGAACGTTGGCGTAAAACATCTCATCAATATCAAAACTGTAGCAGAAAGAAGAGAGAATATGTTGTGGTTCCGTGCACCCCAGAAAGTATATTTCAAAAAAGGCTGCCTTCCTGTTGCACTCGATGAATTAAAGAACGTCATGGGCAAGAAAAAGGCATTCATTGTAACCGACTCCTTCCTTTATAACAACGGTTATACAAAGCCCGTAGAAGACAAACTCGACGAAATGGGTATTCAGCATACCTGCTTCAGCGAAGTTGCTCCCGACCCGACCTTGCAGTGCGCAAGAAAGGGTGCTGAAATGATGAGAGCTTTCCAGCCGGATACCATCATTGCAATCGGCGGCGGTTCTGCAATGGACGCCGGTAAGATTATGTGGGTTCTCTATGAGCATCCGGACGCGAACTTCGAAGACATGGCTATGGACTTCATGGATATCAGAAAGCGTGTTTACACCTTCCCGAAGATGGGCGAAAAAGCTTACTTCATTGCAGTTCCCACTTCCGCAGGTACCGGTTCCGAAGTTACTCCGTTCGCTATCATTACCGATGCAGAAACCGGCGTAAAATGGCCGCTTGCTGACTACGAACTTTTACCGAACATGGCTATCGTAGATGCAGACATGATGATGAACGCACCTAAGGGCTTAACCGCAGCTTCCGGTATTGATGCTGTAACCCATGCACTTGAGGCTTATGCTTCCGTCATGGCAACTGACTATACAGACGGTCTTGCCATCCGCGCACTTCAGATGATTTTCAAATATCTTCCCAGAGCTTATGATAACGGCCCGAACGATCCGAGAGCCCGTGAAAAGATGGGTAACGCTGCTACTATGGCAGGTATGGCATTTGCAAATGCATTCCTCGGTGTATGCCACTCCATGGCACATAAGCTCGGTGCATTCCACCACCTGCCTCACGGTGTAGCAAATGCACTCTTAATTGACTATGTACTGCGCTTCAATGCCGCAGAAGTACCGGCAAAGATGGGTACCTTCCCGCAGTATGACCATCCGCATACCTTAGCAAGATATGCAGAGGTTGCCGAAGCTCTCGGCGTACCGGGTGATACCGATGAGGAACTCCTCGAAAACTTCATTAAGAAGCTTGACGACCTCAAAGATTATGTCGGCATTAAAAAGACCATCCGCGACTATGGCGTTGATGAGAAATACTTCCTCGACACCTTAGACGACATGGTTGAGCAGGCATTTAATGACCAGTGCACAGGGGCAAACCCGAGATACCCGCTCATGAGCGAGATTAAGGAAATGTATCTTAAAGCATACTATGGCGAATAAAAGGAGGATTTATTATGAAGTTCGATAAGATTATTGCAGTCAGAACATCTAAAACCGTTTACAGAGACGGCGACCGCGCTGTCAAGGTATTTGACGAAGGTTTTAAAAAATCCGACATTTTAAACGAAGCTTTAAATCATGCAAGAGCAGAGGAAACGGGTCTTCCCGTTCCGAAGCTTTTGGAAGTCGGTGTAGTAGACGGCAAGTGGGCTATCGCTTCTCAGTATATCCAGGGTAAGACCCTCGGCGAGCTTATGGAAGAGTATCCGGAAAAGATGGATGAATATCTCAACCTTTTCGTAGATATTCAGCTTGATATTCACAGCAGAAAAGCACCGCTCATGAATAAGCTCAAAGATAAGATGAATCGCAAGATTTCCGCAACCGATTTAGATGCAACTACCCGTTATGAACTGCACACCCGTTTAGAGGGTATGCCGAAGCATAATAAGGTTTGCCACGGCGATTTCAGACCGAGCAACATTATTATCGGCGAAGACGGCGTAAACTACATCATCGACTGGTCGCACGCAACACAGGGCAATGCTTCTGCTGATGCGGCAAGAACCTATTTACTCTTCTATTTGAAGGGTGATGAGGAAACTGCGGAAAAATATTTGAATCTCTTCTGCGAAAAGAGCGATACAGCAAAGCAGTATGTTCAGAAATGGTTGCCGATCGTTGCTGCTTCGCAGAGCGTAAAGGGTAATCCCGAAGAACAGGAACTTCTCAATAAGTGGCTGGATGTTGTGGATTACGAATAAACAGCAGTGAGGAGAAACAAAAATGAAAGTAACAGTGTGCATAGGTAGCTCCTGTCACCTCAAAGGATCCAGACAAGTGGTCGAAGGGTTACAGAGCCTAATCGCAGCGCATAATCTCAAAGACAAAATTGACCTCGGCGGTAAATTTTGTATGGGAAACTGCCAAAACGGCGTTTCTGTAACTGTAGATGATCAGTTGTTTTCCGTTTCTCCCGAAACAGTAGAGAGCTTTTTCCAAAATGAAATCATAACACGACTTTAAAAGCTAGGCAGTACAAAACAAAGCGTTTGCTTTGTACTGCCTTTTTTCTCTTTGTTACGGGGCTTTAAAAATGCACGGAAAGGGGAGTGAATCATGGGCGATTATATTCGGTTAAAACCGTCAGATTGCAAAAACTGCTATAAGTGCATCCGAAATTGTACGGTGAAATCGATTAGCTTTGCTGGAGGACTTGCGCAAATTGTAGAAGATGAGTGTATTCTCTGCGGAAAGTGCTTTGTCGTTTGCCCACAAAATGCGAAGGAGATTCGTTCGGATTTGGATGCGGCGAAAGCCTTTATAGAAGAAGACGCACCTGTTTATGCGAGTGTTGCGCCGTCTTTTGTGGCGAATTATCCGGGCGTTACCATGGCTTCTATGCGAAAAGTGTTGAAGGCACTTGGCTTTGCCGATGCACAGGAAACAGCAGTGGGTGCAACAGCTGTGAAAAATGCTTATGATGCGCTTGTACGCGCAGAGGAACAAAAGGTCATTATTGCTTCTTCTTGCCCGAGTGTGAATTTGCTGGTCGAAAAGCATTTTCCCCAGTTGCTTCCTTGTCTTGCAAAAGTTCAAACTCCTATGGCTGTACATACGCAGATGCTTCGAAAAGCGCATCCCGGTGCAAAGGTGGTCTTTATCGGACCGTGTATTGCCAAAAAGGCCGAAGCAGAGGAGAAAAAGCCGAATGCCGATTGTGTTTTAACCTTTGAAGAATTGAATGCTTGGATGCAGGAAAAGCAGATTGCATTTGATACTTCTTTAGAGGATGCGCCCGGTGAAAGAGGCAAAGCACGCTTTTTCCCAACAGCCGGCGGCATTTTAAAGTCGATGGCTTGTGATAATTCGAACTATACCTATATGTCTGTAGACGGTACAGACGCCTGTGCTCGAGCACTTGAGGATATTGCAAGCGGCAATCTGCAGAATTGCTTCATTGAAATGTCCTCCTGTGAGGGTGGTTGTATCGGCGGACCGGCTATGTCGAAAGAGAGCCGCAGACCGGTGCATAATTTCCTTGCCGTGGATTCCTACGGTAAAGCCGCAAACGGTGCGGATTTTGCCGTCGAAGACTGTATGCCGCAATCTTTGAAAGCCGAATTTGTGTCTCGTCAGAAAGAAAAGACGCTTGCTGGTGCAACTGCGATTGAAGAAGTTTTGCACAGCATGGGCAAAACCAGACCGGAGGATGAGCTGAATTGCGGTTCTTGCGGTTATAATACCTGCCGCGAAAAAGCGCAGGCCGTTTTAGACGGGAAGGCGCAGGTCTTTATGTGCTTACCGTTCTTAACCGAAAAAGCTCAAAGTTTTTCCGATAACATCATTCGCAATACACCGAA
Source organism: Acutalibacter sp. (assembly GCA_020025775.1). GTDB lineage: Bacteria > Bacillota > Clostridia > Oscillospirales > Acutalibacteraceae > Fimenecus. Next base: position 88,456 of record JAHHRN010000002.1, read on the forward strand.
CGGTATCCTCATTTTAAATGAGAATATGGAAATTCAGCAAATGAATGCTGCCGCTCGAAAAATGCTTGGCGTACGTAGCTTAAATGAAGTTATGGGTGCACAGATCGTGGAAATCATGGAGCCTTATGATTTCATTGAAGTGCTGTCAAGCGGTATCAATATTCACGAAAAACACGTGTATTTGCAATCTCAAAGAAAATATATCGAAGAAACGATTTTGTATGATCGAACCTTCCATATTTTAATGTGCATTATGCGTGATATTACCTCAGAAGAGGAAGAAAAAAAGAAAAAAGAAGAGCTGAGCCGTCATACCGTGGAAGTGACCGATAAGGTCATCGAAAAGCAAATGCGTATTGTGCAGGAAATTGCCTCTCTTTTAGGTGAAACAACTGCCGAAACGAAAATTGCACTGACCAAATTAAAGGAGTCGCTCAAAGATGAATAAGCTTTGTACAGAGATTGGCTATCAAAGTGTCAATAAATACGGCGAACAGCTTTGCGGCGACCGCGTAGAGGTCATTTCTCAGGGCGATGACAATTATGTTGTGGTACTGGCAGATGGTTTAGGAAGCGGTGTGAAAGCGAATATTCTTTCCACCCTTACATCCAAAATTATATCTACCATGATTGCCAATGGCATGAGCCTTTTGAATTGCGTAGAAACCATTGCGGCAACTCTGCCGATTTGCGAAGAAAGAAAGGTAGCTTATTCCACGTTTACGATTGTACGAACGATAGAAAATCGTATTGCGCAGGTGGTGCAGTATGATAATCCAGACCTTATCCTGCTTCGTAACGGAAAATCCGTAGATTACGAAAAAACCGAAGTCGAAATGGAAGGAAAAAAGATTTATCAATCGACTATCGATTTAGAAGAAAATGATTTTCTGGTTTTTACAAGTGACGGCGCTTTGTTTGCCGGCATGGGTCGCACCATGAACTTCGGCTGGCAGAGAGAGGAAATTGTTGCCTTCCTCGAAAAAATGGTACAGCCGTCCTTTACGGCGGATATGGTGTCGGAATTGCTTTTAGATGAATGCAATAAGCTGTACGGTGGCGAACCGGGCGATGATACCACGATTTGTACAGTTAAAATTCGCCCGAGAAAAGCTGTGAACGTTTTGTTCGGACCGCCGAGCAATCCGAGCGCTGTACCGCAAATGATGGAGCAGTTTTTTGCGCAAGAAGGAAAGCACATTGTCTGTGGTGGCACAACCTCATCGCTTGCAGCAGAATTTTTAGGAAAGACTGTAGAAATTGATTTGAATTATGTGGATGATGACATCCCGCCCATTGCCCATATTAAGGGCGTGGATTTGGTAACCGAAGGGATTGTTACCATGAGCCGTGTGTTAGAATACGCGGAAAATTATTCGAAAGAAAGCCAGATTTATGCGGACTGGAATGTGAAAAACGACGGTGCATCACAGATTGCACGTCTGCTTTTCGGCGAAGCGACAGATATTTGGTTTTTTGTCGGGAGAGCTGTGAATCCGGCGCACCAAAACCCGAAACTCCCGATTTCTTTCCACTTGAAAATGCATTTGATTGAATCTTTGTCTGAATATTTAACAAAAATGGGCAAACGAGTCAAGGTAAGTTATTTTTAGAGGAGATATTATGGCAAAAACCGAAAAAAGATTTGATACGAAGGTACAGGAATTAAAATATAAAGTTTTAAGAGAAGTGGCGCGTATTGCTTATCAAAGTGATAACGGTTTTGATATGGCAATGAGCTTTAACGACGTTGCAAAGGTTATCGTCGGTCCAAAGCCTACCATGCGCTGCTGCATTTACAAGGAACGTGCGATTGTTGGCGAACGCATTAAGATGGCATGCGGCGGTGATAAGAACAATCCGAATGTTATTGAGGTTATTGATATTGCCTGCGATGAATGCCCTGCCAGCGGCTATCAGGTCAGTCAGGACTGTCGCGGCTGTATTGCACATCGCTGTGAAGAGGCTTGCTCGAGAGATGCGATTTATTTTGATGAAAATCAAAAGGCACACATCGATAAAAGCAAGTGCGTAAACTGTGGTGCGTGCGCTAAGGTTTGCCCGTATTCCGCAATTTCTAACTATAAGCGTCCCTGCGAAAAGGCATGTAAGGTGAAAGCAATTTCCATGCGTGAGGACGAAAGCCATGCGGCGCATATCAATAATGATAAATGTATTTCCTGCGGTGCATGCGAATACATGTGTCCTTTCGGTGCGATTGTGGACAAGTCTTTTATCTTAAAGGTTGTGGACATGCTCAAAAAGAGCGATAACAACAAAAATTATAAGGTTTATGCCGTGGTTGCACCCTCAATTTCCAGCCAGTTTAGATATGCCAAGCTTGGACAGGTGATTTCAGCCATTAAAGAAATCGGTTTCTTTAGCGTAGTGGAAGCGGCTCTTGGCGCAGACTTAGTTGCCTACAAAGAAGCACAGGAGCTTGCAGAAAAAGGATTTTTAACTAGCTCTTGCTGTCCGGCGTTTGTGGATTATATTAAGAAGACTGTGCCGAAAATGGCAGAACATATTTCCTCCAATCTTTCACCCATGGCGGCTATAGCTGAATATATTAAACAGCAGGATCCTACCGCAAAGGTGGTCTTTATCGGTCCTTGTACTGCGAAGAAAAAAGAAATTCAAGACGAAAGAGTGGCGCCGCTCGTAGATTCGGTTTTGACCTTTGAAGAATTGCAGGCATTAATTGACAGCCGCGATATTGATTTGCAGTCTCTTCCTGAAGATGTTCTCGACAACGCCTCGTACTTTGGCAGAATTTTTGCGAGAAGCGGCGGTCTTGCCGATGCGGTTCGTGAGTCCATTGCAGAGCAGGGCTTAGAATGTGAATATAATCCGATTTCCTGCGACGGCATCGAGGAATGTCGTATGGCACTTTTGAAAGCCTCTAAGGGCGTTTTAAAAGAAAACTTTATCGAAGGCATGGCGTGTGTCGGCGGTTGCATCGGCGGTGCAGGCTGCTTGACGCATGAAGCCAACAAAGATAAAAATGAAGTAGATAAATACGGTAAAGAAGCCTTGGAAAAGAAAATTACCGATGCTATTCGTGTTTTAAATTAATCGTCAAAGAGTTCCCTTTCAGGGGAACTCTTTTTTTGAAAACAACAATAGTTAACAAAATAATTTTGAATGTCAATTATTTTAAGATATATTTGCTTTTTAAATAAATGTAGATAAAATATGTTCTGAATATTATGAAAATACGTTGACTTTTTACAATTTAGGGAGTATACTCCAAGTAATTCAAGGCAATATATTGTCTTGAAAAATATGAGGAGGAATACCTTATGAAAAAAATGAAAAAAGTTCTTAGCATTTTCTTATGCGTTTTACTCATTACAAGTGTGTGTTTAGTATCTTCCTTTGCTGCTGATCCACAAGATGCTGTTTCTATGGTTGTAAAAACACCACCCACCAGAACCGTTTTTTATGATGGCATGGACAATTTGTTAGTGCCTTCTGAAATTACGGATGTTCCGGTTGGCGCAGTCCTTACTATAACTTATAAAGATGGTACAGAAGAGGATATTACTGTAGCAGAGGATACACAGGCAGTCTTAGATATTGATAATTTTACTATTGGTGAAAATACAGCAGAAATTCGCTATTTTTTCCTTGATGAAGATGACAACGTCGTTAAGTCTTTATCTGCAGATCTTCCTGTAACTGTCGAAGAAAGCCCAGTTGCATCTGTTGAAATCACAAAGCTTCCGAATAAGCTTGTTTATGATTTGGATAAAGATGTTATTACCAGAGAAAACGTTACATTAGATGGACTTTATGCGGCTAATTCTAAATTGATAGACGCTATTTTTGAATCTGTGGGTATGAATTTCGAAGATTATAAAGCTTCTATAACAGAGGATCCGGAACAGCTCCAAGATTTATTTGACTTTATTTTTACGGATATAGAAGCATTCCTCATCCTTGACGTTTCGGGCGCAGAATTTACTGTTCACTATAAAGATGGCACTAAAGAAGAAGTTCGCTATGATGATGGCTTCAATCATTACAACGGTTTTGCATTCCCCGTTTTAGCTGGTCAACTGGAAAACACCGTAGTAGAGGGTGAAAATGAAGCGGCTATCGCTGTTATGGGTGTAGAAGCTCCCTTTACTGTTGAGGTTAAGAAAGATGCATACACTCCGGATGAAAACACAGATGTTAAACCGGATGTAAAGCCTGCGGAAACTCAAAAGCCGGCTGTTCCGCCTGTGGATGTTGAAATCCCGAAGACCGGTAATACCGTTGCTTCTTCTGTTATGGGCGCTGTAGCGCTTGTTTCTGCTATCGGTGCAGCATATGTTCTTTCTAAAAAAGAAAAATAAATAACACCATATTTAAAAAGTCTCAAGGTTCGCCTTGAGACTTTTTTTGTTTAGACTACTGTTTTTCTGTCTATACTCTGGACAGAAAGGATTTGAAAGTCTATGAAAATAAAACATAAACAGCATATAAAAAAATTTGAAACAGCTCTTGCTTGCGGTCTTATTTTAACCTGCCTTTTTTCAACTGTTAGCTTTGCGACCTCTTGTGACGGTATTCGAGAACGTGTTTTAAGACTGCATGTCTTAGCTAATTCCGATTCTGAAATCGACCAGGCCGTAAAATTAAAAGTGCGTGATGCGGTGTTGGAAGAGGGCAAAGATATTTTTGCGGGCAGAACAACGGCCAAAGACGCAGAAGAGGTTCTAAAACATCAGACCGAACGGTTAGAGGCCGTGGCCGATGCTGTGCTTTTAGAAAACGGCTTTTCCTATACTTCAAAAGTGGAAGTGGGAAAAAGCTTCTTCGGTACTCGTTCTTATGACGAAAAGGTGACATTGCCTGCCGGAGAATACACAGCCGTGCGAATTCTTTTAGGCGAAGCCAAAGGGCATAATTGGTGGTGTGTAATGTTTCCGCCGCTTTGCCTTCCGGCAGCAGAAGGGGATGTAAAATTAGAAGATGTATTGGATGAGAAAGAAGAAAGTTTAGTGGAAAGCAATCCGAAATATGAAATGCGCTTTAAAATTGTGGAAATCTTTGAAAAAATCTTAGAGAAAACAAAATAAAACCTTTAAAATTCCCTCGTTCTTTGTTATAATATAATTTATTATAATGCGGAATGGGGGCTTTTTGTTCCGCATACCGTAATGGAGGGCATGATTTTGCTGAAATACAATATTATTCCAAAACCTACACAATACCAAACCTATGACGGCTCTTATAGTGTATCTTCTGCGACGCAGGTGTTGGCTGTGCCGGAATTTGTCTCTGCGGCAAATTTTTTAACAGCATTTTTAAAAACCAACCCGGATCCCAAAGAGGATGCAATTCATATTAAAAAAGTTGCCGGTATGCAGCCGGAAAGCTATACATTAAAAGTATCTCCTCAAGATATTATGATTACCGCTTCAGATGAGGCCGGTGCATTTTACGGTGTTGTAACCCTTAAAATGATTTTAATGCAAGCGGAAAAACGTGAAGGTAAAGCTATTGTTCATGCTTTATATATCGAAGATAAGCCGCTTTACAATTATCGTGGCTTGCAAATGGATGAAAGTCGTCATTTCTTCGGCACGGAAATCGTAAAACAAGTGCTTGATAATATGGCAATGTTAAAGCTCAATACTTTCCATTGGCACTTGACCGATGACCAAGGCTTCCGCATTGAAAGCAAAGTGTTTCCGCTCTTAAATGAAATTGGCGCACGTAGAAAATATGCCGGTTTAAAGGGTTGTACGCTCAAAAACAGAGGCGGGGAGTATTTCCATTATTATACACAGGAAGAAATCAAAGAAATCGTTGCCTACGCGCAGAAATTACATATTGAAGTGATTCCGGAAATTGATGTTCCTGGTCATACTTTATCTGTTTTAGCCGGCTATCCGGAACTTTCCTGTAACGGTAATCCTGTAGAAGTTTTCTGCGAAAACGGCATTACCAAAGATATTCTTTGCGCCGGTAAACCGGAAGTTTATGATTTCTTAGACAAGCTTCTTGCCGAGCTTTGCCCCTTGTTCCCGGGCAGATATTTCCATATCGGCGGCGATGAAGCGGCAGATGGTCATAAGATTTGGGACAAGTGCCCGAAGTGCCAAAAGGTGATGCAGGAGCAGGGTCTTTCCAACGCAAAAGAATTGCAGGGCTATTTCATGTCCCGTGTCAACGAAATGCTTAAAAAATACGGTAAAACCACCATGGCGTGGAACGATTGTATCAATGACAGCTTTGATGAAAGCATTGTTTGTCAATATTGGTCTGGTCATAACTTAAAGGCTGTGCGTGAGCAAGCTTATAAGCGTGATCTCATTCTTTCCCCGGTTCAATATTTCTATTTTGATATTAAACATGCTAAGGTTTCGCTTAAAAAAGTATATAGCTTCAACGAAAAGAAAGCTGGCTTTGGTAAACCCGGTCAAAGAATCCGTGGCGTGGAGTGCGAACATTGGTCAGAATGGTTAGATTCCAAAGAGGCTTTGGAATTTTCTATGTATCCGCGTGTGGCTGCTTTTGCAGAGGTGGCGTGGACAGAGCTTTCCAATCGTAATTACAAGGATTTCTTGCAGCGTTTAGAATGGTATAAAAATTTCCTCAAAAAGCAAGATATTCACTATTCTCGCGTAACGAAGAAAATGTGGTCTGCAAGACAGGCGCAGCATTTCAGTCTCGGTGTAGATGGTAATGAATTTAAGCGTAGCGAAGAACTTCGCTTGCTTGAGAAATAAATATAAAAAACAGAAACGGAGATATATAGTTTATGGAAAATTTTGTTTTATCCACTTGCTCTACTTCGGATATGCCTCGTGCATTTTATGAAGAAAGAAACATTGGTCTTGTGCAGTTCCATTTTAATATGGATGGTGTAGAATACGAGGATGATTTAGGAGAGAGCATTTCTTATGATGAATTCTATCAGCGTATTGCTGATGGCTCTCAGCCTACAACTTCACAGGTGAATGTACAGCAGTATATGGATTATTTTGAGCCGTTCTTAAAAGAAGGCAAAGCAATTTTACATTTGGATTTCTCCAGCGGACTTTCCGGTTCCTATAACTCTGCCTGCATTGCACGCGAAAGCCTTTTGGAAACTTATCCGGATGCCAAGCTTTATATTGTAGATACTTTGGCAGCGTCTTCCGGTTTCGGTCTTTTAGTGGATACGGCTGCGGATATGCGCGACAGCGGTAAGAGCATCGAAGAAGTTCGTGACTTCATTGAAGAAAACAAATTGAATCTTCATCACTGGTTCTTCTCCAGCGATTTAACCAGCTATATTCGCGGCGGCAGAGTAAAGCCCGTAGCTGGCTTTATCGGTACAATTCTTAAAATCTGCCCGCTTCTTAATGTAAATCACGAAGGTAAGCTCATTCCGAGACTGAAATGTCGCGGTAAGGCAAAAGCGATTGATACCATCGTAGAAAAGATGGTGCAACACGCAGAAGGCGGTTTGGAATACAGTGGTAAATGCTTTATTTCTAATTCTGCTTGCTATGAGGATGCAAGAGCTGTTGCGGATAAGGTTGAAGCAACCTTTAAGAATTTGAACGGCAAAGTTTTAATTAACAGCATCGGCACAGTAATCGGTTCTCATACCGGCCCTGGCACAGTAGCACTCTTCTTCTACGGTGACAAGCGCGTAGACTAATTTTATAAAATCAGAAAAGTTCCGGTATTTATTTACCGGGACTTTTTTTATTCGACGGTTTTCATATTGACCCAGTTTTATATATTTGTTATACTAATTAAGTATGTCGTATCATTTCGTTTTTGAATGTTAAAGGATTTTTAAAACAGAAAATAATTTTTTTAAAAGATTTTATGTCACATTTTAAAAGCGTTTTGCATCTTTATTATAGAACGTGTTTTGGTGGTTTCATATATGGTATTTAGTAGTCTGCAATTTATTTTTATTTTCATGCCCATTTTCTTTTTGGGTTATTATCTGGTTCCGGCTCAATATAGAAATGCCGTGCTTTTACTTGGCAGTTTAAGCTTTTACTTTGTCGGTGCTTTTTATCATCCTGAGCATTTTATTTTGTTCCTGCTCAGTATCCTTTTGGATTTCTATATGGGCATCTTTATGGAAAAACGAAAGACGAAGAAAAAGCTTTATTTAGGGCTCGGCATCTTTTTCCATTTAGTTGCGCTTGTTATTTTTAAGTACGCAGGTTTCTTGGCAGGAGAACTTAGTAAACTGCCGTTTTTACAGTTGTCTGTAAATGTTTTCTTGCCCATCGGTATTTCCTTCTACACCTTCCAAGGTATTTCCTATCTTGTGGATGTTTACAGAGGAACGGTTCGTGCGGAAAAAAGCCTTTTAGATTATGCTGTTTATATTTCTATGTTCGAACAGCTGATTGCAGGTCCGATTGTAACCTACGATACCGTAAAAAATCGTTTACATAATCGAATCATCCGCAAGTCTGATGTGATTCGTGGTTTGGAAGTTTTTGTGTTTGGCTTAGGTTTAAAAGTGCTTTTGGCAAACCCCATCGGCAAGCTTTTTACCGATGTGCAGAATATCGGCTTCGAAAGCATTTCCACACCGCTCGCGTGGATGGCGATTTTTGCCTTTACTTTCCAAATTTATTTTGACTTTTTCGGCTATTCGCTTATGGCTATAGGCCTCGGCAAAATGCTTGGCTTTGAAATCCCCAAAAACTTTGATTTTCCGTACCTGTCCACATCTATGACCGAATTTTGGCGCCGTTGGCATATCACACTCGGTTCCTGGTTCCGTGAGTATGTTTACATTCCGCTCGGCGGCAATAAGAACGGCACAAAACGAACCATTTTGAATCTTTTGATTGTATGGCTTTTGACTGGCGTATGGCACGGTGCAGGATATAACTTTCTTTTGTGGGGTGCGCTTCTCTTCTTGATTATCACGATTGAAAAATTCTTCCTGAAAAAATATTTAGACAAGAAGCCGTGGCTCGGACATTTATACATGTTTTTCCTGATTCCCTTGACTTGGGCGGTGTTTGCCATAGAAGATATGGGACAACTCGCTACCTTTATGGGCAGACTTTTCCCGTTCTTCGGCGGCGGATTCTGGTCGGTATTCCGTTATGATTATTTAAAATACTTAAAATTATATTGGATTTTCTTTGTATTTGGTACACTGTTCAGCTTCAAAAAGCCGTTTGAGCTTTTGAAAAAACTGGACAAAAAAGACCATCGTATTATCAGCATTCTCTTGTTTATTATTTTAGCAGGTAGTGTGTATTGTATGTATAAGGGCTTTGACGATCCCTTTTTATATTTCAGATTTTAGAGAGGTAAATGTCTATGAAAGAAATGAACAAAACCAAAAAAATCAATCTGATTGTTTTGTCTGTGTTCCTTGTTTTGATTGTAGTTTGCGTTGTCATTATCGGCGTGCGAAAGATGCAGTCAAATAAGGCAGAAACGAATACAACCATTCCGACTACAGTAACAGAAGCCCCGGTAACCGCCGAGACGCAAACAGCACCGCCTGCGACTCAGCCGCAGGCAACACAAAAACCGAGCGAGCCGCAAAAGTTAGAAGAAGTTAAGGGCGATATTGTTACTCAAGATGCATTATTTATCGGTGATTCCAGAACCGTCGGTATTGCGGAATATGCCAACATCAAAGGCGCAGATTTCTTCTGCGATGTCGGTATGAGCGTATATAATATCCCGAAAAAAACACTTTCTGTAGAAGGCGTTGGCAAGGTATCTTTAGATGAATTGCTCTCCAATAAGCAGTACAAAAAAGTTTATATAATGCTTGGTATTAATGAAGTCGGTTACAACATGAATACTACGCAGAATAAATACAAAGAATTGGTTGATACAGTCTTGGCAAAACAGCCGAATGCGGTTGTGTTCGTTCAGGCAAATCTGCATGTTACAAAAGAGCGTTCGGAACAAGACGGCGTTGTAAACAATCAGAAAATTAATGAATTAAATCAGAAAATCAAAGCGCTTGCGGATGGGAAACGTGTGTTCTACTTGGATGCAAATTCGGTTTTTGATGATGGTAACGGCAACTTAGCCGATGACAAAACCGGCGACAAGGCACATCTTTATGCAAAATATTATAAAGCCTGGGGCGCATGGATTGTGGAAGAATCTAATAAGATGGTATAAGGAGAAGTAAGTAAATGCAAAAGGAGCGGTTTTGCGAATATATCAGAGAATATGAAAACGCCATGTATGCTGTTGCGTTTTCTGTTGTTCAAAACGAGGCGGATGCTGCTGAAGTTTTAAGTGAATCCGTATACCGCGCCTATAAAAACTTACCCTCCTTGCGAAATTCCAAAGCTTTTAAAAGCTGGCTGTTGCGCATTGTCCACAATACAGCGGTGGAAGAAATCCGAAAACATGGCAAGTGTATTCCAACAGATAGCTTCCCGGAAGCTGAGGCAGAAGAACGCGTAGAAATCACGACTAAGCTGGCACTTCGAGAGGCAGTAGAAAGCCTGCCACAGCCCTACAGAACCGTTGTAGTACTTTTTTATTATGAAAATTTGCCAACATCCGATATTGCTAATATCACGCAAACAGCAGAACCGAATGTTCGCAAACAGCTTTCCCGTGCCAGAGGAATGCTGAAAGAACTGTTAAAGGAGGACTTTTTGGAATGAACGATTTTGATTCTAAACTTAGAAAAAAAGCGCAAGAAGATTCTAAAGAACTCCCTAAAATTGCAAAAGATGCGATTGAATCTGCATTGGCTGATTTACCGAATACACCGCCGAAAAGAAACCTTCGCCTTATTTTTTCTCGTGTTGCAGTGGCTGCGGCAAGCTTCATTTTTGTTTTCCTTTGCCTCTTGCCCAATGTGAGCGTGGCATATGCGAAAACGCTGGAAGAAGTGCCGGTGCTTGGTAAGATCGTGCATGTTATTACGATTCGCAATTATTTCTTGGAAGAAGAAAACCATGATTTAGATGTTAAAGTACCGCAGGTAGAAGGCGGCGACAGCCAGGCGGCAGATGCACTGAATACCGATGCAGATGCTTTAACAACTGCACTCGTAAAGCAGTTTTATAATGATTTGGCAGAAAACGGCGGCAGTGGATTCGGCTCTCTGCATGTAGACTACGAAAAAATTGCCGATACAGATGCTTGGTTTACCTTGAAATTAGACGTAACAGAAACCGCGGCAAGCAGCAATCACTATTATAAATACTATCATATGGATAAGGTAAAGGATGCTGTAATTACGCTACAGGATTTATTTGTGGATGACAGCTATCGTGCTATTTTAAAAGCGGAAATTCATCGGCAGATAGACTTGCAGCTGCAGGAAGACCCGAGTAAGAGCTATTTTGTTTCGGAAGCGGATTTTGGTACGGATTTTGCGGAGCTACAGCCCGACCACAATTTCTATTGGAATGCAAACGGCGACCTTGTTATTCCGTTTGACAAATATGAAATTGCACCCGGCTCTATGGGTAACCCGGAATTTGTAATTTCCAAATCTCTGCTACAGGATTGCTTAAAAGAAGAATATAAAAATTTAAAATTCTGATTTAAAGGCGGCAAGCTACGGCTGGCCGCCTTTTGCTATCTTAAAATAGAAGATTGACGCTGTAAAAATTCTATGCTATAATGCAAATAATGTATCATATAAGACAGTTTGGAGCTAAAAATGACAAAAGCGATGCAGCAAAAGGCGTTAGAAGCTTTAAAAAATATTCCCGTGTTTTCCTCGGTGCATGAAGAACAGCTTTTAAATATTTTAAAGAATTTTGCCAGCGTAGAAACCTTTAAAAAAGAGGAAACTATTTTTTCGCCGGATTCTGGTTTTAAAATTTACGGTGTTCTTCTGAAAGGGGAAGCCAGAGTTTTAAAAGATTATGTTACTGTAAGCATCTTGAAAGAAGGGCAGGGGTTCGGGCTTGCGGCACTTTATCGTGAGGAAAAAGGCTTTGTAAATACGATTGAGTCAAAGACTGCATGTAAGGTGCTTTGTATTCAAAAAGAGGGGATAGACCAGCTTTTAATTGAAAATCCGAACTTCTCATTTTCTTATATTTCTTATCTTTCGGGCAGAATTTATTATTTGAACGAAAAAATTGAAGCTTATACAGCACCGAGTGCGGAAGAAAAGCTTCTGAATTTTCTCGAGAGTATTCGTCCGAAAAACGGCATAATCACCGATGCTTCTATTGCCGAATTAACACGTCAAGTGAATGTAAGCCGTGCGAGTCTTTATAGAGCGCTCGATGCTTTACAAAAGCGAGAGGTGCTTCGGTATGAACATAAACAAATTATTTTTTTATAAAGGAAGATTGTTATGAAAAAATCTATGCAGCGTTCCTTAGCACTTTTACTTTCTGTTTTGTTCCTGCTTTCTTTTGCGGCATGCGGTAAAGAAAAGACAGAGATTTTACCGAAAGAAAAGCAAACCGTTCGTTTGGCAACACTTAAAGGTCCGACAGGTATCGGCGCCGCACGTCTCATGGAACAGAATGAGGCGGAAAAAACAGCCAATAAATATGAAATCAGCTTGCTTTCTGACCCGACCGCTGTTATGAGCGGCTTTGCAGGTCAAGGCGCAGAATATGATATGGCGGCGTGCCCGCTTAATATGGCGTCTGTGCTGTATAATAAAACTAATGGTAATGTACAGATTCTTGCTGTAAATACTCTCGGCACACTCTATTTAGTTTCGGCTAAAGAACTTACCAGCCTTAAAGATTTAAAGGGTAAGACCATTATTGCGGCAGGTCAGGGCGCTAGCCCCGAGTATGTACTCAACTATTTACTCGAAAAGAACGGAATTAAAGATGAGGTTACCGTAGAATTTAAGTCAGAACACGCAGAGGTTGCTACTTTAGCAGCGGCAGCTTCGGAAAATGAGGAGACGCTTTATCTTTTGCCCGAACCCAATGTAACCGTAACTCAAATGAAAAATCCGGCTATGAAAGCGGCTTTTGACCTTTCTAAGTCTTTTGAAGAAGCTTCCGGCGTAGCACTGGCTATGGGTTGTATTGTTGTAAAGAAAGATTTTGCTGAGCAGAATCCTGCGGCAATCGAAGCTTTCCTTTCCGAATATGAAAAATCCGTGCTTTACACCAGTGAGCATTTAGAGGATACAGCGGCACTTTGCGAAAAATACGGTATCATTCCGAAAGCACCTATCGCAAAACAGGCTATTCCGCGTTGCAGTATCACCTTTAAAGTCGGCGACGAGATGAAGAAGATTGTAAGAGAAAACCTGAGCGTGTTAAAGAATGCAAATCCGAAATCTATCGGCGGTAATTTGCCCGGAGACGATTTTTTCTATGCAGCAAAATAAAGGGATAACTTTTAACTTTTTAAAAAATGAAACCTTTAAAAGAGCCACACGAATGCTATTTTCGGCAGTCGTGTGGCTTGCCATATGGCAAATTCTTTATATGGTTATCGAAAACGATATTTTATTTGCCTCACCGGCTACTGTGTTCTCTCGACTTTGGACGCTTGTAGGCACAAAAGCTTTTTGGCTTAAAACCGCCCATTCGTTATGGGGGATAACCAAAGGCTATTTGCTCGGTGTGATTTTTGGAACGATTCTGGCGGTGCTTACCGCTTCTTCAAAACTTCTTTATGCTGTTTTTCAGCCCATGCTATCTGTAATCAAGGCTACGCCTGTAGTTTCGTTTATTATTCTGGCACTGGTTTGGATGCAAAAAAATACCGTGCCGGTGTTTATTTCCTTCCTCATGGTTTTGCCGGTTGTGTGGGCAAATCTTTCTGTCGGTATTCGTGAAACAGATGAAAAGCTTTTAGAGATGGCTAAGGCTTATAAGTTCGGTATCGGCAAAACGATTCGACACATCTATTTGCCAAGCGTTATGCCCGTGTTTCTGACAGCCCTTACTACTGCAACAGGTTTTGCATGGAAAGCCGGTATTGCGGCAGAAGTAATCAGTACACCGCGTCATGCGATAGGGTCGGAACTTTATAATGCGAAAGTTTATTTGGAAACGGCAGATTTGTTTGCGTGGACTTTGGTTGTGATTCTTTTGAGTATGGTTTTCGAAAAGCTGATTGTATATACAGTTTCAAAAATATCCAAGCGCGTGGCAAAGGAGAAATGAAATGAAAATAAAGCTTCAAAATGTATCCAAAGCTTTTGGCGATAAACAGCTTTTAGAGAATTTTTCCTATACCTTTTCTGTAGAGCGTTGCACGGCCTTGATGGGACCTTCCGGTGTCGGAAAGACAACTTTACTGCGTCTTATGACCGGACTTGCCAAACCGGACAAAGGAAAAATCGAGGGTATTTTTCAGAATTACAGCATGCTTTTTCAGGAAAACCGGTTGTTGCCGTTTAAAACCGCTTTGCAAAATGTAGCACTGGTCAGTGATGAAAAAACAGCGAAACAGTATTTAGATTTGCTTTCTCTGAAAGGGGAATATGAAAGCTATCCTAAAGAACTCAGCGGCGGTATGCAACGCCGTGTAGCATTAGCAAGAGCCTTGGCGTTCCCGAGCGATTTGCTGATTCTAGATGAACCACTGAAAGGCTTAGATGAAGACCTGCGGCAAAAAGTGCTCGAAATTTTAGAAGCTGAATCCTTAAAAAGACCGATTCTGTGGGTAACACATGACAGAAGAGAAGTGGAATTCTTAGGCGCTTCTGTATATGAGATTACAGAGGCTCCTATTATTAATGCGAGTATTCAGCACATATTATGACAAAAGAACTATATTGTTGTATTATATTGCTATAATATGACGATATAGGAAGTGACAGCTATGAATGGGAAGAACAAAAAGATCCTGTGCATAGCTGTTTTATTTTTGCTGTCTGTGTTCTTTTTAGTTGCTGTGATTTTCTTGCAACTGCGCTCTTGTGAATTGCAAAAAGAGATTACCGCACGAAAAGAAATGCATGCGATAGAAGAAACAAAAGCCTGTAAAGATCACACAAAGCAGGAAGACTCAACCGAAATCACAACCAGTCAGATTCTTGAAATACAAAGAGAAGAACCAAAACAGACCGTTTCCTACGCGTCAAAGCCGACAACTCCAAAGGTAACGCAGTCGAAACCACCTATTAAGCACGAAGAAACCGAAACGAAAGTCATTCCAGCAACTACAGCGGTTCAGGAAATATTAACGGAAGCGAAGCCAACAGAGGCGCCTTCTGAGCCGGAACTTGCTCCTGTGCTGTCTGTAAATCTGAAAACCAAGAAAATCCACGGCCCAAACTGCCCAGTATTAAATCATTCCAATCCCGAATCTGTAAAACAGATTTTACGGAAAGATGTCGAAGAATATTTGTGGGAAGGCTATAGCTTTTGCTCAAAATGTAAGGGGTATGCTCAAGATGAAAGATGATGAGAAATCTTGCTCTAAAGGCAATGAAAAAGAGGAAAAGAAAGAGAAACTTTACCGTGTTTTGCAGGGCGTAGCGGGCTTTTGTTGTATACTTTGTGCTTTTGCTTTTTGTCTGGAACTGAATTCTTATATGCGCCTGAAACGCGAGTGTGTTTCTCTGCAAACAGAAACGCCGACAGGTATTGTATGGTATGAAGCTGAATCGACATCTGATTCTGAACCTATGGCAGAAGATTTACAGGCGGAAAGCAGGGAAGATACTGCTGTTTACAATGGGGCGGCATCGTCACAGATTCCCGTAAAGCAGGAAAATACAGTGCCGCAAGAAACCGCTTACATCCTAAATAAAAGCTCCAAAAAGATTCATAAGGCATCCTGTCATCATGCACAAACCATGAAAGAGGAAAACAAGCAAACCGTTTCTGCAAACGAATTACCGGGGCTTTTAGAACAGGGCTATACCTATTGCAAGGTCTGCTGTAAAGAAAAATAAACCCGGAAATTTAATGAACATTATTTGCAGATTTGCATGAAAAAATCTGCAAATGCGCCGAATTAACAAAAAAGAGGGGCTTTTTTAGTCAAAATGTAAAAAAAATTCCGCAAATATCAAAAAATCGCTTGCAAAAAGTTGAAACATTGTGTAAAATACATAGTAATGAATTAATGTTTTGTAATTTACACAAACGTGTGGAGGAATGCAGTCATGTCAAACAGACTTTTTCAGACGATCGTTCATCAAATGATGGATGCCGTAGACAGAACCATCGGCGTAATTGATGAGTCGGGAACCGTTATTTCCTGTAGTGAACTCGGCAGAATCGGAGAAGTGCTTGCTCCGGAAGTTACTGCTGTTTTGCAGGGCAATGAGCCGCTCGTTGACCATGGCTATGTATATAAAGCATTCGGTACAAGCATGCATGCCGAATATGCTGTTTTTGTCGAAGGCGACGATGAGCTTGCGCAGAAATATGCTTCCATTTTAACGGTTGCTCTTTCCAGCGTAAAGCAGTATTATGATGAAAAATATGACAGAGGCAATTTCGTTAAGAACGTTATCTTAGACAATATTTTGCCCGGCGATATTTATTTAAAGGCAAGAGAGCTTCGCTTCAACAGCGACGTTACCCGTGTTGTAATGTTAATTCGTATTACCGAGCATGTGGATGTTTCTGTTTACGAAGTTATCCAAAACCTCTTCCCGGATAAGAATAAGGATTTCGTTATCAACTTAAACGAGTCTGACATTGCCCTTATCAAGGAAGTTAAACCCACAACCGATCCCAAAGACCTCGAAAAGCTGGCTCGCTCTATCGCAGACAGCCTCGGCACAGAGTTCTATTCTCACGTACTTGTCGGTATCGGTACAGCTGTTGAGGGCATTAAGGACTTGGCTCGTTCCTTCAGAGAAGCACAGGTTGCTTTGGAAGTCGGCAAGGTATTTGATACCGAAAAAACAATCGTCAGCTATGATAACCTCGGTATCGCCCGTCTTATCTATCAGCTTCCGACCACACTTTGCGAAATGTTCTTGAAGGAAGTTTTTAAGCGCGGCTCTATTGATTCTTTGGATCAGGAAACACTCTTCACCATTCAGAAGTTCTTTGAGAATAACCTCAATGTTTCCGAGACCTCCAGAAAGCTTTTCGTTCATCGTAATACCTTGGTTTACCGTTTGGAAAAAATCAAGAAGCTCACAGGCCTTGACCTTCGTGAATTTGACGATGCAATTGTATTCAAAGTAGCACTTATGGTTAAGAAATATTTGGATTCCAATCCGGTGAAGTATTAAGATTTTCTCTTTGAAAAGCACTTTGCAAATTATGGAAAAATTTCTGTCGATTTTGTACATTTGATGTGGCTGTATTTTGTGAAATTATACAGAATCTTCTTAAAGAATTGTAAAATAGGTTACAAAATCGGTAGATTTGTGTTATAATGTTAGGCGGTATAATCGGTCAATTTTTGACCGATGCCGCCTATTTTTTTATTTGTACAAGACTTTTTGCGTTCGAAAATAAACGCAAAAAGCAAGACATACGAGCAGATTAAAGGACTGAGGTTTTAAAGTGATAGAATTTAAAAATGTTTCTAAAACTTATGATAACGGTACAAAAGCGCTCAAAAATGTTAATTTGAAAATTGAGGATGGCGAATTCGTTTTCGTAGTTGGTTCCTCCGGCGCAGGTAAAAGTACCTTTTTGAAGATTATGATGCGTGAGCAGGTGCCGAATTCCGGTACCGTCACAATTAATGGTTTTAATTTAAACACCATGAAAAAGAAAGATATTCCGATGCTTCGCCGCACCATGGGTATCGTGTTTCAGGATTTCCGCTTAATTCCGACAATGACCGTTTTTGACAACGTTGCATTTGCAATGCGTGTTATCGGTACAAAGGAAAAAGAAATCAGAAAACGTGTACCTTATGTGTTGAGTCTTGTTGGTTTGGCATCTAAAGCCAGACAGCTGCCGACCCAGCTTTCCGGCGGTGAGCAGCAGAGAGTGGCGCTCGCTAGAGCTTTGGTTAATAATGCAGGTATTTTGATTGCAGATGAGCCGACTGGTAACGTTGACCCGGAAATGTCTTATGAAATCGTAGATCTTTTGAATCACATCAATGCAAACGGTACAACCGTTGTCATGGTTACACATGAGCATAATCTGGTGCGTCATTTCCATCATCGCGTTGTAACAATCGAAGAAGGCGAAATTGTTTCCGATACAAAAGCAACCGAAGCTCTCCCGCAGAACGTTTTGGATGCGAGAGAAGGTACCGTTGCGCCCGCACCTTCCCAAGATACCGTTTCCGAATTAGAGCGCAAGGTGGAAGAAGCCTTCGCAAACCAGGATACAGCACCGGAAAAGGAGACTGTATTAAAATCTCTTACCACCGATATGTCGTCTATTCCGGAAAATCATACAAGCTCCTTCTTCTATCAGCCGAATGAAGACAAAGAACTGGAAGAATTTATGCAGAATTACGGGCTTTCCGATGATGATTTTGCAGAAGACGATATTGATTATTCAGCCTATTTAGATAATGCCGATAACGGAGGTGATGCGCAGTGAAGGGTGCAAGCTTAAAATATTTAACCCGTGAAGGTTTCCGTAACATGTGGGTTAACCGCCTCATGACTTTGGCATCTGTTACCGTATTACTGGCATGTCTGGTGATTATCGGTGCCGGCGGAATGACATTTTTAAATATTAATGCAGTTTTAGATAAAGTCGAATCACAAAACGTGGTTATGGTTTTTGCATCGGATGCCGCAGATGATTTGGCGGTTTCCGAACTCGGTGTAAATCTTCAAAAAAATGAGAATATTGACACCTGCGAATTTATCCCGAAAGAGGATGCTTTCAAACAGCAGATTGAATCTCTCGGGGGAGACAGCGCGATTTTCGAGGGTATTAAAGAAAATCCGCTTCCCGATGCTTATAAGGTTACTTTAAAGGATTTGAGCTTGTTTTCTCAGACCGTAGAGGCAATTAAAAATATGCCGAATGTAGATACAGTCCGTGAAAACAGCGACCTTGCAAGCAAACTTCTTTCTGTTCGTAAGGCGATTTCTGCTGTGAGTATCGGCCTTTTTGTTATGCTTTTCTGTGTAGCACTCTTTATTATCGCGAACACAATCCGTATTACGATGTTCAACAGAAAGTTGGAAATCAATATCATGAAGGCCGTTGGCGCGACGAATGCTTTTATCCGTTGGCCCTTCCTTGTTGAGGGTGTTTTAATCGGTATTCTTTCGGGCATCCTTTCCTTTGGTATTCTTTGGGGTGTATATGCACTTATTGTGCATTTCTTCTCCAATGCTATTTCAATGCTTGGCTTCCAGTTTGTTCCGTTTACAGCTTATGCATGGCAGATTGCACTTTTGTTCATTGCTATCGGTATTTTCACAGGTGGCTTCGGCAGTATGGTTTCCATGGGTAAATATTTGAAAGAACAAGGGAGTGTGGTTACGAATGAATAAAAACCTTTTGAAAAAATTCGCAAGCGTTTTAATGGCACTCGTGCTCAGTTGTTCCGTGTGGATGCTTCCTGCATCTGCAATGACCGATGAAGAATTCAATCAAAAAAACGAAGCACTGCAGAATAAAATCGACCAGCAGCAGGATAAGATTTCTTCCAAAGAAAAAACCAGCCAACAGCTTATGGACAGTATTCAAACCATGCAAAAGCAGTTGGATTTGTATAACGGCAAAATCAGAGATTTGAATTTGCAAATTGCTGAAAAAGAAAAAACTATTTCAGAATATCAAAAAGAAATCAATGATTTACAGGCAGGGATTGATTCCGCCGTGCAGAAACAGGGCGAACTGGAATCCCATATTAAAGATACCTACGATGTTTTAGGCGAGCGTCTTCGTTCGGCTTATATGACCGGCGAAACCAGCTCTATTGAAATCCTTTTGGAAGCAAATGACTTTCAGGACCTTTTAACTCGTTTGGAGCTTCTGAGACGCATTTCCAAGCACGATACCGATATGGTGTCGGATTTACAGAAATCCATTGATGATTACGATGCGCTCAAAGATAAGCTTGCAAACGATAAAGCTTCGGTTGAAGAAAAGCAAAATACAGTAAAAGCAGATCGCGATGTGATTGCACAAAGCCGCAACAAAGAACAAGGCTTATTGAATACGGCACAGTCTAAGCAAAATCATATCAAGAATGAGCAGGACGAAATCAACGAGCGCCTTGAAAAAGATAAGGATTTACAGGAAAAATTTGAGCAACAGCAAAGAGCACTGAGAGAGCAATACGATAACGAGAAAGCAGCAGGTATGGAAAGCGGTAGCGGCTCTCTCAATGTAGGTGGCAATTCTCAGTTTACTCAATCTTCTAAAGGCATGATTTTCCCGCTTCAATATCCCTCCGCTCAGATTAACCAACCTTATACATGGAATGGTCACTCCGGTCATAGGGGCGTAGATATTAGAACCGCTGGCGGCGGCGGAAATACCTACGGTAAAGAAATCCGTGCGGTTGCAGACGGCGTAGTCTTCACAGCAGAATATCACAGCAGTTGGGGCAACAATGTGTATATCAACCACGGCAACGGTGTTTATACCCGCTATGCACATTGCAGTGCTATGCTTGTTTCGTCCGGTCAGCATGTAAAACAGGGACAGGTGATTGCACGTGTCGGCAATAGCGGTAATGTTTATCCTCGCCCGAATGCTTCTAATCCTCATGCCGGTGCGCACCTGCATTTTGAGGTCTGGATTAACGGAAAACGCGTAAATCCTGCAAGCTGGATTCCTGCAGGACCGGATAGATAAAAGGCATAAGAATGAAGGAAGTGCAATATGAATAAAAAAATATCTTTAGGGCTTGCGCTTGCACTCGTGTTCATTTCGATTGCAGTTACAGTTTCTATTACAATGGCTGTATCCATGCGCTCTTATAATTCCATTATTAAAGACTTGCCGAGCCGCTTCAAGCTCTATTCTACGGTTTCTGAGCTTGATGATATGGTTCGTAGTAATTACTACGGCGAAATCAACGATGCACTTTTGAGTGCGGACCTTTCTTCCGGTTATGCAAAGGGCCTTGGTGACAGACACAGTTATCACATGACCGCGGCGGAATATGCCATTTATCAGGATGAGCTTGCCGGTAAGAAAATCGGTATCGGTATTATTCCGTTTTACCACCCGACGGAAATGGCAATTTATGTTGCAGAAGTCTCCGAAAATTCTCCTGCAGCAATGGCAGGACTTACAAAAGGCGACAAAATCACTGAAATCAACGAAGAACCTGTAACCGCTTATAACTATAATGAACTCATGCAAAAACTGACCGGTGATAATCTTTCTACGGTTGTTTTAACCTATCAGCATGCAGATGGTTCTGTATTGCACAGCAGTGTTGTTAAAGGCTATAATGCACAAACCGTTTATACTTCTTTAAACGATATGGTCGGCTATATCAAAATCACAGAATTTTATGATACCACGGCTGGTCAGTTAAAGAAGGCTGTGGATGATTTAATGAACCAAGGCGCAACAAGCTTGATTTTTGATTTGCGTGGTTGTCAAAACGGTACAATCGCGGCGGCAACATCGACTTTGGATGTTTTGGTTCCGGTCGCCGGCGAAGGCACAGGTGCTTTAGCAACGGCGAAAGCAAAAGACGGTACAGTGAAAAAGACCTTTACAGCAGAAGCCGACAGCGTTTCTATGCCGATGGAAGTTTTGGTAGACAGAGAAACTTCCGGTCCGGCAGAGCTTTTTGCCTGCGACTTACGCGATTATGGTAAAGCACAGCTCATCGGTGAAACTACGGCAGGTAACGGCACTATGCAAGAGGCTTTTCCGCTTTCAGACGGCGGTGCGATTGTGCTCACCATGGCACTCATTGAGCCATATGTTAGCGAACCTTATAACGGCAGTGGCTTAACACCGGATCACGCTGTAGAACTCTCAGCAGAAAAAAGAGCGATTTTACCTGTGTTACCGCAAGAAGAGGATGAGCAGTATCAAAAAGCATTCTCACTTCTTACTAAAAATAACGCTAATTCTTAAATAGTCTAAATAGAAATCACCTCGCATATTGGATATATGTGGGGTGATTTTTTGTTTGCTGTATTAGAACTTGTACCGTTTCAAAAAGAAAAACATTTCTGGAAGCGTTGGCGGCAGAAGGTACCGGAGCCGGAAATAGAAGCAATTCCTGTTCGCGGTGGTGCTTATTTTTATATTGTTAAAGCTTTCTTAGATAAAACAGGAAATTTGGATGAAGACGGTCTGCAAAGCAACATAGGCAACGCCATATATCGTGTGATTTTAAAAGAGGGGAGTGCTCTGCCTCAAAATACAAAACTCCGTGAATTTACACCGACGCTTTATCCGACCGTTTTATTCTTAAATACAGCTTTAGCCTACCTAAAAGAAACCGAAAACCAAAAGCGTGAAAGAACCCTTGGTATTCTGGATGCCGATGCCAAACTCTTAGACGGCATTTTACCGTTTGCACCGCTTGCAAAATCTATTACAGTTTGCACAAATGCTTTGCAAGCTTACGAAGTAACCGCAAAACGAATGCTGGAGCAGTACGGCTTACCTTTGCAGATGACGCAAGAATCCGAAAAACTCGAAAAATGTTCTCTTTTATTAGAACCGTTTTATTCCGAAAACGGAAAAGTTCTCGGCAGGATTCTTTTACAGCGTGGAATGCGGGATGCTTTTCGAGGAGAAGATATTGATTTACCGACGGAAATTTTAAAAAGATGCCCCGAAAATATCGACAAAGTCCTCTTTGCTTCTGCACTTTATGAAATTTGCAACATAAAGACTCTGAAAAACCTTCCCTATGCACGTAGAAAGCGAATAAAAGCCCTGTAACTATTGACAGAAACGCGGAATTCTTTTATAATAATTATCTGTGCAAATGTAAAATACCGAAAGGAGCATATAACGTTATGTTACAGGAAACCTTATTAACCGCAGAGGGCTTAAAAGAACTCGAACAGGAACTGGAAACCTTAAAAACTGTCGGCCGTAAAGAAGCCGCTGAAAAAATTAAAGTCGCAAGAAGCTACGGCGACCTTTCTGAAAACGCTGAATATGATGAAGCAATGAGTGACCAGGCTAAATTGGAAGCTCGCATCAATGAATTAGAAGCAATGATCAAAAACGCAAAAGTTTTTGATGAAAATACACTCAGCACCGAAATTGTTCACATCGGTTCTAAAGTTACACTCGTAAACGACAAGAAAGAAAGTTTCACCTACCGTATTGTCGGTTTCGCACAGGCAAATCCGGATGAGGGCAAAATCTCCGATGAATGCCCCGTAGGTAAAGCACTTCTCGGCCATAAGGTTGGAGAAAACATTATGGTTGAAGCTCCTATCGGTGTGTTAGAATATACAATCGTTGCTATCGAAAGATAAGTTCTGCGAAAGGAAGGTGAATTTTGCCTTCTTAGATTTGGCGCAGAAGAGATAGAACAGGAAGGATAAACTATGGCAGAGCAAAACAAGAAGCAAAATGCCGGCGCTCAGCAGGATATCGGCGAACTTTTAAAGATTCGTCGCGATAAGCTCAGCGCTTTGCAGGAAGAGGGTAAGGACCCCTTCCAGATTACAAAGTTTGATGTTACCCATCACAGCACCGAAGTGAAAGAAAACTTCGAGGCTTTAGAGGGTAAAACCGTTACCGTTGCAGGTAGAATGATGTCCAAGCGTGTTATGGGTAAGGCATCCTTCTGCAATGTACAGGATTTAAAGGGTAATATTCAGTCCTATGTTGCCAGAGACAGCATCGGCGAAGATGAATATAAGGCATTTAAGAAAATGGATATCGGCGATATCGTTGGCTTAGAGGGCGAAGTATTCAAGACCAAGACAGGTGAAATTTCTATTCACGCTTCTAAGGTTACACTTCTTTCCAAGAGCTTACAGATTCTTCCCGAAAAGTTCCATGGCCTTACCAATACAGACCTTCGTTATCGTCAGCGTTATGTTGACCTTATCATGAACCAAGAGGTTAAAGAAACCTTTGTAAACCGTTCTAAGATTATTAGCGCAATTCGCCGCTATTTAGACGGTCAGGGCTTCATGGAAGTAGAAACTCCCATGCTCGTTGCCAATGCAGGCGGTGCAGCAGCAAGACCGTTTGAAACCCACTACAATGCTTTAGATGAAGACGTAAAGCTTCGTATTTCCTTAGAGCTTTACTTAAAGAGACTCATTGTCGGCGGTATGGAAAGAGTTTATGAAATCGGCAGAGTATTCCGTAATGAAGGCGTAGACACTCGTCATAACCCCGAATTTACACTGATGGAACTCTATCAGGCCTTTACCGATTATCACGGCATGATGGACCTTTCCGAAAATCTTTATCGCTACGTTGCACAGGAAGTGCTTGGCACAACCACCATTTCCTACAACGGTGTTGAAATGGATTTAGGCAAGCCCTTCGAGCGCATCACTATGGTAGATGCAGTTAAGAAGTATTCCGGTGTAGACTTTAACGAAATCCACACCTTAGAAGAGGCGAGAGCTGCAGCTAAGGAGCATCATGTGGAATATGAAGACCGTCACCAAAAGGGCGATATTTTAAGCCTCTTCTTCGAAGAATTCGTTGAAGAACATCTCATTCAGCCTACCTTTGTTATGGATCATCCGATTGAGATTTCTCCGCTTACCAAAAAGAAGCCGGAAGACCCCAATTATGTTGAGCGTTTCGAGCTCTTCATTAACGGTTGGGAAATGGCAAATGCATACTCTGAGCTCAATGATCCGATTGACCAGAGAGAGCGTTTCAAAGCGCAAGAAGCACTTCTTGCACAGGGCGACGAAGAAGCAAACACAACCGACGAGGATTTCCTCTATGCGTTGGAACTCGGTATGCCGCCCACAGGTGGTATCGGCTTCGGCATCGACCGTATGGTTATGTTGATGACAGATTCCTCCGCAATTCGCGACGTTTTATTCTTCCCGACCATGAAGTCGCTTGACAAATAAGATAGTTTTGAATTTGATTAAAAGGATAATTCCGCTTTGGAATTATCCTTTTTTATATAAAAAGATTGGGTTATGGCTGATTATTTTCTTTTGCATTTGACAGAGTCTTGCAGAGATAAATCTTTTCAAATGTTAAAAGCTAAAATAAGTTTACCTGTGAACGGGTAAAATATTTTATTTAAAAAACGACAAAAATGTTGTGAAATTCGGGCAGATGGTGTAGTATAGATATGTTACGGGATAAAATTCTGCTTTCTGAAAAGGCAGAATGTAAATGTATATTCTTCTTACATTTTTGGTGGGATTTTGTTACTGTAACGAGAGCTTCCAAATAAATGGGCTTTCGAAAATATTTAAAAACCAATTTTTCATATAGAGTAAAAAGGGAACGGATTTTATGAATCCATTCCTTTATTCAAGAAAGGATGCGTATGTTTTGCATAAAATAGGAAGAAATGAGCCGTGCTGGTGCGGCAGTGGGAAAAAATACAAAAACTGTCACCTGAATTTTGACAGTCGACTGGAAGGTTATTTATATCAGGGGGCTTTAGTTCCGCCGCATTCTATTATTAAGAATCAGGAACAAATCGAAAAAATTAAAGAAAGCGCTAAAATTAACATTGCGGTGCTCGATTATGTATCAGAACATATTCATGCCGGTGTAACAACCGAAGAAATCGACCAATGGGTGTATGATGTTACCACAAAAATGGGTGGCATTCCTGCACCCCTTAATTATGAAGGTTTTCCGAAGAGTGTTTGTACGTCTATTAACGAAGTGGTGTGCCACGGTATTCCTTCCAAGGATAGAGTCCTCCAGGACGGCGATATTATCAATGTGGATGCTTCCACGATTTTAAACGGATATTTTTCGGATTCTTCCCGAATGTTCTGCATCGGTGATGTATCTCCCGAAAAGAAGAGATTGGTCGAAATTACGAAGCAGAGCTTGCAGGTTGGCTTGGAGCAGGTGAAACCTTGGGGATTCCTGGGCGATATGGGACAGGCTATTCATGATTTTGCCAAAGAAAACGGCTATAGCGTAGTGCGAGAAATCGGCGGTCATGGCATCGGTCTTGAATTCCACGAGGATCCTTGGGTTAGCTATGTGTCTAAGAAAGGTACTGAAATGATGATGGTTCCAGGTATGATTTTTACCATTGAACCGATGATAAATATGGGTAAGGCGAATGTTGTTGTCGATGAAGAAGACGGATGGACTGTCTATACGGCTGATGGCATGCCCTCTGCGCAGTGGGAAATTCAGGTTCTTATTACAGAAGACGGCTATGAATTGATTTCTTACTGATTTTTATTAAGCTCCGAAAGCAGAAAATTTGCAGAATACGAAAGAGGTGTATCTAATGCTGGAACTCCAGAACATTTGTTGGACTGCACCGGACGGCAAGGAAGTTCTGAAAAATATAAACCTTAAAATCAAAGAGGATAAATTGATTGCCATAACCGGTCCGAACGGCAGCGGCAAAACAACGCTAGCCCGAGTGCTTATGGGTATTGAAAAACCGACCTCTGGCAGAATTTTGATGAATGGGGAAGATATTACAGATTTAAATGTAACCGAGCGTGCTCGAAAGGGAATTAGCTTTGCTTTCCAGCAACCGGTTCGATTTAAGGGTATCACCGTAAAACAGATGATTGAAACCGCGGCAGGTAAACAGATGAATAAAGAAAGCCTCTGTTCTATCCTGCAAAAAGTCGGTCTTTGCGCTAACGATTATTTGCATCGTGATATTGACGCAACCCTTTCCGGCGGTGAAATTAAAAGAATTGAAATTGCATCAGTTTTGGCACGTCATACGCCGCTTACAATCTTTGATGAGCCCGAGGCAGGTATTGATCTTTGGAGCTTCCAGAACCTAATAGAGGCCTTTGATGAGATGAGAAATGATTTGGATGGAACGTTGGTTATTATTTCTCACCAAGAACGTATCTTGCGCATTGCGGATGAAATTATTATGATTGCAGACGGTACCGTAGCAGATCGCGGTCCCGGACCGGAAATGGTCGCGAAAATGCTGGCAAGCGAACACGCAAATAGCAGATGCTGTAGCCGGAAGGAGGTTTTTTAGATGAGCCAATCTATGAAAGATATTACAAAAAAGCTGTTGGAATTAGTGTCTGACTTCAAGGGCAATTTTCAAGGTGCTTACAATATTCGAGAAGACGGGCAGTGTGCAGGTCGTGTCTCCAGCGAAAATATTATTATTGAATCTAAAAAGGACAAGCCGGGTCTCGACATTACCATTCGCCCCGGAACAAAAGGCGAAACCGTTTATATTCCTGCTTGTGTTACTAAAGGCGGTATAGATGATCTCGTATATAACGATTTCTTTGTCGGCGAGGGCGCAGATGTTTTAATCGTAGCGGGTTGCGGTGTCCACACAGAGGATGATTCCGAAGCTCGACACAACGGCATTCACCGCTTTTTTATAGGCGAAAATGCTAAAGTGCGTTATGAGGAAAAGCATATCGGTACAGGCAAAGGCGAAGGCAATCGTGTGATCGACCCTGTCACCGATATAATTCTCGAAAAAAACGCCTACTTGGAAATGAATACCACGCAAATCAGTGGCGTGGATAAAACTACAAGAAAGACAACAGCGAAAGCGGCGGAAGGCGCAAAGCTTGTGATTCGTGAACGTCTGTTTACAGAAGGCGACCAGCGTGCAGAAACCTTTTTCCAGGTGGATTTGAACGGCGAAGGTTCCGGTGCGGATATTGTATCTCGTTCTGTAGCGAAGGACCAGTCCTATCAAAATTATGTTTCGACTATTGTAGGTAATGCACCCTGTACCGGGCACTCGGAATGTGATGCAATTTTAGATGATGATGCGATTGTAGATGCTTCTCCGCGCCTTTATGCACGTAATAAGGAAGCCTCTTTAATCCATGAGGCCGCAATCGGTAAAATTGCCGGCGAACAGATTTTGAAGTTCCGTACCTTAGGTTTAACTGAGGAAGAAGCAGAGCAGAAAATTATCGACGGCTTCTTAGCTTAAAATTTCAATAAAAAAAGCTCCTGAGAAATTTCTCGGGAGCTTTTTGTTTTAATTTGCTTTTTTGAAAATGGCGATAACATCCTCTTTCCAAAACAAGGTTTCGTAATTTCCAGTTAAATAGGGGCTAGGGTCTGTAACATTTTTGCCCTCTCGTAAATCGAGCGCAATATATTCACTGTCGTGCTTGGTGCGCTCTAATTCATAAATCGCGTCACGTTTTGACATGTTGGCAACTAAAAATGTTGAGGCGGAAACCGTGGCATCTTCCGGAATCAAGGCAATGGCTTCTGCCATAACAGTACGCTGTGGTTTATCCTCTATGAATTTATCCACATAAAAGCTTCTGGAAAGCTCGCCGCCGGAAAATAAAATCACCGTGCATAAAGCGGCACAAAGTAAAATCTTTCCGGGCTTTTTTTCATCCAGTTCAGCGTAATTGCTGACAGCCAAATAAAGGAGCAATGTGCCCGAACCGAAAATATATTGATAACCGATGTCAAATTGATATCGGTAATTGGTCATCAAATTTACAAGCAAAAACGGAATCCATAAAATAAGCTTAAAGGGCTTTTTCATACATAAAGGTAGGAAACAAAGCGGAACAAGCATTTGTAAAATAAAGAGAAATTTCTCCGGCTTAAATACATGGGCTAATGCGAAGAGCGGATTTTGAATGACAGATTTGATAACAGTAAAGAGCCCGCCTTCATCATAAATATAGTCGCCGTAACGGCTGTCAGACATTACGCCTTCGCCAAACATGCCCATAAGCTTGGTAATCAAAATAAAAGCAACTACAGAAAGTGCAAAAAGAGAAGCACCCAAACGAGGCTGTTTTTTAGAGATTAAGAAATACAGTGCAACTACAGCCACATAAACAGCGGCATCTTCTTTGACACAAAGCGTTAACAGGGCAAATACAACAGAACCAGGTGCGTTGCCTTTCTCTAAAAAATAGAAAAGCCAAAGCAACAGTGTTGGCAGAAAGCAGTTTTCATGAAGATAGTAAGAGCATCCGCCGGTAAATGCAGGGTAGAGTGCATAGCATACAGCAAAAAGCATAGTTGCTGTGTTAGAAATTTTATAATGTTTGCAAAGTAAAACCAAGGGAATTATGCCAACGCCTACAATCACCGCTTGTGCAACTAATAAGGTTACAGGTGAGGGAATCAGCATATAAAAGGGTAAGATTAAATAATAAATGGGGGAGAAATGTACCGCAAAGTGACTCAGCAGCTTGTCCCGTTCACAGGTGGTTAAGCATTGACCTGTTTCTTTCATGGAATGAAACATCTGTGCAAAAAGACCGAAATCAAAGCAAGGTGTGCCATAGTTGATATAGTGCATGGATGTAAATACGGCGGTGTGTACGATGTAGAACATCATAAAGAGCAAGGCAACCGTCCAGAGAACTTTATTGCTTATTTCAAAATATAAATCTGTGGTTTCTGTAAAATAAACTGCGGCACAAATTAAAAGACAAAGCCCGAATGAAACATAGTAGTCTTGTACATAGACGGCAGAAAGTACGGTGTATACCGTTGCACAGCACAAGAATAGGGCACGAATGATTTTTTCGTTTCGAACCAGAAACAAAAGTCCTGTAAGAATTACCGCGGCAAACAGAAAGCCCCAAAAGCTCATACCGTCATAAAAAGAAAAGTCGGTAAAATATCCGCTTGCAAAAAAATAGGTAAGCTCTGAAAGAAAAAGGAAAGCACTTAAAAAGCGATAAACAAAGTCTTTCATTTTTAATGATTTTAATTTTTTCAAAATTTGCGTTTGGTTTGGTTTCATTCGTTTAAAATCCTTTCAAAAGGTTCTTTCTAAAGTTTACTATAATTTGCGGGTATCGTCAATCTGCTTTGGAATTTTGACAAAAAGAAAAGACCTTAAAAACGCAAAGGCTTTTAAGGTCTTTTGTCTTTTTTAATTTTAGCCGATGCCGCCGAGAATGGCGCCTGCAATCAGTGCAATCATGGCAAGCGGTACGTAAACATATTTGCCGAGATTAAGTACCCATTCACCAACCGGCTTCTTTCTGCCCATGTTGATGGCTTCCATAACTTTTTCTTTTTTGCAAACCCAGAAGAACATAATACCGGCAATGGCAGCGCCTAAGGGGCAAATGTAAATGGAAACAGCATCCATCCACTGGCTGGTAATACCTTGAATAGAAACCGCGGTTATACAGCCGATACCGCCGATAATTAAGCAGGCGGGCAGTCTCTTTAAATGAAAAACTTCCTGTAAGGTTGCAACGGGTGCTTCATAAAGATTGACTAAGGAGCTGATACCTGCAAATAAAACGCAGATGAAGAAAATCATGCCGACGAATCTGCCGCCGGGCATACCGTTGAAGACATTTACGAGCCATACGAACATGAGACCGGGGCCACCTTTGGAAAGGTCACCGCCACCGGCAGCCATAGCGGGAAGAATTACAACGGTTGCAAGTAATGCCGCAAGTGTGTCAAATAAAGCTACATTTCGTGCGGAGTAAACAAGGTCTTCCTTCTTAGAAAGGTAAGAACCGTAAATCACACTGCCGTTGCCTGCAACAGACAGGGAGAAAAAGGCTTGACCAAAAGCAAAAATCCAAAGTTTTGGGTTTAAAAGACCTTCGGGGTTTAATCTGAAAATGTAGGAATAGCCCTCGTGTGAACCCGGTAAAAAGAAAATATAAATACCGAGGCCTAAAAGTAGGAAGAAAAGGGTGGGCATCATGAACTTGTTGACTCGCTCAATGCCACCGCCGATACCCAGAATCATAATGAAAGTATTGATAGCTAAACCGATGATTAACCATAAATTGTTTCCGGCTACACCGCCGAATACAGTGGAAATACTTTCCGAAAGGGAGCTGCTTTCAGGTGCTGCTGCACCGAAGGTACTGCCGATTAAATTCATATCTGTACCGAGGTGAAAAAGACTGCCCGAAATACCCATAAAGGTATATTTGAAAATCCAGCCGACAACAACGGTATAGCCAATCGCCAATGCCATAGAGCCTAAAACGGGTAAAAGACCAATAACCTGACCAGTACGTTTGCTTCCACGCATTTCTGTACATTGACCGAATGCGCCGATAGGGCCGGAGCCCGTCATACGACCGAGGGAAAATTCACCCAAAACGCCGGAGGAGGAAATCAGAATCACGAAGAAAAAATAGGGAAGCAGGAAAGTTAATCCGCCCCACTGTGAAACCATAATGGGAAAACGCCAGATATTTCCCATCCCCACTGCGGATCCGATGCATGCAAGAATGAAACCCCACTGGGTTCTAAAACCGTCTCGCTGTTGCATACTGTTTTGTTTCTTTTCCATACGCTTCACTTCTCTTTCTTTTCAATCCCTAAATAATATAGTGGTATAGGGATTTTAATAATAATACTGTCTATTCTAACATAGGAATCCGCATTACACAAGCTATTTTTTATAAAAATCTAATTTTTTACTTTAAAATGTAAAAGTAGACGTAAAAATAGCGAATTTTTCAATAATTTTTGAAAAAAAGCGACCAAAAATAAAAATATAGTATGCTTTACACAAAAAACAAGGAGAATTTATTCTATAATATAAAGGAAAGAATTTCAGCGAAAAATCAAGAGAACCGTAGAAGGGGCGAATCCGCAATACACTATTGCAAAAAATGAAGTAATATGCTAGAATAATGTAAATAATTATGCATTCTGTACCTCTATGCAGATTGCTGGAAAATGAAAAATTGCAAGAAAATGCACACAGATTAGGGCCGTGTAGTGCGTGGCCGTCGGCAACATGTGTGTTTTTTTGTGTGGGAGGATAGCATGGACAAACCTTTTTTTAGTATTGTCATGCCCGTTTACAATGTTGAGAAGTACCTCAAACAGGCTGTAGAAAGTGTTCTTTCCCAAACCTTTACGGATTTTGAACTGCTTTTAGTGGATGATTGCTCTCCAGACAAAAGCGGAGTGCTTTGCGATGCTTTAGCAAAAGAGGATGAGTGCCTTAGGGTTATGCACCTCGAAAAAAATTCCGGGGTAAGTGAAGCTCGAAATATTGGCAGACGTGCCGCCAAAGGTCAATATTTAATGTTTATGGATTCGGATGACACTATTGAATCTACTTTGCTTTCGGATGTATATGCATCTCTTCAGGACAACCGCGCACAGGTGGTTGTTTTCGGCATGTCTGAAGATGTCTATGATGCACAGGGAACACTCGTAAGTGAAAAAGCGGTGTGCTGCAAAGAGTGCCAATTCAAAGCGCAGCAGGAACTGCGACAGTTTATTATGGAACTGGAAGAAAGCACGCTTTACGGATATGCTTGCAATAAGTTTTATGATTTAGATTATTTAAATTCCATAGACTTAGATTATACCGAACACGCGCTCTTGGAAGATTTGTTCTTTAATGCGGAATATTTTGAGAACATTGAAACCATGAATGTTCTTTCCAAACCGTATTATCATTACCGCCTTTCCTTGGCATCGGCAAGCCGAACCGGTCAATTTGTTCCGGAGTATTTTAGCTTGCACAAGGAGAAAATCAAACGCCTTTATATGCAGCAAAAGCGTTGGAATGTGTTTTCGGAGGATGCTGAAAAGACACTCGGTAATCTTTATGTGCGTTATTTATTTTCTGCTTTGCAAAGAAATTGTGATGCTAATGCCAAGATGTCGCATAAAGACCGAAAAGCTTTCTTAAAAACAGCTTATGAAGACGCGATGCTTCAAGAGCTTCTGCCTCATGCCGCATCCGACAGCAAAGCTGTACAAATTATGAGTAAACTCTTGAATCGTCACAGTATTTTGGGCACACTTTCCTTAGCACGTGTGATTTATATCGTAAAAACCAAATGTCCCGCATTGTTTTCAAAAGCAAAACAAATGCGTTAACCATGAAACGGAGGACGAAAATGAACAAACCGGTATCTGTGCTGATTATTGGTATGTCACCAATCGTCGGCGGAATTGAAACACTGTTGATTTCTTTGTTCCGCTCCATCGACAAAGAAAAGGTGCATTTTGATTTCTTAACATTCTGCGATAAATGTGCTTTTGAAGAGGAAATCGTATCGGCGGGTAGCAAGGTATATCATGCAACACGCCGCGGTGAAGATCCTATCAAAAACAAAAAAGAACTTATAGCTTTCTTTAAAGAACACCCGCATGATTATGATTATATTTGGTATCATCTTTCGTCGGCAAGTAATTGCCTTCCAGTAGTGCTTGCCAAAAAATATACGGATGCTAAGATTGTTTGCCACAGCCACGGCACTTCTTTCGACAGCCGTCCGATCTTCAGACCGATTCATCTTTTCTTAGATAAGATTCATACACCGCAGTTGCTTCGCTGTACAGATTATTGCTATGCATGTTCTGCGGCTGCCGGAAAATGGCTCTTTAAGGATACGGATAAACCGATTCATTTGCTCAATAACGGCGTGAATTTGGAAAAGTTCAGATATAAACCCGAAGTTCGCGAAGCCTTGCGCCGAGAATTTAATTTGGCGCCGACCACTAAGGTCATAGGGCATGCAGGCCGTTTCTGTGCAACGAAGAACCAAACCTTTTTATTGGATATCTTCGAAGCCTTTCATAAACAGAACCCGGATTCTGTTTTGCTTTTGGCAGGTACAGGTGAAACGCTGGATGCGATGAAAGAAAAAGCAAAGCAGCTCGGCATTCAAGATGCAGTTCGTTTCTTAGGTTTTCGCTCGGATTTAAATGATCTTTTACAGGCTTTCGACCTTTTCTTAATGCCGTCTTTTTTTGAAGGTTTACCGATTACAGCGATTGAAGCGCAAACCTCTGGTTTGCCGTGCTTGCTGGCAGACACCATCACAGAAGAAACAGCAATTACCGATATTGTTCAGTTTTCGGCATTGGATGCACCTTTACAGGAATGGGTACAAAAGGCGCAGGAGATGCTTTCTTTGCAGCAAGATCGTGCACAATATGCTTTAAAAGTAAAAGAAGCGGGCTATGATTTTGAAGATACTGTATTGGAAGTTTTAAATTTCTTTACAAATGAAGCGAATGCATAAGATATAATTTTTAACATTATAAATCGGAAGGATATAAGAATGAAATCAAAATTAAACGATAAAACATTCCGTACAATCGAATTGGCATATAAAATGATATATTTTCTTTTTGCCTTTTTTACATATTGTAACATCACGTTTATGACGCCTATTATGAGCGTTATGGTCGGGCTTGTGTTGCTCTTGGGTGCAGTTGTTGGTGTTTATCGACTTTTCCGCGTGAAACACTTTTTAAGACTTCCTGGCCTTTTCTTTGCAGTAGCCTTTATTGTGAGCTTTGCTATTTCGGCTGTTAGCAACTATCGCTATGGTTATGTGGCAAACTTCAAAGGACTTATTTGGATGGGGTTACATTTCTTTACCATCTTTGCCTGTGATTTAGAGCGCTCTGCAGAAGACTATAAAAAAGATTTCCATATTCTTTCCGTTTTCTATGTTTCGATTACATTTGTCATGACTTTGGCAAGCGTCATTCAGTTAATCATGCATTATGGTACCTCAACTCCCATGCTTAGCGGTTATGTATGGGGCAGACTTTGGGGTGTCTTTATTGACCCCAATTACGGCAGTGTATTTTCTGTAACTTCTATCTTATTTTCCATTTATTATATCAGAATTTACCCGAAAACCTGGGCACGCATTTTATTGCCGATCAACATTGTTTTACAAATCGTTTATATTGCGTATTCTGGCTCCAGAACAGCACTTGTTACCATGTTCTGCTGTCTCTTTGCATACGCCGTATTTATCGGTGTCAAGAAATTAAAATTCAATGGTTTCGCAAATGCGGCACTTTCCATTTTAATGGCGATTGTAATTGCCTCTGCTTCTGTATTTGTAACAGTAGAAACGAAGAAGGTATGCCAAGGCGTTGCACAGCACTTCCAGCAGCAGGCCGAGGAACCGGAAGAACCCGAGCCGGATTACGAAGAAGAACGTGCACAAACGCTCGAAAGCGATATCAGCAACCGTCGTTTTGACCTTTGGGAAAGCGGCGTTCAGCTCTTTAAGCAAAAACCTGTATTTGGTGTTTCTTACTACAACCTCCAGTCTTATGCTTTAGCAGAAGCACCGGATATTTATATGGTAAACAACGATTATTGTAAATTTGATAACACGCACAATATGATGTTTAATATCTTAGCCGCACAAGGTATTTTAGGTATTGCTATTTTTGCGGCGTTTATGATCTATGCCGTGGTTTATATTTTGCGTCGTTTCTTTAAAGAAGAAGGGGAAAATTATGAATACCTTTCCATTCTTCTGCTTTCCATTCTTTCTGGTTTTGTAGAATCCATGTTCGTTTCGGATGTCATTTATGTTAATTCTCCGGCATCTGTTTTATTCTGGCTTTCTCTCGGCCTTCTTTTCCATTATTTCAAAACCAAGGAAAAGGATAACAAGCAAGAGAAAAAAGAAGAACTTCAGGAACAGAAGGCATAAAGGAGGCTGTCTTTATGAAATTCTCTGTCATTGTGCCGGTATACAATGTAAAAGATTATCTTTCTAAATGTGTGGAATCCATCTTAAATCAAGATGTAACGGATTACGAACTGCTTTTGGTTGATGATGGTTCTACGGATGAAAGCGGCGTTCTCTGTGATAAAATTTGTGAAAAACATCCCGAAAAAAATATTCGAGTAATCCATCAAGAAAACATGGGCCTCGGCGGCGCACGAAACACTGGTATAGCAGCAGCGCAAGGCGAATATCTCTTTTTTGTTGACAGTGATGATTCCATTACAGAGGATGCACTTCAGAAAAGTAGCGATTATTTAGAGGAACATCCGGATACGGATATTTTAGTTTTTGACAACTTAAAAGTGGATGAGCAGGGGAACGTGATTTACACGAACAAAACCTTGCAAGCAACAACAGCCTATGCTTCTATTTTTGAAGACAAGAAGCTGTTGCTGACCGATCATTCCTCTTGTAATAAAATCATTCGTAAAACTCTGTTTACAGAGAATGATATCTATTTCCCGAAAAGACTTTGGTTTGAGGATTTAGCAACAATTATCAGACTTTATCCTCACGCCAAGAAAATCGGCTATATTCCCGAGGCTTTCTATCTGTATTTACAGCGTGAAGGTTCTATTATGAACAGTACGCAGTGCGACAGAAATATTGATATGCTTACAGCTTATGATACTGTGCTGCAATATTTTAAAGCACAGGGGCTGTTTGAGGAATTTTATACCGAGCTTGAATATATTGCGGCATTTCACGTGTATTATTTGTCCTCTGTTCGTGTGATGAATATGGACAAACATCATAAGCTCTTAGATATGTACAGAGAATATGTGCATAAGGAATTTCCGAATTGCTTAAACAATCCCTATCTTGGAAAAAAAGAAAAACTCATCATTTCCCTTTTAGACAAAAAACGTTATAACACCATCCTCTTTATTTTTAAAGTAAAAGGTGTTGTAAATCGTTTGGCGAAATAAAACAGGAAGTTGATTTTCAGAGCTGAATTTCTTCAGCCGAAACTGTTTTTTAGTTTTTCTCGCATCACAGCATAGGAAAGACCGAAGCAAAACAATAATCCGGGAGGAATCCATATGTCAAAACCCATGGTGTCCGTTTGGTGCCTTGCTTATAACCACGAAAAATATATAAAAGAAGCTTTGGAGTCCTTTGTTTCCCAGAAAACGAATTTCTCCTATGAAGTTTTAATCAATGATGATGTTTCCAAGGATCGTACCAGAGAAATCATTCAGGAATATGCTGACAGATACCCCGATATCATTAAGCCGGTTTTCCAAACAGAAAATCAGTATTCCAAAGGGGTTCGTATCTTCACGGAAATTTTGCTTCCGAAATCCGAAGGCAAATATTTTGCTATGTGTGAAGGTGATGACTATTGGACAGATCCTCACAAATTGCAGAAACAAGTGGATTATATGGAAGCACATCCGGAATGCAGTATGTGTATTCACAATTCCACATATGTTACAGAAAACGGAGAATTTTTAGAGGACCATATCGTTTCGGCGGAAGAACGCGATATTCCTACCGAAGAGGTTATTTTAGGTGGTGGCGGCTTTTGTAGTACAAACAGCATTTTAGCCCCGATTTCTTTGGCTAAAAATATGCCAGAATGCTTTGACATGCTTCATTTGGACTATGCTTGGCAAACCTGCTTAGCTTCTATGGGCACGGTACACTGCTTCGCTGAAAGCATGTCTGCCTACAGAACCTTCAGCGAAGGCTCTTGGTCCTCGCAGGTAGAACACGGCTCCGCAGAAAAAATCATAAAGAATGCGCAGGATAATATCCGCTATTTGGTTGCTTTTGATGCAGAGACAAAGCAGCAATATCATGAAACGATTTTGAAACAGCAGAGCACGCATCTTTTAAATATTCTGTTTCAATCTAAGAGTAAGGATATTTTAAAAGAGCCGCATTACGCTGAGATTTATAAATATATCAGCCGTTCCAGAAGGTTACAGCTGAATCTTAAAATTCATTGCCCGCATCTTTATAATCTTATGGGAAAAATTTTGCACAAAGCCTAATTTTTCTTCCCTAAAAAACTAAATTTGGAGATGAAACTCTCTTTATGGTAAATACCAAAAAATCCGTCATGACGAATTTAATATGGCGCTTTGCGGAACGAATTGGTGCACAGGGCATTTCGTTTATCGTTTCTATCGTTTTAGCAAGACTTTTAGAGCCGGAGCATTATGGCCAAATTGCGCTGATTACTGTTTTCTTAAATATCTTACAGGTGTTTGTAGACAGCGGTTTGGGTAACGCATTGATTCAGAAAAAAGATGCGGATGATACTGATTTTTCAACCGTATTTTATTTCAATATGTGTATGTGCACAGTGCTCTATATAGGTTTGTTTTTAACAGCGCCGTTAATTTCGAAATTTTATAACGATATGTCTCTTGTGCCGATTATTCGTGTCATCGGCATAACACTTTTGATTTCTGGCATTAAAAATGTGCAGCAGGCCTATGTATCACGCAAGATGATTTTTAAAAAATTCTTCTTTGCAACACTCGGCGGTACACTTTTTTCCGCCGTTCTCGGTATCATAATGGCTTATCTTGGTGCAGGTGTATGGGCATTAGTGTTCCAGCAATTATCCAACGCCTTTATTGATACGGTTATTTTGTGGCTTGTTGTTAAGTGGAGACCGAAATTCGTGTTTTCCTGGGCAAGACTCAAAACACTCTTTTCTTTCGGTTGGAAATTACTTCTTTCCGCACTTTTAGATACGGTGTATAATGACTTACGTCAGCTCGTAATCGGTAAAAAATATACCAAAGAGGATTTGGCATACTATAATAACGGTCAAAAAATCCCGAATTTGGTTGTTACCAATATCAATACCTCTATCGGCAGTGTTTTGTTCCCGGCACTTTCCAGTGAACAAGACCATCCCGAACTTGTAAAAGCACACGTTCGTCGAGCAATTAAAACCAGTTCTTATATCATGTGGCCCATGCTGTTAGGGCTTGCCGCTTGTTCAGAACCGGTTGTTCGATTGCTTTTGACAGATAAATGGCTTCCTGCCGTACCGTATTTGCAGATTTCCTGCTTTGTTTATGGCATGATGCCGATTCACACCGCAAATTTACAGGCAATTACAGCCATGGGCAGAAGTGATTTGTTCCTTCGCTTAGAAATTATAAAAAAAGTTATCGGACTTATTGTACTTTTGATTTCTATGCGCTACGGCGTAATTGCGATTGCTGTCAGTGCTATTTTTACAGGCATTCTCAGTATGTTTATTAACGCTTGGCCGAATCGTGAACTCTTGCATTATTCCTACAGGGAACAGCTTTCCGATATGCTGCCATCCTTCGTTTTGTCTATGGTGATGTATCTCACCGTATTGCAAGTGAATCGTTTGGCTCTTTCTCCGATTTTCTTATTGCTCATTCAAGTTCCCTTAGGTATGCTTATTTACCTCGGTGGTTCTGCTTTATTTAAACTCGAAAGCTTTACATTTGTGTTACAATATGTGAAAGGCTTTCTTAAAAAGTTAAAACACAAATAAAAAGGTGGCCAAAATGCAACCAAAAGAATACGGAGGCTATTTGGAGATTGATGCTGCACACGGCACAGAGTATCATAAAGATGCTGTGGCTTTAAATTGTGGCAGAAACGGTTTAGCCTACTTAATCCAAGTCAACAAAATACAAAAACTTTATTTACCTTATTTTTTGTGTGCAACGGTGGAAGACGTATGTCACCATTTGCATGTACCGATTTCGTATTATGAAATTGATGAAAATTTCAGACCGAAATTCAATCAAAAACTCGGGGCAGGTGAGTGGCTGTATTTCGTAAATTTTTACGGACAGTTTTCCAACAGTCAGTTGCAAGCTTATAAAGAACAATACGGCAATATGATTGTGGATAACATACAGGCCTTTTTCCAAAAGCCGCTTCCCGAAACGGATACGGTTTATACCTGTCGAAAGTTTTTCGGCGTGCCGGACGGCGGCTATCTTTACACAAAGGATACCACTTTACCGTTGGAACAGGATTATTCGTATGACAGAATGCACTTTTTACTCGGCAGATTCGAAAAAACAGGCAGTGATTTCTATTCTGAATTTCAAGAGAATGAAGCTCTGTTTGATTCTTTGCCGTTAAAGAAGATGTCCAAGTTAACACATCATTTGATGTCTTCTGTGGATTATGCATCTATAAAGAATATAAGAACAGAAAATTTTGAAGCTCTGCACAAAAGCTTAAAATCCTATAACCGATTAGAGCTTACCGTTCCCGAAGGTGGGTATATGTATCCGCTTTGGGTAGAGCACGGTGCAGAAATTCGTAAGCAACTTCAAAGTCAAAAGATTTATATTCCGACACTTTGGCCGGATGTTTTCAACGTTTGTGCACCGGAGTCTTTGGAATATGATATGGCAGAAAACATTTTACCGCTTCCCATAGACCAGCGGTATGATAAGGCGGATATGCAGTTCCTTGCAGAAACCGTTATAAAGCTTATTCAGCAATATGTTTAAATTTTTATCACCAGAAAGGACTAAAAAACATGAAAAAGAAAATTGTTATTTTCGGTGCAACAGGTAACGTTGGTTCCTATGTTTTAAAATACGCCAGAGAATATTTTAATCCTGAAGAGTGGGAAGTTGTAGCTTCCGGCAGAAGAAAAACAGATTTCTTTGAAAAAAGAGGCATCCCGTATTATTCGGTAGATGTATCTAAAAAAGAAGATTTTGACGTTTTACCGACGGAAAACGTTTATGCTGTTATCTATCTTGCAGCTGAAATTCCGTCCTATATGAACGATTATGCACCGGAAAAATATGTAAACTCCAATATCATCGGTGCGTTTAACGTTCTCGAATATTGCCGCAAGAATCATGTAGACAGAATTTTGTTCTCTACTACCGTTTTCGATATTTCTTTAAGTGCCGGTGAAGGCATTGTTTTAAAACCCGATACACCCAAGAACTTCTCCTACAAGGGTGACCATGCGGTTTATGTTATTTCCAAGAATACGGCTTTGGAATTAATTGAGCACTACCATCAGGAATACGGTCTTAAGAAATTTATCTTCCGTTTCCCCACCATTTACAATTACAGCCCCTATCAGTATTATTTCCCGAACGGTGTTAAGACCCTTCGTCCGGTTTACCGTATGATTGATAATGCAATTAAGGGCGAACCGATTGAACTTTGGGGTAATCCGGAGTATTCTAAGGATATGGTTCATGTTTACGACTGCGCACAGATGCTTTGCAAGGCAGTTGAAGTAGATCGTGAGGAAGGCTTCTATAACGTAGGTACCGGTAATCCGGTTACTTTGCAGGAGCAAATCGAAACCATTATTAAAGTATTTTCTCCGAAAGATCATCCTTCTCAGATTATCTACAGACCGGAAAAGAAAGCCGGCGGCGGATTCTTAATGGATGTTGAAAATGCAAAGAGAGAACTCGGTTATGAGCCTCAATACACCTGCGAAAAATTATTCATGGATTATAAGAAAGAAATGGAATTAGATCGCTTTAAAGAATTGAGAGAAAAGAGCATTTAAGGGGGCAAGTCCAACATGCCGGACAAAATTTTAGTCACTCGTTCTTCCATGCCGGATTTTGACGAGTACGCAGAAGAAATCAAATCTATTTGGGACAGCCATTGGCTGACCAATATGGGACCGAAGCATCAGGAACTGCAAAAGCAATTAAAGGAATACCTCAGTGTAGAAAATATCGACCTTTTAACAAACGGTCATATGGCACTGGAGCTTTCTATGCAGGCACTCGGCTTAATGGGGGAAGTTATCACAACGCCGTTTACTTTTGCTTCCACAACACAGGCGATTGTTCGCAACGGCTTAAAGCCGGTATTTTGTGATGTGAATCCTGTAGATTTCACAATGGATGTAACCAAGATTGAATCCTTAATTACAGATAAAACATCTGCGATTGTGCCGGTTCATGTATACGGTAACGTTTGTAACGTAGAAGAAATCGAACGCATTGCAAAGAAACATAATTTAAAGGTTATTTACGATGCGGCGCATACGTTTGGCGTTCGTTATAAAGGCAAGGGCATTGCTTCTTTCGGCGATGTATCCTGCTTCAGCTTCCATGCGACAAAGGTGTATAACACGATTGAAGGCGGCGCTGTGTGCTATCACGATGCTAAATTCGGTGAAACACTTGCAAGACTTAAGAACTTTGGCATTAAAGATACAGAAACAGTTTCCGAAATTGGCGCAAATGCGAAAATGAACGAATTTTGCGCGGCGATGGGTCTTTGCAACCTTCGTCATGTTGATGCCGAAATTGCCAAGAGAAAAGCAGCTGTTGAGCGTTATAAGCAGAACCTTGCTTCTGTGGACGGTATCTATTTCGTACCGGAACAAAAAGACGTACAGCAGAACTATGCTTATCTTCCTGTCGTTTTTGATAAGGATGTATTCGGTGCAGACCGAGACGAAGTCTTTGAAGTATTAGGTCAAAACGACATCGGTGCACGTAAATATTTCTATCCGCTTACCAACACCTTCGATTGCTATGAGCCGAAATTCGATGCAAACGAAACACCGGTAGCATTGAAAATCAGCCAAAACATTTTGACTTTACCGCTCTACGCTGATCTGGCTTTGGAAGATGTGGACAGAATTTGCAGTGTGATTTTAAGCTGCAAGAAATAACCTTTTGAAAAGAGGAATATGGTTTGAAAAAGATTTTGCTTTTAGGCGGTTCTCGATATATCTTACCGATTATTGAGGCCATTCATAAAATGGGTTATTATGCGATTACCTGTGATTATTTACCGGATAATATTGCCCATGCCTACGCCGACGAATATCACAATGTTAGCATTGTAGATAAGGATGCTGTTTTAGCTCTCGCAAAAGAGCTTCAGGTAGACGGTGTTTTATCGTTTGCATGTGACCCGGGTGTAGAAACTGCGGCTTATGTTTCGGAAAAACTCGGTTTGCCGAGCAATCCTTATGCGTCTGTTGCCATTTTACAGAATAAGGCGGCGTTCCGTCAGTTCTTAACCGAAAACGGTTTCAATGTGCCGAAGGCAAAAGGTTATGCCACAGCAGATGAAGCTTTGGCTGAACTTGATACTTTCCATTGGCCGATTATTGTAAAGCCCGTAGATTCCGCAGGAAGCAAGGGCGTTACACGCGTGGATTCTAAAGAAGATTTTCGTGCGGCGGCAGAATATGCGATTTCTTATTCTATCGATAAGAAATTTATTGTTGAAGAGTTTATTCAACAGGAAGGCTATTCTTCTGATACTGACTGCTTCTCGATTGACGGTAAATTGGTATTTGCTTCTTTTTCAAATCAAATGTTTGATGCAAGCGCATCGAATCCTTATACACCGTCCGGCTATAGCTGGCCGTCTACTATGCCGTGTGAAACACAGAAAAAACTGCGTTCCGAATTGCAGAGATTGATTACCTTACTTGGTCTCAAGACCTCCATTTTCAATGTAGAAACCAGATTAGGTACAGATGGTAAGCCCTATATTATGGAGGTTTCTCCGCGCGGCGGCGGTAACCGACTTTCCGAAATGCTTCGCTATGCTTGCGGTGCAGATCTCGTGACCGATTCCGTTAAAGCTTGTATCGGTGAACCGATTGAAGATTTAACTGGAGACCCTGTCTACAGTGGTCACTGGGCTGAGCTTATCTTACATTCCGACGAAGAAGGTAAGTTTGACAGCCTCGAAATCGAGGACGAGCTTAATCAGTATGTTGTCGAAAAAGACCTTTGGGTAAAAGCTGGTGATACCGTACACAAGTTCACAGGTGCAAATGAAACCATCGGTACTTTAGTTTTAAATTTTGCTTCTCAAGAGCAAATCGAGCACTATACAAAGCACATTTCGGATTATGTGCATGTTAAGATGCAGTAATCCGAAAATAATCTTACAAACGAAATGAGGTAGGAAACATGAAAGGTATTATTCTTGCCGGTGGATCCGGTACGCGCCTTTATCCGCTTACCAGAGTAACTTCTAAACAGCTTTTGCCGATTTACGACAAGCCGATGATTTATTATCCCTTGTCCACGTTAATGCTTGCGGGTATTCGGGATATTTTAATTATTTCCACACCGACAGATACCCCTCGATTTGAAGAACTTTTGGGTGACGGCAGTAGTTACGGCGTTCATCTTTCCTATGCAGTGCAGCCGAGTCCGGATGGCCTTGCGCAGGCGTTCATTATCGGTAAAGATTTTATCGGCGATGATTCCTGTGCTATGGTTTTGGGCGATAATATTTTCTACGGCGGCTGGTTCAGAAAAAATCTTGCAGAAGCCGTACAAAATGCAGAAAACGGTGAAGCTACGATTTTCGGCTATTATGTACAAGACCCGGAACGTTTCGGCATTGTGGAGTTCGACAGAGATAAAAATGTTTTATCGGTAGAAGAAAAGCCGAAGCATCCGAAATCAAATTATTGCATTACAGGTCTTTATTTCTATCCCAAAGGCGTAGCAAATATGGC
The DNA here is from genome assembly GCA_020025775.1 of Acutalibacter sp. Taxonomy (GTDB): domain Bacteria; phylum Bacillota; class Clostridia; order Oscillospirales; family Acutalibacteraceae; genus Fimenecus. The sequence goes on from JAHHRN010000002.1 coordinate 132,267, forward strand.
AGAAGCCGTGAAGCCGTCTGCTCGAGGCGAACTTGAAATTACGACCTTAAATGATATGTACTTAAAGCAGAATAAACTGAAAGTACAAATTTTAGGCAGAGGCTTTGCTTGGCTCGATACAGGCACAATGGATAGCCTTATGGAGGCTTCCATCTTTGTACAGACCGTGCAAAACAGACAGGGCGTTGTGATTTCTGCGCCTGAAGAAATTGCTTACCATGAAAAGTGGATTACTAAGCAGGAACTTCTGACATCTGCCGAAGCTTACGGCAAATCTCCATACGGCGAACATTTAAAGCGCGTAGCAGAAGATAAATTATTATTCTAAGGAGAAATTTATATGACCATTATTGTAACCGGCGGTGCCGGATTTATTGGTAGCAATTTTATTTTTCACATGATGAAAAAATATCCGGATTATCGAATTGTTTGTTTGGACAGCCTTACTTATGCAGGCAATCTTTCGACACTTAAGTCCGTTATGGATAAAGAAAATTTCCGCTTTGTAAAAATGGATATTTGTGACCGTGAAGCAGTTTACAAGCTCTTCGAAGAAGAGAAACCGAATATCATTGTAAACTTTGCGGCTGAAAGTCACGTAGACCGTTCAATTGAAAATCCCGGTATTTTCTTAGAGACCAACATTATGGGTACAGCTGTACTTATGGATGCTTGCCGCAAATACGGCATTGATCGTTTCCACCAGGTCAGCACCGATGAAGTTTACGGCGATTTACCGCTCGACAGACCGGACTTGCTCTTCACAGAAAATACACCGATTCATACCAGCAGCCCGTACAGCAGCTCGAAAGCTGCAGCCGATCTTCTTGTTTTAGCATATCACAGAACCTTCGGCTTGCCGGTTTCTATCAGCCGTTGCTCCAATAACTACGGACCTTATCAGTTCCCTGAAAAGTTAATTCCGTTAATGATTGCAAACGCTTTGGCAGACAAAGAGCTTCCCGTATACGGCGAAGGCTTAAATGTTCGTGACTGGCTTTATGTTGAAGATCATTGTAAAGCGATTGACCTCATTCTTCATAAAGGTAAGGTCGGTGAGGTTTACAATATCGGCGGTCATAACGAGATGCGCAATATCGATATTGTTACTTTGATTTGTGATGCACTTAATAAGCCCACAAGCCTTATTAAGCATGTAACCGACCGTAAGGGTCATGATATGCGTTATGCGATTGATCCGACCAAGATTCATAATGAACTTGGCTGGCTTCCCGAAACCAAATTTGCCGATGGCATTAAATTAACCATTCAGTGGTACTTAGATAACAAAGAATGGTGGGAAACCATTATTTCCGGTGAGTATCAGAATTACTACAAGGAAATGTACGAAAACCGCTAAAAATAAAAGCTCCTGCTGAGAATGAGCAGGAGCTTTTTTCTTTGTATTTTTGCATTAATGTCTGGTGTCATCTTCAAAGCATTCGCAAAATCTGGCGGCAAACGAAGGCTCTCTGCCACCGGCATAAAGATGCCCTGTATCGCCGAAAGCGGTCATGCGGAAAACGGCGATTCCTTTTTCACGTTCTTCTGTAACCAGAGTGGTAACCGAAGAGGGGAGCGCAACCGTATTGTGCCAAAGTACCATGGGTGAAATACCGAAGATATGGCTTAAAATTACACTTTCGACACCAAAGTGGCAAAAAAGAACGACCTTATCATGGTTAGAATTTAAAACTTTATAGTGGTTTCCTTCATGTTTGTAACCGTGTTTTTCGAGTAATGCATCAATGCCTGTGCAGACAATCTTGTATTCTTCTTCCGTGTTGGCTGTTTGCATTAAATCGGTTTTGTACCAATCTTTTTCATAATATTGCGGGTTCTCCGTCCATTCAGAGGGCAGTCTGTCCCAGCAAAGGTCTTTTCCTTCCTTCGGCTTTTGAATTCTGCCGCGAAATTCTTCCAGCCACAAAAGTGTTTCTGCCTCTCGGTTCATAGCTTCTAAAGTGTAAGAAGCGGTTTTTTGCGCTCTGCCCAAAGGGGAGCAGTAAAAGGTGGCAATATCCATTTTTTGAAGCTTTTTAGCAAGAAGTTTGGCTTCTTCAACACCGGTAGGCGTTAAGGAATCCAATTCATAATCGGGATCGCCGTGGCGTACAATGATAAGTTCCATATGTATCTCCAATCTATAAAACAAAGTGCATTTTGGTTAAACGTTTTCCTAGAAATCATAGCATAAAATATCCGCCAATGCAATTCTTTTCCTGCCCTTTACCGTATCAAACAAGGAAATCCTTGTAAATCTTCAAAAAGAATGCTACAATACAAATATATTTATAGGATGGGTCTTGCAAAAGAGAGGAGTGCGTGCAGAATGGAAAATCAAACGGAAAGCAAACAACCCAAAGAAACTGTAAAGCCGAAGCTTACACCCAAGCAAACCATCATTCAAATTTTAAAATTTGTGGCGTTTTCTATGGGAGCAGGTATTATTCAATTCCTTACTTTCACCATTTTGCGTGAATGTACGACTTGGCAGTATTGGGCATGTTATCTGCCGTCTCTCATTTTATCAGTGCTTTATAATTTTACTGTAAATCGCCGCTATACCTTTAAATCCGCAAATAACGTACCGATTGCCATGCTCAAGGTGGCGCTTTTCTATTGTGTCTTTACCCCAGTTTCTTTATATTTAGGTGAAGTAGCCGCACAGCACGGCGTGAATGAATATATCGTAACGATTGTAACGATGCTTTGCAATCTTGTCACTGAATTTCTTTATTGCAGATTTTTTGTCTACGGAAAATCCATTAATACAAATGACTTAGGACAAAAGGAAGAAAAGAAAAATGCAGAAAAGCAAAAAGAAACAATGAAAAAATAAATGCGAAAATAATTTTTGACAGTCTGCAATGAAATCCGTTTTGTTGCAGACTCCTTCTATTTTACCAATGAAAACCAACAGGAGACTTCTATGCTTGTTAAAATTTGTGCCCTCAATTCCCAATATATTCATTCTTCTTTGGCACCGTGGTATTTGCTTGCCGGCGTTCGTGAATATGCGAATACTGAAAAGATTCATGCGGAAGTTGTGGAAGGTACAGTCAACGAACCGGAAGAGGCTGTGTATACGCGCCTTTTAGCCAATGCTCCGCAGGTAATCAGTTTTTGCACCTATATTTGGAATGTGAAAACCGTATTCAGTCTGACGAAACGCATTAAAGAAGAGCATCCGGAAATCACCCTTATTTTAGGCGGACCGGAGGTCAGCTATTGTGCCGAAATCGTTTTGAAAGAGCAGCCGCAAATCGATTTTATTCTTTCCGGGGAAGGGGAATATCCTTTTGCAAAGCTTTTAACGGAGCTTTCAAGTGAAACACCAGAATATAAAACCGTGCCGGGACTTTGCCTGAAAGAAGCGAACGGTGCATTTTACATCAGTGAACCGTATTTACCGCGTGAAGATCCGGTTTCTCCGTATTGCACGGAATATTTCGAAAGCTTAAAGGGCAGAATTGCCTATTTGGAAACTTCCAGAGGCTGTCCTTATTCCTGTGCGTTTTGTCTGTCAGGTCGATGCGGCGGAGTTCGTTTTTTCAATATTGAAACGGCAAAGGAAAATATGTTAAAGCTTGCAAACAGCGGCGCGAAAACCATAAAGCTTGTGGATCGTACCTTTAATGCAGATAAAAAGCGTGCAAAAGAGTTGTTTTCGTTTATTATAGAGGAACACGGCAAACGAATCCCGGAAGATGTTTGCTTCCATTTCGAGATTGCCGGCGACATTTTAGACGAATCGCTTTTAACACTTTTGAATTCCGCACCAAAAGGGGCTATACAGCTTGAAATCGGACTGCAAAGCTTTAACCCGCAAACACTGGAGGCCGTTACACGAAAAACCAATGTGGCGCGTTTAACCCAAAATATTCAAACGCTTTTAAAACCGCGAAACGTTCATGTGCATATTGATTTAATTGCAGGGCTTCCTTATGAAGGCTTAGAGAGCTTTAAAGAAAGCTTTAATCACGCGTATTTTCTGTATCCGGATATGCTGCAATTTGGCTTTTTAAAACTTCTATACGGTGCACCGATGCGTGAAAACAGAGAAAAATATCCTTGCACCTATTCAAAAGAGCCACCTTATGAGGTTGAAGAGACGCCGTGGCTTTCTAAAGAGGATTTGAAGCTCTTAAAACGAACAGAAGCTGCATTTGATAAGCTTTATAACAGTGGTCGTTTCAGAAGAACGATTGAATTTGCAATAAAGAAGCTTGAAATTACACCTTTTGATGTTTTCTTAAAGTTTGCAGAGTATTTAGAAAAGACAGAAGGCGTAGAAGAACATATGCCTCTGGATGCTTATACAAATGTGCTCTTTGCCTTTCTTTCCACTTTCCCCGAAATTCAGAATATGGAGCTTCGAGATGCAATGCTTTGTGACAGGTTTTCCACAAATTCTTCCAATATTTTACCGCAAAGCCTGAAAGTGAAAGACAGTAACCTTAAAAAGCTCAGAGCTTATCTCAACACCAATGAAAGTACCAAATTACCTCTGCACGGCAAACGCAGTGTAGCCATTCTTTACGGGGCTGAGGCGGTCGTATATGTGGATTATAAGGAAGCAGATCGTGTCACCGGAGAATATCCTCTGCACATTTTGCCGTTTGCGGATTTAAAAAATGCATAAATATTGACTTTCTACCATAAATACTCTTTACAAAAGGGTAAAAATTCGCTATAATGCGAATTAAGAACATATCCTTTTTAAAGAGAAAGGAGAAGGATTGTTTTGAATACACTAACCTATATTTGGATTGGTCTTTTGGTTGCCTTTTTGGTTGTGGAAGCTTGTACAGTTCAGCTGGTTTCTATCTGGTTTGCCGTTGGCTCTCTTTGTGCATTGGTTGCGAATCTTTTTGAAACAACGCCGGCTTTGCAGCTCACGATTTTTTTAGTGGCATCCATGGTATGTTTGCTGATTACAAGACCGCTTGTAAAAAAGTTTACAGCTTCCAAAATTATCAAAACCAATGCGGATCGCTGTATCGGAGAAACTGCCGTTGTTACGGAAGAAATTAACAATCTTTCCGCCAAGGGGCAGGTCAAAGTAAACGGTAATGTTTGGTCTGCACGCGCAGAAGACGGAAACGTAATCCCTGAGGGCGTCGAGGTCCTCATTAAACGAATGGAGGGCGTAAAGCTCATCGTTCAAGTAAAAGAAAAAGCCTGAGGAGGAAAGAGAAATGATTTATGTTATTTTGGGTATTGTCCTTTTATTACTGGTGGTTGCGGCTGCCAACATTAAAATTGTTCCGCAGTCCAAAGCCTATGTTATGGAGCGACTTGGTGCTTATGTGGCAACGTGGGAAACGGGTTTCCATTTTAAAATCCCGTTCTTCGAGCGTGTTGCTAAAATTGTCTCTTTAAAAGAACAGGTAGTCGATTTTGCGCCGCAGCCCGTTATCACCAAAGATAATGTTACCATGCAGATTGATACGGTTGTTTTCTTCCAGATTACCGACCCGAAGCTTTACACCTATGGCGTAGAGTCTCCGATTTCTGCAATCGAAAATTTAACCGCTACAACGCTTCGTAATATCATCGGTGAATTAGAACTCGACAGCACCTTAACCTCCCGTGATACAATCAATGCTAAGATTCGTGTGATTTTGGATGAAGCTACCGATCCGTGGGGTATCAAAGTGAACCGCGTAGAGCTTAAAAACATTATTCCGCCTAGCGAAATCCAAGATGCCATGGAAAAGCAGATGAAAGCAGAACGCCAGAGACGTGAATCCATCTTGACGGCTGAAGGCGAAAAGGCAAGTAAGATTTTGGTAGCAGAAGGTCATAAGGAGTCACAGATTCTGAACGCAGAAGCCGAAAAACAAGCGGCAATCCTTCGTGCGGAAGCTATTAAGGAAGCCAAGATTCGCGAGGCAGAAGGTGAAGCAGAAGCCATTCGTGCCGTTGGCGAAGCAAAGGCAGATGCCATTCGTATGATTAACGAAGCTTCTCCCTCGGAAGCAGTCATTGCACTTAACAGCTTAGACGCATTTGTAAAAGCCGCAGACGGTCGAGCAACAAAGCTTATTATTCCGTCTGAAATTCAGTCCTTAGCCGGTCTTGCAACCAGCCTTAAGGCATTTGTAGAAGACGATAAGGCAGAATAAATTTTCCGAAAATTTAAAAAGAACGATTATTTTCCATAATTATGGGGATAATCGTTCTTTTTTTTGCTACATGAGTTTACAAAATATATATTTTTATGATAAAATACTATTTATATTTAAAAGAATCGAGAGGAAATGAATGCATACAGATTGGTTAAACAGTAAAATTTTTCGAGTGCTGTCCATGGCAGTTGTCTTTTTGTCTTCTGTTGTAATTGCTGTATATATCACCAGTATCGCTACGCATATTGAGAGCAGAGCAGAGGAAGAAGCTCTTGCAAATGCCCCGGTTATCACAGAAGCGGCTGAAACGCAGCCGGAAACACAATCGGAAACAGAAACGCAAACCGAAACAGCGGCTTCTACTGAACCTGCATCTACAGAGAAACTGAAAGCAAATACAAATGTACATACTGTTCTTGCATCCGGCGATAAAAAGAAGGATGAGGATAAGGGTAATGATAAGGTGATTGACTCCTCTTTGCAAGGGGAAGATATTATTTCGGGCGACAATAAAATTCCGGAGCATAATCTGACTCCTCCGCCTAAACCGACACCTGAACCGGAAACACCCGATGCTCAAAATCCAAATTTGCCGAAACGCACAAAGTTTTACTATGTGGATGCATCAAACGTTAGTGGATGGCAATCCTATGGTGGTGATTTATTTTATATTGACGAAGCAACGCATCAGCCGTTAAAAGGCTTGCAGGGCTTTGATTCTAATCCAAACGATAAATTCCCCGGATTTTATTATTACTTTAATGAACATGGTGCAAAAGCCTCTGTACTCGGTATAGATGTCTCGCACCATAACGGTAAAATCAACTGGAACAAAGTGAAAGCCGAAGGTATAGATTATGCCATTATTCGTGTCGGCTTTAGAGGCTACGGTACGAATGACAAAGTAAAACCGGTTATGATTGATAAACGCGTAGAAGAAAATATTCGCGGTGCAAAATCGGTTGGTATTCCGGTAGGCTTATATTTTTATAGCCAGGCAATTTCTGTTGAGGAGGCACTGGAAGAAGCCGGTGCTTGCGTCAACATAGCCAATCGTTATGGTATTCAATATCCGATTTATTTTGATACGGAATTTGCAACTTCTGACAGACACGGCAGAGCAGACAGGCTTTCTAGAAAAGCGCGTACCGATTATGCAGTAGCTTTTTGTGAAGCTGTAAAAAATGCAGGCTATACGCCTGGTGTATATGCAAGCAAGAGCTTTTATTATACCGAACTGGATTTTTCAAGACTTCGTAACTATGAAATTTGGGTTGCACATTACACCAACAGAAAAACAGGTACGGATTTTAAATATCCTTACGAGTCTTGGCAATATGCAGATGATGGTGTGGTAAACGGTAGTTCCAAATATACCGATGTCAACATCAGCTACTATGATTATAAAAAACGTTCTAATATGCGTCAAAATGGTAAGAATGTAATCTTTACAGATGCAAACAGTGTGCAGCAATTTCATGCGGCAGAAGCGGCTTTCGATAAATACAGGGAAACTGCGGTAAATAAGGACTATGAAACTGCGAATGAGCTTATTGCAAAGCTGTCAAACGCCGAGGTTCGACAAACTATGCAAAGAGAACTAGATAAAACAAAAGCTTATTTTGATGCACAGGAAAAAGAAACGGAGTCCCAGGTAGAACAGCAATCAGAAGCGCAAATAGAAACAATTGCCAAGTTACCGCTTTCTACAGTTGTTCGAAAAATAAAAGAAATATAAAGATCAGTTAAAACACCCGGTTTCTCTGAAATCGGGTGCGTAATCTATTATAGAAAGGGGAATAGCCGATGCATGAAGAACACGCTATAGTGCAGCAGGTTTATGAAGCCAAAGAGAATATGCCCAAAGCCGATGCGCTCATTCGTGCCTATATGCCTTTTATCGAATCCGAAACGGCAAAGTTTCTTCATCGCCCGCCGGATTTACGCAATGATGATGAAGTAAGCATTGCCATGATTGCGTTTCATGAGGCTATTCAAAGCTATTCTAAAGAAAAAGGCGCATTTTTAAAATATGCGGCTGTACTTATAAAGAACAGACTTATTGATTTTTATCGCCGTGAAAAGCGGCACGCACAAGTGCTTTCTATGGAAACTCCGACTAGTGAAGATAAAACGCTTGCAGACACAATTCCGCAGGAAACGGATGCCTTTGAAGACTTTGAACTTCGAGACGCTACAAAAAATGAGATTGAAACCTTACAAAACAAAATGAAACCGTTTGGGGTTTCTATTACGGATGTTGCAAAACATTGTCCCAAGCAAAAAAGAACTTTAGAGGAATGTAAAAAAGTTGCACGTTTTGCGGTTGCACATCCTGAGCTCCTTAAAATCGTGTCCGATTCCGGTAGGCTTCCTGTGCAGGAACTTGTAGACGGTTGCGGTGTTTCTAAAAAAATCTTAGAACGTCACAGAAAATATTTGATTGCTTTACTTTTAATTTATACAAATGGATATGTGATTTTGCGAAATCATATTAAACAAATTATGGAAGGGGGAGAAAACGCATGAAATATTTAGTTATGGAAGTTTCAACCAGCTATGCAGTGCTTTTGGATGAAGAAGGCAAAATGCTGTATGCGGCGAATTTGCATTATACCGTCGGTCAAACCGTAGAAAATCCGATTTTAATGCGAAATACCGAAGAAGTCGCACAAAGCGATGTAATACCGCTTGTACCGAAAAAATCAACAGTAAAACAGAGATTCCTAAAAGCACTTCTTCCTATCGCTGCCTGTCTGGTTTTATGTTTTTACAGTGTGTATTATATAAATTATGTGCAGCCCTATTCCACGATAACACTTTCCATCAATCCGCAGGTTGAAATGCAGTTGAGTCGCAGAGGCAGTGTAGTCGGTCTTCGAGGCTTAAATGCAGACGGCGAAAACCTTTTAGAAGGTTATATTCTTAAAACTAAAGATAAGCAGGAGGTTGCCAATGCCTTAGTGCTTCGTGCGGCAGAAATGGGCTATTTGAAAGAGGGCGGCACGGTTTCTTATACGATTGATGTTCCAAAGCCGGAGCTTTATTCACAGTATCAAGATGAATTAAAAGCATCCTATGACCATGAAATCTCTGATGAAATTGATTTCGATTTTGATTTGGATATTCATGAGGCGGACGATGATGACGATGACAACGATGATGATCGCGATGATTTGGAGGATAAAGACGACGATGACGAAAAGGAGCATAAAGAAGACAAAAAACACGAAAAGAAACCGATAAAAGATCCGGGCAAAAACAAAGAAGAATCAAAACAAAATATAGATAAGACCGAAGACGAAGAAGAAAACGAGATTGATGATGAAAATGATGACGAGGAAGATGAAGACGACGAGGACGATGATCTCAAAAAATCTTTTTAGGCTTTGTGTAAAAAATAAAAAAATCTTTTGTGACCCCCACTTTTAAAGTTCCCTGCACGTAACCTATATATGAAAGACAAACAGAAAGGAGTTTTTCATATGAAAACCAAAAAAACATTTTATTCTGTATTATCCATTGCGCTCGCATTTGTTTTAGCATTTGCACTTGTGGCCATAAAAGGTCCGAGCATTCGTTCTATTGGTTCTTTTACCTTAAGAGTAAATCCCGAGCTTCGCATTTCTTATAACAAAGACGGCAACGTTACAAAGATTGAAGCTAAGAACGAAGATGGACAAAAGATTTTAGATGCGTGCAAGAGCTTTAGAGGTGTTTCCTGCGACGAAGCAGTGCAGACCCTTTTAAACAGCATCTATGCAAATGGCTATTTCGAAAACACGATTGATGGCAATCAAAGAAATATCGTTCTTATTTTAGATCCAAACTCCAAGCTTCCGAATGATTCTTTCCTTGAAAGCCTTCGCAACGATGCAGAGCAGACAGGTGAATCCTTGCATCTTACCTCCAATGTCGTGGACATTAGTCAAAATGATTTTGCACCGCAGGCACCCAAAAATGAAACAGCAACAACAAATTGCTTAACCCTTGAAAAAGCAAAGAGCATTGCATTGGCACAGGTTGGCGTTGATCCTGCAGAAGCAAAGTTTATCTCCACCGATTTAGACAGAGAAGCAGGCTTTTTGGTCTATGAGCTGGAATTTGTAGCGGGTGGCCTTAAACATGAATATGATATCGACGCTTCCAACGGTACTATATTAAAGGCTGAGCATTCTGTTATGAATCGTCAAAAGCCCAGTGGTCCGGTAACACCCTCTATCTCCTTAGAAGAGGCAAAAGCGATTGCATTAAAGCATGCCGGTGTTTCTGCTGCAAATGCAAAGTTCGATGAAAAAGAATGCGAATTTGACAAGCATGATGGCAAATACGAAGTTAAATTTACCAATGGCAAGTATGTATATTCCTTTGACATTGATGCTGTAACCGGTGCAATCTTGGAAGCTGAACAGAAAGATGCTGCTTATGTAGCTGCCCAGAAAGCAGAAGAGGCACAAGAAGATGCTATGGAAGCTGAAAAAGAGGCAGAGGAAGATGCCCAAGAGGCAAAAAAGGATGCCTTAGAAGATTTAAAAGATAAAAATGACAAATTCAAAGATGCTTTTGAAGACATCGACGATGACGATGATGAAGAAGATGATGATGACGATAACGACATCGACGATGATGACGATGATGATGATGATGACGAAGACGATGATTAAGCCTCTTCTTTAAAAAGCACTCGTATAATTTAAATAAAAAAGCTGTCCTCACGTGATACACAGTGAGGACAGCTTCCTTTTTATGGCTTTTTCATTGACTTTCTAAAGAAAATATACTAAAATAAATATCATGTGAGTGGACTGAGCAGTTGCGTGTGGAAACACATGAGGAAAGTCCGAGCATCATACAGCAGGGTAACGGCTAACAGCCGCCGAGGGCGACCTCCGGGACAGTGCATAGAGATATACCGCCGTTTTACGGTAAGGGTGGAAAGGCGAGGTAAGAGCTCACCGGCGTGCAGGTAACTGTACGGCCAAGTAAACCCTACCCGATGCAACATCGACTGAAGTTGTCAGCTGGGCAGATACTTCGAAGGATGGCTAAAGCGTATTGGTAACAGTGCGCGAAGATAGATAATTGCTTTAAAAGACAGAACTCGGCTTACAGGTTCACTCACTTTATCTTCTTTACCGCATAGAATGCTATGAGGTGAGAAGTTATGTTTCAAACATTTTTCGGGGCAATCGGTGTCGGTTTAGTTTTATTTGCGCTTTTAACGTTATGTTATGGCGCTTTTTTAAAACTTTCGATGCCGAAAAAGCATTTTAAGTATTATTTGGTGATTCCTGCCAAGCGTTCCGACCACGATGTTTGTGCGTCGGCTTATGCGGCTCGCATGAAAATGAGCTTTTTCGGCGATGAGGACTTCGGTTCTGTGGTTGTGTTAGATTGCGGTATGGAAGAAAGCCAGAAGCTAGTCGCCGAAAATATTTGTCGCGGAACAAACGGGATTTATCTTTGTGATTATAAAACCTTTGAGGATTTGACAAAATGACAGTAGACGAGGGTAAAGAAGCCTTAAGCGGAACAGTAGAAGATATTAAATTCCGCAACGAACAAAACGGATATACGGTATTAGAAATCGGCTGTGAGGATGAACTTGTCACAGCCGTTGGTGTTTTTACGGACATTTATGTGGGTGAAAGCGTCGAGCTTGCCGGAACATGGATGCACCATCCGACCTTCGGCAGGCAGTTTAAGGCGGATGCCTTTGTACGCCGTGCACCGCATACTACGGAACAGCTCTATCGTTATTTGGCCGCCGGTGCTGTTAAGGGAATCGGTCGGGCGACTGCCGAAAAAATTATAGAAAAATTCGGGGAAGATACCTTTGATATTCTAGAAAATCATCCCGAAAAGCTAGCAACAATCCGCGGCATATCTATAGAAAAAGCAGAGAAAATCCAAGAGAATTTTAAGCATCAAGCGGCGATTCGCCATATTATGATAGCTCTCGAAACTTATGGAATGACTCCAAGAGAATGCATAGTGGCATTTGATGCGTTCGGTCCGAACACGGTAGAACGTGTGCTTCAGAATCCCTTTGAGCTTTGCGAAATCGGGGAAGGCATAGGCTTTGAGCGTGCAGAAATGATTGCGCAGGCACTTCCTAATCCGCCGGCAGATTCTTGCCGTGTGCGCGCAGGCATTATTTATATTGTAAGGCGAAATCTTTATGCGAATGGGCACACCTGTATTCCGCGTGAAAAACTGATTAAAATTGCGGCGGCTTATCTTTCAGTCAGTGAAGATGAAGCCGATATACAAACTGATGCCCTCTTAGAACAAAAAAGCCTTATGGCGCACGAAATTTCCGGCCGGGAATTTATCTTTTTACGCAGTGCTTATCAAGATGAACAAACTATCAGTAAGCGTATCCAAGTCCTTTTAAAATTTCCACCGCCACAGTCCGAGGCACTTGAAAAAGAGATTGATGAAATTGAAGTGCAAGATAAAATTACATATTCTGAGACACAGCGAAAGGCCATTAAAACCGCTCTGGAACAGGGCATTTTAATTCTGACCGGCGGACCGGGTACCGGTAAAACCACAACTCTGAATGGAATTTTGCATCTGTTTGAAAAACAGGGCTTAAACGTTTCTTTGGCAGCACCTACAGGTAGAGCTGCGAAACGAATGACGGAGCTGACGGGCAGAGAAGCCAAGACCATGCACCGCCTGTTAGAGGTAGAATGGGATAAACACGGACAGCCATATTTTCAAAAGAATTTACGCAATCCCTTAGAATGCGATGCTTTAATTTTAGATGAACTTTCGATGGTCGATATTCATCTTTTTGCAAGCCTTTTGGAAGCTTTACCCTTTGGCTGTCGCTTGGTCATGGTCGGTGATTCCGATCAGCTTCCGCCTGTCGGTGCCGGAAACGTTCTTTCTGATTTAATTGATAGCGAACTTTTGCCCGTGGTTGCTTTAAACGAAGTGTTCCGTCAGGCAATGAATAGCTTGATTATTATGAATGCACATGACATTGTGCGTGGCAAAATGCCCGAGCTCAAAAGAACCGATGCAGACTTTTTCTTCATGGAACGAAAAGCACCGTGGGATACCGCGAATACGGTTGCTGAGCTTTACACGCAAAGATTGCCGAAAGCTTATGATTTTTCACCTCTGGAGGATATACAGGTGCTTTGTCCCTCCAAAAAAGGGGAGGTCGGTACTGTCAATCTCAACCGCCTTTTGCAAGAAAAGGTGAATCCGTCCGATAACGATAAAGAAGAAATCAAAGTTGGCTTCAGAATCTTCCGCGAGGGAGATAAAGTTATGCAGAATAAAAATAATTATAACATCGGCTGGGATAAAGACGACGGCGAATCTGGTGAGGGGATTTTTAACGGCGATATCGGTTATATTGAAAAAATAAACGAACGAGCCGGAACTGTAAAAATTCTCTTCGATGACCGCCATGCAGTATATACCGGTGAAGAGTTATCCGAATTGGAATTAGCTTATGCGGTGACTGTACACAAAAGTCAGGGTAGTGAGTTTAAAGCGGTCATTTTACCTGTTATGGGTATACCGCAAACCCTTTGCTATCGCAATCTTTTATATACTGCAGTGACAAGAGCCAAAGAAAAGTTGATTTTGGTGGGAAATTCCAATATTGTAGCGCAAATGGTTGCGAATGATAAAAATACCCGTCGCTATTCTGCTTTACAAACCTTTTTAAAAGAAGGTATTCAAGTTTCTAAAGACGATACTGTAAAGCCGCTTCAATAAAATAAAAAAAGACCGATTTCAGTTTGTCCGAAGTCGGTCTTTTGTTTTTGTATTATTGTTATTCGTTAACGAAGCGCAATACGAATGTCTCCGCCACAGAAGTGTAAAACTGTATAACTGCCTAAAATACGAGAGGTGATACGGTCGGAATATTTTGCCTGTAATTCACTGAAATTCAAATTGGAACTGATAATGGTCGGCTTTCTGCGAAGACCTCTGGTGTTAATGATGTTGTAAATTTCAGAAACCGTATAAGAGGTGATAAACTCTGTGCCAAGATCATCCAAAATCAATAAATCACAGTCTAACAAAAGGGATTCTGTATCTGCATCTTCTGCTTTGCCGAAACGTTCTTTTTCAAGCTTAGAAAGCAGATTCTGTGTAGAACCGTAAACTACGCCATAGCCTTTTCGAATCGCTTCGGCAGCAATAGCAAGCGAAAGGTGCGTTTTGCCGAGACCTGTTTTTCCGTAAAGGAAAAGGCTGTTGGATTCCAAAGAGAAATTCTGCGCATAGCCTTTGCAAAAACGATAAATGCCTTCCATTTCTTCACGCGGAATCCGTCCGTTTTCATCCGGTGTGTTGGAATAAAGGGCGAGGGTAAAGCTATCAAAATCGCAAAGCGCAAGCGGTGTTTCATCTGCTAATTGTTTATAAGCCTGTTCTTTTAAAAGACGTTCATAGCAGGAACAGGTTTTATTGTCTACATAACCTTTATCTTCGCAAATGGGGCAGGTGTACTGCGGTGCGAGATAATTTTCATCGTAGCCGAATTCTTTTAAAATTTCTTTGCGGCATTCCTGTAATTCCAAATTCTTTTTTGCAAGATTTTGAACAATCGCGGCAGCATTTTTACCGGCACCGATGGTTTTAATTGCCGAAAGGCCGGTTTCTGCCATTTGACGTTCAATATCAAGAATCTCCGGGCATTTTTTTGCAACTTCTGCTTTATGCGCAGCTGCAATTTGCTCTGCTTTTTGTCTTCGTTCTCTTAAAATTCTTTGCACAGTGGCATAGGTCTTTTTAGAATATCCCATTTTCATTAGCTCCAGTTTTTAGGATTGCTTTTTGCTTGAAAAAGTAGCTTTACGAACCGCCTCATCTAAATCAAAGGAGGTTTGTTTTTTGTGCGTAGCTGTAGATGTCGGAAGCGAAGTTTGTTTTTTCGCCTTCAGTGCATCTGCTTTGGATGTAAATCCGTTATCTTTCCAGTTCATTAAAACTTTATTTGCATAGTTAAAAGAGATTTTGCCGGTTCGTTCGGCAGCCTCTTCATAAGCGTCTAAAATCATTTCAAACGAAAAGCCGAGAGAAATCCAAGCACGCAAATATTCTGCCTGCTTTGTTGTGGGCTTGGGTGCTGTAATTCCGGTTGCCATACGTAATTTAGAAAAAAGCGCATCAACTTCAGAATCCTTCTGAATATATTCGTTTGCTTCTGTAATCGTGTTGATTTCCTTTTCTGCCCATATTTTACCGACTCTTGCAATGTTGGCACTGGAGCTTTTTCCAGTTTCCACCAAATGCTGCAATAAAGTTAAAATTACTTCTTTGGGTAAACCATAGGTATCCAAAAAGGTGAGGAGAGTACCTTGCATGTCCAGACCGAAGGTGCGTCCTAAAATGCACTGCGCTTCTGTGAATAAAGCACTGACTTCGCTGTCTTCGCGCATACGCGCAGCAATTTGCTCCATAGTGGGTTTGGCAAAGGTAATGGTAGGTAAGGTCTCTGCGCGATGTGTTGGTTTCGATTGCGCCGGTGTTTCCTTGAAGGAGTATGTAGGTTCTGCTTTTCTTTGTGCTTTGGGTACGAATTTTACATTCCCAGAATCATCGGTGAAAAGTAAAACACCTTTAGCAACCCAAAAATCAAGAGCGGCAAGCGCTGCATCAGCCGAAAGAGATAAAGCTTTCGTGAGTGCATCTAAAGAAATCGTTTCACTTGGATGCTTAAAAATCCAAAGAATGGCAAGAAGACTTTCTTTCGAGGCCTCTTCGACTGCAATATTTAAAATGTCGGCGGGAACGGCGAACATATCACCGTAACAGTTGGGATTCGGTTTATACATAGGTGCTTTCCTTTATCATAAAATCAAAAATTAAATTTTCTTTTTACAAAATTCCTGCATACAGCATTTTTCACAGTTGGCTTTTCTAGCTGTGCAGACTGCTCTGCCGTGTAAAACGGTGCGATGACAAAAGTCATTGCTTTCTTCTGGCGGCAAAAGCTTTCTGAGTGCAGTTTCCACCTTGACGGGATCTTTGGTTTCAACTAAACCGATGCGGTTTGCAAGACGAATTAAATGCGTATCTGTCACAACGGCGGGCTTTTTATAAATGTCGCCCATAATTAAATTGGCGGTTTTTCTGCCCACACCTTGTAAACTGGTTAAGTCTTCTATGGTATCGGGTACTTTACCGCCGAATTGGTCTCGGATTTGCTGAGCCATTGTAACAATATCTTTGGCTTTCGTGTGGTAGAAGCCACAGGAACGAATCAAATCTTCAACTTCTAAAACGTCGGCGTTACAATAATCCTCTAAGGTAGGATAACGGCTGAAAAGCGCCGGTGTAACTAAATTAACGCGTGCATCTGTACACTGAGCGGAAAGTCGAGTTGCGATTAAAAGCTCTAAGGGATTGGAAGCTGTCAAGGAGCAAAGCGCATCCGGATATTCTGTTTTTAAGGCTTCAACGGCTTTTAAAGCCAATTCTTTCTTGGTCATAAGCTATCTGGATACGGCATATCTTCGGGTAAATCCAGAAAATAGTCAGCCGATACACTGAAAAAACGACAAATAGCAGCAAGGTCACCGAGAGACGGCTCCGAAGTACCAGTTTCCAAAAAAGAAATCTTTCTTTGAGTTACACCGATTGCAGTCGCCAAATCCGTTTGTGTAAGCGGAGGGAGCTTTCTGCTTCTCAAATCCTTTAATTTTTCGCCAAATGACATAACTTACGCATCCTTTAGGCTTTTCTAAAAAAAGCCGCACTTCATTTTCCCGATATTTTCACATCAGAATGGATACCTATTATAGCACAGTATAATAGAAAATCGCAAGTCAAAAAAACGGGGTTTCAGTAAAATTTTGACTAAATAGTTTGTAGAACTTGGCTTCTATACAATATTTAGTGTCAAAAAAGGAAATAATAGAAAGAAAGCACAATTTTTCTATTGTCAAACTTATATAAATTTGTTATACTTACCATAAAGTTAAAATAAAATGTAGTGGAAGGGAAAAAATATGAAGCAATTTCAACGTATAAAAACCGCTTTGGCAGTGCTTCTCACGGTGCTTTTGCTCGCTTCGCTTGCTGTACTTCCAGCTTCGGCGGCTGCCAACACGCCTGCGTTTTCGGAGCTTAAAAATTCAACTGGGAATTTGCTTGCTGTTTCTAAATACGGTAACACAAGAGATTATCCCGAACAGTCTATAGATGCCATTTTAAGTGCAGCTGAGCAGGGGGCGGATATTATTTATGTTCGTGTCAGAAAAACCTCGGATAATTATATTGTATTAATGGCAGATGAAAATCTTTCCAGAATGTGTGTAGATTCTCTCGGAAATATCGCAAACAAAAATATTTCTGAAATCGGTTATCATGAGCTTTCTGCCTATCACTTAAGAAAGAGCACCGGTAGCTTGCATGAACCGATTACGGAAAGCACCATTCCTACCTTGCAAGAGGCGCTTCAAAAATTAGAAGGCAAAGCCCTTTTGCTTATTGATGGTGCATGGGATTTTCGTGATGATGTTTATAACCTTTTAACTGAACAAAATGCACTGAATACCGCGATTATTCTTTCCCGCGGCGACAAAAAAGAAACCACCAAATGGTTGGCATCAAAGTCTACAATGCCGCTTGTAATTGCTTCCTATCATGGCAATATTGTTTTTAATGCTAAAAGCACGGTTTCCAAAACACTTGCTGGCGGTGCTGTCGGCGTAATGCTTTCTACAGGCAATGCTTATGGTATGAATTTTAAAAATTCTGTTATGTCCAAATTCGGCGAGAACGGCAGAGCGGTTATTGATATGACGGATCCGGCACTGTGCGGTAAAAGAAAAGATAATGCTGAGGGCTGGAATGATGTAACGGCACGTGGTTATAGCGTGATTATTACCGACAATATTCCGGAGCTTTTGGAATATTTTGACCGTGTACACAAGCAGAAAGACCGTCTCAACGAAACAATCGTAGAAGCACAAAAAGTGGATGTAACGCTTTGCAGCACCTCGTCCTCAAAGGCACTCAAAGATGCAATAACAAGCGCAAAAGCTATGATGTCTGCGCCAGCGTCGGAACAGAGCCTTACCGAAGCAAATTATGAACTTCGTACCGCTTTAAATGGTCTTACCAACCGTACAGAAGATGAGGGTAAAACCGTTACAACCGGCCGCATCGTTGCTGTTGTTTTAGTTGTTTTGGCTCTTATTCTCTTAGAAGTGATTTTGGAATCTGTACGCCGCAATAAACTTAAAAAACGCAAAAAGGCATTGCACGATAAGAGAGTTCGCGAAGAGCAGAATGCGAAAAAAGAAGATTGACCCAGTAGAAGATTGACTCAGTAGCAAATACCTTTATATAAAAGAAAACTAATTCCTGAAGGAGTTAGTTTTTGGAAAGAAAAGGGGAGTGTGTTTCCTTGTCAAAGAAGAAAAATGAAACAGGCTTGAAACTGGATTATGGTAAAACAATTTTAACCGGTTTTGGTTTCTTGGCTGCATCCATCGCTTGGGCCATTTATGACCCGTACATTACCAAAATTTTGAATGTACTTTTGTCAGGCAGTCCCACTGTTACAGCGTGGAGCAATGCACTTGTTCAGAAATTACCGTTTTTAACAAAGCTCGCTGAAGCACAAGGTGAAAATGTGGCTTTAGCAGGCGGCGGCTTTACATTGGTACCGCTTTTTATCGGTGTTATTATGACATTCGATAATATTTTCGGCGTTATCTTCCAACCGGCTTTCGGTAAACTCTCTGATAATTGCCACTCTAAACTCGGTAAACGTCGTCCGTTCATTGTAACCTGTGCGCCGATTTCGGCTGTACTCTTTTTCTTGATTCCGATTGTAGCACTTAAGACCAGCAGTCTTTTAGCTACCATGATTTGCATTATTTTATTTGTGTTTGTTATGTCTCTTTGGCGTGCTCCGGTAGTTGCTCTTATGCCTGACTTAACGCCGCCTGAACTTCGTAGTGAGGGTAATGCAGTTATCAACTTGATGGGCGGCCTCGGTGGTGCTGTCGGTATGGTTGCCGGCACAATCGCTATTGCACTTTGCGGTCTCTTTACAGGTCTTACTGCAGAACAGATTAAAGCAAATGAAACCATTTCGTTCCCGTATGTATTTGCCATTGGTTCTGTTGTAATGATTATCGGTATGCTCGTTCTTCTTTTCTTCGTAAAGGAAGAGGATACAAGCATTCATTTAAAGGCAGAAGCCAATGCTTATGCAGATGCTAAAGCCAGACGCAAAGCGGAAAAAGAAGCAAAGAAAGCAGAAAAAGCTGCCAGAAAAGCGATTAAGCTTTCCAAAGCGGAAAGAAGAAGCCTTGGCTTTATGTTGGCTTCTCTTTTCTTCCTCTTCTGTGGTTCTAATGCTATTACAACTTTCTTCTCTCTGTTTGCCCAGGAAATCTTACATAAGATTACTTCCGAAGCAACCATCTTAATGCTGATTTTTGCTGTTGTATCTGCACTTTCTGCACTTCCGGCAGGTAAATGCGGTACAAAGTTCGGTAGAAAGAAAACCATTATGGCAGGTCTTGCAACCTTCCTTTCCGCTTTTGTTATCTTCTTCGGCATTTTCCTCTTCATGCTCGGCGGTAAGAATTTAACCATTTCTAAATATGTAAGTGTGAATACCGCTTACACAACCATCAATAATCAAATCAATGAATACAACGCAGAAGTCAGCCATGCGGCCAAAGCCAACGGCGAGACAGCAGAAGTTCTGAATATGCAGGATTATATCTCCTATAAAACTGCACAGGAGAACGGCGAGACCAGCGACTTGGAAAGCCTCTATGCACCTTTCGATGCATTCTTGAAAGCATATTCCGATGAAGCTACATTAACAGCGATAAATAACGGCGCAGACCCGGCTTCTGTTACAGATATTTATCAGAGTGTAACGAATGTGGCACAGAATGTTTTAGGTGATGCTGAGGACACCTCTTTTGCAACGGCACTTGCTGCAGTTGCGGATGCGGTTGGAGATATTACCAGAATTTTAGGTATCCTCATTTATCCTGTTTTGGTTCTCGGCGGTGCAGCAAATATGTTTATTACCGTTAACACTTTACCGCTTGTTTTGGAAATCGGTGGTATTGAAAAGGTGGGAACTTTTACCGGTTATTATTACACTGCAACCTTCTCTGCACAGATTGCGTCTCCCATTGTTTACGGTTTTATCCGAATGTTTGCGGGAACGTATATGTCGCTCTTCTATTACAGCCCTGTGGTTTTTGCGATTGCGATTATTATGCTCGCTTTCGTAAAACACGGCGAAGCAATTCCGCAAAATATTATTGAAGAGGCAGAAGAAAGCGTAGATTAAATTTTCTAAAACAATCGAGCCCCGGCTTTTGCCGAGGCTCTTTTTGTGCCGATTATTTAAAAACGGCTATTCTGGAGTGAGTGTGCAATTCACTACCGATTTATATCGGCACGGATTTTTTTCTTGCACACTTTATACTATGTCTGAAATTTAGAAAAGGTACAAAAAACGGCAGAGAATCCAGTCTCTGCCGTTTTGTTTTATTAAAATTAAAACTCTAAGGGTTCTCTGTAAATACCGAGCTGCTTTGCCGCTTCCAAAATTGGAACCATATCGCTGTCTTCCTGCCTGCCGTTTATATTCGGTGCAACGTTGATAATCATATTATTTTGCTGACCGATTAAGTGCTTATAAGATTCCACGATAAAGTCCGTGGTTAAAAGTTTGTCTTGTGTATATTTGGGGTCCCAGAACCAGTTACGCATATTGCGAATACAAAGGGTCATTTCAAAGGGAAGATAATATTGTTTGCCGTTATGCATATAGATTTTCGGGTCGTTCTTTTTCGTGATGAAAGGATCATATAATCTGAAATCACTCGGGAAATAGTGCATCGGCATATTCTTTCTATAGTGCTTGGGTTGATACCATTTGCTGGGAGAGCCCTTCTTATTAAACTTACCGATCGTTGTATTTACGCCCACTGCGCAATGCGGCTGATTTTTTTTGATGAGGGCATAAAGTTCGGGAATGCCCCAGTCATCATTCTTTTTATCCCAACCGCCGTCAAACCACACTTCACAAATATCGCCGTATCTGCCATCGGTGAGTTCTTCTAAATGCTTTAACATGTATTCCACATAAGCTTTGTCGTCTTTGTAGCACTTTTCGTGGCGGTCCCAAAGAGAATAGTAAAGACCGAGCTTCATGCCGTATTTTTTACAGGCTTCGGAAACGGCTTTTACAACGTCTGTTTTGTTGGAAGAATGATTGACACAATAGTCTGTGGTGTCTGTATCCCAAAGGCAAAATCCGTCATGATGTTTAGTAATTAAAATGACATAGTTCATACCGGCCATATACGCATTGCGAATCCAGTTTTCTGCGTCGATGGCGGTTGGATTATAGCTTTCAACCGGGAGCTTTCCGTTCGACCATTCCGTATCATTGAATGTGTTGATGCCGAAATGGATAAACATGCCGTATTTTCTTTCGATTAAAAGCTTTTGCGTTTCGTTGGGTTCTAAAGAGGGGACAAGCATAGTAAAAACCTCCAAAGATGTATTTTTTTCTATTATAGAAAACTTTTCTCTTTTTTTCAAGACGATTATGGGACAAAAAGGAGAATTGCAAAATAGAGTTGCGAAAACGGCAGAATTATGCTAATATTATATAGATTAAATTAACGCTTACTAAATCGGGGGAGAAATTCCATGGAAAACGAAAGAATCTTAAGAACCAGTGTTTTCGGCGGCTTCAAAAAAGATGACGTTTTACAATATGTTGAAGAATTAAAAAAAGAAATTTCAGCATTAAACGAAGAAATCAAAGAAAAGGCGGAAAAGCTTTCTAACCTTACAGGTAAAGTAGAAGAACTTTCTGAAGCTTGCGAGGATGCCAAAGCCACAGAAATCGAGCTTGCTAAAACAAAAGATGAAGTGACTGTTTTACAAACCGAAAATGAGTCCCTTCGTGCTGAAAATTTGATTTTTGCCAAGCGCATGGCGACTTTAGATGAAGAAGAAAAGGCTATCGAAGAAAAAGCGGAGCAGGTAAAACTCAGCGAAGCACAGCTCGGTGCAGCTTTCTTGGATGCCAGAAAATATTCCGACGAAATCGTTACGGCGGCAAATCGTAAAGCAACGGATACACAAAACGAGGCTTCCGACAGCATTGAAGCACAGGCAGCAGAAATTGCTAAGCTTTCTACAGATGTTGACACGCTTTCCGATACGCTTACAAAGTCTGTAGCGGCACTTCATGCGGATATTACAGCACTTTCCTTAAAGCTTACCAAAGCGGCGCAGTCTTTAAAGAATCGTAAGGATGCCGAAAAATTTGTGCCCGATATTTCTATTAAGATTGAAGAAGAACTTGGCGAAAAAATTACAGGTATTACCGAAACCAATGACGGCAGCGGCCTTACCTTTATTCACTATCCTTCTAATACAGATTTTAATGAGGATTTAAACATTCAATCCGATTCTGTATACCGTTTTGACAAGACAAAAGAGGGTAGAGCATAATCATGGAATACAGCATACATACCAACGAATTAAAAACACGTATTAAAGAGCTTCATGCAGGAGATACCGTGTATCTCAGCGGTACGGTTTATACCTCCCGCGATGCAGCACATAAGCGTATTCGTGCCTTAATGCAGGAAGGTAAATCGCTTCCTTATGCTATGGATGGCGCTGTGATTTACTATGCCGGCCCGACGCCTGCGCCTGAGTATTTGGCGATTGGTAGCTGCGGTCCGACAACCTCCGGCAGAATGGATGTTTTTGCACCGGATATGCTCGATGCAGGTCTTACCGCTATGATTGGTAAAGGTCCACGTTCTAAAGCCGTTTGTGACGCGATTGTGCGTAACGGTAGTATCTATTTTTGCGCAATCGGCGGTGCAGGTGCGCTTGCTGCAAAGTGCATTAAAAAATGTGATGTTATTGCCTTTGAAGATTTAGGTTGTGAATCGGTGAAGCGTTTAGAAATCGAAAATTTCCCCTTAACTGTTGCGATTGATGCACACGGCGGTACCCTTTTTAAATAAAACTTATTGCATATTTTTTACGGAGTATATCATTATATGGACTATAACGAATTTTTGAGCCTCAGAAGGCAGATTATTGAAAACGAATTTAAAAAAATGAATGATATGCAGAAAAAAGCGGTCTTTCAGGTGAATGGACCGCTTTTAATTCTTGCAGGCGCAGGCAGCGGTAAAACCACTGTGTTGGTAAACCGTATTGCCAATATGCTCAAATACGGTCAAGCTTATACCTCAGACCGTGCAGTTCGCACGCCGGACGATGCAGATATTGCCAATATGAAGGCACTTCTTGCAGGTAATGAAGAAGCTTATCCTGCAGTTGCCGATTTGCTTTCTTACGGCGCCCCGCAGCCATGGCAGATTTTGGCGATTACGTTCACCAACAAGGCGGCAAAAGAGTTGAAGGAACGTTTGGCGAAATCTTTAGGCGATGCCGCGGAGGATATTTGGGCAAGTACCTTCCATTCTTCCTGTGTTCGCATTTTAAGACGTAATGCCGATCTTTTGGGCTTTACAACACGTTTTACAATTTACGATACCGATGACAGCAAACGTGTCATGAAGGAATGCCAAAGACTTTTAGGCATTGATGATAGATTTTTGCCGCATAAAATGATTTTAAACGAAATCAGCAAGGCAAAAGATGCCCTTGTAAGTCCTGCGGAATTTGCCAAAACGGCGGGGCAGGATACAAGACTTCAAAAAATTGCAGAATGCTATAAAAAATATCAACAGCTTTTAAAACATGCGGATGCTATGGATTTTGATGATATCATTTTCTATACTGTTCGCTTGCTGGAAGAGAATCCGGAAGTTTTAGAGCATTACCAAAACCAGTTCCGCTATATCATGGTGGATGAGTATCAGGATACTAACCATGCGCAGTATCGTTTGACCTCTCTTTTGGCAGAGGGCAGAAGAAATATCTGCGTTGTCGGTGATGATGACCAGAGTATTTATAAATTCAGAGGCGCAACGATTGAAAACATTTTAAGCTTTGAAACACGCTACGAAGACGCTATGGTCATCCGTTTGGAACAGAATTATCGTTCTACCCAGCGTATTTTGGATGCTGCAAACGCCGTTATTGCGAACAACGAGCAAAGAAAAGGTAAAAACCTTTGGACGGCAAACGGCAAGGGCGATAAAATCGTTGTGAAAGCAGCAGAGGATGAGCGTGCAGAAGCAGACTTCATTGCTGAGCAGATTTTAGACGACGTAGCGAAGGGTAAAAAATTTGGTGATCATGCCGTTTTATATCGTATGAATGCGCTTTCGGGCACAGTGGAACGCTCCTTCATTAAGCGTGCGATTCCATACCGTATTATTGCAGGTCATAAGTTCTATGACCGTATGGAAATCCGCGATATGATTGCTTATCTTTCCGTCATCAACAACCCTGCGGATAATGTACGTTTACAGCGCATTATCAACGTACCTAAGCGCAGTATCGGTGCAACAACTGTTAATAAACTTATGGAAATGGCTGACGTTTTAGGCGTTTCTATGTTCGAAATCATTAAGACCGCAGATGAATATGAAGTTTTAAAACGCAGTGCACAAAAGCTTTTGGAATTTGCGGCAATGATTGAACGTCTTTCTGCTTTTTCCGATACCGCAACACCTGCAGAAGTGCTTTCAAAGCTCATTGAAGAGACTTCCTATGTGGAATATCTTCGTACAACTGAGCCTGAGAAATTCGATGAAAGACTTCAAAACTTAGACGAACTTCTTTCTACACTCATGCGTTTTACAGAGGAGCATCCTGAAGGCACACTTCGTGATTATTTGGAAGAAGTTGCCCTTCTTACGGATATCGATAACTATAATGCGGATGCAGATGCTGTTGTTTTAATGACTATGCATGCGGCAAAGGGTCTGGAATTCCCCGTTGTATTTATTAACGGTATGGAAGAAGGTATTTTCCCGAGCGGTATGGATGCAGAGGATGAAGAAGAACGCCGCTTGGCTTATGTCGGCATTACTAGAGCAAAAGAAAAATTGTTTCTCTCTTATGCCAAAACCAGAATCTTATACGGTTCTACCCACTATAATAGACAGTCAAGATTTATTGGTGAAATTCCGGAGGATCTCGTGGAATTCCGCGCTGCATCGCCGATGTTCAGCGGCTTTGGCTTCTCTACAGGTTCTGGTGCTTCAAAGCATACAGGCAGTTCTTCGCCGAGCAGAAGCACGGCGTCCCGTTCCGGCAGTGCATCTGCACCTTCTACAAATCGAGGCTTTACAAAGCCGACGACGAAAAAAGCGACAGGAGGTGCACTACCCGATTTCCGTCCCGGCGATACAGTCGAGCATAAGGCGTTCGGTATCGGCGTAATTTCAACTGTTCGTCCTATGGGAAATGATATGCTTTTAGAGGTTGCTTTCCAAAAAGCCGGCACAAAAAAGCTTATGGCGCGCATGGCAAATTTAACGAAAAAATAAAAAATGAAAAAGACACCTCTTTCGGGGTGTCTTTTTTGCATAAAAACACCCTGTATCCTTGCGGAGACAGGGTGCAATTTTTTTCTTTAGTTTTTCTTTTTTAAGCTGTCATAAATGTGAATATCTTCTGCGCCTCGGTCACAGTTGTGTCTGTAAATACTGAGCACCAAGCCTATACCAATATAGACACTGAGGTTGGAAGAACCACCCGCGGAGAAGAAGGGAAGTGTAATACCGATACAAGGCAGAAGCATTAAGCACATGCCGATATTGATGATGACCTGACCGACAAGCATGGCACTGATACCGCTGCAAATAAGATTGGTAGAGTGCTCACGGGATTTTTTTCCGATAAAGAGAATGCGTATCGCAATAAAGGCAAGCAGAGAAAGAGCAACAATACAGCCAATAAAGCCAAGTTCTTCGCCAATAGGACTGAAAATCATATCGTTTTGTGCTTCGGGAACGTAGCCTGCCTGCGTATAAGCGCCTTTAAATAAGCCTTGTCCCGAAATACCGCCCGCACCGATTGCCGTAAGCGCTCGCTCTTGCTGGTAAATAATATCGGGATATTGTTCCGGATAGATTAACGCTAAAAATCGATTCTTCTGAATCGAAGAGAACATGAACATCCAAACCAGAGGGGAGATGGCAGCAACAAAGCCGATACCGCCTAAGAAATAGCCCCAGTGTACGCCTGCAACAAAGAGCATAGCAACCGTAATGAGCATGAATACAAGCGCTGAACCCATGTCGCCGGTCTTAATAACCAAAAGTGTGGGAATTAAAGCGTGAATGGCGAGAAGCGCAATGCTGAGCGGATGATTGATTTTATCTTTAAGTTTTTCCAAATGCACGCTGAAGGTAATGATAAAGCCGATTTTAACAAATTCCGAAGGCTGAATACTAAAGAATTTAAATTTAATCCAGGTGTGAACATCCGGTCTTTCCTGCGGTCCGGAACCAATGAAGAATAAGAGAATCATACTAATTAGCGAAACAATGCCAATGATGGCCCAAAGCTTCGTGAATACCTCGTAATTAAAATACGAAATAAAAAGCGAAAGCATAATGCCTATGATAATGGCGATGAGCATAATTAAACTGTCACGTGAAAGCACTTCTCCGGGATTTAATTTGAATTTCGTTGCACTGCAAACCATAATAAACCCGAAAATGGAGGTTAATATGCAAGTAATCAGAAGCACTAAATCGGTTTCTTTAAAAAATAATTTTACTGATTCAAGTCTTTTTTTCATAGAATAATCCTTTATTGTCTGTTGCCGCTGTGGCATGTTTTTTTAAACAAAGTGAGACAAAAAACGCAGTCTCTAGATTATTATAGTATGTCATAGGCGTAATTTCAAGGAAAAACTATTTACGAAACAGAAAAAGCGTGGTAAAATACTTCTGGTGATTTTATGGAAACCTATTTTTCAAATAGCTACAAAGAGACCGTAGCGCTCGGTGAAAAACTCGGTGCAGCTCTACATGGTGGTAGAGTGATTGCCTTTTTCGGCGGTCTCGGTGTAGGTAAAACGGCTTTTGTAACCGGCATTGCAAAAGGTATGGGTCTCACCTCGGCGGTGAGCAGTCCCACATTCTCTATTGTGCAGGTTTACGGTAAGCATGAGGAACTTTGTCATTTTGATATGTATCGTGTGGATTCTTGGGATGCTTTAGATTCCACCGGTTATTTTGAATATATGGATGCCGGTGCAGTGCTTTGCGTAGAGTGGAGCGAAAATATTGAAAATGCGCTTCCTGATGATGCAATTCGCATTACCATTACACGCGGTGAACAAGACGATGCACGTCGCATTGATATAGAAGGATTGGAGGAACGTCTGTCATGAGAATATTAGCTTTAGATTGTGCCTCTGTTTCTGCCGGCGTAGCACTTTTAGACGAGGAGGTTGTCTTAGGGGAAGCGTTTACCAATGTAAAGTTGACCCACAGCCAAACCCTTTTACCCATGGTAGAGGAGCTTTTTAAAAATACACAAATCCCGATGGATTCCGTAGACGGGTTTGCCGTAACGGTTGGCCCCGGCTCCTTTACAGGCGTCAGAATTGGTGTTGCGGCAGTTAAAGGAATGGCAGATGCTTTAAAGAAGCCCTGCTACGCGGTATCGGCTTTAGAAGCCGCCGCTTATCCCTTCAGAAGCTTTGACGGTATTGTTTGCCCTCTGATGGATGCAAGACGAGACCAAGTATATACAGCTTTGTTCCGTGGCAAAAATCGCCTTTTAGAAGATTCGGCGATGAGCACTGCGGAGCTTTCAGAAATTTTAAAGCAGTATGAGAACGAAAAGGTGCTTTTGGTCGGAGACGGTGCGCAAAAGGGCATGGATGCCTTTGTAAAAGACGGCAACAGATTCTCTCTTGCTCCTTCGCAGTTTCGATTTGTCCGCGCTTCTTCTGTCGGACTTTTAGCTAAAGAGCATATCGCAAATGGTGAAGATGGTGTAAAGGCACAGGCACTTTTGCCGATGTACTTACGCTTGCCTCAGGCACAAAGAGAGCTCAACAACAAAAAGAAAAATTTATAAATAAAAATAAACAGATTAAAGGAGAAAAACAATGGTTTATTTAGGTGCAGATCACGGCGGATTCTTATTAAAAGAAGCTATTAAAGCACACTTAGAAGAGCAGGGCATTGCAGTTACCGATTGTGGTACCTATTCCGAGGAGTCCGTAGACTATCCGTTAATTGCAAAAGAAACTTGTCAGCGTATTTTGGCTGATGAGGGTAGCCTTGGTATTCTTTGCTGCGGTACAGGTATTGGTATCTCCATGTCCGCAAACAAAGTAAAGGGCATCAGAGCGGCATGCTGCTCTGACTATTTCAGCGCAAAATACACTCGTCTTCACAACAACGCCAACGTACTTTGCATGGGCGGCAGAGTCATCGGCCCTGGTGCAGCTTGCGAGCTTGTAGATGTTTTCTTGAACACAGAGTTCGAGGGCGGCCGTCATCAGAGAAGAGTAGACCAGATTACAGCTATTGAAAACGAACAGTAATTTTTTAACAGAAACAAAAATAAATTCTTGTAATTTTTTGTCTGCTGTTATATAATAACTAAGAAAAGAAAATATTTGGAGGCTTACGGTTATGGGAAAAGTAACTATTACCAATCATCCGCTTATTCAGCATAAGCTCACACTTTTACGCGATAAAAATACTGGCTCTAAGGAGTTCCGTGCACTTGTTCAGGAAATTGCAATGCTCATGTGCTATGAAGCAACACGTGATTTGCCGTTAGAAGAAGTAGAAATTGAAACTCCTATGGCTATGGCAAAAACAAAGGTTATTTCCGGTAAAACTTTAGCATTCGTTCCGATTCTTCGTGCAGGTACCGGCATGCTCGGTGGTGTTTTGGAACTTGTTCCTTCTGCAAAGGTCGGTCACATCGGTATGTACAGAGACCCGGAAACCGTAAAGCCGATTCCTTATTATTGCAAATTGCCGTCAGATATTTCTCAGCGTGAAGTTATCGTTTTAGACCCGATGCTTGCAACCGGCGGTTCTGCAATCGATGCAATTTCTCAGATTAAGACCTATAATCCGAAGTCCATTAAGTTTATGGGCATCATTGCCGCTCCCGAAGGCTTAGATGCGCTCACAAAGGCACATCCGGACGTTGATATTTTCTGCGCAGCTTTGGATGAGAGACTGGATGAGCACAGCTACATTCTTCCCGGCCTCGGCGATGCAGGCGACCGTATTTTCGGTACAAAATAAGTAAGATACTAAGAAAAGAGCGGATAGATTCTATCCGCTCTTTTTACATTTGGAGAAAGCTATGGCAGAAAATCAAAAGAAAACGCATGTAGAGCACCCTATACCACCTTTATATAATTCAGAAAGTGAAATCTTGATTTTAGGAAGCTTTCCGTCGGTGAAATCCCGGGAAAGCATGTTCTTTTACGGACATCCGCAAAACCGTTTTTGGAAAGTTTTGGCTTCTTTAACAGAGGAACCTGTTCCTACTACTGTAGAAGAAAAGAAAGCACTTGCCCTAAAACACCACATTGCGCTTTGGGACGTTTTAGCTTCCTGCGATATAGTTGGTTCTTCGGATTCCAGTATCGAAAACGCATTACCGAACGATATTTCGAGGATTTTAAGGGAGTCCAAGGTGAAACGTATTTTTACCAACGGGAAAACAGCTTACAATTATTATAATCGCTATTTGTTAAAGGAAACAAAGGTCGAAGCACAGCTTCTACCATCTACGAGCCCTGCCAATGCCGCATGGAATTTAGAAAAGCTGTTGTCGGTGTGGTCTATCATTTTATGAAGCTTCATTTATAAATTTTAGGAGTGTAGCTTCAATTCCTGAGGCGATACATTCTGCATATTCCTCTAAATAGGTGTCAAAAAGTTCATTGTCTTCCGGACTTGTTACGAAGCCGATTTCAGCAAGACAACTCGGCATTTTTGTGTGGGCGTTAACGTAGTAGTTACCGTCTGCATTTTTTATATAACCGGTTTTTACACCGCGCGCTTTGGTAATATGTCCGCTGGCATTTAGGTTACTGAGCATCGTTTCTGCAAGAAAATAATCCGCCTTTTCCGGCGTGTTTTTTACCCACATTTCCATACCTTTGCCTTTTTCGGAGCTGTTTCTATGTATTGATACAAACAAGGCACAATGCTTTTGATTGGCAAAAGTACAACGTTCGTCAAGGGTGCGAAAGGTGTCATCTTCGCGCGTCATATAGACCGGAATGCCTTTAGCTTCCAGTTTGTCGCGTACTAAAAGTGAAAGCCGTAATACGTCATCTTTTTCCAGCCGCCCTTCATACGTTGCGCCGGAATCATGTCCGCCGTGCCCGGGGTCAATGCATACGGAAGGCGCTTCTGCGACCTTACGAATGGGTAAGGTGCACACATAGACGGTCAGCATTGTTGCGACGACAGTTAAAAAAACAAAAAGCAAAAGGAATATGCTGTTTAAACATCTTTTTCTAAAACGTTTCATGTTATCACCAAATCCAGTATAATGTTTTCGTCCCGGAAATCATACCTTATAGAATTCTTTAAACATAAAATTCTATGTACGAAATTCTGTACTTATGCAGGGGTTCGGCTTGTAAACCTTTTGGGTCTATGCTAAAATAATAAAAAATATATACAAAGAGGGGAACAGAATGCTTCGATTTGTTTTTGGCAGAAACAGCAGTGGCAAAACCGAATATGTAAGACAATATATCGCCGAAAAAATCAAAAAAGAAAATCGGGAATTTATTTTAATCGTGCCCGAGCAATTTTCTTTTGATACAGAACGTGCCATGCTGCATGCAATCGGTGCAAAAGATATGCTCTCCTTAGAGATTTTAAGCTTTTCCAGACTTGCAGAAACGGTTTTGATGCAATATAAACCGCAGCTGAAGGTGAAAATTGATGACGGCACAAGAGCTGTGCTCATGAGCCGAGCTATCGAGGGTCTTGGCGAAGAGGCGGATCTTTACCGCAAATTTATGGATAAACCGCAGCTTTTAACTAGCCTTGTAACCTTTTCTACCGAATTAAAACAGTGCGCTGTAACGACCGATGCATTGCAAAAGGCAGGGGCATCTTTGGAGCCTTCTGTTTTAAAAGATAAATTATCAGAACTCATCAAGATTACGGACTTATATAATGCCTTGGTTCAATCCCATTTCAGCGACGATACAGATTTGCTGGATCGTTTAGCGGAGTTTATTCCCGAAACGGAGTTCTTTCATGGTAAAACGGTTGTAATTGATGCTTTTGACGGTTTCACAAAACAAGAAAGAAGGGTGATTTCACTTCTTTTGTCTCGCTGTGAGGATGTCATTATTACCCTGTGTTTAGATGAAGATATTATCAACCGTGTGCCTTGCGTGTTTGACAACATTTATAAAGAATACGAAGCCTTAAAACGGGCGGCAGCAGAAGTTGGTGTCGG
This sequence comes from Acutalibacter sp., assembly GCA_020025775.1. Taxonomy (GTDB): domain Bacteria; phylum Bacillota; class Clostridia; order Oscillospirales; family Acutalibacteraceae; genus Fimenecus. The sequence continues at coordinate 163,805 of JAHHRN010000002.1, forward strand.
TGTTAAAAAACCGCTGATTTTACCCAATACAAGGCTCAAAAAAGCAGAAGCACTTTCCTTCTTAGAGGAGAATGTTTATAAAATCAATCCCGAAGTATACGCGGAGCAAAGTAATGTGCCAGTATATGTTTTCTCTGGTCAAAATCCTGCGGATGAATGCGAATATGTGGCACGCACGATTCACAGGCTGCTACGTGAGGAACAGTATAAGGCTAAGGATATTGCGGTTGTCGAACGCCGTAAAGATAAGTACGACAGCGATTTGCATGCCGCATTCGAGAAATATAGCCTGCCTTTCTTTGAGGATAAACGCCAACCTGTTCGCCAACAGCCGCTTATGCGTTATATTACATCCCTTTTAGATATGGCGGCGGACGGTATCAACACAGAAAATTTAATGCGTTTTTTAAAAACAGAGCTTACCGATCTTTCGGCTAAGGAAATTGCCGGTCTTGAAAGCTATGCAACTGTTTGGGGCATTGATTATTCAAAATGGGCAATGCCGTTTACAGGAAATCCCGACGGATTAGGGGTTTCTATGCACGAAAGAAGCCAAAAGAAGCTGGAACGCTTAAATACCCTCCGCGAAAAAGCAGTGGGACCGATTTTGGCTTTTAAAAAGATGTTTTCGGAAGCAACCGGTGCTGAAAAATCCAAAATACTGTTTAGCTTTTTAAAGAAAAATGAGGTAGATGAACAATTAAAAACTCTGGCTGTAAATTTAAAAAACTGTGGCTTTCAAGAACTTTCCGAACAGCAAAACACTGTTTGGGAAATTTTGATGCAGTTTTTAGACAGCCTATTTTCTGCCTTAGGCGATGAAACGGTTACCCCGAAACGATATAGAGAACTGTTTTCTATTCTCTTAGATTCCGTGAATTTGGGGCAGATTCCACAAGGACTCGATATGATTACGGTCGGTGCGATTGACCGCATGCGTATTGCACCACCCAAAGCGGTGTTTATTATCGGTGCCAATGACGGCGTTTTTCCTGAAAATCCGCCCACGGAAGGCATTTTGAACGATACCGAGCGAAAAACCTTAGAGGCACTTGGAATAGAACTGACCGAAACCGCAGAATTTAAAACTGTGGATGAACGCTCATTTGTCTATAACGCGCTTTCTCTTCCGACACAAAAGCTTTTTGTTTCCTATTCTACAGCGGATTTCAAAGGCAACAGTATGACGGAATCGGAACTGGTGCGTGAAATTCAAAAGATTTTGCCGGCAGTTTCTGTAACCGATTCCAACACCGTGCCTTATGAAGAGCATACAGAATGCGCACCCTCGGCGTTTGAGACAATGGCATTGCTGTACCATGAAAATACAGAGCTTTCAGCGACGTTAAAGGCGTATTTTGAGAATGAACCTACCTATGCCGCACGCACAGCGGCGGTAAAGCAGGCTGCGCAGCAAGAGAATATGCAGTTCCAAAACCAAGAGGTTTCCCAGAAACTCTTCGGAAAAGATATGCTTATTTCTGCATCTAAGGCAGAAGTTTATTATAAATGTCCGTTTTCTTATTTTTGCAAATTCGGCTTACAGCTTCGCCCCTTGAAAAAAGCAGAAATCGATTTTGCACAAAGCGGTACATTGATGCACTATATTCTGGAAGTGATTTTAAGAGAGCATAGCTTAGAAGCACTTTCCTCGATGTCCGATGCGGAGCTGAAAGAAAAAATCGAAGCGCTTATTGCCCTTTATATCGAAGAAAAAATGGGCGGCAAAGAAGATAAAGATGCGCGCTTTATTTATCTTCTTTCTGATCTTTCTAAAACCGTTTTCGATGTTTTAAAGCGACTTTTAGAAGAAAGCAAGGTTTGTGACTTTGTACCGACGGATTTTGAACTTTCTATAGCACCGGACGGACCGATTGACCCTTATAAACTTGCGTTGGAAAACGGCGGAAGCTTGCAGGTTATCGGCTCTGTAGACCGTGTGGATATTATGAAAAAGGATGAGAAAACTTATTTCCGTATCATCGATTATAAATCCGGCGGCAAAACCTTCCGCCTTTCCGATGTCTTCGGCGGATTGAATATGCAAATGCTGATTTATTTATTTGCGATTGCCGAAAACGGTGAGGAACATTACGGCAAAGCGATTCCGGCTGGTGTTTTGTATCTTCCGGCAAAAGCTGTTACCGATGATTTAAAACGAGATGCATCGGAAAAAGATGTTCTGGATGCCAAGCTGAAAAACAGCCGTATGGATGGTGTCATCTTAGAAAATACGGATGTAATTTTAGGCATGGACAAGGAAGTTACGGGCGCTTTTGTTCGTGTCACACAAAGTGGTGAACAGTTCAAAGGCTCTTTGCTCAATCAAAAAGCCTTTGCTTATTTAAAAGACCGGGTAGACGGGAATCTTGTTTCTATGGCAGAAAATTTACAAAAGGGCGCTATTCCTGTTTTACCGACACATTTAAATACAACGAATGTGGCTTGCAAATATTGCGATTTTAAAAGCATTTGCGGATTCGAAGAGGGCGATGCTATCAAAACCTTAGACAGTACAAGCTCTTTTGATAAAGCGAAAGCAGAATTAATGAAAGGGGAGGATGAAGCGTGAGGTGGACCCAAGAGCAGGAAAATGCAATTCAGGCACATGGCGGCACAGTTTTAGTTTCCGCGGCGGCAGGCTCCGGTAAAACCGCGGTTCTTGTAGAACGTGTCATTCGAATGGTTTGCGATACGCAAAATCCTTGCCCCTTAAATAAGCTTTTAATTGTAACCTTCACCAAAGCGGCGGCGGCAGAAATGCGGGAACGTATCGGCTTAGCCTTGGAGGCGTGTCTGAAAAATGATCCGCAAAATAGATACCTATTAAAGCAGCAACTTCTTTTACCTACAGCTCAGATTTGTACAATCGACAGCTTTTGCGGTACTTTGGTCAAGGCGCATTATAATGAACTGAATATTTCTCCTGATTTTCGCCTTTTGGATGACAGCGAAAGAAAATCTATGGAAGAAGAGGCAGTGTCCGAAAGTATTTTGCCGCTCTATAGTGAAAAAAGTGAAGCTTTCTTAAATCTTTCCGACATCTTTTTACTCGGCGGCTCTGACAGAATGTTGAAAGATACCATTTTAGATTTATATCACTATGCACAGGCCTATCCTTTTCCTAATATATGGCTTCAGAATATTCCTGCACTGTATAGCTCTGAAAAAGAGGTTTTCTCTACACCTTGGGGTCAAAAAATCCTGGCTTACATAAAAGACATTGCAAAAGATAATATCGAGATTTTGCATACAGCTTTTTCTGTATTAGCAGACGATATACCGCTTTTAGATGCGTATGCACCGGCTTTGAATTCTGACCTTTACACGAATGAAAAGCTTTTGGATTTATGTGAAGCAAGAGACTGGGATGCGTTAAAAGAAGAACTGGAAAGCTATAAGCCTGAGCGCTTGAAAGCTGCACCGAAAGAATATAAAGAAAGCTTGGTTAAAGCTACGGCAACTTCTCTTCGTGATAGCGTTAAAAAAGCCATGAAAGGGCTTGTCGGGATTCTACCGGTGACCTGCGACGAATATAGAGAAGATGCTCAAATCTTACAGCCGATTATTTCTTTGCTGATAGATACCGTGGAGCGCTTTTCCGACATTCTCTATCATAAAAAGCAAGAAGCAAATGCTTATGATTTTAACGATATTTCACATATGGCGTTACAGCTTTGTGTGACTGAAGATGCCGAGGGCAATCTCGTGCGCACGGAACTTGCAAAAACTCTTGCGCAGGAATATAGAGAAATTCTTTTAGATGAATATCAAGATACCAACAAGGCACAGGATTTACTTTTTTCCGCTATTTCAGATGACGAAAAGAATCTCTTTATGGTTGGCGATGTAAAGCAAAGTATTTATGCGTTCCGTCGTGCAATGCCGGATATTTTTATTGAAAGGCGAGACCATGCCGCAGTTTATGACGGCGAAACCTTTCCGGCGAGAATCGACCTGAATGCAAACTTCCGTTCCAGAAAAACGGTCGCCGAGGGAATTAACGCTGTATTTTCGAGAATTATGTCTCGTGAAATGGGCGGGGTAGAATACGGGGATACAGAAAAACTGAATCCTTGTGGTGACTTTGCGGGAACAGAAGATCTGGCTGTAGAATTGCACCTTCTCGAAAGCAATGATGCGAACGAGGACGGTAGTTTGCCGGAAGCGGTACACATTGCGAAAACAATTCGTCAAATGGTTGACAGCAAAATGCCGGTTTTTCAAAAAGATAAGACCCAAAGACCTGTCCAGTATGGGGATATTTGTATTTTGATGCGCTCGACAACGGGTGCAGAAAAATATAAAGAAGCACTGGAAAACGAAGGCATACCGACGTTCTTCCAAAAGAAAGGCGGCTTCTTCTCCATGCGTGAAGTAAGCCTTGTGGTTTCTCTTTTGCAGATTTTAGACAATCCGTTTTTGGATGTGCCGCTTTGTGCCTGCCTTTTATCACCACTTTGGGGCTTTACGCCGGATGATATTTCTAACTTAAAGCTCGATTATAAAGAAGATAGCTTCTTTTCCCGATTGAGCCGATCGGACGAAGCAAAAGCCAAAGCATTTTTAGAAGATTATGCTTATCTGCGCCGACTTTCAACCACCTTAACACCCGCAAGCTTATTGCGTGCTATTTATGAAAAGACCGGCTGTATGGCGATTGTAGGGGCTTTGCCCGGCGGTGAAAACAGACGGCTGAATTTGCTTTTGCTTTTACAGTATGCCGAGGAATATGAAGCCAAAGGTAAAACTGGCTTGGCAGGATTTCTGCGCTATTTAGAACGTTTGAAAGAAAATGAGTCTAACGTAGAGGCGGCAACCGGTGTGTCTTCTTATGCCAATGTGGTGCGTATTATGACCATTCACAAGAGCAAGGGCTTGGAATTTCCGGTAGTCATTCTTGCCAAGTGTGGCAGCTCCTTTAACACCCAAGACCAAAAGAAGAAAATGCTGCTTCATAACGATATGAAAATCGGTATGAAGGTTCCAGACAGAAAAAATCACCGCGTATTTTCCTCTGTGCCGTATGTTGCCGGTAAATTGGCTATAGCAGAAGATGAACGGGCCGAGGAACTCAGAGTATTATATGTTGCGCTGACGCGAGCGAAAGAAAAACTGATTTTAGTTGGTAGCGGCGGTAAAAAGCGCAGTATTCAAAATGTTATTAAAAATGCGGCTTTGGCTGTTTTAAATAAAGATACAGTTCCGCTCTTTTTCGTTCGGAAAGCTGGTTCTTATTTGGATTTATTGGTTGCTGCACTCTTAAAGCATCCGGATGCCGATGCACTTTTAGCACTGGCGGATGTACCGCCGGTTCAAAAATCCAAGGAACATTTTCCGCTGAAAATCGTCTTGGATACGCTTGAAGCACAAGCTCGGGAGAAGGATGAACCGGAGGAAGCTCCTGCTACAGTAAATGCAGAATTACTTTCCAAAATTAGGGCAAAAACTTCTTATGTTTATCCGCGAGCGGCGCTGAGTAAGTGTCCGGCAAAAGCCTCCGCTTCTGCATTAAATGAGAAGCACAAGCCTGTTGATTTCTTCGCGACAGCGCGCCCGGCGTTCATGAGTAAAGAAGGCTTAACACCAGCCATGCGCGGTGCGGCAACACATCGCTTTGCAGAAAAATGTGATTTTAAAAATGCAAAGGAAGATTTAGAAAAAGAAATTCAGCGTTTGGAAAAGGAAGGTTTCTTATCTCAAGAAGAAACAGAAGCCCTCGACAGAATAGGCTTGTTCGCTTTTTTTTCTTCGCCCTTATTTGCCCGCATGGAAAAATCCCCGAGAATTTACAGAGAACAAAAATTTACTGTTTTCTTTTCGGCGGGGGATGTGGATTCTGCACTTCCTGATGCACTCAAAGCGGAAGAAGTCTTAATTCAAGGCGTACTGGACTGTGCTTTTGAGGAAAACGGCAAGATTGTGATTGTCGATTATAAAACCGACCACGAAAAGGATGAAGAAAAACTCAGGGAAACCTATAAAGAGCAGCTATCGGTTTATAAACGTGCTGCAAAAGAAGTTTTTGGGAAAGAAATTTCCGAAACCTTGCTCTATTCGTTCTATTTGAAAAAAGAAATTTCAATAAATCTTTAAAGAATTCAAAAAAACTCTTGCAATTTAGAAAGTAGTATGTTAAAATAACTGCTGTTGTTAATGTATAAACACGTAAAGTAGTGTCGAAAGAGGTGACCTAAATGAAGCAGGGCATTCATCCCGAATATAAGACCGCAACCGTTAAGTGTGCTTGCGGCGCAGAGTTTGAAACTCGTTCCACAAAAGATGAACTTCGTGTGGACATTTGCTCGAACTGCCATCCGTTCTTTACTGGCAAGCAGAAACTTGTTGATACCGGCGGACGTGTTGACAGATTCAACAAGAGATTCAATCTTAACAAATAAGACATGCAAACGAAAAGCGGCGCAGTTTTGTGCCGCTTTTCTCATTATTTAAGGCTGAAAGGGAGCGACAACGATGTGTATGGAATATAAAACCGTAAAAACGGCGGCAGAGGATGAATTTACAGAGAAACGCTCTCGCTTTATCGGCAATATTTGTCCTGTGGAAACTGTGGAAGAAGCGAATGCTTTTATTGAAAAAATCAAAAAAACACACTATAATGCGCGCCATAACTGCTTTGCTTATATTTTGCGTGACGGCAACATCAAACGCTATAGCGATGACGGTGAACCGCAGGGCACAGCAGGCACACCGATTTTACATTTACTGGAAAAAGAAGAAATTACCGATGCGGTGATTGTTGTTACTCGTTATTTCGGTGGTATTTTGCTTGGCACAGGCGGTCTCACAAGAGCCTACGGTCATGCGGCAAAACTTGCATTGCAAAAAGGCGAAATCAAACGAATGGGGCTTTGTAGCATCCTAAAGTTAAAAACTGACTACGGCTTTTATCAGCGCCTTTTGGCTTTATTTAAAGAGACGGATGTGCATATGCAGTCCGAAGAATTTCTAGAAAATGTAACGCTTACATTCTCTGTTCCGGCAGAGCGCGAAGCGTTTTGGATAAAAACTATCTATGAACAATCCGAGGGGAAAATCACTGCTCAAAAAATTTCGCAAAATTTTGCCGAAATTTAAAGGGAAAATAGATTTTTCTGCGTATATATAGGTAGAATAGGCAAAAAACAAAAAGGCGGTGTCTTTATGTCTTTGTCCGTAAGAGAACAAACTATGCAAATCGAAGCGCAAACGCTTTCTCCTTATGCGTCATTATCCGCAAACACAAAAGGCAGACAGCGTCAGGAAGAATTTTGTCCCTTGCGTACTGAATACCAAAGAGACCGCGACCGTATCTTGCATTGTAATGCGTTCAGACGTTTAAAGCATAAGACACAGGTTTTTCTCTCTCCAGAGGGAGACCATTACAGAACCCGTTTGACGCATACCTTAGAGGTAGCTCAAATTGCAAGAACCATTGCACGTGCCCTTCGTTTGAACGAGGATTTAACAGAAGCGATTGCTTTGGGACACGATTTGGGACATACACCGTTCGGCCATGCCGGTGAGCGTGCGCTGGATGAAGTGTTTCCGGAAGGCTTCCGTCATTACGAGCAAAGCCTCCGTGTTGTGGACCACCTTGAAAAAGACGGAAAAGGTCTTAATTTAACCTATGAGGTTCGCGACGGCATCGTTTGCCATACCCGAGGCAAAGAAGCCGATACCTTAGAAGGCCAAATTGTAAAATTGGCGGATAAAATTGCCTATTTGAATCATGATATTGATGATGCAGTAAGAGCTGGCGTTATGCAAGAAACAGAAGTGCCTTTAGACGTTCGTGAAACCCTTGGGACTTCAAAATCTGCACGTATCAATACTCTAGTGACCTCTGTTGTGGAAAACAGCAGAGAAACACTTTCAATGCCGCTTGAAATCAGCCAGGCATTTGCTGAACTTAACAAATTCATGTTCCAACATGTCTATACGAATCCCGTGTGCAAGGGCGAAGAGAAAAAGGCTGAGGCTTTGATAAAAAGCTTATATTACTATTTTGCAGAACATACAGATGAAATGCCGTCCACCTTTTGGCAGACCGTAATGTCCGAAGGTGCAGAGCGTGCGGCTTGTGACTACGTAGCAAGCATGTCCGACGGCTATGTGCTCTCGGTTTATAACGAGATTTACATACCAAAAGCCTGGATTGAGAAAGGACTTTAACCCGGAAAGGAGAGGTGATTTTGCGTTTCTCAGATGATTTTTTAATAGAACTTCGCAACGTATCCGATATTGAAACGGTCATTTCTTCTTACGTTACCTTAAAACGAAAAGGTAAAATTCTTTCGGGCCTTTGTCCGTTCCACAATGAAAAAACACCGTCTTTTACGGTCTATCCCGAAACGCAGTCTTATTATTGCTTTGGTTGTGGCAACGGTGGCGATGTAATTACTTTTATTAAGAATATCGAAAACCTAAGCTACGGCGAAGCCATTCGTTTTCTTGCCGAACGCGCAGGATTACCGCTTCCCGAAGTCGGAAATTACGATGCGGGTTTATTTGACCGAAAACGAAGGCTTTATGAAGCCAATCGAGTTGCGGCAAAATTTTTCCATCGGGTATTATATTCTCCAGAAGGTGAAATCGGTCTACGCTATTTGTATGACCGTGGGCTTTCTGATGAGATTATCCGAAAATTCGGCCTCGGCTATGCGCCGAACAGTTGGGATACTTTAAAAAAATATATGTTGGCGCAAGGCTTTAAAGAGGACGAGCTATACGAAGCAAATCTTTTGCGATTGAGTAGTAAAAATAATCGAAAACATTATTTTGATGCCTTTATGGGCAGGGTCATGTTCCCGATTATTGATTTGCGCGGCAATGTTCTGGCATTCAGCGGCAGAACTGTTTTTCCAGACAAGGATCCCAGAAAGTACGTTAATACCAGCGATACACTGATTTATAAAAAAGGTGAAAATGTATTCGGCCTTAATTTTGCCAAAAAATCGCAGGCAAAAGAATTGATTCTCTGCGAAGGTAATATGGACGTCGTTTCTTTGCATCAAGCCGGATTTACCAATGCCGTTGCAGGTCTTGGTACGGCGTTAACGGAGCAGCAGGCGGGTTTGATGTCTCACTATGTTTCGGATATTTTAATCTGCTATGATAATGACGAAGCCGGGCAAAAAGCAACCCAAAAAGCACTTCGAATTTTTTCAAAAACGACCATACATGTGAAAGTGATTCGCATGCAGGGCGGTAAAGACCCGGATGAAATTATCAAAAAGCATGGCGTAGAATATTTTAAACGCCTGTTAAATCAAGCTTCCAATGATACGGAATATCGAATCTTGCGTGCCAGAGAGGCGTTCGACGTTTCTACCTCCGACGGCAAGGTTGGCTTTTTAGGAGAAGCTTGTAAAATCCTTGCAAAGCTGCAAAGTCCTGTGGAATTGGATGTTTATGCAACCAGACTCGCTGAGGAGCTCGGTGTGCAGAAGGATGCCATTTTATTACAGGTGAAACGCAGTCGCAATGCAGAAAAACGATATACCGAAAAAAATCGTCTCAAAATTGCGCAGGAAGAAGAAAAATCCGCACAAAAGAATTTGCTGCATGTGAATCCAGAGCGCAGAAAATATCTAAGAGCCGCGAGCGCGGAAGATATGCTATTGGCTTCGCTTATGAATAATCCCGGCTATTTCAGAGATTTGGAAAATTTCCTTTCCGAAGATTTGTTTTTGACGGGGTTTAACCGAAAGGTTTATAAAGCCATTCAGCAGAAAACAAATGAGAACGGCGAGTTTATGCTCTCTATGATTTCGAATGAGTTTGAACCAGAACAGCTCAGCGCTATTGCCAAGATTCAAACAAAAATTCCGACCCTTGCAAATACTCTAGCTGAGTGCAAGGACTGTATACGTGTGTTAAGAGAAGAAAAACAAAAAAATGCCGAAAAGGACGTTGCGGCCCTTTCTGACGATGAGTTTTTAAATCTCTTTAAGCAATAAAAATATTTACATAAGGTGAAGGAGTAAATATGGAAAACACAGAAAAGAAATCCCCTATCACGGCGTTACTTGAAAAAGGTAAAACCGCCGGAAAATTAACAGCGCAGGAAATCGATGCCGCCATTTTGGAAATGGATTTTGACATTGATGAACTGGACAAGCTTTATGAAACCATTGAAGCACAAAATATCGAAATTATTGACGATATGGGCGATGCGGCACTGGAAGATTTAAACTTTGATGCAGAACTTCCGAAAGGTCAAGAGTCCGCAGAAGCGGCCGCTGTAGATGTACAGGGCGCTACTATGGATGACCCGGTTAAGGTTTATCTCAAAGAAATCGGTAGAGTACCGCTTTTAACACCCGAAGAAGAAATCGAACTGGCTATTCGTATCGGCGACAATGACCAGCAGGCAAAGCAGAGACTTGCCGAAGCAAACCTTCGTTTGGTTGTCAGCATTGCAAAGCGTTATGTTGGTCGTGGCATGCAGTTCTTGGATTTGATTCAGGAAGGCAACCTCGGTCTTATTAAAGCGGTTGACAAGTTCGACTACACAAAGGGCTTTAAATTTTCTACCTATGCAACTTGGTGGATTCGTCAGGCAATTACCCGCGCGATTGCTGACCAGGCAAGAACTATTCGTATTCCTGTGCATATGGTTGAAACCATTAACAAGGTTAAGAAGACCAACAGTCAGTTGCTCCATAAAATCGGCAGAGATCCTACCGCAGAAGAAATTGCGGCAGAACTTGATATGCCGGCAGATAAGGTTCGCGAGATTTTGCGTGTTTCTCAGGACCCGGTTTCTTTGGAAACCCCGATCGGTGAAGAGGAAGACAGCCATTTAGGCGACTTCATTCCCGATGATGATGCACTTGCTCCTGCAGATGCAGCTTCCATGCTTCTTTTAAAAGAACAGTTAGCTGAGGTTTTAAAGACCTTAACCATGCGTGAAGCAAAGGTTTTATCCCTTCGTTTTGGCTTGGAAGACGGTCATCCGCGTACACTTGAAGAGGTTGGCAGTGAGTTCGGCGTTACAAGAGAACGTATTCGACAGATCGAAGCAAAAGCACTTCGCAAGCTTCGTCATCCCAGCCGTAGCAAAAAGCTCAAAGATTTCTTAGACTAATCTGTCTTTTGAAAGGAGAGGGATTATGGAGAGACGCGATAAAATCAATTACTATTTGGATTTAGCGGAAATGGTGTCCCAAAGAAGTACTTGCCTTCGCCGTCACTACGGCGCGGTAATCGTTCAAAACGATGAAGTGATTTCCACCGGCTATGTAGGTGCACCCAGAGGCAGAAAAAACTGCACGGATTTGAATTATTGCATCCGTACAAAGTTAAATGTGCCGCGCGGTGAACGCTATGAGCTTTGCCGCAGTGTGCATGCAGAAGCGAATGCGATTATCAGTACTTCCCGTGACAAAATGCTGGGTAGTACGCTGTATTTGGTCGGCAGAGAATGCTCTACCGGCGAATATGTTGAAAATGCCTGCTGCTGCTCTATGTGCAAACGTATGGTCATTAATGCCGGTATTTCCCATGTTATTATTCGCGATACCAAAGATGCCTTCCGTATTATTTCCGTTCAAAAATGGATTGATGAGGATGAATCCTTAGAAGGCGTTCAGGGCTATTAAATAAAAGCTATACATAAAACCGCTTGCGTGTTTGCAGGCGGTTTTATTTTATGTCGATTTCAAGGGTTTGCGTGTTTAATTTTTCGCACAGCAAAAGAATAGCCGTGAGGAAAAGAAGCGCAGTCAGGCTGTAGTCTTTTTCATAATTTACTGCAATTTCGCAGGGGAGAATTGAGGTTCCGTTTAAAGTTGCTAAAGTGTTTTGCAGGGCAATATGCAGTTTGTTTTCATTGTTACTGGAAACGCTGAGAGTGCACTGCGCGTTTGAACCGATTGTTATCAGATTTTCTGCGGCTTCATTGTTATTTGAAACGGTGATGATTTTATCGGGCGTGAAATTATGAAAGTGCTTCGCACTGCTGTCATCCGTTTGTAAATACAATACAGTTTCCGCATGAATGGAGCGCAAGCTGTCTGTATTCATCAGTAAAAACTCCGGCGAGAGGTTCGCGTATTCAAAAATAGAATTTTCTGTTATATGAATTACACCGCCGAAGTTCTCCAGTAAGGATGCCAGTTCCTTTGCGAGCGTTTTATTTTCTTTAAGAGGGAGTAAAAGTATTACCATTTTTTTCACCTTTTTTAGTATGTTCTTTGGTACTTTTTTTATTCCTCGTTTAAATTTGCAAAAAAAGTTGATTTTTGCGGTAGGAAAATCAAGAATTTTTCGGGAAAAGGCTTGGAAAGTTCCCAGAAATCGTTTATAATAATAAATATTAAAAAGGGGAGTGTGGTCTAATGTCATCTCAGTATTCCGTGTCCTTGGAGCGCATTATTAAAGAATGCTCTTTTGAAACTATCTACATGCCGAGTAATCCGGCAGAATTATTTGTAACTTCTCAGGATGTAAACCGTCCCGGATTGTTGCTCGCCGGTCATGATGATTATTTTGACCCGGCACGTGTGCAGATTTTAGGGCTTTCGGAACTGGAATTTATAAAGACACTTCCTGCTGAAGAATGTAAAGCATCTTTAAAGCGTTTAGCAAGCCGCAAACCGCCGCTCATTTTGATTACGCGCGATTTGCCTTGTCCGCCTTCACTTTTACAATATGCTACGGAGAATCAAGTGCCGCTTTTACGCACCGAAGAGTCTACCTCAAGCTGTATGTCTTCTTTGATTTATTTCCTCGGTACAGAGCTTGCTGAGCGTATTACACGTCACGGTGTTTTGGTAGAAGTATACGGTGAAGGTGTTTTGATTGTCGGCGACAGCGGCGTAGGCAAAAGTGAAACAGCGATTGAGCTGATTAAGCGTGGTCACAGACTCATAGCAGACGATGCAGTGGAAATTCGCAGAGTTTCTTCCAGAACCTTAGTCGGTTCTGCTCCGGAAAACATTCGCCATTTTATTGAGCTTCGCGGTATCGGCATTATCAATGCACGCCGTATTTTCGGTATCGGTTCTGTTAAGATGACCGAGAAAATCAATATGGTGGTTCAGCTTGAGCCTTGGGATGCGAATAAGGTATATGACCGTATGGGTCTGGATAATGAATATCTCAACATTATGGGCGTAAAAGTGCCTGTAACGACTGTTCCTGTTCAGCCTGGTCGAAATTTGGCAGTTATCATCGAAGTTGCGGCAATGAATAACCGTCAAAAGAAAATGGGCTATAATGCGGCACAAGAACTTTTACATAATCTCGGTATGGATGAAGAACCTTCTAGTGGCAAAGAAATTGACATCTGGGGAAATTAAAAAAGTAAGAAATTAGTGGAGGAAACAGAATATGTATAGAATAGGTGTAGATTTAGGCGGTACAAATATCGTAGTTGGTATTGTCGATGAGAACTATAAGATTATTACAAAAGCCAAACGCAAAACCAATTGCCCCCGTCCGGCAGAAGAAATTTTAAAAGATATTGCTGCGTGCGTGAAAACCGCTTTAGAAAACGCAAAGCTTACCGAAGCTGACATTATTTCTATCGGTATTGGCACACCTGGCTCTGTAAATAAAGAAGAAGGCGTTATTGATTATGCCAATAACTTAGGCTTTGATAAGGTTCCTGCAAAAGCCATCCTTTCCGAGTTCTATGACCTTCCGATTTACTTGGAAAATGATGCGAACTGTGCAGCTCTCGGTGAAGCCGTTGCAGGTGCAGGCAATAATGCAAAGAATTTTGTTGCCGTAACCCTTGGTACAGGCGTTGGCAGCGGTATTATTGTAGACGGTAAGATTGTAAACGGTTGCAATGGTGCGGCAGGCGAGATGGGCCATACCGTCATTGAATTAGACGGTGAACCTTGCACTTGCGGCAGACGTGGTTGCTGGGAAGCTTATTCCTCTGCTACAGCTCTTGTTAGACAGACCAAAAAAGCTATGGAAGAACATAAAGATTCTCTGATGTGGGAGCTTGTTGGTAACGATATTAATAAAGTAAACGGCAGAACAGCTTTTGATGCAATGCGTAAAGGTGATGTTGTTGGTAAAGCTGTTGTAGACAAATACATTCGTATGCTTGCTGTCGGTATTACCAATATCGTAAACATTTTCCAGCCCGAAGTTCTCTGCATCGGCGGTGGTATCGGCTGCGAAGGCGAAAATCTTTTAGTACCGCTTCGTGCCTTGGTTGAAAAAGAACACTACAGCATTCACAGCGCAAAGCAGACGAAGCTTTGCAGTGCAGTGCTTGGTAACGATGCTGGCATCATTGGTGCAGCATTATTAGATAAATAAGTTTTGGAGGATTTGCCTTGTACGAAACTGTTCTTTCTGTATTGAAACAACACTCTATAGAATATAAAGAGAATTTTCCTCTCAAAAGCATTTCCAGCTTTAAAACCGGCGGAAATGCCGACCTTTTTGTTTCTCCGAAAAGCGAAGAAGAAATCATTTGGGTTTTAAAAGCTTGCAAAGAGCAAAAGATTCCCTATGCTGTTCTCGGAAACTCTACCAATCTTTTGATTGCAGACAGCGGCTATCGCGGCGTGATTCTTCGCATCGGTAAAGAGTTTTCGCAAATTGTTTATAAGGGTAACGGCAGAATCGAATGTAAAGCCGGTGCGTCTTTAGCTTCTCTTTGTAATTTTGCTTTGAAGCAAGGCTTAACCGGTCTGGAGTTTGCTTATGGTATTCCCGGAACGGCAGGCGGTGCGGCATATATGAATGCCGGCGCATATGGCGGCGAGATGAAAGATGTCTTGGTTTCCTGTACACATATTACACCGGATTTTGACTTGGCATCTTTCGAAAAAGAAGACTTAAAACTGGCTTACAGAAGAAGCGTATATACAGATTCGCCTTACGTTATTACTTCTTTGACTTTACAGCTTCGAGAGGGTGACCCCACGGAGATTAAAGCCAAAATGGATGACCTTTTCGGCAGACGTAAAGATAAGCAACCGCTTGATTTCCCCAGTGCAGGAAGTACCTTTAAACGCCCTGTAGGCTACTTTGCAGGTGGCCTCATTGAAGAGTGTGGTCTTAAAGGTTATACGGTCGGTGGCGCACAGGTCAGCGAGAAGCATGCCGGTTTTGTAATCAATAAAGGCAATGCGACAACTGCGGATATTTTGCAGTTAATTAGAGATGTGCAAAAGATTGTTTTCGAGAAAAAAGGCGTTTCTTTGGAAACAGAAGTTAAATATTTAGGATAAGGAGACAAAGGGCAATGGAATTGGTAATTGTAACCGGGCTTTCCGGCGCAGGCAAATCCCGTGCGGCAGATGCACTTGAGGATATCGGCTTTTTCTGCGTGGATAATATGCCGCCGGAGCTGATTCCGACCTTTGTAGAGCTCCTTTTAAAGTCAAAAGAAAAGCGCGAGCGTGTGGCATTGGTTGCCGATACACGTCTCGGCAGTGCTTTTACCTCTCTGTTTGAGGTTTTACAGAAAATCAAAGAAGACGGTGTTCGTTATAAAATCCTCTTTATTGATGCGGAGGATGCTGTCATCGAACGTCGCTATAGAGAAACTAGAAGAAAACATCCGCTTTCCGATAAATTTACAGGTCCGTCTGTTTTAAAAGCGATTCAAAAAGAACGTGAAATCCTAATGCCTGCCCGCCAAAAGGCAGATTATATTATTGATACCACGGCTGTAGGCAGTTCTCAATTTAAAGAGCGCATTGCTAATCTTTTCTTAGAAGACGCCACTACGGCGCTTAAAATTGATTGTATGTCTTTCGGCTTTAAATATGGTGCGCCGAAAGAAGCGGATTTGCTCTTTGATGTTCGTTGCCTTCCGAATCCGTTTTATGTGCCGGAGCTTAAATATCATACCGGCTTAGAACAACCTGTTAAAGAGTATGTGATGCAGTTTAAAGAAGCCAAAGACCTTTCCGAAAAGCTTATGGATTTATTGGATTTTCTTTTGCCGCTCTACCGTAAAGAGGGAAAAAGTCAGCTGACTATCGGTGTAGGCTGTACAGGCGGTAAGCATCGCTCCGTTGTTTTTGCCGAGCTTCTGAATCGTCATTTAACCGAGCAGGGCGCATGCAGTAAAGTGTATCACAGAGATATTCAAAGGTAGTAGATTATGTCTTTCTCATCAGATTTAAAAGAAGAATTGCTTCAAATAGAGGCCGAAAATCCGTGTTGCCTATTGGCAGAGTGCTATGGATTTTTGCTGTTCGGCCACAATTTTTCTCAAAATGATATTTCGATTTATACAGAACACGAGCCCGTCGCTCGAAAATATGAAGCCTTGTTAAAACGCTTCTGCGAAAATGCACCGAAGGAAAACGTTAACGCGGCGAACAAATATAAAATTTCCGTTCCGGATAAACAGGATCGTTTAAAAGTGCTTGCGGCATTTGGTAATGACGGAACAGAACGTGTTCGACGTTTGAATTGGGCAAATATCGGAGACGAATGTTGCATCGGCGCTTTTTTACGTGGTGTTTTTTTAGCCTGCGGCACAATTACATCGCCGGAAAAAGGCTATCACTTAGAATTTGTCGTTCCGCATTATAAGCTTTCCATGGATTTGAAAAAATTCTTGGAGAACAGCAATTTTTCGCCTAAGGAGATAGAAAGAAACGGGCAGTTCGTTTTATACTTTAAGAAAAACGAAGAAATTCAAAATCTTTTAGGTATTATGGGCGCAACGAAGTTCGTTATGGAGCTGATTGATGTTATTGTGTATAAAGATATTCGCAATAATGTGAATCGCCGCTTGAATTTTGAAAGCGCCAATTTAAATAAAACGCTCAATGCCGCTATGCAGCAAATTGAGCTTTTGGAAAAACTGGAAAACAGTGTAAAATATGCAGAGCTGTCGGACGAGCTTCGGGCTATTATGACCTTGCGACTTGAAAATCCGGATTATTCTTTGCAGCAAATCGGGGAAGAAATGGTTCCGCCCATATCCCGTTCCGCAGTTAATCATAGGCTGAAAAAGCTTTGTAAAATAGCAGAAGAAATCAACAAATGAGGTGTGAGTATGAAAATTTTAGCAATTGACATCGGAGGAACAGCCATCAAATATGGTTTGGTTAGTGAGAATTTTGAGATTCTAAAATCCTTCGAAATTCCTACAGAGGCACATCTCGGCGGTCCCAATCTTATGAATAAGATTATGAATATTGTCGGCGAATATGCAGACGAAATCTCCTGCGTCGGCATTAGTACCGCAGGTCAGGTAAACAGTGAACTCGGTAAAATCATTTTTGCAAGTGAAAACATTCCGAACTATACTGGTATTGAAATCACTAAGACCATTCAGAAAAAATATAATTTACCGGTTTGCGTTGAAAACGATGTTAACTCCGCTGCAACAGCTGAAGCGAAATTCGGCTCTGCAAAGGGCTTTAAGGATTTCCTGTGCTTGACCTACGGCACAGGTGTCGGCGGTGCCCTTTGGATTAATAATCAAATTTATACCGGCGATTATTTCTCTGCCGGTGAGTTCGGTCATATTGTTACACATACAGGCGGCAAAATTTGCACCTGCGGTAATCAAGGCTGCTATGAAATGTATGCTTCTACCAGAGCGCTTACTTATGCTGTTAAAGAAGCTACCGGCAAGACCTTAAACGGTCGAGAGATTTTTGAACCAGAAAACTTTAACAATACCTTAATCCATGCTGTCATTGATAACTGGATTGATGAGATTGTCGGCGGCCTTACGACTTTGATTTTCATTTTTAATCCACCTCTCATTGTTCTTGGCGGTGGCATTATGAACGAGGCTTATGTAGTTTCCGAAATCGAACGCAGAATTCATGCTCGTCCGGTACATAGCTTTAAGCACGTTCAAATTAAAAAGGCAGAAATGAAGAATCAGGCTGGTATGCTCGGCGCAGCTTACATTGCCAAAAAGCATTATGATGAAGAGAACGCTTAAACTGCATAAGCAATAAAAAGAGACGGTATTTGCCGTCTCTTTTCTTTTTAGAAAATATTTTTAAAATTCGGTATTTCTGATTTTTTAACGTGTTTTAATCGGTAAATTATTTCTTCGGTGCTTTCTAAGAGGGCCTCTGGATTTTCTGCATTTTTATTTGCTTCAAGCTCATAAAACAAAATATCTATATCCTCGATTTCCGAATGGTTGAGATACACACCTAAATATACTTGCTTTTTATCATAAAATTGTAAAAAGTCATAAATCTCTCGATTTGTTTTTTCAAAATCTCCCTCTTCTATTGAAGCCAAAATACGTTCACCTTGATCTATGGATTTTTTGCAGATGTTTTGCAAATTCCAGAAATTCAGACAACCCAGCAAAACGGCTAACAGCAAGGAACAAATACCGATGATTATTTTTTTCATTGCTTTTCCGCCTTTCGGATAATATTCTGGTTGCCGAAACTGTCGAGTGTCATTAGTAAAACATCTTCTGGCTTTATTTTCTTTTTCTTTAAGAGTGCGTGGAATTTTTTCGGGTCCATGCCGCAATCCTTAAAGTTATTATTAATAATTTTTCCATCCGAAATCACGACACAGGGCAGGGATTTTGGCTCTTTTTGAGCGTTTACATCCTGTGAGGTTGCAGGCTGAAATTCGGGCTTCAAAAGAACGCTGAGTGTCCCGTCAGTTTCAACAAAAGCATATTGCACCGTAGAAATATCAAAGATATTCTTTTTTCGTAGTTCTTCCAAAATATCATCCATGGTAAAGCGGAGACACCGAAGCTGTGCTTCATCCACAACGCCGTTTCGAATGACCAAAAGAGAATTGCCTTGCAGCATTGTGCGTACCTTTAGGTTCTTTAAACTGAACCAAGACATTAGAATTTCCAGCCCGATTAAAACGAGAACGGGAATAAAGGTATTTAAGAGGGGAATGTTTTTGTCTTGCATCGGGATAACTAAAATTTCCGAAAGCAAAATAGTAAAAACCAAATCCGCCGGTTGAAGCTGACCGACCTGACGTTTTCCGAGCACACGAAGTGTGACCAAAACCAGAAAATATAAAAGTATTGTTCTGAAAAGCGCTATTAGCATAAAATCACCTGTTTAAAATTCTTTTAAGAATAGTGTGTGCCAAAACGGGCTACAATATGAGCGGTGATTCTATGTTTAATTGGATAAAAAATGAAATTAAACAGGTAACTTATCCTATAAAAGGAGAAGAAAGTGCCCCTGTACCAATTTCAAAAGATTTAAAAACAAATATTTTATATTTCAAAAAAGAATTAGGCACAAGCTTTGATATTCTTTATAAAGAAACCGTAGTCGGCGGTCATAAGGCTGTGCTGATTATGGATGACGGCATGTGTAACAATCTTCTCGTTACACAGCAGGTGGTAAAACCGATTATGGATTGCAGAAAGCTACCGAAAGAGCCAGAAGAGCAAGTCGCCTTTATTCGTGACAGAGTGTGCGCCGATATTGATCAAAAGGAAGTACACACCTTAGATGAAGCCGTAAAAGAGGTGATTTCCGGTCTTGTTATCTTCATGATGGAGGGCGTAGCTTTCTGTGAATGTTTTGGCGTGCAGGGCTTTCCGAAGCGTTCTATTGATAATGCGCAGACCGAAGTACAAGAACTTGGCGCACAAGAAGCCTTCATTGAAACTTTTAAAGATAATGTAGCGCTAATTCGCCGCAGAATCCGTTCACCTAAAATTCGATTTGATATTTTGGAAATCGGTAATAGCAGTAAAACCAGAGTGTGTGTTTCCTATTTTGCCGACAGAGTGAAGCAGGAGACGGTCGAGGCGGTAAAAGATAAACTGAAACAAGCTCAACTGGATGTCGTTTTGGGAACGGGCTATTTAAAGCCGTTTTTAGAAAGTAATACAACATCCCTCTTTTCCACCGTCGGCACAACAGAACGTCCCGACATTGCCTGTGCTGAGATGGCAGAAGGACGTATTGTGATTTTGGTAGACGGCACGCCATTTGCTTTAATTGTGCCTTATCTGTTTGTGGAAAATTTTCAGTCTTTCGATGATTATGACCACCGCTCGTATTATGCTTCGTTTATTCGTCTTTTAAAAATTCTATGCTTTTTTATGAGCGCTTTTTTGCCGGGCCTTTATGTTGCAGTTTGCACCTTTCACCAAGAAATTTTACCGACTGCCATGCTTTATGATATTGCCGTGCAGGAAAGTATTACGCCGTTTCCTGTGATGATTGAAGCGATATTCATTCACTTCATTTATGAGGTTGTGCGAGAAGCCGGCATACGTATGCCGAAAGCTGTGGGTCATGCAGTAAGTATCGTCGGCGCACTGGTCATCGGTGATGCTGCCGTTTCTGCAGGCCTTATTGCCGCACCTATGTTAATTATTGTCGCCATGACGGCGATAAGTTCCTTTGTTGTCTCTAAAATTTATTATCCGGTTTCAGTTTTGCGATTCGTTTTTATGTTGATTGGCGGTTTAACCGGATTTTACGGTATTGTCATCGGTTTCGGCGTATTGCTAATGAATCTTTCGGCAATGGAATCTTTCGGCACACCGTTTTTATCTCCCTTGGCGCCTTTACAGATGGGTGCGATTTCCAGAGATTCCTTATTCCGTATGAGCTGGAAACGGCTTGGTAAACGCGAATTTGAAATCGGTAAGCTAAAAAAATAAAAGGAGGGAATAGAGTGACCAGAACTTCCTTTATTCGCACTTATCAACTGTTTTGCATTCTGCTGCTATCAAGATTGCTTTCCCTTTTGACCTTGGCTTCCATAGGCACAGAACAACCCTCCAGTACGGATTATTTAGTGTCTGTATTTTTTTGCGGTTTGTTTATTCTTTTTTTATCCATCCCCATGTTGCTTTTTTTGAAAAATTATCCGCAAATGAATCTGGTTGACGTGGCTTATCGTGTTTCACCCATAGTTTCAAAGTGCATCTCAGTTTTATATGCTGTGTTCTTTTCTTACTTTGCTTTTGTTACCTTGTCTACTTTAAAGCTGTTTGTTGCCACTTCTGTTTTCCCAAACGATGAAAGTACCGTGTTTGTTTTGATTTGCCTGGCGGCTTCCTGTTATGCAGCAACATTGGGCTTAGAAGCCATAGGGCGTGCAAGTACGATTGCCTTGAGCATTTTTGTTTTCTCTTTTCTCTTTATTATTTTAATTATGTTTGATAAGGTGCGCTTTTTGAATTTTACACCGCTCTTTTTAGACGGTGTTGCACCTTCTGCAAAATTTGGCTTGCGTTTGGCGAGCATTACCAATGAAATTGCAATGATTCTTATTTTAGCGCCACGCGTGAAAGGTAATAAGCAGAAAATGTATGGTTGGTGGCTTTTTTGCCTGCTTTTATCTATCTTGATTATTTTCTTTTTCACCTTTGGCGGCCTAGGCGATTTTGCCGTAAAACAGCTCTTTCCTGTTTATTCTATGGCTGTGTTATCCGAATTCAGCGTTTTTCAGCGATTCGATGTGCTTTTAACGGGTATTTGGATTTTAACAGCTTTTCTTAAAATCAGCTTGCTCTTTTATTTACAATCCGAGCTTTTAAAAAAATCCTTCGGTGAAAAAATAAAGAACCAATATATATACGGCTTGGGTGTTGTAATTTTTATTTTGCAATTTATGCTGCGCGGTCGATTTTCGAATTATGCTGCCATTACAAATCTTACCGCAAGAAGTATTATAGCTTTTGTCTTTTTGTTTTTGATTCCCTTATGTATTTTGATTTTAGATAAGCTCAAAAACAGAAAGAACAGCACAGAGGGGGAAAGCATGCATGCGTAAAAAACTTCTTTTAGCATTCTTACTTCTTCTTAGCGTTTCGTTCCTTTTTAGCGGCTGTGATTATACCAAAAATGAAATTAAAAACCGATTAATTGTACAGGCAATCGGTGTAGATGCTACGGAGAACGGCGTGCGCGTGACCTTACAAACCCTAAATACCGATATGGCAGGAAACCCGAACAGTGGCGCAAATTTAGGGGATGTAATCAGCTCTATAACCGCAGAAGGCGAAAACCTATCGGATGCGATTTCCAATGTATCAAAAACAGTGGGCAGGAAACCGCTTCTTTCTCAAAACCGCTTGATTGTTTTTGGCAGAGAAACAGCAGAAAAAGGACTTTATCCGTTTTTGGATTATTTCGTGCGCAGTACGGAAAATCGTGCAACCGTATTACTGGCTCTTTCAGATACTACGGCGGAAGAAGTAGTGAGTGCAAAAATGGGAGAAAGCATTTTACCTGCCAACAGTTTAGAAGACCTTTTTTATGCCAGACGGTTTAATGCGCAGATTGTCAAAGAAGAACTATTTAGCTTCGTTAATCGTCTGGAAGATGAAAACACGGATGCTTTTTTGCCAATGATTAAAGCGGAGAAGAAAGAAGAAGAGGGGAAGTTCACGATTGATTCTGTGGGCGTTTTTAAAGGGGATGCACTTTCCTATGAAATAAAAGACGATGCGGTTACAGCCTTGCTTTTATTAAATAATCAATTAGAGGGTGGATTTTTTACTGTTGAAAATCCAGAGTTTCAAGCCCTTAGTACAGCTCAAATTCAGTCTTCTAAAACAAAAATTCACACTAAACTCGAAAAGGATAAACCGCATTATTCGGTTTATGTGAAAATGACCATTGATTTAATTGAGAATCAAAGCAAAATGCCTTCCCCGACAGATAAAAGTTTTATTTTCTCTACTAAATCTCTTTGCGAAGCACGAGTGGGAAAGATGATTACCGAAAATTTGGAATCTTGTTTCAAAGAAAAAAATAGTGATCCTTATCGGCTTTTCAGGCGGCTTTCATTAGAACATCCGTTTTACTATAAGAAGAATCGGCAGGATTTTAAAGATAAGCTTCCCGAAATTTCCTATGATGTTTCGGTAGAAATTAAAATTTCTCATATCGGTAACGGCACGGAAAATATCTAAGAAAAACAGCAGCAGAAAAAATCTGTTGCTGTTTTTCTTTATCTTTAGTGAAAATTTTATGGTTTTTCACATTTTCGTGTGGCTTTTTGTTGAAATAATGCTTTAAATCTGTTAAAATGAGGAAGTATTTTATGGGAGGTTAGCAGTAAATGTCCTTTTCAATTCGATTGGCAACCATAGAGGATGCCGCCCTTGTTATGGATTTCATTCAAAGCATTGCAGTGTATGAGAAAATGGAGTCCGAGGTTATCAACACAAAAGAACGTGTGGAGGAAGTTGTCTTTGGGCAAAATGCCGCCAAAGTTTTTTTAGGATTTGAAGGGGAAACACCTGTCGGTTTCGCACTCTTTTTTGAAACTTACTCGACCTTTGTAGGGGAGAAGGGGATTCATTTAGAAGATTTGTTTGTGAATCCCGAACACAGAGGAAAGGGCTATGGTAAAGCACTTTTTGATGCTGTGGCGCGCTATACAGCCGAAGGCAACTACGGCAGAATGGAATGGGTATGCTTAGACTGGAATACCCCGTCACAGGAATTTTATAAAAAGCAGGGCGCACATCATATGTCCCAGTGGCAGATTTACCGCTTAACCAATTTCGAAATTAAAACCATGTTAAAAAAATAAATGTTTTAGGAGGAAATGAAAATGCAAGCAACCTTTTGGGCACTGGTGCCGCCGATTATTGCAATCGTTTTGGCGCTAATTACCAAAGAAGTTTACATTTCTTTGCTCATCGGTATTTTATCGGGAGCTATGTTCTTTACCAACTTCCATGTTTTACAGTCCATGGAGTTGACCTTTGAAATCATGAGTGATAAGGTCGGCGGAAACATCACCATTATTATTTTCCTTGTTATTCTCGGTATGATTGTTTCCTTAATGAGCAAATCCGGTGCATCCAAAGCCTATGGAGAATGGGCAGCAAAGTCCATTAAATCCAAGCGTGGCGCACTTGCCGCAACATCCGGCCTCGGCGCGCTCATCTTTGTGGATGACTATTTTAACTGCCTGACTGTAGGTACGGTTATGAGCCCGGTTACAGACAGACAGAATGTTACTAGAGCAAAGCTCGCTTATATCATCGACTCCACTGCGGCGCCGATTTGTATTATTGCCCCGATTTCCAGTTGGGCAGCTGCTGTCGGTTCTTCTATGCCTGAGGGAAGCTCGATTGATGGCTTTAACCTTTTCTTACATACAATTCCTGCAAACTTCTATGCACTCTTTACCATTGTCATGCTTGTTTTCTTAATTGTAACAAACTTTGACTTCGGACCGATGCGTAAATACAATGAAAAACATCCCGAAGGCGGAGACACCTTGGTGGAAGTACAGCAGGCAGAAAAAGGTACACGTGGTAAAGTTTTGGATTTAATTATTCCGATTGTTGTATTAATCACTTTCTGTGTGCTTGGTATGCTTTATACCGGCGGCATTTTAGACGGCGTCGGTGTTCGTGAAGCTTTTGCAAGTTGTAGTGCAGGTCCTTCCCTTGCTATCGGTTCTTTCTTCACTTTGATTGTCATTTACTTATTATATATCCCGAGAAAGGTTATTACCTCTCGTCAGTTTATGGACAGCATCACCGACGGCTTCAAGGCTATGGTTCCGGCTATCCTCATTTTGACCTTTGCTTGGACACTTAGCGGTGTTTGCGGCGAAAAATATCTCAATGCCGGTGCATTTGTAAGTGGCGTTGTGGCAAACAGCAATATTTCTACCGGTATTTTACCCGCAATTTTCTTCCTTGTTGCACTTGGCCTTGGCTTTGCAACCGGTACATCCTGGGGTACTTTCTCCATCTTAATTCCGATTGCCGTTTCTATTTTCGGTGCAACCGATATTACCAATATTTTGACAATTTCCGTGGCATCTATTCTTGCAGGTGCGGTTTGCGGTGACCATATTTCTCCGATTTCCGACACCACAATTTTGGCATCTACAGGTGCAAACTGCAACCATTTGGATCACGTATCCACACAAACGCCCTATGCGCTTCTTGTTGCTTCCGTTTGCTTTGTAACCTATCTTATTGCAGGCTTCACTACAAACATTTGGCTTTCTCTCGGCCTTGGCTTTGTGCTCATGCTTTTGGTTCTTTGCTCGATTTACTTTGTCAGCAAAAAGCGCCAAAAGGTATAATATAAACAGAAAAAGTGCTTTGCGGATTTGCCGCAAGGCACTTTTTTACAAATTTTTTAGAAAGTCTTTAAATCGAAAAAAGTTTCTGTTATAATAAACTAGATTCGAAAGGAATGAAGAAAATGGAAATTTTTGAAGCCGTCGGCGCATTAGTTGCCTATGCACAAAAAGAGCATCTGATTGAAAAAGAGGATGCAATTTACACCCGCAATCAGCTTTTAGAAAAGCTTTCTTTAGATGATTATAAAGAATGCGAATTAAAAGAGGATTATGCACTGGAAGACATTTTAGCTGCGATTTTAGAGTATGCTGTAGCAAACGGCCTTTGCGAGGATACCGTAACCTCTAAGGATTTGTTTGATACTAAAATTATGGGTACTTTAATTCCGAAGCCCTCTGAAGTGCAAAAGAAATTCTGGGCGCTTTATAAGGAGAATCCGGAAAAAGCAACCGATTATTACTACAACCTCAGCCGAAAGAGCGACTATATTCGCGAATATCGTGTAAAGAACGATTTGAAATGGACTGTAGATACCGATTACGGTAAGATTGATATTACCGTAAACCTTTCTAAGCCTGAAAAATCGCCTAAGGATATTGCGGCTGCACGTTCTATGCCGCAAAATGCATATCCGCAGTGCCAGCTTTGCAAAGAAAACGAAGGCTATGCAGGCAGACTCAATCATCCTGCCAGACAGAATCACAGAATCATTCCGATTACCGTGAACAACAGCCAATGGTTCATGCAGTATTCTCCCTATGTTTACTACAACGAGCATTGCATCGTATTTAACGGTGCACACACACCGATGAAAATTGACGGTGCGGCATTCCACAAGCTTTTTGATTTCATTAAGCTTTTCCCGCATTACTTTGTAGGCTCTAACGCAGACTTGCCGATTGTCGGCGGTTCTATTTTGACACACGAGCATTTCCAGGGCGGCAGATACGTATTCCCCATGGAAAGAGCCGCAGTTGAAACCGAGTTCCATTTTGACGGTTTTGATGATGTTAAGGCAGGCATTGTAAAATGGCCGATGTCTGTAGTTCGTCTCCGTTCTGAAAACACCGAGCGTATTTGCGAATTAGCCGACAGAATTTTGGTTGCATGGCGTAAATACACCGATGCAGATGCTTATATTTTTGCTGAAACCGACGGCGTACCGCACAATACCATTACACCGATTGCACGTTTCAGAGACGGCGCTTTTGAGTTGGATTTGGTACTTCGCAACAACATTACAACCGAAGAATTCCCGGACGGTCTTTATCATCCGCATCCGGAATATCATCATATTAAACGTGAAAACATCGGACTTATCGAAGTTATGGGTCTTGCTGTTTTACCGGCACGTTTAAATCGCGAAATGGCAACACTCAGAAAAGCAATTTTAAATGGTGAAGATATTTCGGCGAACGAAGAAATTGCCAAGCACGCCGAGTGGGCACAGATGCTCAAAGACAAATATACGATTACAGAGGAAAACTGTGAAGACATCCTCAAAAAGGAAATCGGTATTGTTTTTGCCGCTATCTTAGAGCAGAGCGGTGTATATAAGAGAGATGAAGAAGGCAAAAAGCACTTCTTAGCTTTCTTAAAGCATGTAAACGAAAACGCATAAGTAAAAAAGCCTCTCACATTTTGTGGGAGGCTTTTTCTATTAAATTTAAAGCTTAAATAAAAAATAACACCGAACTTATTTTAAAGTTCGGTGTTTTCTTTGGTGGACGTTAACGGACTCGAACCGCTGACCCTTCGCACGTCAAGCGAATGCTCTACCAACTGAGCTAAACGTCCTCACTGGTTTTAGATTATAACCGATATCTAGAAAAAAAGCAAGACCCAATTTTAAAAATTTTCTTAAAATCTTTTTCATAGAAAATCTGCCGTTTTCATAAGATATAAGGATGAAAAATAAGAATGCGCAGAAAGGTGTGAAAGAGCATTTTGGAGAATGAGAAACGAAAGTATTTAACAAGAAATGAAAGAATTTCGCGAGAATTCAGAGAGAAATATAGAGCCGAAGAAAAAGAACCACCAAAGGATTTTATGCTTTCTTTAGTCTTTACACGTTTTATTTTATTTTCTTTATTGGTTTTGCTTATCTTTGCTGTAGGTAAGGGAGGAACTAAACTTTATATGGATCTGAAAACAGCCTATCAATCTATTATGGAAGAAGATATGGGCAAAGAAGAACTCAAAGAAACCTTGTCACATTGGACTCAGTATATCGAAGAAAAAATGCCAAAAGAAACCTCTTTATATAATTTTGCAGTAAGCAATTTTTATAACGGTATGGGTGGAGAAGATGCGCCGTTTTACGGTAAAAACGCCTCGTTTGCACCGATTTTTATTACGGAACCTTTTCATAAGCCAGTAGAATTTAAACGCGTTTCCTCCTCCTTCGGACAAAGAGAAAATCCGATTACCCATAAAAACGGTTTTCATACAGGGATTGACCTTGCGGCACCGATGTATACGCCGATTTATGCAGCATTCAGTGGAAAGGTGAAAAAAATAGGGGAATCCAAAGGCCGTGGCAAATATATTGTTTTGGAGCATGGAAACGGTCTTTCCACAATTTATTGTCATTGCAATGAAATTTTTGCGACAGAAGGCTTAAAGCTAAATGGCGGAGAAAAAATAGCAGAAGTCGGTGCAACCGGGCAAGCGACAGGGCCGCATTTGCATTTTGAAGTACAGCTTCATGAGGTTGCCTATAATCCTTCATGGCTCTTGTTTAACGATGGAACTGACAGTTAAAGGCATTCGCGTTCGTGTGACCTTTTGGTTTTCGTTTTGTATTTGTTATCTGCTTTGTATTGCTCGAAATGAAATTCTGTTTTATGCCGTCATATTTTCCCTTTTACATGAATGCGGTCATCTGCTTGTATGTCTTTATTGTAAAGCGAAACCCAAGGAAATTTGTTTTTCTATTTTAGGTATGACCATGGTAGAGGGCAATGACGAGAAAATAAGTTACAGAGAAGAACGCTTCATTGCCTTGGGCGGACCGCTTGTGAATCTTCTGTTTCTTGTAGGCTTCCTTGTTTGCTTCCTTTTTACCGAACGCGAAACTTATTTAACGCTTTTGATTATAAACGGTTTTATATTTCTTTTTAACAGTTTGCCAATATTTTCCTTGGACGGCGGTAGAGTCTTGCTTTTCACCTTGCTTTTACATGTTAAGGAGGCGGAACGCGCCTATAAAATTGAAAAAATTGTCTCTTTAATTTTTATTATTCTGCTTTTATGGATTGGCTTTTTTGTCCTTTTCAAAACAAAATACAACGTTTCTTTACTGCTTCTTTCCTTTTATCTTCTTTCGGTTTTATATAAAAAATGTTAAAGAAGGGGTTTGCAAAATTTCGTTTTTTCGTGTATGATATGTGTTGAATTAAACGAAAAAGAGGTAGCTTATGTTAAGTAAACAGCAAGAAGCTTTACTCAGTAAAGTACAAAAGCCTGCGAGATATACCGGCGGTGAGCTGAACAGCGTTGTCAAAGACAAAGAAAAAGTCAAATTCCGCTACGCATTTTGCTTCCCGGACACCTATGAAATCGGTATGTCGCATTTGGGTATGAAAATTCTTTACGGGCTTGTGAATGCTCGCGAAGATGCTTGGTGTGAACGTGTATTTGCGCCCGGCACGGATATGGAAGAAGAAATGCGAAAAGCCGGTGTGCCGCTGTTCGCCTTAGAAAGCAGTGATCCAATCAAGGATTTTGATATGATTGCCTTTACACTGCAGTATGAGCTTTGCTATACGAACGTTTTAAATATGCTTGATTTAGCAGGACTTCCACTTAGAAGTAAAGATAGAACCGACTTGATGCCTATTGTTGTAGGCGGCGGTCCCTGCGTTTGCAATCCTGAACCGATTGCGGATTTCTTTGATATTTTCTTGCCCGGTGAAGGGGAAGAAGTGACCAATGAACTTATAGATCTTTTTATTGAACACAAAGAAAAAGGCTCTACTAAGCTTGAATTTTTACGAGAAGCTGCCAAAATCGAGGGCGTATATGTACCGGCGTTTTATGATGTAACCTATCATGAAGATGGTACTATTGAAGCTGTAACGCCCAAAGAAACCGCGCCGGCTAAAGTGAAAAAACGTATTATTTCGGATTTGGATTCCACCTATTATCCGGATAAGTTTGTTGTACCCTTTATTGAAATCGTGCATGACCGTTCTGTTGCCGAAGTTTTCAGAGGCTGTATCCGCGGTTGCAGATTCTGCCAGGCCGGATTCATTTACAGACCGATTCGTGAAAAATCTGCGGCAGTCATTGATAAGCAGGCAAAATCTCTTTGTGATACCAGCGGTTATGATGAAATTTCCCTTTGCTCTTTGAGCACCAGTGACTATACACAGCTTGAGGATTTGGTAAAGAAGCTCTTCAGCTGGGCACTGCCGCAGAAAATCAATGTAGCGCTTCCGTCTCTTCGTGTAGATAACTTCTCCGAAGAGCTTATGGAAGAACTCAAAAAAGTACGTAAGAGCGGTCTTACCTTCGCGCCAGAAGCCGGTACGCAGAGACTTCGTGACGTTATCAATAAAAACGTCACCGAAGAAGAAGTCATGAATACCTGTGCACAGGCATTCAAGGGTGGTTGGACCTCTGTAAAGCTATATTTTATGATGGGCTTACCGACAGAAACTATGGATGATATTGTAGGTATGGCAGACTTGGCACAGAAGGTTGTCAACCTTTACTACCAAAATCCGGACAGACCCAAGGGCAAGGCAGTGTCTGTCAGCATCAGTGTAGCTTCCTTTATTCCGAAGCCATTTACGCCTTTCCAGTGGGAACCGCAGGACACCATGGACAACCTTGTAAAAAAACAAAAAGTGCTTTTGGAAAACGTACATACGCATAAAATTCAGGTGAGCTGGCATCAGTCGCACACCAGTTTCTTAGAGGGCGTTTTGGCACGTGGTGACAGAAAGCTATGCGATGTTATGGAAAGTGCCTACAGAAAGGGCTGTAAGTTCGATAGCTGGGATGAACATTTCTGCTTCGAAAATTGGATGGCAGCTTTTGAAGAATGCGGTATCGACCCGACATTTTACAATAATCGTAAGCGTGAGTTTTCCGAAATTTTACCGTGGGATCATTTGGATTACGGTGTGCGTAAAGAATTTTTGATGCATGAAAACGAAAAAGCACACCGCAATGAAACCACACCGCACTGCAGATTGAAGTGCTCTGCTTGCGGTGCAGCAAAATTGAACGGAGGTCACTGTGATGCAAAATGAATTCAATGACATTCGTATCTTTTTTACAAAAACAGATATGACCAAATATATTTCCCATTTAGATTTAATGCGCTGTATGGGTCGAGCGATTCGTCGCGCAGGCATTCCGCTTTGGTATACCGAGGGCTATAATCCGCATCTTTTCATGACCTTTGCCCGTCCGCTTTCTTTGGGACAGGAAAGTCTTTGTGAGTGCGTAGATGTGCGCTTGGTCGGGGAAATGACGCTCAAAGAAGTGAAACAGCGTTTAAACGATGCTTTACCGCCCGGTATCACCATTGTCAGTGTAGCAAAGCCCGTACATAAGGCTATGGAGATTGCTTCTGCCGATTATGAAATCACTTTGCGTCCCGATGATGTTGCAGGGCTGAAAGCCTGTATTGAAGCGCATTATGCAAAGCCAACCATTACCGTTTTAAAGAAAGCCAAGCAGGGCAGACGTAAAATTGAAAAAGAAGTGGATATTAAACCAAATGTTTTATCCTTCCGTTTAGAGCAAACCGATGATGCGTTGAAGCTCTTTTTGCGATTAACTGCCGGAATTGATAATAATATCAATCCTTCGCTTTTGCTTTCCGCCTTAGAAGAAGACTTCCCTGAGGAATTTGTACAGACCTCTATTTTAAAGACTAAAATTTACATTGCAAACGGAGAAGTATTCTCTTAAATCGAAACTTTTTTCGTGACATAACCTCTAAAAAAGCAGTTTTTATTTGTCAGTTTTACCAAAAAAGTAAAAGACGGTAAAAACTGTTTTGCTTTTTTTACTAGTTTTTGCTATAATGGACGGGATATAAAAGCGGGGGAGGCTTTTTAGTGAATATAAAAGAAAAAACCAAGGCGTTAACCGGAAAGGTTAAAACAGGCGTTACCAATATCGGAAAATATTGGAAATCACCCAAAGAAGGAGAATATGTCTCCTACAGCGAATTTACACGTTTTGTGATTGGTGCGGGGGCAGCCAATACAGCAACCTATGCCGGAAATAACCTGTCGTTTACGGCGGGCTGTTTATTTGTCGGTGCAATTTATGGACTCAAGATGATGGACTTTGTTATGTTGGGTCTTGTAGGTGTAATCTTATCCTATCTGTTTTCGCCCATTGGCATGATTATTACAGATAATTTGGGCCGACCGCCTAAGAAAACCATGCGACTGATTAACTGGGCAAGCTTTGCTTTCTTAGTGATTGGTATTGCTTGTTTCTTTGTACCCCAGTCCTATTTTGAAGACTTTATGCCGGCATGCTGCCTTACACGCTTTCCCTTTTCTTACTGACCTGGTTCCCATATAATTCTTTCGATTATCACACCAAATTCTGGGTTATGCATTTCTTCTTTAGTCTGAATGGATGCTTTGTGAATTGCTTTAATCAGGTTTCTAACGTGCAGAATGTTATTTCTCCGAATACAAATGAAAGAACCAAAATTATGTCCATAGGTTCTTTCCTCTATAGTTTAATCCCTTCAATTTATAATATTATATTTCCGATTGTAGCCACAAAGGTCGGTGGTATGACCAACATCAACACCTATAAATATGTTATTCCGATTACCATTTTGATTTTAGCACCGCTTTCTTTATTCTTGGTTTTCGGTGTAAAGGATCGTGTAGTGCAGGAAGAAGAGCACAAACCCGAAGTGAATATGCGTAAAGGCTTTAAGGAAGTACTTCGTAATAAATATCTTTGGATTACCAACACCTCTAACCTTATTGCTTCTTTTGCAGTTGGCTCTGTCAATATTGTCAATATGCTGATTATCTATTCCCTTCGTAAGGATTGGGTTATCGGTATCATGATGACCATTTTAGGCACAGCATGGACACCGGGTATGCTTCTTGCACCTATTTTGATTAAGAAATTTGGTAAAAAGAGAATCATGCTCTTCGGCAAATACTGCCAGTTTTTCTGTTCCTTTATCTCGGTTGCAGGTGTATATTTAGACAGCTTTTTCTTAATTATTTTATCTACTTATATTTCCACCGTCATCACTTCTGTGTTGGATATTACAACAAAGTCGATGACAGCGGATATTTGGGATTACCAGCAGTATATTTCCGGCGAGCGACTGGACGGCTGTATGGGCATTTTTAACTATATTTTCTCACCGTTTATTACGCTGGTCAGCATGCTCATTCCTTACCTCTACGGCAGAGTGGGCTTTACATCGGACTGGAATATCTTATATGACCCGATTCTTCGAAATAAAATTTTTATGATTACATTAATTGTCGGTGCTGTCTTTGGCTTACTGGCGATTATTCCTTATCATTTCTATAATTTCACAGAAGAAAGACACGAAGAAATGATGGAAGAAATGCGTCAACGAATCTCTGCTAAAAAAGAGGACGCCCAAACAAGGGGAACCGAGGAAGATGCCTCTACCGTAAAAGAAACAGACAGCGTAACTACAGCGACAGTATAGGAGGGGAGAACTGTGAAAAGTAAAATAACTAAAATTCTTTGCATTTTGTTTGTTTGCGTTTTTATGTTTATGTTTTCTTCCTGTGCCGGTCCGCTGGATAAAAAGCCACAATACAAGGAAAATGCAGATGGCATGGCGCTCTATCGCTATAAAAGTAAGTCTACGGAAGATAGCTTTTCCGTACCAGAAGAATACGAAGGAAAGCGTGTTACAGAACTGCAAGCTTTTTCCATAGCGAACGCTGAATATTTAAAGAAAATCCATATCGGTAAAAATGTTGAAACTATTGACGTTTGGGCATTGACGAACTGCCAAAACTTAGAGGCGATTGAAGTAGATGCTGAAAATCCGAACTATTCATCTCTGGATGGTGTGCTTTACAACAAAGACCAAACAGAATTGCTTTGCTATCCGAACGCCAAATCGCCCATCGTCAAAAACGATGCGGGAGAATATGTAAGCGGCGGCGAATTTATCGTGCCGAGCAGTGTGAAAATCATTCGGGAAAATGCCTTCTATCTTTGCTCCGGCCTTTATAAAATCGCCTTGAATGAAGGACTTGAAAAAATTGAAAATAAAGCGTTTTTGAAATGCACAAATCTTGCAACACTGGAAATCCCTTCTACAGTAACAGAAATCGGTGTAGATGCGTTTTCTTATTGTGATGCATTAAATGCTTTAGAAATTCCGAGCAACGTACAAAAAATCGGAGACTATGCTTTCTATGCTACAGCTTCTTCGATTGAAACGATTCATGTGCATCAAGATAAACCCGAGGATATTGAACTCGGCAAAGAGTGGTATCCTAATAAAAAGAACACCGTGCATGATAAGGTTACCGTGGAATATGTAGGAAAAGATTAAAGTAAAGAAGAGGGCAAGACGATAAGTTTTTGCCCTCTTTTAAAATTTTTTTCAAAAACTTTAAAAAAATGCTTGCAAAATAAATCTGGATATGATATTATATCGGGGCAGTAAAAAATAGGGCTTTGAGAAAAGCACAATTTACGCATCCGGGTGTGGCGCAGCTGGTAGCGCGCTTGACTGGGGGTCAAGAGGCCGTGAGTTCAAGTCTCGCCACTCGGACCACTAAAAAGACTTAGCATTGCTAAGTCTTTTTTCTTTCTCTTTTATCAAATGAAAAGCGTGTATAGATTTTCTATACACGCTTTTTGTTTTTTTGCTTTATGAATTAATGATTTTCTTTGATTGCCGCGTTGATTTTTTCTCTGGTTTCAAGCTGCCATGTATCGGAACGCGGATAAGCTGAGAAGGTGAGCGGCTCTTTAGTGTCTGCTTCTAAAATAGCCAAGGTTTTCTCTTTACCAATTTTGCTTTCTAAAAGCTCTAATGCCATTTTATCCTGGAAGGCATCATAGAAAACGTGCAGGCGCAGAGAATCGAGCGGTGTACCGTCTTGCTTCGGGTATACCACAAACGCATCGCCAGAAGAGAATCCACCGCCTGCATCTGTGACCTTGTAGGGGTCGATTAAGCCTTTGGAAAACTGTAAATAATAGAAGTTGTAACCCCAGTGTAAAAATCCCTTTACATCGAATTTATAAAGCTGATAACCTAAAACACGATTTCGCTGAGAGGGCATGGAAAAGAATCGGTTGGAAACGTATTCGGAAGACTGAGAACAGCAGTAATAGGTCCAAAGCTCCGGCACATTTCCGATAAACGCATCCACATGGTCATTAGCAGGAATCGGTGTTTCGATTAAGCCTTTTTGATAGATTTTGAAATCGGAAAGTGCATCAATAATCTTGAAGCCTTTGAAGTTATCATGTACAATTTTGCTTGCTTTTTTATAACCGCGAATCATGGCGCCGCTCGGCTCATCGGAAACGTGAAGAAGGCATCTTTCACGAATCCCTTTTTCATCGATATAAGACGTTAAAGCTTTTGCAAACTGCGCAAGGAAAATTTTATATTTTTTACTGTTGGCTCGTGTTTTCCAACCAAAAATCTTTTCTTCGTTGCCGTTTACTTTCGCCACAATTTTGGGCGCATGCTTTGCACCCCACTGCGTGAAGAGATGGCTCATTTCAAAATATTCAATGCCGAGCTTTTCACACATTTGAATCCAACGGTCGAGATTTTCAAAAGCAAAACGGTATTCATTTTTGCCAGTAACTGTTACATCTACAAGTTGTACCGTTGGACGTTCTCCGCCAATTTTAGTATCAAGCGGCGGCGTGAAGAGGGGAGTTAAAACACAATTCATGCCGTATTCTACAGCGCGGCGTAAAAAGTTCTCCGTTACACGCCAATATTCTTCGGAAAAAGCTTCAAAGCCGTAATAGCTCATAAGGCAGTCCGTATGAAACCAGTTGGTGAAAATAAAGTCTTGCTTCGGTAAAAGCGCGTCAATGACCTCTACGGTCATGGTTTCGCTGAAAACAACTTCTTGCTCTTTCAATAAAGAGATAGCAATACGATGCTCACCGGCAGGAAGTGGTTCTTCAGAGGTGATTTCAAACCAAAGCGTGTTGATACCGTCATATTTTGCTGTAACGGTCTCGTTTTCTAACGGCACCAATAATTCCGGAAATTCTTTTTTATCTTTGGGTAAATAGTAATCATCTGCGCCTCTGGGTATAGTCAGCCCTGCAGGAATGAGTTCGACCGCAGAAATGTGAATTGCCGATTTTAAATCCGTATCAAGGGCGATTTTAAAAGTTTCGCCTTTCTCTGCAGTGAAAGCAAACTGGAAAGAAGATTTTTCATTTTTCAGCATGGAAAACGCCGAAAAAGCCTCGCTCGGCAGAGGATCATTCGGGAAAACTTTCTTCAAAGAAGAGAGAAGTATGGATTGATTTTTTTCGTTCATAGCTTAAAACCCCCGTTTTTTTATAATATTCTACAAAAAAAAGATGGATTTGTAAAGCCATATGTGAGAATTATGCGCTTGTAAAATTTTTTTAAAAGTGTTAAAATATTATAGATTTTTGTGTGAATTTTATGTGTGAAGGTGAATTTTTTTGAAACGCAGAGATAATTTAAGAAACATTGCTATTATTGCGCACGTTGACCACGGTAAAACCACCCTTGTTGACGAGCTCTTAAAGCAAAGCGGTATTTTCCGCCAAAACGAAGTTGTACAGGACCGTGTTATGGACTCCAACGATTTGGAAAGAGAACGCGGCATTACCATTCTTTCTAAGAATACTTCGGTACACTATAAAGATACGAAGATTAACATTGTAGATACCCCTGGTCACGCAGATTTCGGTGGCGAAGTTGAGCGTATTTTGACTATGGTAGACGGTGTTCTTCTTTTGGTAGATGCTTTTGAAGGCTGCATGCCGCAGACTCGTTTCGTTCTGAAAAAGGCATTGAACCTTGAAAAGAAAGTTATTGTAGTTGTAAATAAAATCGACAGACCCGGCGCACGTCCCGCAGAGGTAGTAGATGAGGTTCTCGACCTCTTCATTGAACTTGGCGCAAACGATGACCAAATCGATTTCCCCGTAGTTTATGCTTCCGGCAGAGATGGTTATGCTTCCTTAGATCCCAGTGTAAAGGGTGAGGATATGCGTCCGCTCTTTGACGCGATTTTAGAGCATATTGATGCGCCTGTCGGCGACGTGGACGAGCCTTTACAGGTTCTTTTCTCCAGCCTTGACTATGATGACTATATCGGCAGAATCGGTGTAGGTCGAGTACAGCGCGGCAGAATTAAGCGTAACGATAGCGTTGTTCTTTGCAAACAGGACGGCACACAGCAGAAAGTTAAGATTTCGAGACTCTATCAGTTCGAGGGCTTAAAGCGTGTCGAAGTAGAAGAAGCCGCTGCAGGCGATCTTATTTCCGTTTCTGGTATTACCGACCTTAACATCGGTGAAACCATTTGTGATCCGGAATGCATCGAGCCGCTTCCTTTTGTAAAAATTGATGAGCCGACTATCTCCATGAACTTTATGGTTAACGACAGCCCGTTTGCAGGTCAAGACGGTAAATTCGTAACCTCCCGTAACCTTCGCGACAGACTCTTTAAAGAAGTTGAAACCAATGTTAGTATGCGTGTAGAAGAAACTGAGTCTACCGATTGCTTCAAGGTTTCCGGTCGTGGCGAATTACATCTTTCCATTTTGATTGAAACCATGCGCCGCGAAAACTATGAATTCCAGGTTTCCCGTCCGCAGGTTATTACAAAAACCGAAAACGGTCAGCTTTTAGAGCCTATCGAGCTTTTAATCGTAGAAGTTCCGGAAGAATATGTCGGTGCGGTTATGCAGAAAATCGGCAGCCGCAGAGGTGAGCTTGAAAACATGGGTACCCGCGACGGCGGTTCCACACACTTGGAATTCCGTATTCCGGCTCGTGGCCTTATCGGTTACCGTTCCGAATTTATGACCGATACCAACGGTAACGGTATTATGAATAACCTCTTTGCAGGTTATGAACCCTTTAAGGGCGAAATCAAGACTCGTGAGCGTGGTTCTATCGTTGTTCATGAAACCGGTGAAACCTCCGCATACGGTCTTTGGAATACACAGGACAGAGGTAGACTTTTTGTTGGCCCCGGCGTTCCTGTTTACGAAGGCATGATTGTTGGCGAATGCTCTAAGGATGAAGACATCGTCTGCAACGTTTGCAAACAGAAGCATTTAACCAATACTCGTGCTTCAGGTTCCGATGATGCACTTCGTTTGATTCCGCACACTGTGCTCAGCTTGGAACAGTCCATGGAATTTATTGGCGATGACGAGCTTGTAGAAATTACTCCGCATTCCATTCGTCTTCGCAAGAAGATTCTCAGCAAGGAATTAAGACTGAAGAGCCAGTTCAGAAAGAAATAATATCGGATGATTTATATCCGTAAAAAGCCGGCAGAGCCTAATCTGTCGGCTTTTATTTTTGGATTTCTTAAAAAATTGGTAAGCGAAACTTTTACACGGCAAAAACAGCGTAAGAATATAAAAAGAGCTTATATATTTTTTCGGTTTCGGATTTACATTTAAGGAATGCTGTGGTAAAATAAATTATTAAATATTCTAGAATCGGGAGGTGTGTCTATATGCTCGGCATGAATGTCGGAATCGATTTCGGCTCTTCGTCCATTATTATCAGCGTGGACGGTAAGGGCATTGTGTTCGATGAACCCACACTTCTCGCTATGAATAAAGAAAGCGAAATCCCCATTGCTATTGGCAATACGGCTTATAACATCAATGGCAGAACCGATGAGGATATAGCACTGATTCGCCCGGTGGAGCATGGCATTGTTTCGCATTATAAAATCGCGGAACGTTTTTTGAGCTTTTATATTCAAAAAATATGCGGCAACAGTATTTTTAAGCCGAACGTGGTTTTAACTGTACCAAGCAGTGCAACAAATCTTGAAAAGCATACTTTTTTAGATGTGGTTATGCGTGCCGGTGCAGGTCGCGTGTGCTTGATTGAAGAATCTTTAGCTTCGGCAATCGGTGCAGGGATTGAAAGCAATAATTTAACAGGACATTTGATTGTGAATATCGGCGGTGGCGCAACAGACGTTTCTGTTGTTACTATGGGAAATTTAGCTGTTTCTAAATCCATAAAGCTTGGCGGAATGTCTATTGATGATGCCATCCGAAAATATCTTCGGAAAGAGCGTGATATTTTAATCGGTCCGCAAACGGCGGAACATTTAAAAATCTGCTTGGGTGGTGCTATTCTCCGAAAAGAAGAAATTGCAATTGTGGTCGGCGGCAAAAGTGGTCTTGACAATATGCCGATTTCGTTCGAAGTCAGTTCCACGGAACTGTATCCTTGTATTCACGATACACTGTCAATTATCTTAGAAGGTATTAAATCTGTTTTAGAAGTGACACCGCCGGAGCTTGTCGGTGATATTTCTGAAAACGGCATTGTGGTAACCGGAGGAACATCTCTTTTGTACGGCCTTAAACCTTATTTAGAAGAGGAATTGCAAATCGAGGTACGATTAGTCAAAAATCCAATGTATACCTGTATAAACGGTACAAGTCAGATTATTAAAGATACAGATTTTCTGGAAAGTAACGGCTATTTATTTAAAACAATTCAAGAAATCAACGGTTAACACTTTCTGTGACGCTTTACCTTGAAATCTTGTACAATATGTTGTAAAATAGAAAGTCGGAGAAGGTGTTAGTTTGAGAAGAAAAGAACAATTTGAATTTTCTCTTAGAGAACTTAACTTGAAAAAGAAAGAAAGTGCAAAGGGCTGGCGGTTTGTTTACGAATGGCTGGATTCCCTTATTTTTGCATTTATTGTTATATTACTGGTATTTACTTTTGCATTTCGTATTGTCGGCGTAAACGGTCCTTCCATGCAACCGACTTTGCAAAACGGCGATTGGCTTGCCCTTCGCTCCGTAAATACAGAAATCAAACGTGGCGATATCGTGGTCGTTACCCAGCCCAATGCGCTCAATGAACCGCTTATTAAACGTGTAATTGCTGTCGGCGGTGATAAACTGGATATTAATTTTGTGGAAGGTACTGTCAGTGTCAACGGCGACGTTTTAGAAGAACCCTATATCAAAGAAGCTACGCACAGAATGTTCGATGTAGCTTTTCCTATTACAGTTCCCGAAGGCTCTGTGTTTGTTATGGGTGATAATCGAAACGATTCCTTAGACAGCCGTTCTTCTACTGTCGGCTTTATTGATGAGCATTATGTGCTCGGTGTTGCAGAATTTAGATTTTATCCGTTTGGAGAATGGAAGTTAGATGCAAATGTCTGAAAAGACCGTAAAAACTGTATATGATTTTGCTTCAATATTTTTAAATGCAATTTTGGCTGTAACTCTGATTTTTACATTTGCATTTAAAATCTCGGTGGTTAATGGTTCTTCCATGGAAAATACACTTTCCCACGGAGATAGGTTGCTTTTGACTGCAAAGGACTGGGATGTTGCCTACGGCGATATTGTGGTTATTTCACAGCCAAACGGCTACGGCGAGGTTTTAATCAAACGCGTCATTGCAACCGAAGGACAAAGTATATACATAGATCCGAACAGAGGACATGTTGTTGTAGACGGTCAACTGTTAAACGAGCCTTATATTGCCGAAGCTGTTCGCACAGCAGGCGATATGCAGTATCCGATTACGGTTCCGAAGGGCTGTGTTTTTGTTATGGGTGATAATCGTAATCACTCTGGCGACAGCCGATTAAAAGAAGTTGGCTTTATTGATACCCGCTATATTGTCGGAGAAGCCGTTTATCGTATGGGAGATACCCATTTATTAAAATTTAGTATGGAGAAAGAAAATGCCTGATTCTTTAAAGCAAAACGTGCAATGGTTTCCAGGTCACATGGCAAAAACCCGCCGTCAAATCAAAGAATTTTTGCCGCAGGTAGATGCTGTTGTAGAAGTTCTGGATGCGCGTGTACCAGAAAGCAGTCGTAATCCGGAGCTTTCGGAGCTTATCGGAAACAAACCCAGAATCGTGCTTTTAAATAAATGTGATATGGCAGATACCGTGGCAACGCAGCGCTGGATTGCACATTTTAAAAAGGAAAGTGCTGCTGTACTTCCAGTGGATTGTAAAAGCGGAAAAGGCTTAAACCACTTCATTCCTTTAAT
The DNA here is from genome assembly GCA_020025775.1 of Acutalibacter sp. Classification (GTDB taxonomy): domain Bacteria; phylum Bacillota; class Clostridia; order Oscillospirales; family Acutalibacteraceae; genus Fimenecus. The sequence continues at coordinate 204,043 of JAHHRN010000002.1, forward strand.
GAAAGAGGTTTTACAGCCTGTCATTCAAAAGAATATTGAAAGAGGTATGGGCGGCAAAACCATTCGATTAATGGTTGTCGGTATTCCTAACACGGGAAAATCCTCGTTTATCAATAAAATGTCCAAGCGAAATCGTGCCGCAGTGGCGGATAAAGCTGGTGTTACAAGGCAAAGCCGCTGGTTTGTTATCGGTAACGGTATTGAGCTTTTAGATACGCCCGGTGTTTTGTGGCCAAAGTTCGATGACCCGAAAGTGGGCGACAAGTTAGCGTTTATCGGTTCGGTGAAAGATACAGTCTTCGATATTGAAACTTTGGCTGTTCGCCTTTTAGAGGTTATGCAGAAGGACTATGCTGACCGACTGATGGAACGCTATAAAATCAGCGATTTTGAAGACGATATGCCATGGGAACTTTTGGAACGCATCGCAAAGAAACGCGGTATGATTCAAAGAGGCGGCGTGCCAGATACCGAACGCGCGGCAGTGATGCTCTTAGATGAATATCGTGGCGGCAAGCTTGGCAAAATTACACTCGACAGCTTGGAGCAGGAGAATGGTTGATTTAGAACTTGAAAAAGCCTATAGAGAAAAAGGCTATAAGATTGTTTGCGGTGTGGATGAAGCCGGAAGAGGACCGCTGGCAGGCCCTGTTTATGCGGCGGCGGTAGTCTTGCCCGAAAATTGCACTATCGAAGGCTTAGATGATTCTAAAAAGCTTACAGAGAAAAAGCGTGAAGCACTTTTCCCTGTGATTCAGGAAAAGGCCCTTTACTATGGCATAGGTTTCGCAACCGCAGAAGAAATCGATGAAATCAATATTTTGAATGCTACGTTTTTAGCTATGAAACGAGCAGTAAAACAAATGGAGATTTCGCCAGATTTACTTCTAGTAGACGGCAATTTAAAACCGAAAACCGGTATTTGTGAGGAAGAGCCTGTTATAAAGGGCGATGCTAAATCGCTTTCGATTGCGGCTGCGTCTGTGCTGGCTAAAGTCAGCCGTGACCGCTATATGGTCGCTATGGCGCAGGAATATCCGGAATACGTATTTGAAAAGCATAAAGGCTACGGTACAAAACTGCATTATGAGAAAATCAACGAATACGGTATTTGTCCGATGCATCGAAAAAGCTTTTTAAAGAAAATTTTAGGTGAGTAGTATGGATGCTCGAAAGATCGGTATGCTCGGTGAAGTGGCCGCTTCCCGATATTTGCGCGAAAACGGCTATGAAATTGTAGCGGGAAATTATTGTACGCGGCTCGGTGAAATTGATATTATCGCCGAAAACAAGCAATATCTTTGCTTTGTGGAAGTGAAAACCAGAGGTGAGAATGCCTATTTTGCGCCGGCTGAAGCCGTAGGTTATACCAAACGGCAGAAAATAATCGCCACAGCAAAGCAATTTTTAACCACCTATAAAACCAAGAAGCAACCTCGCTTTGATGTCCTTGAGGTTTATGCAAAGCAGGGGAAAGTGGATAAGATTCATCTAATCGAAAATGCATTTGATGCAAACGGAAGATAAAAGCAACAGATTGCAAATTACAAAGCGATATGTTAAAATGATAAAGATTTTTTAGAGTAGGGATGTGTAGTTATGATTTATACCAGTACAAGAGACAAAAACGTTCGTGTATCTGCAACAGAAGCTATCGTTAAGGGCATTTCTGAAGACGGCGGCTTGTTCGTGCCGATGACGATTCCGACTTTGAATCTCGTAGACATCGAAAAACTGATGCGTCTTGACTATATCGGTAGAGCCAAAGAAATTTTAAAGCTCTATTTAACCGATTTTACAGACGATGAACTCTCTATGTGCGTAGAAGGCGCTTACAAAGCTGAAAAATTCAGCTCGCCCGAAATCGCTCCGCTTTATAAGCTGAACGATACTGCCAGTGTTTTAGAGCTTTGGAGAGGCCCGACATGTGCATTTAAGGATATGGCACTTCAGCTCTTGCCTTACCTTTTAACCGTTTCTGCAAGCAAGCAGTTAAAGGATAAAAAGGTTGTTATTTTAGTGGCTACCTCCGGTGATACCGGTAAGGCTGCACTGGAAGGCTTTAAAAATGTACCGAACACCGAAATCTTGGTTTTCTATCCTGTAGACGGTGTCAGCCCGATGCAGAAATTGCAAATGACTACACAGGAAGGCGATAACGTTCATGTATGCGCTATCGAAGGTAACTTCGATGATGCACAAAGCGGCGTAAAGGCAATTTTCGGTGACCGTGAAATTGCTGCAAAATGCCTTGAAAAGAATTACGTATTCTCTTCTGCAAACTCCATTAACTGGGGCAGACTCGTTCCGCAGATTGTTTACTATGTCTCCGCATACTGCGACATGGTAAATTCCAAGACCGTTCGTCTTGGAGAGCCCATGAACGTAGTTGTTCCGACCGGTAACTTTGGTAACATCTTAGCGGCTTATTATGCAAAGCAAATGGGCGTACCGATTGGCAAGCTGATTTGTGCTTCCAATGAAAACAATGTTTTAACTGAGTTCTTAACCACCGGTCATTATAATAAGAATCGTCCCTTCCATTGCACCACATCTCCCTCTATGGATATTTTGATTTCCAGCAACTTAGAACGGCTTTTATTTGCGCTTACCAATCAGAATGCAGAAAAAACAGCAGATTGGATGAAGGCGCTTTCCGAAAACGGTGAATATACAGTTGATGACAAAACCTTGGCAGCTGTAACAGAGCTTTTTGCCGCAGATTATTGCGACGATACCGAAACCAAGCGCACTATCAAGAAGATTTACGATTCTTATTCTTATCTTTGCGATACACATACAGCAGTTGCCATGCATGCCTTTGCAGCTTACTGTGCTAAAACAGGGGACGCAACTCCGACAGTTATCGCTTCTACCGCAAACCCGTACAAATTCTCCCACAGCGTTCTCGATGCTTTAAAGCCCAACGCACAAACTGAGGATGAATTTGAAACGGTAGATAAGCTCCACGATGTTTCCAAAATGGAAATTCCTGCACAGCTTGCAACTCTTAAGGGTAAAACACCGCGCTTTACCAGAGTTTCTAAGAAAGAAGATATGGCGCAGGTTGTTTTTGATACCCTTGGCATAAACTAAAATGTAAGAGAGTGGAATTTAAAAAATCCCACTCTCTTGTCTTTAGACTGAATCTTTAACCTTTTGCCTGGAAGGATTCACATTCTGTCTGGCGGCAATCGCAGATTTTCTCTTTCTTTTCGCTTTTGCCGACAGAAATTTCTTTGGCATCACAACTGCAGGAGCCGCAATGATGCACACAATTTGTAACAGTACATTTAATTTCGTTCATGTTTCTTCCTCCTTTCTTGTTTGTATTTTTTGAAACAGACGGCGGGATTATACACGTAAGGAGAATTTTTAAATGTCTCTATTCGCTATCGGTGATACACATTTATCTTTAAACGGAAAAAAGCCTATGGATGTATTCAAAGGCTGGGATAATTATGTAGAACGTCTTACAAAAAACTGGAATGCATTGGTAAATCCCGAAGATACCGTTGTGGTAATGGGGGATATTTCCTGGGCGATGAGCTTAGAAGAAGCAAAACAGGATTTTGCTTTTTTGAATAGCTTGCCAGGTGAAAAAATTATTTTAAAAGGCAATCACGATTACTGGTGGAACACCCGCCGGAAAATGGATGCCTATTTTGCAGAAAATGATTTTTCTTCCTTACATATTTTACACAACGATGCCTATAAAATCGGAAATTATTCCGTTTGTGGTACCCGTGGGTGGTTTTACGATTCTGAAGAGAAGGACGCAGACAAGGTTTTGCTTCGTGAAGTGCAAAGATTAAAAACCTCCATAGAAGCTGGAAAAGCACTCGGCGGTGAGCCAATTGTCTTTTTGCATTATCCGCCGGTTTCGTCTCAGCAGTCCTGTGCACCGATTCTGAATCTCTTGGAAGAAGAGGGGATTTCTCGCTGTTATTATGCACATATGCACGGCGATGCCACAAAATATTCCTATAACGGCGTATTTCATGGGATAAAATTTGAACTTTTGTCTGGAGATTACCTGAAATTTTGTCCAAAATTGGTAGAATTGATAAAATAATAAAAAAAGTATGGAAATTTAAAAAAGTTTCTGTTATAATAACTAAGTTAACGTTTATAAGCAGGAGGCTAACAAAAAAATGAGTTTAAAATCATCTAAAAATGTTGAAACCAACGTATGGGAATTAGAAATTTCCATCAGCGGCGAAAAGTTTGAAGAAGCTATTCAGAAGGCATATTTAAAGGCTAGAAAAAATATTGCTGTTCATGGCTTCAGAAAAGGTAAAGCACCGCGTACTTTCATTGAAAAAATGTACGGCGAAGGCGTTTTCTACGAAGATGCTTTAGAGATTCTCTATCCCGAGGCAGTTGAAGAAGCTGTTAAGGAAGCAAATCTCGACATCGTAGCTGCTCCTTATGACCTCGATGTTCCCGAAATGGGCAAAGATGGCGTTGTACTTAAATTAAAAGTTACAGTTAAGCCCGAAGTTGAGCTTGGCGAATACAAAGGCCTTAAGGCTGAAAAGAAGTCTGTAAGAGTTACTGCTGACGAAGTTAAAGCTGAACTCAACCGTATGCTTGAGCAGAACGCAAGACTTGTTACTGTTGAAGACAGAGCAGCTCAGAAGGATGATATCACTGTTATCGACTTCGAAGGCTTTGTTGACGGCGTAGCATTTGATGGCGGCAAGGGCGAAAGCTATGAGCTTACCCTCGGTTCCGGTCAGTTCATCCCCGGCTTTGAAGATCAGATCATCGGCCACAAGACCGGCGAAGAATTTGATATTAACGTAACCTTCCCGCAGGAATATCAGGAACCCCTCGCAGGCAAGGACGCTGTATTCAAGATTAAACTTCACGAAATCAAGGTTAAGGAACTTCCCGAGCTTGATGACGAATTCGTAAAGGATATCAGCGACAAGGATACCGTTGATGACCTCAAGAAGGACATTAAGTCCCACATTTCCGAAAGCAAAAAGGCTGCTGCTGAAGAAGAAGCAACCAACGCTCTTTTAGAAATGGTAGCTAACGGTATTAAGGCTGAGATTCCGGCTGCAATGATTGAAAAGAAGATTGACGACAATCTTAACGAATTTGCTTACAGATTACAGGCTCAGGGCCTTAAGTTTGAGGATTACCTCAAGTACACCGGCATGGAGCTTGAAACACTTCGCGACAATTACCGCGACCAGGCTGAGCATCAGGTTAAGCTTGACCTCGCTATCGAAAAGATTATCGAAGTTGAAAACATCGAAGTTTCCGACGACGAACTTGAAGAAGAGCTCAAGAAGATTGCTGAAGCTTACGGCATGGAATTAGAAGAAGTTAAGAAGGCTATTCCGGCTGAAACCATGAAGCCCGAGCTTGCTGCAAGAAAGGCTGTTAAGCTTATTGTAGACAGCGCTGAGTATGTAGCTCCCGCAAAGAAAACAGCAGCAAAGAAAGCCGCTGCAAAGAAAGACGAAGCTCCTGCAGAGGAAAAATAAGCATATAAATGAATAGCTTTCCTAAAACGCGACTATAATTTTATAGGCAGCGCTCAGGAAAAAACATTAGGTACGCTGCATTTTCATCGCGAAGCCTTTACTTGTAAAGGTGATGTAAAGTGCAGCGTCTATGGAATTTTAGGAGGTTTTTTGTATGGCACTTGTACCTTACGTTGTTGAGCAGACAAATCACGGTGAACGTTCTTACGACATTTATTCCAGACTTCTTAACGACAGAATTATTGTTTTATCCGATGAAGTTAACGATGCAACCGCCAGCTTGGTTGTCGCGCAGCTTCTTTATTTGGAAAGCCAGGACAGTGAAAAAGACATCAGCCTTTATATCAACAGCCCCGGTGGTTCTGTAACAGCCGGTTTTGCAATTTATGACACAATGCAGTACATTAAATGCGATGTTTCCACCATTTGCATGGGCATGGCTGCAAGCATGGGTGCATTTTTACTTTCTTCCGGCGCGAAGGGTAAGCGCTATGCACTCCCGAACAGTGAAATTATGATTCACCAGCCCAGCGGCGGTGCACAGGGTCAGGCAACCGAAATTGATATTGTTGCCAAGCACATTTTAAAGACTCGTGAAAAGCTCAACCGCATTTTGGCTGAAAATACAGGTAAGCCGATTGAGCAGATTGCTTTGGATACAGAAAGAGACAACTTCCTTTCTGCCGATGAAGCCCTCGAGTACGGCTTAGTTGACAAGATTTTCTATAAGAGATAACAAAAAGGAGCAACACATGGCAAGAGAAAACGACGATAGACAGAAAACGGTTTATTGTTCCTTTTGCGGAAAGACGCAGGATGAAGTGGATAAGCTGATTGCAGGCCCCGGTGTCTGCATCTGCGACGAATGCGTTCAGCTTTGCATGGATATTATCGAAGAGGGGAATCCCAATGCCGGCAGAACTCCGGCAAAGAAAAAGAGTAAATCCGCTCCTCAAAAAGCTTTGCCTACGCCCGAAGAAATTAAAGCGCATTTAGACGAATATGTTATCGGTCAAGAAGAAGCTAAAATTGCGCTCAGCGTTGCTGTTTATAATCATTATAAGCGTATTTACTACGGCGATGCAAGCAACGTAAACATTCAAAAGAGTAATGTTATTTTGCTTGGTCCTACCGGTGTCGGTAAAACCATGTTGGCGCAAACCTTGGCACAAATCTTAGACGTTCCGTTTGCGATTGCAGACGCTACAACGCTTACAGAAGCAGGTTACGTTGGCGAAGATGTTGAGAATATTTTACTTCGTCTGATTCAAGCTGCCGATTATGATGTAGAACGCGCACAGCAGGGTATTATCTATGTTGATGAAATTGATAAGATTGCCAGAAAGTCCGAAAATCCGTCCATCACACGTGATGTCAGCGGTGAAGGCGTTCAGCAGGCACTCTTAAAGATTTTAGAAGGCACGGTTTCCAATGTTCCGCCCCAAGGCGGCAGAAAGCATCCGCAGCAGGAATTTATCCAAATTGACACTTCCAATATTCTTTTCGTTTGCGGCGGTGCATTTGACGGTATCGAGCGCATTGTGGAAAAGCGTTCTGCAAACAAAGTGTTAGGCTTTGGTAGTGAAATCGTTTCTACAACATCTCACGAAGACAAAACCGCTATGTATGCGCAGGTTATTCCGCAGGATTTGGTTAAGTTCGGCTTGATTCCGGAACTTGTCGGCAGATTGCCGGTTTTAACTACGCTTACGGATTTAGACAGAGATGCTTTAATTCGCATTTTGGATGAGCCTAAAAACGCTTTGCTCAAGCAGTACACCGAGCTTTTCCGTATGGATGGCGTTTCTTTGGAATTCCAAAGGGATGCACTGGAAGCTATCGCAGACAAAACCTTGGAAAAGAAAACAGGTGCTCGCGGTCTTCGTGCTATTTTGGAAAAAACCTTACTTCCAATTATGTATACCATTCCCTCGGATGAAAGCATTGTTAAGGTTATCATCACAAAGGATTGCGTAGAAAACGGAGCGAAACCTTTAACAGAGGTTGGTTCTCGTAAGAAATCAGCAAAAATCGAAGGCAAACGCACACCCAAGGATGCAGGATAATCAACTTTTATCGGTCAAAGATACCTTTCTTTGACCGATTTTTTATTTTTCCTTTTAAAATAGTGGGGAATATGCTATACTAATTTTATTACAATAAAAACAAGATTATTTATATAGATATAGGGAGCATATTCATGCGTAGAAGAAAACCAAAGCTTAATTTCTCAAGCCCTGAAAAGCAAAAGAAAAAACGAGCGGCTGCTTTTATTTCTGCATTTGCTGTATTTGTTGTGGTATTAGGCGGAGTATCCGTCTTACTGTTTATGGATTCCATTGACTTTAATCTAAATAATCTAATTGGCAAAAAAACGGAAGAAGAAATGGAAGACACAACAGAAGAACCAGTAAAAACTACAGCGGTAGAAGTACGAGACAGCTCTGTTCTTTTAACGATTTACAGTTCGCAGTCTAAGCTTACAGGGCTTTATATGATTTCATCGCATGCAGATTCCAAAGAGATTACCGTTCAAATGTTGGATTTGAATACGAATGTAGATGGGGAGAGCTTTGCCTCTCATTTCAAAAATAGCGGTATGAGTGGTTTAAAAGCCGCTGTGGAGTCTCACGTCGGTTATAAAACAGACCGCTATATTAAGCAGTCCGAAACCTCTCTCAAAAAAATCATCGGTAAAATCGGCAATGTGAATATTCTTATTCCACAGCGTATTCAGGATAAAAGCCAAGGTAACTCTTTATATCTCGAAGCCGGAGAGCAAAGCTTAACGGGAGATTTATTCTTAAAATATTTATACTATGCCGATGGAAACGAAGAAGAAAAAGCCATTGCTGCTTTGGTTTCTTCCACCTTACAGTCTCTTTATAAAACACAAAAAAATAACAGTGTACTCAGCTTTATTTTTAACGAATCCGAAACAGACTTTTCCATTGTAGACAGCGCAGCAGACGGTATTATTCCGATGTTTGTTTCCTTGCGCGGTTCGGTTAAGGCTTAAAACTTTTAGGAGGAGCCATGAAAAAGAAACTTCTTATTTCTCTTTTATGCTTTTGCATTCTTCTTCAGGTCGGATTTTATTCGGTACGCTATCTCCAAAATAAGCCCACGGACTTTTCTTCGGTAGACATTTCTTTACACGAAACGTCTATGAATTATTATTTCAGAGGACTTTCAGACAACGCAAAGCTTGCCTACACGCTGATTTATGATGCAATCCGAGAGCATCCAGAAGAAATTGAAATTCCACCGCTGACCATGGAAGAATATAACGCTATGTTTTTAGCGCTTTCCTATGACCATCCAGATATTTTGTGCCTTTCCAATGAAAGTAAAATGCGAAAGAAAGGGAATAGAGCCTATTTTCTTCCCCAATATGCACATACAAAGGATGTCTGCGAAACCAGACGTGGTCTGTTGGAAAAAGCCGTAGAGGAGGCTTGCCAAGGTCTGCAGACGAATATGACAGCCTATGAAATCGAACTGTATTTCCACGATTATATTTGTGATAATACCGTTTATGACAACGTTGAACCTATCGGTTATACTGCTTATGACGCACTTGTGGAAGGTGAAGCCGTTTGTGAGGGCTATTCCAGAGCGATGCAGCTTCTCCTAATGCACAAAGGCGTAGAAAGCTATTTAGTCACGGGTAAATCGGTAGATGCACAAAAAAGTGGAGAAGATTTCAGCGAAGGTCATATGTGGAATGTGGTAAACATAGAGGGAAACAACTACTATTTAGATGTAACCTGGGATGACCTTGACGAAAAAGACACCGACGAATTTCAACATAATTATTTCAATTTAACAGAAACCGAGCTTTTAAAGGATCACAAAGACTTAGAACCAGCACAAAATAACTGTGTTTCCACAGAGTATAACTATTTTGTAAAAGAAAAGTGCGTCTTTGATGCCTATAATCAAGCAACAAAGCAGCGCCTTACGGAGCTAATGCGGGAGTCTTTGCGAAATAAAAGCTATGGCTTTGAGGTTAAGTTTCAAAATAACAGTGCTTATCAAAAAGCCATGCACGCGCTTCTGGATAACGGTGAATTCTTTGATTTGTTAAAGAAAGCCGATGCTGCCGCTTATCGAAAATACAAAGATATAACCTATATCAATATTGATGAACTCGGAACTATACAATTTTTGTTCGAGAAAAAAGGAGAATAACCATGGATAAGGAAAGAATTGAAAAAGCCGTACGCGAAATTTTAATTGCAATCGGCGAAGATCCCGATAGAGAGGGTCTTGTGGAAACGCCCAAACGTGTTGCCAATATGTATGAAGAAATTTTTGCAGGTCTCGAAGATGACCCCAAGCAGTATTTAAAGCTCTTTAATGAGGGCCAAAACGACGAAATGGTTATTGTTCGTGATATTCCGATGTATTCCATGTGCGAACACCATTTGCTTCCGTTTATCGGCAAGGCACACATAGCCTATATTCCGTCGGACGGCAAGGTTATCGGCCTTTCTAAGCTTGCAAGAATTGTAAACAGCTACGCAAAGCGTCCGCAGCTTCAGGAAAGACTTACAGCGCAGGTGGCAGATTTCTTAGAAGAGAATCTCCACCCCAAGGGCGTTGCAGTTCTTGTAGAAGCAGAACATCTTTGTATGACGATGCGCGGCGCACGTGCAGCCGGTGCTAAAACGCAGACCTCTGCACTTCGCGGCATCATGAAGAAAGACGCAAGAACACGCAGTGAAGTTATGACGCTTTTAAGAGGTAATTAAACATGCAGTATTTTAAAGGACAAAAATTCTCCTATGCTTTAGGGGAAAAAACCTATGTTATGGGTATTTTAAACATTACACCGGATTCCTTCTTTGATGGTGGTAAGTGGAATGATCCGCAAATCGCTGTGGCTCACGCTTTAGAAATGGAAAAAGACGGTGCAGATTTAATTGACATCGGTGCACAATCTACAAGACCGGGTCATATCGAGCTTTCACCGGAAGAAGAATTAAATGTTTTAAAGCAGTTTTTACCGGCGGTTTTAGAAACGGTTTCTGTTCCTGTTTCGGTAGATACCTTTTATCCTGAGGTAGCAAAATATGCCTTAGAGCAGGGTGCCGCCATTGTAAATGATGTCAGCGGTATTTTTAATGAAGATATGGCAAAACTCGTCAAAGAGTACCATGCCGGTTGGATTGTAATGCATAGCGGTAAGAGTGATTCCGATACGGTTGTTGCTTATCCCGAAGGCGTTGTACAAGATGTTTTGGATTTCTTTGACACTATGCAGAAAAAATGTGAAGCTTTCGGCATTCAAAATGAACAGCTTTGTTATGATATGGGTATCGGTTTCGGCAAAAGTCATGAAGATAATCTCGCTTTGATTCGAGATATTCAAAAGCTTAAATCCGAAAACAGAGCTCTTTTAACCGCGCTTTCCTGCAAACGCATGGTTACTTTTGAAACCAATGCAGAAGGTGATGATAAAAAATACGGTACAATCGCCGCTGACACCTTAGCCATTGCAGGCGGAACAGACTTTATTCGTGTGCATCATGTAAAAGAAGCGGTTCTTGCTGCTAAGATGACAGATGCTTTAGTTAGGAGAGCATAAACAGTGGATAAAATTATTATAAACGGCTTAAAGCTCTATGCTTATCACGGCGTAAATCCCGAAGAAAAAGAGGATGGCCAATTTTTCGTTTTGGATATTACTTGTTTTTTGGATTTGCAAAAGCCCTGCCATTCCGATAATGTAGAAGATACCGTCAGCTATGCGCAGGTCATAAAAAAAGTTCGCGCGGCATTTTTACAGGAAAAATATGATTTATTGGAAAAAGCGGCGCAAGTAGTTGCCGACACTGTTTTAGAAAATTTTCCCGCCGTGGAGTCAGTGAATGTGCTTCTTAAAAAGCCGCAGGCACCGGTGAAAGCGGATATTGCTTATACCGCCGTAGAAATTACAAGAAACAGAGTGTAAGAGGGGAGAAGTTACATGCTTGCAGTTATCGGACTCGGTACGAATCAAGGCAATCGAGAAGAAAATTTAAAACAAGCCCTTGTCGCTCTGGGGCTTGTGCCTAAAACAGAAGTGTTGCGCATTTCATCCGTTTATCAAACCAAGCCCTACGGATTTTTGGATCAGCCGGACTTTCTCAACATGGTTGCGGAAATTCAAACCGAGCTTTCTCCCTCTGCCTTACTCGGCGCCTGTTTGGGGATTGAAGCCGGTCTTGGCAGAATACGTCTTTTCAAAAACGGTCCCCGCATTATGGATTTAGATTTTTTAATTGGGGAAAATGTCAATTCGGACACAGAGGAGCTTCGCTTACCGCATCCGGAAATTTTGAATCGCTCCTTTGTTTTAGTTCCTTTAAAAGAACTGTATGAAAGCGGTAATGCTTTTGGTTTTTCTTTTGAAAAGGCCTACGAAATGCATCCGAAAGATGATATTGAACTTTTCCTCAGCGCAGATGCATTTCAAAAATTATAAGCGGTACTATTGACAAAGCGAGCTTTTTTTGCTAAAATTTAATGCGTTGACTATGCGGGTGTAGTTCAATGGTTAGAATTCCAGCCTTCCAAGCTGGCTGTGTGGGTTCGATTCCCATCACCCGCTCCAAACAAAACGTCGGGCTTTGCAGTCCGACGTTATTTTTTTGCAAAATATAAATTATATACGCTCTTTTTGAATAGCAAACATGCACCAAAGTGGAAAAACAAAGAGGCTATAAAGAAAGATTGCAAGTAAAAACCAAAGAAATTTTCTCATAAATGCTCCTCCTTTGGGCTTATTTTCCCCAAAACACAGAAAAAATATAAAAATATATTTAAATTTTAGAAAAATTAGGTGAAAAGCGGTCAATTATATGTTATAATAATTTTTCGATAATAGGTGTCAAAATAGGCACTTGAAAATGGAAATAACGGAGGCACTTTATGGCATCCAAACAAAAACAAACTCAAAAGGTAAAAAAACATACAGGCTCTAAGAAAAAAATCAGAGGTCCGTTAGCCGCTCTCTTGGCAATTTTAATTACCGGACTTGTAACGGTCACGATTATCGGTCTGTACTTTTTGATTTTTGCTATTTCTTTTGTCAACGGTGAACCCAAAATTAATTTAGAAGAATATAAGCAAAATCAAGACCAAACTACCTTTATTTACGCTAAAAATGCCGATGGTGAGGATATTGAAATCAACCGTTTACACGGCGAGCAAAACCGTATTTGGGTAGATTATAACGAAGCAAATCCCGAAGAAAGCGTTATTCCGCAAAACCTTGCCAATGCTTATATTGCGCTGGAGGACAAGCGCTTCAGAAAACACAACGGCGTAGACTGGTCTCGTATTGCTACTGCTTCTATTAAGAATATCGTTGCCAAAGATAAAGCCGGTGGTTCTACGCTCACCCAGCAGCTTATTAAAAACTTGACCGGTGAAAATAAGCGTATTTTAAATCGTAAATTCTACGAAATTCTGACAGCGCTTAACTTAGAGAAAAACGTTTCTAAAGAAAGCATCTTAGAAGCTTATATGAACACTATTTATATGAGCCACGGCTGCTACGGCGTGCAGACGGCTTCCGAAAAGTATTTCGGTAAAAACGTGCAGGATTTGAATTTAGCAGAATGTGCCTCTCTTGCAGCCATTACAAAAGCACCCTCTGCAAATGATCCGTTAAAGAATCCGGAAAAGAATAGAAGCAGACAGCTTTACTGCCTGGAAATGATGCTGAATGAAAAGATGATTACCAAGGAAGAATATGATGAAGCTGTCGCTTACGAAATGGTATTCACCAACAGCGAAAACTTCGTTGCTTCTGAGGAGTTGGAATCTTCTAAAAATCAGTCTCAAAATAAAATTCAAAGCTATTATGTAGACTATGTTATTCAATCTGTTATTAAGGATTTGATGAACCAGTACGGCATGACCAAATCTCAGGCTTCTTCCATGATTTATTCCGGCGGTCTTCGTATCTACGCTGCAGTAGATTTAGACGTTCAAGCAGCAATGGAAGATGTTTATGTCCATGAAAAAGATTTCCCGAAGCCCAAAGAAGGCTTTGAAGACAGACAGTCTGCTATGACCATTATGGATTATAAAGGCAGAATTGTCGGCATGGTCGGCGGTGCCGGCGAGAAAACACAAAATAGAGGTCTTAACCGTGCGGCAAACTCGGTAAGACAGCCCGGTTCTTCCATTAAGCCTTTAACCATTTATGCTCCGGCTATTGAAAATAAATATGTAACTTGGAGTACTTTGGTTAAGAACTACGGTATTGATAATTACTACAAAGACGGTAAACCCGGTCCGCACAACTACGGCGGCGATCCCGGTTCTCCGGATTCTTATGTAAATGTGCAGAAGGCGATTTGTAAATCTTACAACACAGTTCCTGCACAGCTTGCAAAGCAGATGGGCTTCAGAAAGTGCTTCGATTTTGCAACACAGAAATTTCATCTTGCGAATCTTGTAGATCCTACCGATATCAATGCATCCTCCATGGCTGTCGGCGGTACACACAAAGGTGTAACTACCTTGGAAATGGCAGCAGCTTATGCAACATTCGGTAACGGTGGTATGTACTACGAGCCTTACGCTTATTATAAGGTTACCAACAGCAATGGTGATGTCTTATTGCAAAAGGCAACCGAACCCGAAGGTGAACGCGCAATCACACCCGAAACTGCAGATATTATGAATGAATTACTGCAAACCGTTGTAACCGATGCTGCAGGCCAGGCAACAGCTAGAAATTACGGCCTTAAAAATTCTCTTCTCTTTGCAAAAACCGGTACAACCAGTGAAGACAAAGACCGTTGGTTTGTCGGCGGCACACCATATTATGTCGGTGCAGTTTGGTTCGGTTGTGACCAGCAGAAATCCATTTCGGATTACGTAAGCGGCAACCCTGCCGGTAAGATTTTTGATAACGTTATGAATAAAGTTCACAAAAATCTTAAGAAAGTTGAGTTTACCAAAACTTCTCCGATTGTAGAACAGCATTACTATTGCACACAAACCGGTCTTTTAGCAGGCGACAACTGCCAAAGTAAAGCAATGGGCTGGTATAGCAAAAAGAATTTACCGGGCACTTGTGTAAGCTGTACAGCAGCTCCTGCGCCGCAACCGACGCCGGAAGGTGAAAACAGCACACAGGCACCGAATGCAGAAACTGAAACAGAGGCACAAAAGCCTAATCCCGAGCCGGGTACAGATGCAGGGGAGCCTAAGCCCGAACAAAAACCATCACACTAAGAAGGAGTAAATCATGAGCGTGATTTTATTTAAAAATGCCCGTCTTGTGGATCCGACACAAAATTTAGATTCCGTCGGCGATTTGCTTTGCGAAGATGGTAAAATTACAAAACTCGGTCAAAATATTGAAGCACCCAACGAGGCTAAAGTGGTAGATGCAACGCATCTTGTTCTAGCACCAGGTTTCATTGACTTGCATGTCCATTTGCGTGATCCTGGTTTTACACAGAAAGAAGACGTGGAAAGCGGTTGTAATGCGGCGGCGGCAGGCGGTGTAACCACACTGTGTGCCATGCCCAACACCGCGCCCACCTGTGATTCTCCGGAAGCTGTACAAGAATTGTTAGAAAAAGCCAAATCTGCCAAAGCTCACGTAATTCCCGTTGCGGCGATTACCAAAGGTTTGCGCGGTGAAGAACTTACGGATATGAAAGCTTTAGTGGAAGCCGGCGCAGGTGCTTTTTCAGATGACGGCGTTCCGGTTGCAACAGCCCGCCTTATGGCAGATGCTATGGAACAGGCTGCGGCTTTAAATACACCCATTTTTGCACACACAGAGGACAGAACCCTTTCCAAAGGCGGCATCATTCATGACGGTATCTCAGCCAAAGAGCTTGGTGTTATCGGTATTCCAAGCAGTGCCGAAGATGTGGGAACAGCAAGAGAAATTGCACTTTTAATGTCTGCGCCGAAAGGCTGTCATTTACATATTTGCCACACCAGCACAAAGATTTCCGCATCGCTGATTCGGGATGCCAAAGCGAAGGGCTATGCTGTAACGGCAGAAACCTGTCCGCATTATTTTATCTTCGATGAAACCAAGGTGCTCACGGAAGATGCAGATTACAGAATGAATCCGCCTCTTCGCACCAAGGAAGACAAAGAAGCGATTTTTAACGCGATTGTAAGCGGTGATTTGGATGTTATTGCAACGGATCATGCACCACATACAGTCGAAGAAAAAAGCGATTTTTACCATGCACCGAACGGTGTTATCGGTATGGAAACTTCCTTTTCCGCTTCTTATACAGCTCTCGTTGCAAGCGGTAAATTAACGCTTTCCGAACTCATTTATCGCATGTCCGCAAAACCAGCGGAGATTTTAGGCATTGATGCTGGTACTCTGAAAGTCGGCAGCCCTGCAGATCTCGTTTTGCTGGATGAAAACGAAACATGGGTTGTAGATCCCGAAAAATTACACGGTAAATCTAAAAATGCTGTGTTTAAGAATTGCACCTTACAAAGTAAAGTAAAAATGACCGTCTTAGACGGAAAAATAGTTTTTGAAGATGAAAGGAAGGATTTCTAATGGGCTTTGACAGACTTATAAAAGCAATCGAAGAAAAACAAAATCCGACTGTGGCAGGCTTAGACCCGAAGCTTCAGTTTATCCCCGAATACATTAAACAGGCTTCTTTTGAAAAATACGGCAACACCTTAGAAGGTGCGGCAGATGCACTTCTTACCTTTAACAAAGGTTTGATTGATGCACTTTATGATATTGTTCCGGCTGTAAAGCCACAGTGTGCTTATTACGAAATGTACGGCTGGCAGGGTATGCGAGCTCTTGCTGAAACGATCGCTTATGCGAAGAGCAAAGGTCTTTTTGTAATGACAGACGGTAAGAGAAATGATATCGGTACCACTATGACAGCTTATGCAACCGCTCATCTCGGCGAAACCGATATTAACGGTGAAATGGTTCCAGCATTCGACGGTGACGCACTTACTGTAAACGGCTATCTCGGCAGTGACGGTGTAAATCCGCTTTTAGATATTTGTAAAGCAGATGACAAGGGCATTTTCGTTCTTGTAAAGACCTCCAACCCGTCTTCCGGTGAATTACAGGACAGACTTTTGGACGGCGTTCCCGTTTATGAAGCTATGGGCAAAATGTGTGAAGGCTGGGGCGAAGATAACCGTGGCAAATTCGGCTATTCCGCTGTAGGCGCAGTTGTCGGTGCAACTTATCCCGAACAGCTCGCACACTTACGTAAAGCTTTACCGCACACCTTCTTCTTAGTACCCGGTTACGGTGCACAGGGCGGCGGTGCAAAAGACGTTGCAGGCGCGTTTGATGAAAACGGTCGCGGCGCAATCATCAACTCTTCTCGTGGCATTATGTGTGCATATCAGAAGGGCGATTATGATGAAACAGAATATGCTCTTGCAGCTAGAAATGAAGCTATTCGTATGCGTGAAGATATTATGGGCGCATTAAAGAAATAAACTCTTTTTCGGAGGCAAATTTTATGAAAGATTCTTTCAAAAAAATACTCGTTATCGGTGCGGGTCCCGTTGTTATCGGCCAGTCCAGTGAGTTGGATTATGCCGGTACACAGATTTGCAGAACCTTAAAAGAAGCAGGAAAAACGGTAGTTGTTGTTAACCCGAATCCTGCAACTGTAATGACGGATAAGCACTTTGCAGATGTCGTATACTTAGAACCGCTCGGCGCGGAAATCCTTAAAAAGATTATCGAAGTCGAAAAGCCGGATGCTGTTTTAGCAGCTGCCGCCGGTAAAAAAGGCATTGAGCTTTGCTTAGAAATGCATCAAAACGGTGATTTTAAAGATTTGGGCGTTGAGCTTTTGGATATTCAGCCTGACGTTTATAAAACACTGAATTCTCGCCGTGCCTTAAATGACCTCTTAAAAGAAGAAAAACTTCCGTTTTTACAAGAAGAAGTCGTAAATAGCGAAGAAGAAGCTATGGCTTTCGCACAGTCCGTCGGCTTCCCTGTATCGGTTCGTGCCGCTTTCTCTGCAGATGCAGGCAGCTTTATTCCCTGCGAATGTGCTGAGGATTTAAAGACTTCCTTTGCACAGGCTTGCGAAAAATCCATGCTCGGTCAGGTAGCCGTTCAGAAATGCATTACCGGTTATAAAGAAATCAACGTGCAGTGCGTGCGTGATGCAAGCGGCCAGTGCGAAGTACTTTGCGCTACCGAATATATGGAAGTTATCGGCATCCATTCCGGCGATAGTATTGCGGTTATTCCGACCAAAACCTTGCCGAAAGCGCTTTTAGATGCACTTTATAATGCAACAAAGGCTATTGCAAATCGTGTGGAATTAAACGGTACTTGCTTTGTTCGCTTTGCAGTAAATCGTGAGAATACTGAATACGTTGTGTTTGGTGCTGACTCCGTATTTTCCCGTGCTACAGCCCTTTGCGAAAAAGCTTCTAGATTCCCGCTTTCTGCTGTTTGCACAAAGCTTGCGCTCGGTGCAACCTTAAAAGAAATTGCCGAAAAAGATTTCGCAGTTCCGGATGCATCTTATTATGACAAGCACGTTTGCGTTCGTGTTCCGAAATGGTCCTTTGAAAAATTCGGTGAGGCAGCTTATCGCAAACTCGGCGATACCATGAAATCTACCGGTGAAATTTTTGCACATGGCGAAACTTTTGCTTCCGCATTTTATAAAGCACTTCTTTCCTTACAGCCTTTAAAGGCCGTAAAAGAGGAGATTGCCAACTTAAGCGACGAGGATTTGCTGAAGAAACTTTCCGTTGCTGATGACAGACGTATATTCATGCTTTATGAAGCACTCAGACGCGACATTTCTTTAGAAGAGCTCGAAAAGCTTACCAATGTAGATCAGGCATTCCTTTCTGAAATTCAAGCACTTGCTGATTCCTCCGATGAAGAAAAAGCGGCTCTGAGCCGAATTTCCGCTGCCAAGAGCACAGACAAATCCAACAAGAAAAAAGTACTTGTTATCGGTGCAGGCCCGACTTCTATCGGCCTTGGTACTGACAGAGATTTTGCTGTGACACTCGCATCTAAAGCACTTTCCGATTTTGGTAAACAAACGGTTATTTTAAATGATAACCCGGCGGCAAATTCCGCTTCTCTTTTTGCAGCAGACAGCGTATATACTGAGCCGATTGATGATGAAAGTGTTGCAAAAATTGCAAAGAAGGAAGAAATCGACGGTGCGCTTTTGGCTTTCGGCGGCGGCAATGCAGTTCGCAAGTCCGAAATTCTCAAATCTCTCGGCGTAGAAATTTACGGTCCGGATGCAGAAATGCACCGAATCCTTAAAAACAAGCTTGCCTTCACAGATCTTTTGGATGAACAGAAAATCCGTCGTGTGGACAATCGTCGCGTTTTAGTAGGCAAGGGTGCACATGTAGATGTTCTTTCTGATGGCGAAAATATTTTAATTCCTGGCATTTGCGAGCACGTTGAAAAGGCAAAGGTACATTCCGGTGACTCCTTAGCCGTTTATCCGAGCCTTTCCTTTAATGAAAATGTAAAAGCAGAGATTCTTTCTTTCGCAGAACGTCTTTGCCGTGCTTTAAAGCTTAAGGGTATTTTAAATATGCAATTTGTAGTTTATGACAACGAAGTTTATGTCATTTCTGCAAGTGTGGTTGCCACCAGAAACATTCCCTTTATGACCAAAGCAACCGGTCTTCCGATTGTAGAGCTTGCCACACGTTTAATGCTCGGCGAGACTCTTTCGGATTTAGGCTTAGGCACAGGGCTTTATAAAGAATCGCAAAAGGTTTATGTTCGTGTACCTGTATTCAGCTTCGAGCATCTTGAAAAAATCGACGTTCGTTTGGGTGATGAAATGCGCTCGACCGGTGAAGTTATTGGTGTAGGTGATACCTATGATGAGGCTGTTTATAAAGGCTTCTTAGCTTCCGGCATGCGTCTTAAGAGAACCGGCGGCGTTATGATTTCTGTTGCAGATTCCGATAAACCGGCGAGCATAGCACTCGGTGCTGCTTTGTTAAACCAGGGTTTTAAGATTTATGCAACTGCAAACACCGCAAAGCTTCTCAATGCTAACCACGTTGCGGCAAATGCTGTACGTAAGATTCATGAGGGCGAACCGAATACCTTACATCTGATTTTACAGAATAAGCTTTCCTATTTGGTATCTACCGCGCAGGAAGCTTCCAACCCGAATGATGATGACGTAAAAATCAGAAGAACGGCACTTCTTCGCCGTATTCCTGTATTGCCGTCTGTAGAAATGGCACTGGCTTTAACAGACTGTCTGGAAAAGAATGACGGCTTAGAAGAAATCAAAGTCAACAAGCTGTAAGCTTTGGAGGAACTATGGTTCAGAAACCTTATAAAATAAAAACTGTTGAGCAGCTCAATGAAACAACCTTTCGTTTTGTAATTGACTGCAAGGATCTTGCCGAAGAAAGCTGGTGCGGCAGATTCGTAAATATTTACTGCGAAGGCAAAACGCTCCGCCGTCCGATTTCTATTTGTGAAATTGATAAGGAAAACGGTACCATTACCTTGGTATTCGAAGTACGCGGTGAAGGTACAAAATGGCTTTCCGAACGCAAGGCCGGCGACGAATTGGATATCTTAGGTCCTTTAGGAAACGGTTTCTTCCCCGAAAAGGATAAACGCGCGATTTTTGTGGGCGGCGGCATCGGCTGCCCGCCTATGCTAGGTGCAGCCGAGGATTACGGTGAAAATGCCGAAGTTATCTTGGGCTTCCGTTCTCAAAAACAGATGATTCTTTTAGAGGATTTCAAACGTGTTGCCAAAGATGTTTCCGTAGCAACTAACGACGGTTCTTACGGCGTTAAAGGCTTTGTTACAGATATTTTAAAAGAAAAATTAGCAGGGGATAAAGACGCTATCGTTTATGCCTGCGGTCCGATGCCCATGCTCAAAGGTATTGCGGCGCTCTGTGAAGAACAACAAGTAAAATGCTATGTTTCTTTAGAAGAGAGAATGGGCTGCGGTATCGGTGCGTGTCTTGCATGTGCATGTGAGATTCATGATAAAACCGGTACACACGTCTTACACGTTTGCAAAAACGGCCCTGTATTTGATGCTTCGGAGGTGGTATTCTAATGGCAGATTTACACGTAAATATTGCGGGTGTAGATTTTAAAAACCCTGTAATTACCGCCAGCGGTACCTTCGGTTTCGGTCAGGAATACGCCAGACTCTATGATATTTCCAAGCTCGGCGGTATTTCCTGCAAAGGAACTACGCTCCACGAAAGAACCGGTAATCCGTCTCCGAGAATTGCTGAGACACCCAGTGGTATTCTCAATTCCGTCGGTCTCCAAAATCCCGGTGTAGATGTTTTCATTGAGGAAGATTTGCCTTTCTTAAAAAAGCAGAATACAACTATCATTGCCAATATCGCCGGCAGTCAGCCGGAGGACTATGTGGAAACCGTTCGTCGCTTACAGGACGCTGATATTGACATGATTGAGCTTAATATCTCTTGCCCAAACGTTAAAGAAGGCGGTATTTCCTTCGGCACTTCCACGAAGAGTGTAGAATCCATTACAAAAGCTGTAAAGGCCGTTGCCAAACAGCCCCTTATGGTAAAGCTTACACCCAACGTTACCGATATTGCAGAAATTGCGGCCGCAGCAGAAGCCGGCGGTGCAGATGCTGTATCTTTAATCAATACCTTAACTGGCATGAAAATTGACATTCGTACCCGCAGACCGCTTCTAAAAAATAATACAGGCGGCATGTCCGGTGCAGCAGTATTCCCAGTAGCGCTTCGTATGGTTTGGCAGGTTGCCAACCGCGTCAATATTCCGGTTGTCGGCATGGGCGGCATTACCAAGTGGGAAGATGCCGTTGAAATGCTTTTGGCAGGTGCTACAGCCATTCAAATCGGCACAGCAAACTTTACGGATGCCTTTACGCCCTTAAAAGTTATTGACGGCTTGAATGCCTATTTGGATTCCTGTGGTGAAAAGAGCGTTATGGATATTGTCGGCAAGGTGCAGCCATGGTAATGCTTTCTGTTGACTATGGAGATGTGCGAACCGGCATAGCTGTATGTGATCGTTTTGAAATGCTTGCTTCTCCTGTAACGGTCATCGAAGAAACCGATAAAAATGTCTTGGCTCAAAAAATAGCCGAACTTGTAAAAGAAAAAAAGGCAGAAAAAATCGTTTTGGGACTTCCAAAAAACATGGATGGTTCTGAAGGCTTTCGTGCTGAAGCCTGCCGAGAGCTCGGCGCGCTTTTAACTGAGGAAACAGGGCTTCCTGTAGACTTCGAAGATGAACGATTGACCACGGTTTCTGCGCACAACGCACTAAACGTGACAAATACACGCGGAAAAAAGCGTAAAGCGGTGATTGATGCCGTTTCTGCAGTCATTATTTTAGAAGATTATCTTCGCAAAATGAAAAATTAACTTTTCCACAGATTGTGACAAAAATTGAAATCCGATACCGATATAATGACGGTATCGGATTTTTTATTTGGGGAGGGGAGAAGTTCTTGGTCGTTTATGCGGATGTATTGGTCGTTCTCAATTTATTTGTCACTTATTTTTTACTGCTTTGTACAAAAGCCATGCTTCGAAAACATGTGAAAAGAAAGCGTCTCCTTTTAGGGGCACTGTTCGGCGGCTTTTATGCGCTTGTTATTTTTTTACCGCCGCTGCCAAAAGCCGTTTCGTGCCTTATGAATGTTATCGCTTCTTTGATTTTGATTTTTCTTTCGTTCCCGATACATAGTAAAAAAGAGTTACTTAAAACCGCTGCTGCTTTTTTCTCTGTGAATTTTGCTTTTGCCGGAATCATGTTTGCCATATGGCTGCATTTTTCACCCAAAGGTATGGTTTATGAAAACGGCAGTGTCTATTTTGACATAGATATAAAAACATTAATTCTCTCTACTACAATCTGTTATTTGATTTTAACTTTAGCCGAAAAACTTTTAAAGCGCCGTGCACCGGATAATTGCTTATATGAAATCAAACTGGAACACCGCGGCAAAACTGTTCAAACGACAGCACTTCTAGATACAGGAAACAGTCTTCGGGACGGTTTTTCCGATATGCCAGTAATTGTAGCGGAAAGCACACTTTGTAAAGAACTGTTAGGGGAGACACCGCAAAATTTATTTCTGAATACCTCAACTGCTCAAGGAAGCGTAAAAGAAAAAATGCGTTTAATTCCGTTTTCCGATGTGTCGAAAGAAGGAATGCTGTATGCTGTAATCATCGACCGACTTTCCGTCCCACAAAAACGAATCGAAATACAGTCGGTTTTATTAGCAGAGAGCCATCAAGATTTTAAAAACGGAGAATATCGTGTTATTCTCGGCAATGATTTTCTGGAAAGGAGCAAGCAATATGCAAATCATCAAAAAAATAAAGCTGTGGTTTGAACGGCTTTGGAACAAAAAAGAGGACCTTCATTTTGTAAGCGGTTCAAAATCTTTGCCCGAACCTTTCTCCAAAGAAAAAGAGCAGGAGCTTTTAGAAAGACTAGAGGCAGGGGAGGAAGATGTCCGAGACCTTTTAATAACCCATAATCTTCGCCTGGTTGTCTATATTGCGAAAAAGTTTGAAAATTCCGGTGTATCTATAGAAGATTTAATTTCTATCGGGACAATCGGTTTAATCAAGGCCGTGCACACCTTTCAGCCGGAAAAGAAAATTAAGCTTGCGACCTATGCTTCTCGCTGTATCGAAAATGAAATTCTCATGCATCTTCGAAAAACCGGAGCGCATAAAGGAGATATTTCCATCGATGAGCCCTTAAATGTAGACTGGGACGGCAACGAACTACTGCTTTCGGACATTCTAGGCAGTAATCCAGATGCGATTCACGAGAATATTGAATATGACGATGAAAAAAATCTGCTTTTAAAGAATGTACACGCACTTCCCAAACGAGAAAAAACAATCATGTGTATGCGTTTTGGCTTATGCGGACAAAAGGAACATACACAAAAAGAAGTTGCCGACATATTGGGCATTTCTCAAAGCTATATTTCCAGACTTGAGAAACGAATTTTGAATCATTTAAAGAAAGAAATGGAAAAAGCAGTTTCGTGAAAAAACTCAAAAAATCTTATAAAAAAATTAAGAAAAGACTATCATTTTTAGAAAAAATGTGGTAGAATGTAGGAGAAATATGAGAAAATCATAGAGTAAGGCTAGAAAGTAAACAATTTTAAATTAACATGTTTAGGACTTCATACGTTGTAACAAATGTGTGAAGTCTCTCCTTGTTTTTTTAGGATATTTTCTTGTTTTTACAGTGATTTTCTTAATTAGAATTCTTGCACACTTTTAAAAAAAGTGTGCACAGAAAGGACGGGTCAATGATGAAATATGATGTTGTAGTAATTGGCGCGGGCGTTGTCGGTGCTCTCATCTCACGTGAGCTCTCGAAGAAAAACATCCGCACCGCGCTTTTAGAGCGCTGCAACGATGTGGCTATGGGAACAACCAAAGCCAACAGTGCTATTGTTCACGGTGGTTTTGATGCACAAACCGGTACGCTTAAGGCAAAGCTTAATGTGCGCGGCACAGAGCTTATGCCGAAACTTTGTGAGGCTCTTTCCGTTCCTTACAGAAACAACGGCTCTTTAGTTCTTGCATTCTCCGACGAGGAAATGGAACATGTAAAAACACTGTATGACAGAGGCGTTGCAAACGGTGTTCCGAGATTATCTATTTTAAATGCTGAAGAAGTTAAGGCATTAGAGCCCCACGTCAGTGATGAAGTGAAAGGCGCCTTACTTTCTGCTTCTGCAGGCATTGTTTGCCCCTATGAACTGACTATCGCCGCAACCGAAAACGCCGTTACAAACGGTGTAGAGTTTATTCGCAACTGCGAAGTAACTGCTATTGCACAGAAGGCAGATGCTTTTGTTTTAGAGACGTCTCAAGGCGAAATTGAAGCAACTTACGTGATCAATGCCGCCGGTATTCATTCCGACGATATTGCCAGAATGATTGGTGACGAAAGCATTGAACTTGTAGCTCGTAAAGGCGAATATTATCTTTTAGATAAATCCTTCGGCTATATGGCAGACCATACACTTTTCCAGTGCCCGAACGCAATGGGTAAAGGTGTTTTGGTTACACCGACTGTCGACGGTAACCTTTTAATTGGCCCGTCTGCTTTAGATGTAGAAAATAAAGAAGATGTAGACACCACACCCGCGGGCTTGGATTTCATTCTTGCCAAAGCAAAGAAGACTGTGCCGACTTTGAATATTCGCGGCGCCATTACTTCTTTCGCAGGTATGCGTGCACATCCTGTAACGGATGACTTCATTATTGGCTTCTCCGAGAAGAACGACCATTTCTTAAACGTAGCCGGTATCGAGTCTCCCGGTCTTTCTGCTGCTCCTGCAATCGCTGAAATGGTGGCTAACCTCTTAACCCAAAAAGCAGAGCTTTCCGAAAAGGAAAGCTATACTGAAAAACGTGAAGCACCCGTTCGTTTCCGTCATATGACTAAAAAACAAAGAGAAGCTTTAATCGAAAAGAATAAAGCTTACGGCAGAATTATTTGCCGCTGTGAGACCATCACAGAAGGTGAAATCTTAGATGCTATTCATGCTCCGGCAGGTGCAAGAGATGTAGACGGCGTAAAGCGTCGTACCCGTGCAGGTATGGGCAGATGCCAAGGCGGTTTCTGCGGTTCTAAGGTTGTTGAAATCTTAGCTCGCGAGCTCCATGTTCCGATGAATGAAATTACAAAATTCGGCGGGGATTCTAAAATTCTCTTTGATAAAACGAAATGAGGTGCGAAAGATGCTGAATTATGATTTAGTTGTTGTCGGCGGCGGTCCTGCCGGTATGGCAGCAGCACTCCAAGCACACGAAGACGGTGTTGAAAAGGTCTTGATTTTAGAAAGAGCTGACTCCTTAGGCGGTATCTTAGAGCAGTGCATCCATACTGGCTTTGGTCTTCACTATTTCGGTGAAGAACTGGCAGGTCCGGAATATGCCGGCCGCTTTATCGAGCAGGTTTATAATACAGATATCGACGTTAAAGTAGATACCATGGTATTGGATATTTCCGCGGATAATGTTGTTACTGCAGTAAATAACTTTGACGGTCTTTTAACCATCCAGGCAAAGGCCATTGTTTTGGCAATGGGTTGCCGCGAAAGACCTAGAGGTGCTCTTTCCATTGCTGGTTGCCGTGCTTCCGGTATTATGACCGCAGGTACAGCACAGAAATATGTAAATATCGACGGTTATATGCCCGGTAAGACCGTTGTCATCTTAGGTTCCGGCGACATCGGTCTTATTATGGCACGCCGCATGACCTTGGAAGGCGCAAAGGTTAAGGCTGTATGCGAGCTTATGCCGTATTCCGGTGGTTTGACTCGTAACATCGTACAGTGCCTCGAGGACTTCGACATTCCGCTCAGACTTTCCTGCACCGTTGTAGCTACACACGGTAAGGATAGACTGGAAGGCGTTACTGTCGCAAATGTTGACGAGAATTTGAAACCCATTCCCGGTACAGAAGAATACATTCCCTGCGATACCTTAATGCTTTCTGTCGGCTTGATTCCCGAAAATGAGCTTTCTAAGAATGCAGGTATTACACTTGACCCCATTACCAACGGTCCTGTTGTTGACGAATACCGTGAAACTTCCCATAAGGGCGTATTTGCTTGCGGTAACGTTTTACAGGTACACGACCTTGTTGACTTCGTAACAGAGGAAAGCAAGCTTGCCGGTGCAGGCGCAGCTAAATTCATTAAAGGTGAAAAGGCTGATGCCGGTGTTGTACATACGAAAGGACAAGATGGTGTTCGCTATATTGTTCCGCAAAATGTCAATACCGCAACTGATAAAGATGTAAAGCTTTATTTCCGTGTCGGCAGAGTAATTAAAAACGCTGTATTAACTGTAACATGCGGTGATGAAGTCATCATGACCAAGAAAAAGAAAAAAATGACCCCCGGTGAAATGGAATATATCACTTTAAAGGTAGATACTATTCATAATTTACCAAAGGATAGCACCTTAGTTGTCAGCGCAAAGGAGGCGTAAGAAATGGAAAAAAGAGAATTAGTTTGTGTTTCTTGCCCGATGGGTTGTGCCATTACAGTAGAACTTGATGATAACGGTCAAGTTGTTTCTGTTACTGGCAACACTTGCCCGCGCGGTGACAAATATGCAAGACAGGAATGCACCCATCCCGAGCGTATGGTAACTTCTTCTGTTCGTGTAGAAGGCGGCAGATTACCGGTTGTTCCGGTTAAAACCTCTCAGCCTATTGCTAAAGAATTGATTTTTGACTGCATGAAAGAAATCAATCAGGTTGTATTGAAAGCTCCGGTTAAAATCGGTGATGTTGTTATTCACGATGTTTTAGGCACTGGTGTGGACATTTTGGCAACTAATGAAGCATAATTATATCAATCATATCAAATGATAAAAAGGAAATTCTGTTGTTTAGATAAAACAATAGAATTTCCTTTTATTTATTATTTCGATATTTATAATTATACATTTAGCGCCTATGTGTCGTGCATTTACCGTGCATTTGCACAAAACATCAAAATATTTTTGTTGAATATATATATTGCCATTTAAAAAATTATTTTTGCTTTAAAATACAAAAAAATAGTGCCCAAATCATGAAGAACAAATCTAGCTAAATTGCTATTTCGTATTGTAAAAATAGCTAAATTTTGAAATGCGCTGTACGGACGAATAACCAAAGAAAATTTTTTTGCACATTTCCTGTTGACTTGTTAATATTTGAGTGTAAAATAATATCTACAAAAGTATTTTGTTATTTTTTTGACAAATGATAAAATTCCTTTGAACCTGTTTTCGAAAACACAAAACACATCACACAAAACACGGAGGAGAATCAAATCATGAAACACAAAGTTTGGACTAAAGTAGTAAGCGTTATAATGACAGTATCTCTTATGCTTGGTCTATGCGTAACTGCTTTTGCATCTGATGTAACCTACAAGGCGACCTACACCAAGGTAGCAACCAAAGAGGTTTATAAAACCGTTCTTTCTGATGCAAATACAGAAATCGGTAAACAGGGCTTAAATGGCAATACCGTTCAAGAGATGTATAAACTTTTACCGCAGGTAGCAGGTATACTTACAGACGCCAAACAATATAAAACCATTGAGTTTTACACCAATACTGAACCTGAAATTTTTGCAAACTTGGCAGCCTTTATGCAGAGCCAAAATGCGACAACAGTTACAGTAGAACTTCTTACAGCGTATTTTGCTGAAAATCCTGTAAAAATCAAAGATGTAGAAGACTTTACGAACAAGCTTAACACCTTTATCGATGTATTTTTTTCCGCTCCTGTAAATCAGCTCTTTGCTCTAGCTTTAATGATGGGTGTTCCGGAAGCAAACATGCAAACCTTTTTTGGCTCTTTAGATGATGTTTGCAAAAGTATGGGTATCCAGCAAGAGAAAACTTTCTTTCAGGTTGTTACAGCACAAAATGGTGAAGTAACCGCGAAGTATGTAAAAAATATTGTAAATGCGATTTTACCAGACTTAACAAACAATGCAATGCAGATTATCAAAACATTGTCTGTTCCGGAAAATAGCTCTATGTTTTATCGCGGGATCACCGTGCTCGTGCCCGGTCTCTATGATTTGGTTGTAAGACTCGAAGGCGTCATCGTCATGTTTGCCCCTGGTTTGGATCTTGCGCCCTTGAAAGCTCCGCTTAAGCAAGCTTCCGATATTATTCTTGCTCTTCCTACCACAGGGGAAGGCGAAAGCAAAATGTTTGATCTCGAAGGTAGTATCGAATATATAGTAAACGACGTAATCGCCGCTTCTATGTCTACACCTAATACAGTAACGATGTATACGCTGCAGGCCAAAACCGGCACAAGAGGCAAAAAGATTCTTTCTTTCAACGGCGACGGAATGATTAACTTTGACCATATCAATCTTGCCAATGTTCGTGCAGCAGCTGACACAACAGATGTGTTTAATGTAATTTTCCATTATTTACACAAGAACTTAAACAAAACAGGCAATAAGACCTTATTAAATACTGCAATCGGTCTTTTACCTTCTCTCGGCGTAAATTTACCGAAAGAGGTGGTAAATTATTTAACTTTTGTTCTTAAAAACAACGAAAGTGAGTCTGTTTACGAGCTTTATAAAATGCTTCGCACAGCAACAGGTCATGATCTTATATTTAATCTTGTCGTAACGAACGGTAAAGGTAGCGGCAAATACAAAATGTCCTC
Source organism: Acutalibacter sp. (assembly GCA_020025775.1). GTDB lineage: Bacteria > Bacillota > Clostridia > Oscillospirales > Acutalibacteraceae > Fimenecus. The sequence goes on from JAHHRN010000002.1 coordinate 232,767, forward strand.
TTCTGTAGCAATCGAAGCTAATAAAGCTCCCGAAGGCAAAGTTTTTGATAAGTGGGTAGTTGTAGGAGACACTAATGTGGCCTTCAGCGACGAGACAGCTGAAAAAACAACCATTACCATGGCTGACCGCGATATCGAAGTAAAAGCCGTTTATAAAGACAAAGCTGTAGAGCATCATATTATCGACGGCACCGATACAACTTGGATTCCGGAAAGCAACAAAGGCTTAAGAATCGTTGTTGCCGGCAGTGCACAAGATATTGCAGATGTTCGCATAGACGGCAAAATATTAGATCCCTCTAAATACACTGTAAAAGAAGTAAACGGCAATACAGAAATCGTGATCAGTGAAGCCTACATGCAGAAGCTCGGCGCAGGCAATCATACTGTAACCGTGGACTACAAAGACGGTAAGTGTGAAGCGGCATTTACAGTACAGGCAAAGCAAGAAGAAGTAAAACCGGATACAGTAAATATCCCGAAAACCGGTTCTTCGCTTGGTGAAAAATTCACGAAAGCCGCTGTATCTGTTGTATCCCTGAGTGCTTTGACAGCAGCCGCAGTTTACATCAAAAAAAGAAAATTCTGATTTGTTTGATTTATAATTGAATTACACTCTTAGCCAAGGCGGCATTTTATGTCGCCTTGGTTCTTTTTTGTTTAACAAAATATAAAAGCAGAACCTTTTATATTCACTTTTTGACTGAATCTGCAAGATATACTTCAAAAAATATACAGACAAAAATCAACTCAAAAACATAAGAAAAGGTCCGAAAAAGCTCAACTACTTTACAGCTCTTTTGGACCTCTTTTGTTTAAAACTCTAAGTTTTTAACATTATGAACAGAGTTTTGAACAATATTAACGTCGAAAACCCTTTTCCATAAACTGGATGATTTGCATATTTCTAAAAATTTTTATGCATAAAAAAAGACGTTTTTTGTAGGAAAACTTTCAAAAACAGTAAAAATTACCATGCACTGACATGTCCGCGCTCCATGGCACCCAGAATTTTCTTTCGTGCACCCGGATAGGTCTTTTCCAATTCTGCAAGAAACTGCTTCATTTCCTCACGATTTGTGTTTTTGTCTGCCGGACATTTGCTTTTTACAACGGGTAAATTCTCTCGTTTTACAGCTCGCTCTACATCTGCCTCAAAAGCAAAGACCAAAGGCCGAATCTGATATAGATCTTTATTGGACAGATAAGAAACAGGGGAGAAGCAACCAATATTGCCGCCGTTTAATAAGTTCATCATAAAGGTTTCTGCAGCATCATCTGCATGATGTCCGAGTGCCACTTTATTACAGCCTTGTTCTTTGGCAACATCATGAAGAATACCGCGTCTCATCTTTGCACACAAAGAGCAAGGATTTTTTTCTTTACGAATTTCAAAAATAACTTCCCACAAATTCGTCTTTCGAATAACCAACGGTACATTTAAGTTGTCACAAAGCGTTTGCAGTACCTCAAAATCCTGTGATTCTCCGTTGAATTGATAATCTAAAATAACAGCAACTAAATCAAAGTGCTTGGGATAAAAAGAGCGAATTCTGGAAAGCACATATAAAAGCGCTACGGAATCTTTGCCGCCGGATACGCCGACCGCGATTTTGTCTCCTTCTTCAATCATATTGTATTTATCGATTGCCGCACGTGTTAAACTAAGAAGCTTTTTCAAATAGATTCCTCCAAACCCTTATACGGGTCTTAATTTCCTATATTGTAGCGTAAAGCAAAGATTATGTAAATAAATTTATAAAAATAATGTTTTAGCAAACCACATGAAAGCAAGAGAAAACGCGAGAAAACGTGAGGAAAGTATTATTCTAATTAAAATTTCGAAAAAAATAGTTGACGAAGATCCTTTCACGTGGTATTATATTCGAGCAGTAAAAAATGAACTAACGAAAAATTGGAGGTTATGTTTTATGTCAACTTATATGCCTAAAGCCGGCGACATCAGCCGCGACTGGTATGTTCTTGATGCTGACGGTAGAACACTCGGCGATGTAGCAACTGAAGCAGCTACCCTTCTTCGTGGTAAGCACAAGCCCACTTTTGCTCCTCATGCTGACTGCGGCGACAACGTTATCGTTATCAATGCTGAAAAAATCGTTTTCACCGGCAACAAACTTGAGCAGAAGAAGTATTATCGTCACACTGGTTATATCGGTCACCTCAAAGAGGTTTCCTATAAGACCTTAATGGCTGAAAAGCCTGAATTTGCTGTAGAAAAAGCAGTTAAGGGTATGCTTTCCAATAACTCTCTCAGCAAAAAAGCTATGACTCGTCTTCACATTTACAAAGGCGCTGAGCATCCGCATGCTGCTCAGAAGCCGCAAGCTAGAGAATTTTAAGAAAGGGAGGCAAAATAGATTATGTACGAAACCAATCCTTATTTCTACGGCACCGGCAGAAGAAAGAAATCCGTAGCTCGCGTTCGCGTGTATGCCGGTACAGGCAAAATCACCATCAACGACAGAGACATTGATGATTATTTTGGCTTAGAAACCTTAAAGCTTATCGTTCGTCAGCCTCTCGCTTTGACAGATACAGCTGATAAGTTCGACATCGTTTGCAAAGTTGCAGGCGGCGGTGTTACAGGTCAGGCAGGCGCAATCCGTCACGGCCTCTCCCGTGCACTCTTACAGTATGATGAAAACCTTCGTGGCACCCTCAAGAAGGCAGGCTTCTTGACTCGTGACCCCAGAATGAAGGAAAGAAAGAAATACGGTCTCAAAGGCGCTCGTCGCGCACCGCAGTTCTCCAAGAGATAACAGAGTTATTTATTTGGTATTCCAAAGACCCGAAAGTCGAAAGGCTCTCGGGTCTTTTTCTTTTGCCAAACTTCGTCATATGGTTTCTGCAGCCTTTATATGTGCTTTGACTCAAAATAATAAAATAACAGCCCCAAAAGCTAAAAAGCTCTAAATGGGCTGTTATTTTTCATATTTTAGCAACGCATATAGATTTACAAGTTACCGTTATAGAAATCATCCACAAACCAAACATCTGAAGTTTCAAATGAACGGTGATTCAAGGCGCTCAAAACGCCAGGATCAGATGTAAAATCAAATTCAATTTTGTAGGAATATAAAAATTGCTTTCTATAGGGGTATTTCGCGATTTGTTTCGGTTTACCGTACTTTGTATCGCCTAAGAGGGGATGACCGATAGAAGCCATGTGCGCTCGAATTTGGTGTGTTCTTCCAGTCAATAACTCTACATCTACCAAAGAAAGACCGTTTTTAGAAGCCAAAACGTGGTACTTTGTTAAAATGCGTTTGGCACCTGGTTGTTCTTCTTTTAAAACTTTCACTTGGTTTTTCGCTTCGTTTTTTATAAGATAATCGTCTAAAAGTGCTTCTTTCCGTTTTGGTTCACCATGTACAACGCATAAATAATGTTTTTTTAATTCTCTTTCTTTAATTTTCTCGTTAAGTGCACGTAAAGCATCTGCACTTTTCGCAGCAATTACTATGCCACCGGTATTTCTGTCAATTCTGTTTGCTAAAGCCGGTGTAAAGGAATTTTCTTCCTGCGGTAAGTATTCTCCTTTTTCAAACAAATATCGCTTTACTCGGCCAATCAGTGTGTCTATATACTCTTTGTTGTCTGGATGGCAGAGGATACCCACCTTTTTATTCAGCACTAAAATATGCTCATCCTCATAAAGGATGTCCAATTCTTTAGATGCCTTCAAAAAATCATAGGTAATTTCTTCAGATTTTTCAAAAAATTCATCATTAATATAGAGAGAAAGCACGTCACCAACCTCTAAACGAGTTGAAACTTCCACTCGTTTGCCGTTTCTTTTGATTCGTTTGGTTCTGATATATTTATAAAGTAAAGATTGGGGGAGCTTTGGAGCCACTTTTTTTATAAATTTATCTGTTCTCTGATTTGCATCATTTTTGCCGATTTTAAACTCTTTCATATCACATTTTCCTATACTATTATAATACTATATATTTACGCCGTTTTTTTCGGCGCATAAAAAAGCGTTTTTGAACTGCTTTAGTATAGCATATCTCAGAGAAAATTTCTACTCCATTTTAAAAGCTCTTCGTTACCTTTTCCAAAAAAGGTATTGTTTCCCCAAAGAACGCGTAAAAACCTCGTCAGAAACGAATGAAAGTGGGGGAGAACCGCTCATTTTTTATGTTTTTTCAAAATATTCTTTTCATAAAATCGAAGTTTTCTTGAATTTGTATACATTTTTTAAGAATGTACATACTATAAATGTAAAGAAGACCATAAATAACCATAAAAATAGGCTTTTTTCTCCATTTGTTACCCCTTTGTAACGAATTGTAAGATTTTTAACTTTTCTACAAAAATTCACCGATCTTAGAAAGAAGGTGTCTAGTAAATCCTCTTTATATCTTTAAAAATGGTAAAAACTGACATTTTCATTTGTTAAAATTGCACAAAAACTTTCTTTTTCTGAATTTGACAATTCACAAATACGGAAATATAATGTCCAAAGTCAAAAGCGAGCATAACAGTGATGCGACAAAATGACGTGCAAAATCAATCCTTGAAACGTCATGCATCCAACAGCCTCTCTCGCAAAATCCCATAGAGAGGTATGAGTTAAAGGAGCAGAATGATGAAAACAAATACAAAAACGATTGCAAAAAGTTCTCGAAAGTCTGCAGAGAAAATTATTGCTTTGATTTTAGCCGTGATCTTACTTTGCGCAGGAACAGCTTTTGCAACGTCTCCGTCCGCCTATGCAGTTGATATTTATGACGGCACGGAAATCACAAGGGTCGAAACCAACAAAAACGATCCTTATCAAATCGTAGAACAGGCAAACATTGTGCTGAACGAAAAGGACCGCTTGAATGTAGACAACTTTACTTTCGGTAAAGACAGCACAATTACCATTTACCGTGCGACCGCCGTTTCTTTCACCTCCTTAGAAGGGGAGAGCATCTATACGGTTTGTGCCGGTAAAGTTTCAGATTTACTCGCAGATTTAAACGTGACACTTGAAGAAGGTCAGATTTTAAACGTACCCGAAGATACACTTTTGACTGAAGGCTTAGCTGTAAGCGTAATGGAAGCACGTACAGTTACCGTTACAGCAGACGGCGAAACCAAGACCTTAACTTTCGGTGAAGGTACTGTCCAAGACATATTAAATGCGGCAAATATTACTTTGGGCGAAAATGATGATGTTGTTCCGGCTCTGGATACACAGATTTCAGATCAATTGGAAATTATCGTCTATAGAGTAACCTTTGCAGAAAGAACCGCAAAAGAAACAATTCACTTCAAGAAAGAAACAAAGAACGATCCCAAAATGCTCGTTGGCAAAAGTGAAATTGTTCAGGAAGGTAAAGACGGTAGCAAAAACGTAACGTATCGTGATAAATACCGTGACGGCGTTTTATATTCTTCCGAAGCCATTTCCGAAGAAATTCTTACACCGGCTACCACACAGATCACAGCGAAAGGCACTATGAAGAAAACGCTTTCGCATTCTAAGCTTAAAAACGGTGGTACACCGATTTCCGAATTAACTCCGCCTAAAGGCTTGGAAATTGTAGACGGCGCACCAACATCTTATTCAAAGATCATTCGCGGCAAAGCAGCTGCATATTCCGCAAGACCCGGCGCTAAGACCGCAAGCGGTCGCAGAGTAATGCCTGGACACATTGCAGTAAATCCTAAACAGATTCCTTACGGAACCGAAATGTGGATTGTTTCTACAGATGGCTATGTATACGGCTACGCAATCGCAGCAGATACCGGTGGATTCATTCACCAGGGTAAATTTACGGTAGACTTATTCATGAATACCACTGCAGAGTGCAGACAATGGGGCGCTCGTGATGTTATCATTTATGTTTTATAATTACAGATAACGTATGAAACAGCATTCGAATTCAAATCGAATGCTGTTTTTGTTTTTTATAAGCGTTTTTAGGGTGGGAAAGCAAGATTTGACATTTCGTAAATTTTGATATATAATTATACAAAATAAATGTTTTGTATAATTAAGGGGAGCGTAAAAGGAAGGAAAGAGAAATTCTTTTTAAAATATTGATTTTAGAGCGTTTTCCTTCAAAATAATAAAACAATGCGTCTTTTCTATAAAAAGGCTTTGTAGAGCCTTACAGAGCGTGTTAACACACACGTTAAAATCCTATAGCAAATAAAAAGTGCAAAAATTTATGATTTTCAATAATTTTTCACTTAATACAGCTGATAGCTTAGATCGAGTTTTATCTTAGTACGTTTTAAAAATTTCTATTGAACAGACTTTATAACGATTAGATAAATTTTATGGAATCACATGTAAAGTTTTCGATTTTTAAAGCTAAAACGGCAATTTGAATTTTGCTTATAAAAAATCTAAACCGTATAATAAAAGTTTTCTTTATTCTATTTACTTTACTATTTCGGAATTATTACTTATAATACCGCTATGAACAAATCTATTCTCCGATTTATATTTTAATTCTGAAAATCCAAATTATTTTTATATTTTCTTTATTTTGTGAAACCGTTTCACATTTACAACCTTTTGGAAAGGAAATCGAATTATGAAATACGCAAATCAAAAAGATCTGCCTAAAATTCTGCAGGATTTCTTAAATCATGAATTTGCCATACGTAATAAATCCGAATTAACGGTAGACGAATATGCTTTGGATTTAATCTTGTTTTTACGCTTTCTAAAAGCCTACAGATCTGGAGATGCCTCCCCTGCTTCTTTAGACGGAATCGATATTTCAGACATAACTATTCGGGATTTAGAGAGCGTTTCTTTAGCCGATGCGTACGCCTTTTTATCTTATTGTAAAATGGTTCGTAACAACGATGCAGCGGCCAGAGCTCGAAAAACGAGCAGTATTCGGGCTTTTTTTAAATATTTAACCGTTCAGAAGAAACTGCTTGGAGAGAATCCTATGCAGGAGTTGGAAGTACCAAAGCTTAGAAAGTCACAACCGAAGTATTTAACACTGGACGAAAGCCTCAGACTTTTGGAAGCTGTGGAGGGTAAAAATAAGGAACGGGATTATTGCATTTTAACACTGTTTTTGAACTGTGGTTTACGTCTCTCTGAACTCGTTTCTATCAACTACACCGATATCAAGGATAACAATACATTAACTGTCACCGGTAAAGGCAACAAACAACGTACGGTTTATTTAAATGACGCGTGTTTATCGGCTATAAAAGCCTATAAAAAAGTACGTCCTGTAGACGGTGTAAAAGAAAAAGATAAGCCCGCTTTGTTTTTAAGCGGGCGAAAAGAACGCATCAGTCCTAAGACGGTGCAGCATATGGTATATTCGTACTTAGATAAAGCTGGACTCGGCGGCCGTGGGCTTTCTGTACACAAATTAAGGCATACAGCGGCAACACTGATGTATCAATATGGCGATGTTGATGTGCTTGTTTTAAAAGAAATCTTAGGGCACGAGAATCTCGGTACTACAGAAATTTATACCCACATTGTAGACGAACAGCTTAAGAAAGCCACAGATGCCAATCCGTTATCAAAAGTTAAGAGAGAAAAGAAAGATTAAATTTGTTTCGGAACAGGAAGCAAAGTAAAGCAAATAAAAAGGAAGAAAAAACATTGCCCAGGTAGAAAAAGGCATAACGTAGGCTGTAAAGCTTCAGCATTGTTTTTCCGTCTTTTCCCTGTTCTTTTAAAAAGACGGAGCGATTAAGATCGCGTTCTGTAAGGATGCTCTCTTTACACGCTAGCAAGAAACTAGAAACAGCAAAAATAGCCGGAAGCAGTAAAACTATTCCGAAAAAGGTCATGCCTGTTACAGAGGCTCTGCTGTAAAGAAAGGAACTTACTATGCCAAGCAAAGTGCCTTGCAGCAGAGGGAAAAGCCATAAAAGCCCTTCTCCTAACACAGAAAGTCCAAAAAAGAACAATGCAGCCATACACAAACTTTGGAATTTAAGAGAAAGTAGATTATTTTCCCAAAAGCCATTTGCTTTTATTTGCTCTAAATTTTCGGTTAAATTGGATTGAACAAAGCCTATGCATTCGGGTTTTCCACTCTTTATAAGCATTGCTCCAAAAAGCAAGCCAGCAGTAAAAAGCACTGTCAAGGTAATAAGCTTTTTGTCTCTTTTTTGTAGCTTTACAGCTTTATTTTTCATATGTAACTTGGTAGATATTATCGTAGCACGTTTTTTCGTTCTTTTCATGTTAAATGCTCCTTTTACTTTACAAGACTTTACACGTAAAGCTTTGTTCTTTTATTTTAGCTTTTGAACTATAATACTTCCAATCAACGGTAACAGAGTGCCCATGGCAACAAGAAGTAGAGAAAATGCCCCCAAAGTGCCTTTTGAAACCAGAAGTAATAGAACAAACAAGGCAATTAACAATAAAAATCCCGAAAATAAAGCGTCCTTGCCTTCAGAAAGCACTGGATGTAACCCGGAAAGCATACCGGTTAAGAGAAAGCTTACGGCACAAATCGCATATCCGGCAAACTTCACAGTTTGTAAAGATACATCTTGCTTAATGCAAACCAAAGAAAGTATAGCAAGCCCGAGAATCAAGATTATATAGCCGAATACCGCATGTTTTATTCCCTCTATAAAAAATGGCTTGTTTGTCTTTGTGTTTTTTGTTTTTGCTGTATGCTTCTTTAATTTCTTTTTAGACATAGAAAAACCCCCTCATACAGTAATTTGTATGAGGGGGTTAGTTCGTTTATGAGAAGCTTAGTCTTCTTTTTTGCTTTTCTTTTTCTTTTCTTCTTTTGCCTTAGCCTGAGCAGCTTTTGCAGCCTCACGCTCTGCTTGAAGCTTTTCGTTTGCAGTGTTGTTTAACTGAATAGCCCAACGTGTAATTTTCATCTTATTACGATCTGCACCGGTTTCAATGATTAAGGAATCATCGCGAACGGTAACGACTCTACCCATAATACCGCCGATTGTGGTGACTTCATCGCCAACCTGAATGCTTTCGCGCATTTCCTGTTCTTTTTTCTGCTGCTTTTTCTGCGGACGTAAGATCATAAAATACATTAAAGCAAAAAGACCGACCATCATAAGGATGGACATCATCATGCTGCCGGAACCGGATTGTGCGCCGGCGGCTGCTTCTAAAGTTAATACATGAAACATAAGTTTACCTCCAAATAATTCAGTTTTTTAATTATACATAATTTCCCTTTGTTTTGCAAGAACAAAAGAAAAAGTTTACAAATTAAACATAATTAAATGCGTGTGTCTAATACATCTACATATTTTTCTTTGTATTCGTTAAAAGTACCGTTGTCGAGTGCTTCACGAATTTCTTCCATTAGCGTATTATAAAAATAGAGATTATGGATAACGCAAAGACGCATAGCCAGCATCTCCCCTGCCTTGAACAAATGGCGAATATAGGCTCTGGAATGTCTTTGACAGGTTGGGCAATGGCAAGTCGGATCAATCGGTAACGTATCTTTTTTATACTTCTCATTATTGATATTGATAATACCGGCTTTTGTGAAAAGATGACCGTGGCGAGCATTACGGCTCGGCATAACGCAGTCGAATAAGTCTACACCGCGGCTGACACCTTCTAAGATATTTCCGGGTGTACCAACGCCCATAAGATAGCGGATCTTATCCTTCGGCATATAAGGCTCAACTGCGGAGATAATACGATACATATCCTCTTTGGGTTCACCAACAGCAAGACCGCCGATAGCATAACCGTCCAAGTCTAATTCCGCAATTTCTTTCATATGCTGGATTCTTAAATCCTCAAAAGTGCAACCTTGGTTAATACCAAAAAGCATTTGATGCGGATTCACAGTATCCGGAAGTGCATTTAAACGATCCATTTCGGCTTTACAACGCTTGAGCCAACGTGTTGTGCGTTCGCAAGATGCCTTAGAATACTCATATTTTGCCGGATTTTCTACGCATTCATCAAACGCCATTGCAATCGTTGAGCCAAGATGCGACTGAATCTGCATACTTTCCTCAGGGCCCATAAAAATCTTTCTGCCGTCGGTATGTGCATTAAAATACACACCTTCTTCTTTGATTTTGCGAAGCTTAGACAGAGAGAAAACCTGAAATCCGCCGCTATCCGTCAAAATCGGACCGTCCCAACCGGTGAACTTATGCAAGCCGCCCAACTCGTTGACCAAATCATCACCGGGTCTGAGGTGTAAATGATAGGTATTGCAAAGTTGCACTTGGCACTTAATATCTTTTAAATCATAAGAAGAAAGACCGCCTTTAATTGCACCTGCCGTTGCAACATTCATAAACGCAGGGGTCTGCACGGTACCGTGAACGGTTTTAAACTCACCGCGGCGTGCGGTTCCTTCTTGCTTTAATAATGTATACATGTTCGTTCTCCTTAAATCAGTAACATACAATCGCCGAACGAGAAAAATCTATACTTTTCCTTTACAGCGGTTTCATAAGCTTTCAAAACCTTTTCACGGTCATAAAAAGCGGAAACAAGCATAATAAGCGTACTTTCTGGTAAGTGGAAGTTTGTAAGTAAGCCGTCGATGCATTTGAACTTATAGCCCGGATAAATAAAAATGTTGGTCCAGCCGTCTGCTTCCACAATGTCACCTTTAAAGGTAGCCACACTCTCTAAGGTACGGCAGCTCGTTGTACCGACGGCAATAACTCTACCGCCGTTTGCTTTGGTTTCTTTAATCAAATCTGCCGTTTCCTGTGAAATATGATAATGCTCAGAGTGCATTTCATGGTCTTCAATATTATCAGCTTTAACAGGTCTAAAGGTACCGATACCGACATGCAAGGTTACAAAACCGATTTTTACGCCTTTTTCCTTCAGCTTTTCAATAATTTCGGGGGTGAAATGCAAGCCGGCGGTCGGTGCTGCAGCTGAGCCCTCTTCTTTTGCATAAACGGTTTGATAACGATCACCGTCTTCCAGCTTTTTCGTAATATAATGCGGCAAGGGCATTTCACCGATTTTTTCTAAAATGGGGAAAATGCTGTCCCCTTCATGTGTAAAGCGTGCCAAACGATTGCCGTTTTCTAAAACTTCCAGAATCTCGGCGTGTAAAATACCGTCACCAAAAGAGAACTTCGCACCGGCTTTTGCACGTCTGCCTGGACCAGTAATAACTTCCCAGACGTCCTTTTCTTTCTGATTGAGCATTAAAAACTCTACCTTTGCGCCGGTCGGCTCTTTTACACCGTAAAGACGCGCCGGAAGAACCTTTGTATTGTTGAGAATCAGGCAATCTTTATCCGTTAAATAAGAAAGAATATCAAAAAAATGCTTGTGTTCTAATTCGTCTGTATCACGATGAATGACCATCATTTTGGAATGGTCTCTTTCGAGAAGCGGTGTTTGTGCAATTAGCTCTTGTGGCAAATCATAATAAAAATCCTGTTTTTTCATGCGATATCTCCTAATTTTCTCTATAAAATTCCCCTAAAATGATTGACTAATTCTTTGAGAAATGCTATTATATTTGCAACTGCAATAGAGGAGCAAAATACAATAGTAGCGTTTTTTAGACGGTCGATCAGTCGCTTTAACAAAATCGTGAAAGGGTATTTTGCCGAAGACGAAAAAGATTCGACCTGATTTTCGCTCTGGGTATGTGTGTGAATAACCACATAACTGTCATCAATCGTTTTTGATGGAGTGCTATTGTAATCGCAGAAAATATCATTTCATTTTCCGTGATTACAAACGCCTTTTAAAAGCTATTGATGACCGGTTTTAAATAAACCGGTCTTTTTTATGCAGACAATAGAATAACACGTTTTGGAGGTAAACACAAGTGAAAAAGTATAATGTTGGTGTAATTGGTGCCACCGGTATGGTTGGTCAGAGATTTTTAACCCTTTTAGCAGACCATCCGTGGTTTGATGTTAAGGTTGTTGCAGCAAGCCCGCGTTCCGCAGGTAAGCCCTATAGCGAAGCTGTCGGTGCAAAATGGTGCATGGATGTAGACATTCCGGAGCAGGTTCGTGACCTCGTTGTAATGAACGCTACCGAAGATGTTGAAAAGATTGCTTCTTTGGTTGACTTCGTGTTCTGCGCAGTAGACATGAAGAAAGACGAAATCAAGGCTCTTGAAGAAAGATATGCAAAGGCTGAATGCCCCGTTGTTTCTAACAACAGCGCAAACAGACACACCCCGGACGTTCCGATGGTTATTCCGGAGCTCAACGCAGACCATATCAATATCATTCCCGAGCAAAGAAAAAGACTCGGCACAAAGCGCGGCTTTATTGCTGTTAAGTCTAACTGCTCTTTACAGAGCTACGTACCTGCTCTTTATCCGCTCGATGAAAAATTCGGCGTTGAAGATGTTTTAGTTACCACCTACCAGGCAATTTCCGGTGCAGGTAAAACTTTTAAAACCTGGCCCGAGATGCTCGATAACGTCATCCCCTTCATCGGTGGTGAAGAAGAAAAGAGCGAAAAAGAGCCGCTTAAGATTTGGGGTAAAATCGAAGGCAACGAAATCGTTCCTGCAACTTCTCCCAGATTCACAGCACAGTGCCTTCGTGTTCCGGTTTCCAATGGTCATATGGGTGCTGTATTCGTTCGTTTTAAAAACAAACCCTCTAAGGAAGAAATCCTGAACGTTTGGGAAAACTTCAAGGGCACAGCGCAGGAATTAGAGCTTCCAAGCGCTCCCAAGCAGTTCCTTCATTACTTTACCGAGGACAATATGCCGCAGACAAAGCTCAACCGTATGCTTGAAGGCGGTATGGCAATTTCTATCGGCAGACTCAGAGAAGATACACAGTATGATTACAAATTCGTCTGCCTTTCCCACAACACCTTAAGAGGTGCAGCAGGCGGTGCAGTCCTTCTTGCTGAGCTTCTTTGCGCAAAGGGCTATATGGACTAATTTAGGAGGTATTTCAAATGAAAAAACCTATCTTTACAGGTGCCGGTGTTGCAATCGTAACACCCTTTCATGAAGACGGAAGTGTTAATTACGAAGGTTTAAAAACACTTTTGGAATATCAAATTGCACATGGTACAGATGCTATCATTATTTGCGGTACAACTGGCGAGAGCGCAACATTAACACATGAAGAGCACACAAAAGTGATTCGCTTCACTGTAGACACTGTTGCACACCGTATTCCCGTTATCGCAGGTACCGGCAGCAACGATACTGCTTATGCTTTAAATCTTTCTAACGAAGCAGAAAAAGACGGCGTTGACGGTTTACTCATGGTAACACCTTACTACAACAAGGCTTCTCAGGAAGGCTTAATCAAGCACTACAATTATGTTGCAGACCGCGTTTCCACACCGATTATTCTTTATAATGTACCGAGCCGTACCGGCTGTGAAATCAAATCTGAAACCGCAGCAGAGCTTGCAAAGCACGAAAGAATCTATGGTATTAAAGAAGCTACCGGTAATCTTTCCACCATCGCAAAGACCATTTCTCTTTGCCCGGAAGATTTTGCGGTATACTCCGGTAACGATGACCAGATTACACCCATTATGTCTCTCGGCGGTAAAGGTGTTATTTCCGTACTTTCCAACGTTGCACCGCAGGTGGCTCATGACATTGCAGCATCTGCACTTAAAGGTGATTTTGAAACCAGCCGTAAATTACAGCTTGATTACTTACAGCTTTGCAATGACCTGTTTATGGATGTAAATCCGATTCCGGTTAAGGCTGCTCTTCGTATGATGGGCTTTGAGGTTGGTCCTCTTCGTATGCCGCTTTGCGACATGCCGGCAGAAAAGGAAGCAAAGCTTCTTGCAACAATGAAGAAATACGGTTTAGTAGACTAAGCCTAATCGGATTTTAAATTTTTAGGATGTGAAACCATGACAAAGGTCATTTTAAGCGGCTGTTTCGGCAAAATGGGTCGCGTCATCACAAATTGTATTGCGCAAAAAGACAACTGTGAAATTGTTGCCGGCGTAGATATTTTTGACGGTGAAGCCGATTTCCCGGTATTTAAGAGCTTTGCAGAGGTTAATGTAGATGCGGATGTGATTATTGATTTTTCACACCCCTCTACCCTTTCCTCTCTTTTGGATTTTGCACTTTCCAAAAAGTGCCCTGCGGTTATTGCAACTACAGGTCTTTCCGAAGAGCAGATTGCACAGATTCATGAGGCTTCTAAAGAAATCCCGGTATTCTTTGCCGCAAACATGTCCATTGGTGTTGCTCTTGTTGCCGAACTTGCAGCAAAAGCCGCTAAAGTATTGGAAGGCTCTTTTGACATTGAAATTCTGGAAATGCACCACAACCAGAAAATCGATGCACCGAGCGGTACAGCGCTTATGCTTGCGAACACCATTTCCGATGCTTTAACAGAAAAACCGCATTATGAGTTTGACAGACATTCTAAGCGCATGAAGCGTGATAAGAATGAAATCGGCATCCACGCTCTCAGAGGCGGCACGGTTGTCGGTGAGCATGAAGTTATCTTCGCAGGTTTAGATGAAGTCATTAAAATTTCTCATTCTGCGCGTTCCAAAGAACTTTTTGCAGTCGGTGCTGTAAATGCTGCTCTTTTCTTAAAGGGCAAAGCAGCAGGTCTTTACGGCATGAAAGAGCTTATTGCAGATAAATAAACACTTATACTTTCAAAACGTTAAAAAGCAGGAGATGTGAATGCATCCCCTGCTTTTTGTATGGATAAAAAAACGGCAATGCGTTTTCAGCACTGCCGTTTTGGTTTTATTTTTTCATTTTATCTAAATCTACAGGCGGCTTAAACTTCGCAATCACTTCCGTATTATCTTTTAAGCAATCGGTCTGATCAAATTTATCCTGCATCGCCTTTGTAACACGCTGTTTCATGTCTTTAATTTGCTCACGTTCGGTTTTGAGTGTCTCATCTCTGTAAACCGGCGGTAAAATATGAATCTGCGCTGTTGGCGACTTGCGAATTTTAGAATGACGATCGTGATATGTGATAACCATAGGCAAAATCGGCACATTATTTTTCACAGCATAAGCAAAAGCACCACGTCTAAAGCCTCGCAAACCGTTATAATACGGGAACAGAATACCTTCTGGGTAGAAGTGAATTACCTTGCCTTGAGCTAAAAGTGTATCTACAGCTTCAGAAAATTTTTCTATACCCTTTACGCTTCTTGGAATCGGAATCGCTCCCAAAGCTTTTACAAAGAGACGAACAACCGGGATTTCAAAATTCTCTTTGATGGTTGTTAAAACAATATCCTTGCGGTTCAGCGCTACACCCACCATGGTGCAGTCTAAGATATTGACATGGTTGCAAACTGTGATGAAGCCTTTACCCTCTAAAGGTTTTGCATTTTCCTTGCCGTTAATTTTAAGAGAAAAGGCAAGCTTATCAATGCCCATCAAAATCGGTGCGGCAAAGCCCTTTAAGCCAATGGAAAAGCGTTCAAAAGCTTTGCTCGGAATAAAGGCATAATTTTCATCCACCTTAATGTTATAAGGTGTCCACATTTTTACAACGTGTTCTTCACCCGGCTTTTGTTCGGTTGCCGTTGTCTTCTGATCTTTGGTTGTGTTTTCCATATTCATTCTCCTCTATCGCTTCTTGGAACATCTTTTCCATAAGTGATGCGCAATGGTCAATCTGATAACGTCTGCCATGCTCGCTGTACTGCATTTCCATCTTTTTGCGTTCTTCCGGATGTTCAATCCAGTAGTCTATTTTTTCTGCCAAATTTTCGGCATCCCCATTTAAGAATAAACTACGTTTATCCAGCGCAAAGGCACCGGTTGCGGATTTTTTACTGTTTGAAATCAGCGGTACTAAGCCGGTAGAAAAAGCTTCGATGCAAGAAATGGCTTCGATTTCCACTTCAGCCGGATGCACATATAAATCGCAAATGCTCATAAGCTGTTTTAACTCGTCTTTTTTATAGAAACCGAAAATCGGCTCATTCGGAAGTTTCTTACCCATACGAACATATTTAGATTTCTTAGGACCGTTACCGGCAAAGAACAGTTGAATTTCATCTCTGTGCTTGGAAAGAGAAACAGCTTCAATGAGTAAATCCTGCTTTTTCTCTTTAGAGAGTCTGCCGATCATTAAGATATTGAATTTATTTTGGAGTTCTTTCGGCTTTTCGTTTCTGCAATAGGTAAAGCAAGGGTCCACGCCATTGGAAATCACATGCAAATTGGCCTTATAGCCGTGTACGCGAAGCTGATTTGCAATAAATTCTGTCGGGCAATGAAGATTGCCGAAATGGTCGTAATAATGGTTTTTGAAAAACTTATATAAGAACTCGGGTGCTACTGTGGAATGGGATAATCCGCAGTTGTAGGTAATATTTTCGGGTTGTACATGGAATGCACCTGTTGTTGCAATGCCCATTTCTTCTGCGAGCTTTCTGCCTTCTACGGCAAGCGGCAGGAACGGCATATAAAAATGCACAACATCTGCGCCTTCAAAAGCCTTGCGCATTGTCTCTTCAACCGGTTTTGCAAAAGCCATACCCTGCTTATGTGCAATCGGAGTTGCAAGCGGCACATTCAGTTCTGGGAGAAGATATTTATTTTCGCCCTCTTTGCCCATACCGACAATCGCTACTTCGTGACCGCGTCTTTTCAGGGCTTCTACAAGGTTTCTAGCCGACATCGTTGTGCCGTTATTGCCAATGTCATATTGATCTATTACCAATACAATTTTCATGATTTAACCTCTCTTCATACATTTCCCTGTATTCTACACCCTTAGTTTACCTAAATAACTCTGTCAATTCAAAGGTCTAAGTGTGGCAGAATTGTGGCAAAAGCATTTCTTTACAATTTCTTTAGAATACATTATAATAAATCTATCGAATGGATAGTTTTATGTACAGAGAGGATGTTTATTTTGGAAAAACAAATATACATCGCAGAAGATGATGCAAATATCCGTGCATTGGAAAAAGCGTTTTTAGAAAAATCGGGTTATAAGGTATCTACCTTTGAAAACGGTGATGCACTTTATGAAGCCTTTAAAGAAAAACCGGCGGACCTGATTATCTTAGATATTATGATGCCTGGCACAGACGGTCTTTCGCTTTGTGCCACATTACGCTTAGAAAGCAGTGTTCCGATTATTATTGTATCCGCAAAAGGCTCAGATATGGAACGTGTTACCGGAATTACCATGGGTTGTGACGATTATTTAGCCAAACCTTTTTCTCCGATTGAGCTTGTAGCGAGAGTACAAGCCATTTTCAGACGTATGGAAATGATGAGCACCAAAAAAGAAGATACCGACCAAAACATACTGCTTTGTGACGATTTAAAAATAGATATTGCCAGACGCGAAGTATTAAAAGACGAACAAAGCATCGACTTAACTGTCAGCGAATTTAACCTTTTAGTTTACCTAATTAAAAATAAGGAACGCGCGGTTTCACGGGATGAGCTTCTCTCCAAACTTTGGGATTTCGGACATAACGAAATCGATACACGTGCAACGGATGATACTATGAAGCGACTTCGTAAAAAATTAAGCGATGCCAATTCCTCTGTAAAAATCGAAACCGTAAGAGGCTTTGGCTTTAGAATCGGGTGAGAAAATGATAGACGAACTCAAGAAACCTGCACAGCTGCGCCGACTGCACAAAAGAAACCACAACAAAAAGGTCAAATCCCTACGGCAAAATGTCTTACATCCCCTGCTCATTACCATTTCGGTAATCAGTGTTATTATGCTTGTCTTTTTTAACGTGGTTATTATTTTAATGCTGTATTCAGGTGTGTACAGCGATATGCGCTCCATCAGCGGCGTGATTGAACAGATTGCGCAGGTAGAGGGTGACACAGCAGATGAGCCGGAGCCTATTTTGGCCTTATTTAAGAAAGAGCTTGAGCGCCGAAACAGCAACTATCGTGCCAATCTGTTGTTTTTGAATGCAGAAGGCAAAACGGTTGCAAAAGCCTTTGATTTTTATGAAAAGGAGCAAACCTATCTGGAGAAGAAAATTTCCGAACTCTCTTTTGATAATCTGCGAGATGAAGAGGTTTTAAAGGTCAAAACAGAAAATGATATTCTATTCTTTACCTTTATTCCCGTATCGAGCAATACGGGGGCAAAGCTTTGTCTCTACTCCTCCTTTCGCAGCCTTTTAAATACCGTTGTTTCCGGCAACAAGGCGCTTTTGGTTATTATTGCCTTTTCTGTACTTGGCTTCATTATTGCATCCAACATCATCGCTAAAAATATTTCAAAACCGATTAAAGCACTCAGTGACCATATGGACGTAATCGGTGACGGCGATTTCACACCGGTCAATATTGAGGGCAGTTCAGCAGAATTAAATAAATTAACAGCCAGTATCAACGAAATGCTCGCGCGACTGGAAGCCTATAACACTGCACATAATACCTCTATTCAAAACCTTTCGCATGACCTTAGAACGCCTCTTATGTCTATAGGCGGCTATGCGGAAGCTATTCAATACGGTATTATGGATTCTGCCGAAGCGGCTGAGGTCATTTTAAAAGAAAGCCAGCGCTTAACCGCAGTTGTAGAAAAGCTTTTGATTTTATCCCAGCTAGATACCTTAAACCAACCTGTAAATATGTCGTCTATCTATTTAACGGACTTTATCGAAGAAGAAGCCAAAAGCTTAGACGGCTACGCCATGCAAAATCACGTCAAAGTCAGCTTTGTTTTTGAACGCAAAAACGTAAAGGTTTTGGCTGACACGAATCTTCTTTCTACTATCATTCGAAATCTACTTTCCAACGCTATTCGCTATGCGAAATCTGAAGTTAAAATCACCGTGCACGATACGAACAAAGAAACCTTACTTCGCATATACGATGACGGAACAGGACTTAGCAAAGAGGATTTAAAATACTTATTCACACGCTATTATGTCGGCGAAACCGGGCATTCTGGTTTAGGACTTTCCACCTCAAAAAGTGCAGCCGAATATATGGGCTGTAAGATTTCAGGGCAAAACAGAAATACATTAAAAGAAGAAGACGACACCGAAAGCAATGCAAACGGTGCCGTCTTCACAGTAAGCTTCCCGAAGTATGAATGAGCTTCGGGAAGCTCTTTTTTATTTGATTTTGATTACCTTAGGCAAGCTTAACCTTGTGGAAAACCTTCTTGCCCTTCTTAATAATTACCTGACCGTCTTTGAAATCCTCAGCTTTCAGTGTTGCAACGGGATCTGTAACCTTCACATCGTCTACAGAAACGCCGCCCTGCTGAATGAGGCGTCTTGCTTCGCCCTTAGATTTTACCAAACCGGCTTTGAGCATAACTTCGTTGAGCGCAATTGCACCATCTTCAAAATCAGCTTCTGTAAGCTCTAAAGTCGGCATATTTTCAGTATCAGCCTTACCGCTAAAGAGGGCACGAGCAGCTTCCTGTGCCTTAGTGGCCTTTTCTTCGCCGTGTACAAGTGCAGTTAACTCATAAGCCAAAATTTCCTTGGCCTTATTGAGCTGGCTGCCTTCCCAGCTATCCATCTTTTCGATTTCTTCAAGCGGCAAGAAAGTAAGCATGCGGATGCATTTCAAAACGTCTGCATCGTCCACGTTTCTCCAGTACTGGTAGAACTCGAAGGGAGAAGTCTTGTTTTCATCAAGCCAAACGGCACCAGACTGAGTCTTACCCATTTTTTTGCCTTCGGAATTAAGGAGCAAGGTAATAGTCATGGCATAAGCATCTTTACCGAGCTTACGACGAATGAGTTCTGTACCGCCGAGCATGTTGCTCCACTGGTCATCACCACCGAACTGCATATTGCAGCCGTATTTCTGGAAAAGCTCATAGAAGTCGTAGCTCTGCATAATCATGTAGTTAAACTCTAAGAAGCTAAGACCCTTTTCCATACGCTGTTTGTAGCATTCTGCAGTAAGCATTCTGTTTACGCTGAAGCATGCACCGACATCGCGTAAAAGTTCGATGTAGTTCAAATCCATAAGCCAGTCTGCATTGTTTACCATAAGCGCTTTACCGTCGGAAAAGTCGATGAAACGGCTCATCTGCTTTTTAAAGCAATCACAGTTATGCTGAATGGTTTCAGGGGTCATCATCTGACGCATATCGCTTCTACCGGACGGGTCACCGACCATACCGGTACCGCCACCGATTAAAGCGATCGGCTTGTTGCCTGCCATCTGTAAACGCTTCATAAGGCAAAGTGCCATAAAGTGACCGACGTGTAAGCTATCTGCAGTGGGGTCGAAACCGATATAGAATACGGCTTTACCGTTGTTAACCAATTCGCGGATTTCAGGTTCATCTGTTACCTGCGCGATTAAGCCTCTTGCTTGTAATTCTTCATAAACGCCCATTTGTTTATCCTCCATAAAATTAATTTTAAAATAAAAAACGCCCTCTGCCTAACACAGAGGGCGTTAAAACGCGTTACCACCTCATTCATCGCTCCCTCACGGAAAGCGACCTTAGCGAGTGACCAACATCACTCTGCGATTAACGCTCGCACACGGTAAAGACTACTGCAAAACGGTTTGCCTTTACAGCTCCGAGATGTATTTCTAATATATACCGTACTTTCTTGCACCAACCGAAAGCTCTCTGTAACGCATCTATATTATACTTCTTCTCTTCATTGCCGATATGGTGATTATACAGTTTCTTTTACGGTTTGTCAACCGTATTTTCGGATTTTGCATTTAATAAAAGTTCTTCGGCATTTTGTAGCTGCAAATCCGTAATGGTTAAGCCGCCGAGAATTCTGGCAAGTTCTTGCTTTCTACCTTCGAAATCCAATACTTTAAGCTCGGTAAAAGTTTTGCCGTCACGCTCAAATTTCTGGATTTGTAAATGTGCATCGCCGTAAGCAGCGATTTGCGCCAAATGTGTAATGCAAATAACCTGATGACACTTTGAAAGTGCTTTGAGCTGAATGGCAATTTTCTGCGCCGCTCTGCCACTGACACCAGTATCAATTTCATCGAAAATCAAGGTATCAATCTTATCTTTCTCTGCAAGCACGCTCTTAATTGCCAGCATAATTCTGGAAAGCTCACCACCGGAAGCAATTTTAGAAAGCGGCTTCGGTTCTTCGCCAGCATTGGCAGAAAGGAAAAACTCCACGCCGTCTAAGCCGGTAGAAGAAAGCCCTTCCAGTTCTGTAAATTCAATCGTAAAGGAAACCGACGGCATATCGAGGAATGAAAGCACTTTAGAAACATCCGCACGGAATTTTGCTGCCGCTGCCATACGAGATTTGCGAAGCTTTAAAGCAAGTTCCGTTGCTGCTGCTCGTTTTTGCTTTTTTTCATTCAAAAGTCGTTCTTTCGTTTCGTCAGAAAGCTCGATTTCTTGCTGCTCTTGTTTGGCTCTTTCCAAATAAGTCAGCATTTCTTCTTCCGTATCACCGTATTTTCTGCGAAGCTGAGAAAGCAAATCTAGGCGTTCCTCTAAAGCATCCGCTTGACTTTCATCAAACGCATCGGAATCCATTACTTCACGAAGTTCCTCGGAAAAAGCTTCTAAATTATAAGCCGCTTCCCGAATACCGGAAAGGAGCTGTGTATATTCGTTTGTATAGCCCTCTATACTCTCTAAACAGTTAGTTGCCTGCATGGCAAGGGAAGATGCACCCACCCCGTCCTCGGAACCGTTTAAAAGCGCATAAGCTTCTCTCAGCGCCGCTGTAATACGTTCGGCGTTTCGAAGCATACTGAGCTTTTCTGTGATTTCCTCGGTTTCGCCGACAGCAATTTGCGCCGATTCCAATTCATCAATCTGGTAAGATAAAATATCTAAACGGCGAAGCTTTTCTGTTTCATCGGTATTTAACGCATCATAGGCTTTTTTCGCTTCTTTATAAGCTTTAAATGCGGTTTTATACTCCGCAAGTAAGGCTTCGTTTTGTGCTAAGCTATCTAAATAGCCCCTGTGATTGTCTGCATTTAAAAGGCTTTGATTATCTGCCTGCCCATGGATATTCACAAGCTCTTTGGTAATGGCTTTTATCGTAGAAACCGTTACCGTTACGCCGTTGATTTTGCAAAGGTTTCTGCCTTCCTGCGTCATGCGGCGCTGCACTAAAATAGAGCCGTCCTCTTCCACCGGTAAATCAAAAGATTCCAAAATCTCCGTAATATGCGCACGGCTGTCATAAAACAGCGCTGAAACAAATGCATAATCACAGCCTGTACGGATTAGCTCTCGGGAGGTTCTCTCACCTAAAACTGCATTAATTGAATCAATAACAATGGATTTACCCGTACCGGTTTCACCGGTCATAATATTAAAGCCATTTTCAAAGGGAATGGTTGCTTTTTTGATGACCGCTATATTTTCAATTTGCAATTCACAAAGCATGCGTTATCCCTCACTTAACATATCTTGAAGCTTTGCTTTTAATTCCTTTGCACCGTTTTCAGTACGGCAAAGAATAAACAAGGTATCATCGCCGGCAAGAGAGCCGACAATGGTCGGAAAATGCATACTGTCAATCGCAACACCTGCCGCATTAGCTGTGCCTTCGTAGCACTTGATTACACAAATATTGCCTGCGTAATCTACATTTTTCACAGACTGTGCAAAGAAATTATAGAATTTATCCTGGTGCGCTTTGCTGGACTGCATACGATTGGTCATATACTTTGTCATGCCATTGTGCGCCGGGGATTTAATGAGCTGCAATTCTTTAATATCGCGGGATACCGTTGCCTGCGTAACGGGAAAGCCGCTTTGTTGAAGTAAAAGCATAAGCTCGTCTTGCGTTGTAATTTCATGTTCTTCAATTAAACGTAAAATGGTTTCCTGTCTCTTCTTTTTCATTTAAGCTCTCCTCTGCGATAATTTGCTGTTTAAAACATCAATAAAGGAATCATTTTTTATACGAATAAAGTCGGCGTAATCCTCCGCTTTACGAATATAAATCGTACTTCCGGGTTTAATCTCGATTGCGTCGTCCCCGTCGCAAGAAAGATTGACTTCCTGTGCTTTATTCGGTACGGAAATTTGAATAAGCGCATTCTTTTCAAAAATCAAAGAACGGGCAAACAAAGAATGGGTGCAAATCGGTGTTAAAATAATACTTTCAATATTGGGGTCCACTACTGGTCCGCCTGCAGAAAGCGAATAAGCGGTTGAGCCTGTCGGCGTGGAAAGAATAATACCGTCGGTATAGTAATGATTAACCAGCTTTTCATCCGCAAACACATCTAAAGTAATCAACTTGATTTGTGCACCACGTGCGATAACAACATCGTTTAAACATCTGCCAAGGCACTGCAAAGGTGCATTTTCGCCCTCTTTATAAAAAACCTCGAACATCATTCTAGGATCTATGGAGTAATTGCCGACAATAAGATCCTCTAAAAGATGCAACTCATTTTTTTCAATACCTGCCATAAAGGCAAGGTTCCCTGCATTGACACCAAGCACGGGTTTTTTATAAAGCACAGCTTTTTTAGCGGCGTGAATTAAGGAACCGTCTCCACCGATTGCAATGACCATATCACAATCGGACAGAAGCTTTTCTGTTTCTAAAAAACAATCTGTTTTCGGAAGCTCCCCTTCTAAATCCTTTTCAAAAAAATACTGTACTTCTAAGCGATCCAAAATATCGCAAACCTCAAGGGTTACTTGCAGAGCACAGGCTCTTGTTAAGTTTGGAATTAAAGCTATTTTCATGATAACGTCCTACTTTAACGTTTCGTGGGAAAGAGATACAAGCTCCTCCACGTTGTATTCTACCGACACATTCGGTGTTTTTTCTATATACATAAGGTATTCAATATTGCCTTCCGGTCCTTTAATCGGAGAGAAGTCTAACCCCTTTACAGAGAAACCGGTTTCTTTGGCAAATGCTGTTATGGTTTCCACAACAGACTCATGCACCTTCGGGTCACGAACTACGCCTTTTTTACCAACGCTGTCTTTTCCAGCTTCAAACTGGGGCTTGATGAGGCACACAGCGCTTCCGTTCTCTTTTAATAGGATATATAAAACGGGTAAAATGATTTTAAGTGAGATGAAAGATACATCTACACTTGCAAAATCCAAAAGCTCGTCAATATCTGCCGGTGTCAAATAGCGGAAGTTTGTGCGTTCCATATTGACAACACGTTCGTCTGTACGCAGTGACCAGGCAAGCTGACCATAGCCGACGTCAACAGAATACACTTTTTTTGCGCCACTCTGCAACATACAATCTGTAAAGCCGCCAGTAGACGCACCAATGTCCATGCATACATCATCCTGTAAGGTAATCGGAAAGACTTGCATAGCTTTTTGTAATTTATATCCGCCGCGGCTGACAAAAGGCATTTTCTCGCCGCGAACTTCTAATTTATCAGAGGCTTTCACCATAACACCGGATTTCAAAGCCTTTTGCCCGTTGACATAGACCTTGCCTTCCATAATGAGCGCCGCGGCTTTACTGCGTGTTTCACAGTAGCCACGTTCGCAAACCTCAACATCCAATCTATTTTTTGTTTCTGCCATTCTAATTCTCCGTAATCGCAGCTAACATACCGTCATAATCCAAACCGTAGCGCTTTAATTGAGCATCTACAGAAGCGTGAATTACAAATTCATCCGGTACAGCTGTTAAATGATAATCGCCCTTAAAGGCGGTTTGTGTAAGTGCAAAGCCGAAAGTTTCACCGATACCGCCACGGCGAATGCCCTCTTCAAAGAAGAAAACTTTTTTCGCAGTAGACGCAAGCTTTACAGCTTCCTCAGGCAGAGGAATAATTCGGTTGAGCTTAATCACAGCAACTGCCTGTCCGCTTTGGCGCAGTGTATCACAAACCCGAATCGCTGTTGCAGAAATTTTACCGTAGGTAACCAGTGCGATTTCTGCCTCTGTGTCGCCATATACCTCATAGTTTGCAAAGGTGTCTTCGATTTCTTCCGGTAAATCCGGCTCGCATCCGCGAGGATAGCGAATGGCTAAGACGCCCTCTTGATGATAGATGGCTTCGATAAAGTCATGTTTTAATCCCTTATAGCTTGCCGGTGCGTACACTGTCATATGCGGGATTCCGTTTAAAAACGCCGTATCTAAAATACCCTGATGCGAAATACCGTCTGCGCCTACAAATCCGGCACGGTCAATCGCTAAAATCATATGGAGACCCTGCATCGTACCGTCATGCACCAGTTGGTCGAAGGTACGCTGTAAGAAGGTGGAATATACCGCAAAAATCGGAATCATACCGCCGCGTGCAAGGCCGGAAGAAAAAGTTACAGCGTGCTCTTCTGCAATACCGACGTCAAAGAAGCGATCCTTGAACTCTTTTTTGAAGGGTTCAAGACCTGTACCGAGAGACATAGCCGCTGTAATAGCACAAATTCGTTTATCTTTCTGCGCAATTTCGCAAAGGAACTTTCCGAATTCATCCGAGAAATTCGCACCAGTATACACAGGCTCGCCTGTATCAATATTGAATTTAGAAATGCCATGAAATTCACTCGGTGATTTTTCGGCATAATCGTAGCCCTTGCCTTTTATCGTGTTTATGTGTAAAAGAACCGGGCCTTTAAACATTTTCGCACTTTCCAAAGCATCAATGAGCTGCTGGGTATTGTGACCGTCAATCGGTCCCATATATCGGAATCCTAATTCTTCAAAAAAGGTACTCTGATACAATCTGTTTTTTACCCTTGTTTTTAAATTATAAATCGCTTTGGCCAGCGATTTACCAACAAGCGGCAGTTTTTGAATCACATGCTCTGTATTGGCTTTTAAGCGAAAATAAGCCGGCTTAGAGCGAAGCACAGCTAAATAACGTGCTACAGAACCTACATTCGGGGAAATGGACATCTCGTTATCGTTTAAAATAACAATCAATTTCTTGCCGGAACGCCCTGCATTATTGAGCGCCTCATAGGCAAGACCGCCCGTAAATGCACCGTCACCGATTATAGCTATCGTGGTATGCTTATCGTTTAATGCGGCATTAGCGGTAGCTACGCCGAGCGCCGAAGAAATCGAGGTACTCGAATGACCGCTGTAGAAAATATCGTGTTCGCTTTCTCTGGGACAGGAAAAGCCAGAAAGCCCATCCTCTTGACGAATCGTTGAAAAATCTTTGAGTCGTCCTGTTAAAAGCTTGTGTGTATAAGCTTGGTGACCGACGTCCCAAACAATTTTATCTTTCGGAGAATCAAACACATAATGTAAAGCGATTGAAAGCTCTACAACGCCGAGATTAGAAGCTAAATGACCGCCGGTTTTAGAAACCGTATCCACTAAAACATCGCGCACTTCTTGCGCAAGTTCTTTGAGCTCTTGTTCATTTAAACCTTTAATATCAGACGGAGATGTAATTTTATCCAAATATTTCATCTTTACACCCTTACGCTAAAACAAATTAGTTTTTCCTTTCTGCAAGTGCATAGGCAAGGTCTTTTAAGAATGTACTGTCGCCGGGCAGAACATCTAAAGCCTCCACGGCTCGATTGGTTAAATCGTTGACCCATGCTTTGCATTTTTCAATTCCTAAAAGTTTTACAAAGGTCATTTTATCGTTTTTATCATCACTGCCCACAGGTTTTCCGAGTTCTTCGGTGCTACTGGTGACATCCAAAATATCATCCACGATTTGGAAAGCCAGACCGATACTTTCAGCGTAAACACTGGCCGCATTTAAAACAGCCTCGTCTGTTACTTCCGCCGCAATACAGCCCAGTAAAACCGCAGATTTAATCAGCGCACCAGTTTTATAAGCATCAATACGATTGAGTGTATCTAAATCCGGTGTATTTTCTTCGGAAATCAGGTCAATCACCTGTCCACCGATCATGCCCTCTGTGCCTGCTAAATTCGAGAGCGTACGCACAGCACGAACAATCGCTTCTTCGGAAACATTCTCAGCTTTTGTTAAAGTTTCAAAGGCATAAGTTAAAAGAGCATCACCGGCTAAAAGTGCATAGGCTTCGCCAAACGCCTTGTGGCAAGAGGGCTTGCCGCGGCGTAAATCATCATCATCCATGCAAGGCAAATCATCATGAATCAGAGAATAGGTATGAATCATTTCTACTGCGCAAGCAAAAGGCAATGCATTTTCTATATCTCCGCCGCAAACACGGCAAAATTCAAGCGTTAAAATCGGGCGGATTCTTTTGCCGCCGTTGTGAACGCTGTATTGCATAGCATCCGTAACGATTTTTCGTTCATCACTTGCAGAGGGCAAAAAGCTATCCATAGCTTTTTCAATTTTCTGAATGTAAAGTTCTTGCGTTTTATGCATCACAATCGCCTTCCTTCTTCGCTTCTGCCTCAGTAACAGAAAGAATTTTCTGCTCTGCTGTTTCGAGCGCTTTAGAGCAGAAAGAGGTCAGACGTGCGCCTTCCTCAAAAAGCTCCAGAGCTTTATCTAAAGGTACGTTACCGTCTTCCAATTCTTTTACAATGTTCTCTAAATTTTCTATAGCTTCCTCATAGGTTAATTTCTTTTTCATGGCTTTTGTATCTCCTCTACCACACAATCTGCCGTTCCGTCGGCAAGCTGAACTTGCACTTTGTCTCCTGCTTTCAGCTGTTTTACAGATTTTAAAACAGCATTCGCATCGGTTTTTGCGATGGCATAACCTCTGCCCAAAACAGAAAGCGGACTTAAGGCATCGAGTTTTGCCGCCGCCTTGGAAAGTCTCATTTTTTCTTGAACAAAAACCTGTTCCTGTAATGCCGAAAGCTTTTCGGAAAGCATAGCTACATGCATTTTTTTAGAATCAAAGAACAGAAATTTGTTTTCTAAAGCAGAGTGTTTTTTCAGCTGTGTAAACCGATTTTGTTCTGCACGCAGACGTTCAGCGATTGCTCTTTGCGCACGGTAAAACTGCCCACTTAAGGCGGTTTTTAATTCGAACTGATCCGGCACCACCAATTCTGCCGCCGCAGAAGGTGTCGGTGCACGCAAGTCTGCGGCAAAATCACAAATTGTAAAGTCCGTTTCGTGCCCTACTGCGGAAACAATCGGGATTTCGGAATTATAAACCGCCATAGCCAAAGCTTCGTGGTTAAATTCCCATAAATCCTCCATAGAGCCGCCGCCCCTGCCCAAGATAATCACATCGACAAGATTAGAACGATTTAAGCGTTCAATAGCGGCAATCAGCTCCAAATGTGCACCGTCACCCTGTACACGGGAAGGCGCTAAAACAATCTCTGCAAGCGGATAGCGACGGCCGAGAATATTTAAAATATCCTGCAGAGCCGCACCGACTTCGGAAGTAATAACGCCGATGCGCTTAGGAAATTGCGGTAAAGGCTTTTTGTGGCTCGTATCAAAAATGCCCTGTTTTTGCAGTTTCTCTTTGGTTTGCTCAAAGGCTAAATGTAAAGCCCCGAGACCTTCGGGCTGCATATCATCTACATAAACCTGATATTGACCCGTTGCTTCATAAAGAGATACTCTACCGCGAACCAATACATGCAAGCCGTTCTGCGGTTCAAATTTTAATTTATAGGCATTCGAGGCAAACATAACAGCTTTCACTGCGCCACCTTCATCTTTCAAGGTAAAATACAGGTGGCCTGTTTTAAAATGCCTTGTAAAGTTTGAGATTTCACCGGTTAAGAAAATATTATAAAGATTTTCGTCTTCATCCAATTTCGCTTTTACATAGCGATTCAGCTGAGAAACCGATAAAATCAAAGGTTCTGCATAATTCATAAGGTTCTTTCTTTCATTAGAGCAGTTAAAACAGCTATTCCAGCTGCATTATCTGCAGAAAACATAGGCTCAGCAAAATACACATCATCGTATTTTGCTTTAAAGTACGCCTGCATCTGTGCGTTACTTGCGACCCCGCCCGAAAATAAAATCGGTAAACCGGGATGCCCCTCGTATAAAGAAGCCACCATAGCATCTACTGCCGAAATCACACTGGAAAGGCAAAAAGATGCAACATCTTCTCTGGCTGTGCCGTCTTTCAAAAGCTTGGCACATTGATTTTCCACGCCAGAAAGACAGCAATCGCCATCTTTGATTGTGGGCTTTATTTTATAAGTTTTCTCACTCTTAAATGCCAATTCCTGCAGTGCGGGACCACACGGGAACTGCAAATCCAGCATCAAACCGACACGGTCAATTAACTGGCCAGCTTTTAAATCCAAAGATTTTGCAAGAAGCATTACATTAAAGATATGTGTTTCATCTGGTGTAACTAAAAGCGCATCTGTTGTACCGCCGGAAAGGTGGAATGCTAAAAACGGCTCTTTTAAAAGATCCAACCGCTTTGCAGAATAGAGCGCCGCCGCAACATGTCCTTCTTGATGGGAAAATTCAAAATACGGAATTTTAAAAATATCAGAAACCGATTTTGCAAACCCTGCGCCGACCAAAAAGCAAGGCATATAGGAGCCTTCCATTCTTCTTGGGTATGCAGAAGCACCGATGCAATCCGGTATCACATCGGTTTTCTGAAATAAGGCTTTTACACGTTCCGGAAGCTGCACGGTATGGTGGAACACTGCGTCACTTTGCCGCAGACCCTTTTCTCCTTTTTTGACGGGAAGCAGCTTCTTTTCCTGAACGATTTCTTTTGTCTCTGTATTGTAAAGGGCAACCGATGTCGTGTAGTTGCTGGTATCAATCCCCAGAACGTTCATCGGACATACTCCTTATGTATGCACCTAAGATGCCATTGATATAGGCGGCATCATCGCCGGTAGCATATTTTTTGGCAAGCTCTACAGCTTCATTTACAGAAACGCCGCTCGGTACGGAAGGTACAAAACGAATTTCGCAAATTGCAAGACGCAATACAGACAACGCTACTTTGGAGATTCTGTTTTTGCTCCAACCGATTGCAAATTTCTCAATGACGCTGTCGATTTCATCTAAATTCTTATAAGTTTCTTTAAAGAGCATGACAGCAAATAAAGAAGGCTCTAAAACTCTTGCTTCTTCTGCAAATGCAATAATGTCATCCTCGGGAATTTCCATATTAAAGGCCTTTTCAAACACGAAAAGGAAGGCCTGTTCTCTTTCTTCTGATCTGGTCATTCATATCCTCCATAAAAGCCAAATTAGCCCTCCGCCGCAAGCGACAGGAGAGCTGTTTTTTAAGCTTGTTCTTTAGTTTCGTTAGGTGCGTAAAAATCAATACCCTGAATGCAAACATTCACTTTAGAAACAACCTTGCCGGTCATACTCTGCACAGCGTTTTTCACACTTCGCTGAATTGCAAGGCTAACATCTTGAATATTTGCATCGTTACATACTCTTATATTCATCTGCACACGAATGTCATTATCGAGTGTAGTAACTTTAACAGATTTCTTAGAGCCTGAAGTTCTGGAGTCGAATGAACCGAAGCCTTCAACGTCCTTTGCAGCTTCCATTGCGATAGAAGCAATTACTTCATTGGAAATAATAACTCCGCTATTTTCGGAAGTTCTCTCGTTTTTATTCATGGGGAAAACCTACCTTTCTTTCCCCTATTATACCACAAACTTCAAAATACACAACTATTTTACTTCAACTAAAGTAATTTTTTCTGAAGAAATTTTTGTTTTGTTAACCACAATCTCCTTAATCTGTAAGGCGGAATCCGCATTGAGCTTTCCCTTTTCCACCACAACTTCTACGGTATCATCGATAAGAACTAAGGATTTCGCACCAATTTTAGCGTCGATCAGGCTTTCGATATCCGATTCTTTTTGCATGTTTTCGGTCAGCTTGTTTAAATTTTCGCGTGCCTCTTTTTTGCTCTCCTCATCTGCATCCTTATTGGAAATCACCTTTTCCGAAAGTTCCTGCGCCGCGGCGTGTGCTTTAGAACGTTTCAGAGCAGCTTCGTCAAAGAAGGATTTTTTACCTTCGGCGCTTACATACTGCGCCTCGCCGAGGTTTTCCTGTTCGGTAACTTCTTCTTTCACCAAAGCGTTATTTCGCTCGCTTGCCGGTTTTGTATAGTACCAGTTGACATACATTGCCGCACCGAGTGCAACCACCAAGCCCAAGAAAAGAATTTGTTTTTTTGTTACAGATTTTTTTGACATAAAAAGACCTCCTAAGCCTTCATTTTTAATACGCTGACTGCATTTGAACCGATGCCAAGCGCGGAGGAAACTGCTGCAGTAACACCGTTGGCAACCACAGAATCATTTCCGCCGTCGCAAACAATCACAACCCCTTTGATTTTTGGAGCATTCGTCTTTAAAACAATACCTTCGTCGCCGTTTTTCGAATCTGTTCGCACATATTTCGAGTCAAAAGTTCGCTCGGCAGAGGAATTTGAATTTTTAGAATTGGTTTTCTCATCCATGGCATAGATTTTTTCATCCGAACTCTCCAAAGTCAGTAGAACCTTTACACGTCCAACACCTTCCATTTCTTTTAAAACTGTTTCCAATTTATGTTCCAATGCTTCACAGTATTCCATAGAGGAAGCCGAAGTTTCATAACCGCTTTTTTCTTCTTTCTCAGGTACTTTTTCGGTTTGGCTCGGCAGAATTTCCGAAAGTCCCAAAAGGAGAATACCGAGAAGCCCCAAGATAAAAAGGAAAACAAGACGTTTATTGCCACCCAGCTTTTCTTTTATATTCTGTATTTGCATTGTTTTGTCGCCTCCTCGCTCTTATAGAGCATCCACCGTGATAATTTCTTTCGGAATCTCCAAATCTCTATGCAGTATCTCAGTAATTTTCTCCTCTGATGCCAAATCCGAAACGTAAATATATACACTTTCCAAAAGTAAATAATTATCCTTTGTAAAGCTGGTTTTCAGCACTATATTTTCCACTTCGATTTTTTCTCTCGTTAAAGAGGTTAAAATGGTCTCTTTAACTGCCCTGTCATAGGCCTCTTTTTGTGTTCGCTCCCCTGCGTCCTCTTTTTCTATTTGCAAGTTGTCTTCTATGTTCGGTAATACCGTTGGCGGAATCTCTGCATGTAAAAACGGTTTTAGCAGCACAAAAAGCATCAAGAGCGCCAGTAAAAATTCGCCTGCTTTTTTCACCTGTCCTTCCGGTAAAAGCATATGAAACAATGCACTGCAAACCGAAAAAGCGGTAATTGATGCGGCAAACGAAAGTAAATTATCCATCATTTTGCATCCTCAATTTTTAAAACGAAATAAAATCCCAGTAGAAATAATCAGTAAAAATGCTGTAAACACCACTAAGGTATTCACAAGTGCAACCGTAGAAGCAAAACCCGTCAGTAAATTTTTCATGCGCGACTGACCTAAGGCATCCGCAACGGCGGCGCAAAGGCTCAAAGCCAAATTCCACAAAAGCAAATCCAGGATGACGGGCAAATGCACCAGAGAAATCACCAAAATACCGAAAGCGCCGACAGAACTTTTCATAAGGTCTAAACTGCCGAGAAGCGAATTGCAGGCATCGCTGAGACTTCCGCCGACAACAGGGACTGCAGAGCCTATCACCATCTTTACCCCTCGAATAGCTAAGGTATCACCGGCAAGTGCTAAATTCCCCTTAATTGCTAAAAGCCCGGAAAAGATGGTGGAAGAAAAAGCTAAAACCATGGTGATGCATTTTTTTAAAAAGGCAGAAAAACCAGTCAGTACATATTTCTCCTGTATGCCGGAGGCAACGTTTGAAAGCAAAATGCTTTCTGTAAGCGGTAAAAAAAGTTTTGTATTGCCAACCGCCAAAACATTGGAAAGGCCGAGCATCATACTGCTGTAGGTTGCAGAAGTTAACATTTTACCGTTGGCCAAAAGAAGCCCTGTAAATATCGGGATATAAGAAAAAAGGAAAGCCGACGAAAGCTGCATAGAAGAAAACGCCGCCGTCACCGACGATAAAATCGGTTTCAAAAGACACAACAGAGAAAACAGTGTTGTAAAGAGAGAAAACATGCCTTGCATAGAAGTGGACGGTGTAACAAATGCATCGGTAACAGCTGTTACAATCAGACAGCCACAAAGCAAGCCCAAAGCCTTTAAAGGTTCACCCATTTTCATGCTTACTAAAGAAATAAGTTCCTCGAAAACACGTTTTGGAGATAAAGTCAGCAAGCTTTCCGTGTCAATATGCTGTAAACCGATTTTATCAAGCTCTTCTTTAATTTGCGGTGCCAAACCGTTGTAAAGTTCGGAGAATACCGAATCTGCATAGCTTTGCGGTTCTTCTCCCTCTTCGGCGCAAGCTGTCACCGGGAAAAGGAAAAGACATAAAGTAACCAATACCAAAAGAAAAGTTGTATTTTTAAATTTCCTCATGCTTTTATCCATCCCAAACACATTCGAATTAACTCCGAAGCTATCGGCAGTGCCATAATCAACACCGCCATTCTGCCTGCCATTTCCACGCCGGTTGATAGCGCCGTCTCCCCGCAATCCTTACAGATATTGGCTGTAATTTGTGAAAGTATACAAATGCCGAGTGCTTTTAAAAGCGTTTCCAGAAGCACGGCATCCACGCCCATAGTATCACTTAGTGCGAACAACGCCGTAATGGCATTTTCGGCACCTTCCAGCAGAAAATAGGCTAAAAGTAATACAGTTGCCAACTTAACCAGCAAAGAAATTTCCGGCTTTAGACCTTTAAAAAAGATAATAAAAAAGAGTCCGATCAGACTGATTAAACAAAGCTTTAGCATAATTTACATCTCAAAAAAGCTACGCATAACATCATAAAGAGAACTGAGCTGTGGCAAAAGCATTAAAATAATAACCAGAACACCAGCCAGAACAGTCAGCATTGCGTATTCATCCCGTCCAGACTTGGAAAGCACCTGATTCAGCACTGCTACAATGATGCCGATGCCCGCAATTTTAAAAATCAATTCAATTCCCATAAATTCCTCACAACTACATAAAGATAATGCAGCAGAACAAGCCTAAAAAAGCGCCCAGTGCATAAGAAAGTTTTTGTTTTGTCTTTAATTCCTCTAAAAGACGCATTCGTTTTTCTTTGGCCTTTTCCAGAAAAAATCGACAATTTTGCTTTTGACCCTCTTTATCCGTATTCCCGAACAGCGCAGAAAATTCGCTTAAGAAAAGAATATCCTGCTTTGCAAGAGCCGAAGCGGTCTGATATTTTTTCAAAGCTTTTTGCCAAGAATCGTGCAGGCTTTCTCCTGCTTCAAGATAGTCGCATAAAAACTTTAAAAAAGAAAAGGAAGAAAAATTATCGCTGTGATTTAACGCACATAAAATTTCACCTGTCGGCGTTAAGGCGAAGGAGATTCTTGCCTCAATCTCTCGAAACAAGTTTTCAAACAGCTCTAATTCTTTAGCTCGCTGAAGATTCTGCCTGGCGAAATAACGCCCTGTTAAGATGCCGGTCAGTAAAATCAGCAGAAGGCCGAACGTTTTCAAAAGATTCCCCTGCCTTTATAACCTCTTTGATTTGCCCTATCCGTGTACCGTTTTCTAAAATCACAACGTAGTCTAAAACACGTTCTTCTAAAAGGCTTTTAAGTCCGCTCCTTCTCCGAGCTTCTTCTAGAGAATTTGCATGTGCAGTAACGATAAAGGATACACCGCTGAGCATGCCTTCTAAAATGGCATCTGTATCTTCTTTTTTGCCGATTTCATCGCAAAATATCATACGTGGAGAAAGCGTGCGCACCGCAAGTGCAATCCCCTCTGTTTTTTTATAGCCGAAAAGAACATCCGTATTACTTCCTAGCTGCATTTTATCTGTATTTTCTCTTTTGCCGGAAAGCTCACCGCGTTCATCGATTACGGCACATGAAAAAAATCTACCGAGGCAGCCGTTTGAAATTTGACGACACAAATCTTTGAGTACGGTCGTCTTACCCGACATCGGTGCACCCAGAATCATAACGTTTTGCGGTTTATTTTCGGCAAAGCACGATTTTATAAGTTCATTTGCCGCGCCGGTAATTTCTTTTGCAATACGTAAATTTAAAGCGTAAATATTACGCATGCCGCAAATTCTACCGGAATTTTCCACCACAGCTGTTCCGCAAAGTCCGATACGATGACCGCCCTCTATGGTTAAGAAACCGTTTTTTAGGTCATCCTGATGACTATGTACAGAATAACCGCACGCCTTTTGGACAATCGCTTCTATTTCGGTCTGTAAAGGCACCAAAGCTTCATTGGAAAGAATTTGTGTAGCTTTCCCGCTCGACTGCAAAAAATATGTACCACCAGCCGTATTGAGGACTACAGGTTGCTGTGCTCGAAGCCGAATTTCCAGCACATCTGCCTGCAAGGTTTCACTGCATCGACAAAGCACTTGCCGCAGTCGCTCCGGCAAAATACGAATGGCATCTTCAAACGCCGCATTATTTTTTATTCCCATGCTTTTCACCTCACTAGAATATACGGCGACTTGTCCCAATTTAGAACAACAATTTATTGAAAGGCTTTTACTTTTGTGATACAATAAATTTAAATTTTATTTGATTCTATTTGCTAAAGGACAGAAAACATGAAAAATTCGAGCTTACAAAAAAATAGCTTCTGGGAGAATAATAAATTTATTCTTTTAGCAGGCGGTTGCGCCCTTCTTGTCATGGCTTTAATTTTCTATTGCTATGATTTAGTCCCGTTTGGTAACATGACCATTTTAAGAATGGATTTGTATCACCAATACGGCCCGCTTTTTGCAGAGTTATATGACCGAATCACTTCCGGCGGTTCTCTTTTATATTCTTGGGAATCCGGGCTCGGCGGCAGTTTCTTAGGTAATTTCTTGAACTATCTCTCCAGCCCCCTCTCCTTTTTGATTCTCTTTTTCGGGCATAAAAATATTACCGACGCCATTTCTTTCATGATTCTTTTAAAAGCCACACTTTCTGCCATGACTTTCGCTTATTATTTGAAGGAATCTCATCACAGAAATGATGCTTCTATTGCGGCATTCGGTACGTTATATGCCTTTTGTGGTTATTTTGTTGCCTATTACTGGAACCTGATGTGGATTGATGCCATGTATCTTTTCCCGCTGGTCATTTTAGGTATAGAAAAAATCATCCATAAAGGTAAACCAACTCTTTATTGCATCAGTTTAGCTGTTCTTTTCGTTTCCAACTATTACATGGCCTACATGGTATGTATTTTCTCTGTTCTTTATTTCTTAGCCTATTATTTCGGTCACTATCCTCTTACACAAAAATTCAAGGAGCTTTCGCCCGAAGAAAACAAAAAGCAATCGCTTTTAAAGCGTATGAAAAACTCTTTGTTTTTGTGTGCCGGAACAAAGTTTGCCATTTATTCCATTTTAGCCGGTTTATTGGTTGCAGTTTGTATTTTGCCACTTTTAGAAGTTCTCTCCGGCAGTTCGGCAACAAACGGCAATGCACCTACAGAGCTAAAAAAATACTTTACTGTTTTCGATTTTCTAGCAAACCACCTTGCCTATTCCTCGCCCACCATTCGCAGCAGCGGTTCAGAGGTTTTACCGAATGTGTATTGCGGCATTCTTACGCTTATTTTAGTTCCGCTGTATTTGTTCTGTGACAAAATTTCATCTCGTGAAAAAATTGCAAACGTTGTTTTGCTCGGTGTTTTATATTTCAGCTTTAACATTAATTATCTTAACTATTTTTGGCACGGCTTCCATTTCCCGAACGATTTGCCGTACCGTTTCTCGTTCATGTATTCCTTTGTTCTTTTACAGCTTGCTTTTAAGGCATTTACGCACATCAAAGAATTTAAAGGGAAACAAATTTTAGCGTCTGGCATCGGCGTTGTTGCTTTTCTTATCTTGGTGGAAGAAGTCACTTCCAAAAACATTACAGATATTTCTCTGTTTTTATCTCTCGTTGCGGCAGCTGCCTACGTTTTGATTTTACATGCTTTCAAAAACAAACGCTTTACAGTTGCTACGCTTTCTTTTCTTTTGATGTGTACTTCTGTTTCGGAAATTGCGCTTTCCAATACCAATCAATACACCATGAATCAAAGCAAAGAAAACTACACCTCGGACTATGCGGCATTCCGCGTATTAAAAGAAAACTTAGATAAACACGATGCTTCCCCGTTCTATCGAATGGAGCTTACCAATCTTCGTACACGCATGGACCCCTCTTGGTTTAACTACAACGGTATCTCTGTATTTTCTTCTATGGCAAATGAAAAGGTTGCAAATTTGCAAAGCAGAGTCGGTATTGCTGGAAATTATATTAACAGCTATACCTATCATTTACAAACACCCGTTTATAACGCCATGTTCGGCTTAAAGTACATTGTGGACAATGAGAGTTCCGTTATGAATCCGGAACTTTATACCGAGCTTTTCTCCTCGGACAAATTTACAGCCTACGAAAATAAATATGCATTGCCGATTGCCTTTACAACAGATGCCAGCCTTTCAGAATGGATTGCAACAGATTACAAAAATCCCTTTGAGGCACAAAGTGACTGGTTTAAATATGCAACCGGTGTAGATAATGTATTTAGACGTGTTCCGATTATGGATATTGATTACAATAATGTTGTACCATTTTTACCGAAAGAAATTGAAAGCGGCAACTTAAGCTTTGCTAAAGAAAACGAAAACGGCGACGGTAGTTTTACAGTTTCATTAGAAGCGATTAACGACGAAAACCTTTATGTGTATATCAAATCCTCAAAAATCGAAAATGCAGAGATTACAGCCAACTTGTTTTCTAAGAATGTAACTGTTAAAGATGGCTATATCGTAGATTTAGGTGCACATCCGAAAGGTGAAATCATCACCATTGATTTACCGATTAAAGAGGATGAAAGCCGCGGTAACGTGGATTTATATGCCTATACGCTGAATCAGTCTGCATTTAAGAAGGGCTATCAATCTCTTTCGGAAGGTGCCTTAAAGATTTCGGAATTTAAAGACACTTCTGTAAAAGGCGAACTCTTTGCAAGAGAGAATCAAATGGTTTATACCTCCATTCCCTTTGACAAAAACTGGACCGTTTATGTGGACGGATTAGAGGTCTATGAAGAAAATGTTTTTGCACTTTCGGACGGCCTTTTGGCATTTACCATCGGCCCCGGTACACATGAGATTGAATTTAAGTATCAATCCAAAGGCTTACTGTTCGGTGCAGGAATTTCCATCGCAGCGCTGCTCCTCTTTTTACTGCTTACCCTGATACAAAAGAAGAAAAAAACTGCTGTGAAGAAATGGCAGAACCTAAATGCCGATATGCAAAACGGCGCTTTGGATTCTGTATCAAACAGCATGATTGCTGAATATTTGGATTTAGATATTATCATTGAGGATAAGAAAAAAGAATAAAATCATATACCACGCCCGAAAGGACGTGGTATGAATATTAACCCTATAAGGGT
>JAHHRN010000003.1 GCA_020025775.1 Acutalibacter sp.
TTTCGCTTTATTACTCACCACAAGTAAAACTTGTGGTTTATTACATAATAAAAAGGTCACACCCATTTTTAGGTGTGACCTTTTCTTTATATTAGATTTAATTTTGAAGCATTGCATCCAAAAGCGCTACATCAAAAGCATCTACGACGTTGTCGCGATTCAAATCGGACTGAAGCAGTTCTTTTCGACTGCTCGGTCGATAATCAAGGTTGGCTATTCTTTGCTTGAGGGTTTCATAATCCGCTAAATCGGGCTGACCGTTCTCATTAAAATCGAATGGAATATATTCCGGCGTTTTGGCTTCTAAATTCAAACAATCACCATAGAGCGACAGCGTGTCTGCATCGTATTGATACAGCACATCGCTAGAAGGTAAATAAGCTTGATTTCCAAAGGCTTTGCCTGTTGTAACACAATAAGAATGATTTTCTCCGGCTTGCACATTGCCTCTGGGAATATTACGCATAAACAAGCCGTTGCCCGGTACATATCTGTTTTGCATATCGAGTCCGCCCCCGACAGTGCCTGCATCACAGTTAGTCACATCAACAAGATAGCTTTGCCCTGCAATGGTAACCAGGTTCCACATATGCGGACTGCTACCTGGCTGACCGACCATAGACATTAAACCCGATACACAGTAGCAGCTAGGTTCATTATAAGGGAATACCATGTCGCAAAGATATTGAAAGGCTTTGGAATATCCTTCGCAAACCACACCAGTTTTGGGATCTCCGTCAAAAACATAAATCATCTGCCAAGGGTCATTCGTACCGTTATAATTTTGCTGTATGGCGTCTTGATTGTATTCTGTCATACTGCAAATTATTTCTTTCATTAAATACAGCTTCTGAAATTCATCGCAGGAAAGCATCCGAAGTTCTGCTGCAATCTGCTGTGCATTTTCTTTGGCTGTTTTCGCTCTTGCAATTTTCGAGCCATCTACTTCTTGCACTGCATTCGGCGCCGGATTCCCTTTGACATAAGAAGCATCCACAAGGAAAGAAAATTCAACAGA
Source organism: Acutalibacter sp. (assembly GCA_020025775.1). Lineage (GTDB taxonomy): Bacteria > Bacillota > Clostridia > Oscillospirales > Acutalibacteraceae > Fimenecus. Next base: position 1,019 of record JAHHRN010000003.1, read on the forward strand.
AGCGAAATGATCAAAAGTCCCCTGCGGTGTTTGATAATAGCCATAGCGCATGCCATAAAGCGTGCCAAGCTTCATCCAATAAAACAAATCCGGATGATCATTTAAAAGATAGAGCATGATTTTTTTGAAAGATGCCTGTAATTCTTCAACCGCATTTGCGCCTCGGAATTGATCTAAATATGCGTCGCCCTCGGATAAAGTGAAAGATGCTACTCCACCGTTTTCTGCAATGTTTCTAAATTTGGCTTGCAGAGTGCTGTAAATGCGTTTTTCTTCTCCGTGAAGCAATTCACTGCCGTGCACAGCAAAGGTTGAAAAAGACGGTTCTATGCCGTAAAAGAGACGATGTAAATAAAGTTCTTCGCGTTCCTTTTGTGTCATGTTCTGTTCCGGCGCTGAAAAAAGCTCATAACCACTTTGCCTTACAGGTGCTTCTTCTGCAAAAACAACAGGCTGAAAAACTGCCAGCAGAAAAAGCACAGTTAAAACTGCAGATATCGTTTTCTTCAAGAACATCACGCCCTTTCAAAAATTTCTTATCTTTACTATACTGCATAACACTTATAATTGCAACAAAAAAACGCTACCGTCTTTTAGACAATAGCGTTTTGTGTTTATTCCCCAAAAAGACTGTTTTGCATCTGAAACAGTTTGTTTTTTCGCTCGGCAGTTTTTATTGCATCAACTTCATAGATTCCCGTTTCGGAAAGGCGAAGTACACTTCCCTCTTTCGCATCTTCAGACACTTGATCTTTCGGAACATCTATATAAGTTTTTTCTTCGGTTTCCAAAATGAAATATCCGCTCTCGATGCGGTCGACCGTAAATGTATTCATGATTCTTTTTCCGTTTCTAAATAAAGTTTATCGCCATCCGTTGCCACAACAATATCGCCGTTTACATCCGTTCTTCTATACTCAATTTTACGACTTTCCAACCGTTCCAGTACAGGTTCACTCGGTAAACCGTATTTATTATTTACGCCGCAGGAAATCACGGCAAAGCTGGGATGCACGGCATCTAAATATGCTTCGATAGAAGAAGTTTTACTGCCATGGTGTCCTAATTTTAAGACATCCGCGGTAACGGGCAATCCACTTTCTAAAATATCTTTTTCAGACTGCTTTTCGGCATCGCCCTGAAAGAGAAAAACTCGATTTTTATAAGTAATTCTTGTTACAACCGAAGAGTTGTTCATTTCCTTATAGGTGCGGTTCGGGGCTAAAATCTGCATAAATAACGAACCAACCTCATAGGTATTTCCGGGTTTGGCTTCCATGATTTTGGGCTTTGCCTCCTGAAGCGCAAGCAACAAATCCTCATATACTTTAGAGGTGGGCATATTTTCTTCCGTGTAACGCGGCATGATGACATTTTTCACCGGATAATTTCTGAGCACATCATCTGCACTGCCGATATGGTCGGAATGCGCATGCGTTAAAATGAGGTAATCTATTTTTTCGATGTTAAGCTTTTGCAAATAAGCGTCAATTTTCGGAAAAGCATCCACGTCGCCTGCATCAATCATGATAACAGCATCCTCTGTTTTCATAATCGAACAATCCGCCTGCCCAACATCTAAAAAATGCACAGCACAGGGATATTGCTCTACAGAGGCTGCAGCCGTTCCGAATAATTCCTCCCGAGACGGCAACCCGAATTGGGGAAAATATGTTGCCAAAAGTGTAATCCCTAAGGAGATTGCCAAAATCGCAATAGTAACAATTTGTTTTATTTTCTTTTTTGTAAGTTTGGATTTTGCCATGGGTCTATACCTTATTCGTCCATATCATTTGGGTCAAACGGAAGCTCCGCGGGCATTTCTTCCGTCGTTTGCTCTACCGGTTCTTGCACCGGCTCTTCTGCTGAATAGTCTCTGGAAGCGCCGCCTTGCGCCAGTGCATTCATTTCGTACCATTGCTGTTTGGAAATCAAAACTTTTCTCGGCTTACTGCCTTCGTAAGGCCCAATAATACCGCGTTCCTCCAGATTATCTATGATACGTGCCGCTCTGGCATAGCCAAGCTTTAATTTGCGCTGTAAAAGCGTTGTAGAGGCCATTTGTGCATCCACAACAAGCTCAATAGCCTTCGGAATCATTTCGTCGGCTTCAGACTCATCATCCTCACCGCCGTCTGAAGATTTCTTCTTAGCAGGATCTGCCGCAGCTTGACGTTCGATTTCCTGCATAACCTCATCGTCATATTTGCTCTGCGGAGCTTCTTGCTTAATAAAGTTTACAACATCCTCTACTTCCTTATCCGAGAGGAAACAACCCTGAATACGTACAGGCTTTGCAAGGCCGACAGGATAAAAGAGCATATCACCGTTGCCGAGTAATTTTTCAGCACCGGCAGTATCGATAATCGTTCTGGAGTCGATTTGAGAGGAAACCTTTAACGAGATACGGCTCGGAATATTCGCTTTAATAAGACCTGTAATAACATCTACAGACGGTCTTTGTGTAGCAATAACCAAGTGCATGCCCGCGGCACGCGCCATCTGCGCCAAACGGCAGATAGAATCCTCGACTTCGTGTGGAGAAGCCATCATAAGGTCAGAAAGCTCATCGATAAAAATAACAATCTGCGGCATTTTCTTTTGACCGATGCTTTCACAAATGCTGTTATAGCCCTTAATATCGCGAACATTATTGTCCGAAAACATCTTATAGCGTGTAAGCATTTCTGTAACTGCCCAAGCAAGTGCACCGGAAGCTTTTCTCGGGTCGGAAACAACCGGAACAATCAAGTGCGGAATGCCATTATATACGGTGAATTCAACCTGTTTCGGGTCAATCATTAAAAGTTTAACTTCATCGGGAGAAGCGTTATAAAGGATGCTGACAATCATAGCATTCAGGCAAACAGATTTACCGGAACCTGTTGTACCTGCAACCAAAAGGTGCGGCATTTTGGCAAGGTCGGTATAAGTACAGTTACCTGTAATGTCCTTACCTAAGGCAACATTCAGTCTGGATTTTGCGTTCTTATACTGGTCTGTATCCACCATTTCACGGAAGGTAACCACTGAACGGTTTTTATTCGGTACTTCAACACCAACAGCTGCTTTATTCGGAATCGGCGCTTCAATACGAATACCACCTGCCGCAAGATTCAAAGCAATGTCATCGGTTAAATTTGTGATACGGCTGATTTTAACGCCGGCAGCCGGCTGAATTTCATAACGTGTAACCGAAGGACCTCTGCAAATATCCACAATACGGGTTTCAACGCCGAAGCTTTTCAGGGTATCTACAAGCTTTGTAGCGTTCGTTTTCAGCTCATCTTCATATTTGGTATTCTTTTGATTTGTAGGTGCAACAAGACAGGAAAGCGGCGGTTTTTCATAAACAGCCTGTACATCCTCTTCAGATGCATTTTCCGCTTTAGATAAAAGCTCTTCTGCTGGTTTTGCAGTTGCCGTTAAAGGAACAATCGGCACAGGAATAACCTTTTTAGATTCTGCTTCGGCTGTCTTGGCTTCTGCTTCGTCCTGTGCGTGCATCTTTTTAATAATATCATCCAAAAGGACAGGCTTTTGCGGTGCGGCAGGTTCTTCTTCCTGCGCCTCTTCTACTGCATCGAATTGACGATTCAGAGCCTTTTTCTTATCCTTGGGCAGATCGGAAAGTTCTTCGAGCGGCTTAGCGTCCACAATCGGTTCCGGACCTAAATCTACATCCACATTGAAGTTTTTCTCGTTTTCTTTTATGAGTTCTTCACGATTGGCAAGCTGTTCTAATTTTTCTTCACGATATTCGTTCACCTTTTGTACGGGCTTCTCGATGCCTTTTAAAAGACGATGAAGGGTTGTCCCTGTCATCAGCATAATGCACAGGAAGGTCAAGATAATAACCACAGCTATAGCTGCTGCTTTTGCACTGCCGGTAGCTAAAAGAATCAACCCGCCGAAGAATGCACCAACAGCACCGCTGCCTAAGAACGAGCCGTCTATACGAAATACATTATAAGCATCCGCTAAATCCGCAAAGAAATTTACTTCACCGGAGAAGCCGAAAATATGTATCATACTGCCAATCAGCACAATCAGCAATAAGGCTTCCCCAACCTTAAAGCCGACCTTAGATGTGCTTTTGTCAAGCGTTGTCATAATGGCAACATAAATTAAAATAATCGGAATTACAAAAGCGCAGAAGCCAAAGAGTCCGAATAAAACATTACGGAAGAAACCCCAAATTCCGCCGCCACTGATAAAGGCTAAGCAAACACAGAACAGTGCGATTGCAAAAAGAATTACAGCTGCAATTTGTTTTTGCGCCGCAGATTGCTCCGCCGTTTTTTTCGGTACAGTATTTTTCTTGGGCTTTTGCGTTGCCCCTTTAGATTTTGATGTTTTCTTTTTCGATGTTCCTGCCATCTAAACTTCCTCCCGGTTTCTCTTATCCTTACGAATTCTGCTGTATATCCGTACCTTTTTCCTGAATCATTGTATAAAGTGCATTTAAAGCATCGGAAAGGCCGCCTAAGTGATTGATAATGCCAACCTCCACAGCCTGTTTGCCATCCAAAACTGTGCCCACATCAGTTGCGAGTTCCCCTGTTGCAAGCATATATTTTTTAAAAATCTCTTCCTGCATATCGGAATTACGGCAAACAAAATCCACAATGCGCTGTTGCATTTTCTCAAAATAAGACAGTGTCTGCGGCACACCTAAAAAAAGACCGTTCATACGCACCGGATGAATCGTCATCGTGGCAGACGGTACAATAAAAGACTGCTTTGCAGAAACCGCAAGCGGCACACCGATAGAATGACCGCCGCCCAGCACCAAAGAAACTGTAGGTTTTTTCATGCCACTGATCAGTTCTGCAATCGCAAGACCGGCTTCAATATCGCCGCCTACTGTATTTAAGATGATAATCAAGCCGTCGATTTCGTCGCTTTCTTCAATCGCTACCAACTGCGGTATCACGTGCTCATATTTTGTGGTTTTATTTTGACTCGGTAAAATGTAATGCCCTTCGATTTGACCGATAATGGTTAAGCAATGAATCAAATGCCCGTTTTTTTCGATTGTAATCGAACCGGTTTCCACAATGCGCTGAACTTCTGTATCTTCTTCGTATTCCGTCTCAGCATCACCGGGAATTTCATTTGCATTCTTATAAAAGCATGTATCAAAAAGAGATTTTTTGTGCTTCATTTGCATCTTATTGCCTCCGTTGTTTTCTTTTAGTATGCTATGAAAACACCGGATTTATAAGTTACAGTATATTGTACCATAAACTCGTAAAATTGGCAATTCAAAAGAAAAGATAAAAAATTTTAAAAAAATTCAAAAAAAGACTTGATTTTTTCTAGATTATCTTATATAATATTGATCGTCCCTTTTGGAGAGTTGTCCGAGCTGGTCGAAGGAGCACGACTGGAAATCGTGTAACCGCCTAAAACGGTTCGAGGGTTCGAATCCCTTGCTCTCCGCCATAAAAAAGCACTTAAGTTTCTAACTTAGGTGCTTTTCTTTTTTATCATTGCAAGGGATTCGAAAGCCTGTTTAGAAAACAGTCCAGTGGACTGTTTTTAAGGCGTCGCGTTTTACTGTCTCTTCCCGTTTATGAATTGTACGGTTCGAGAGGTTTATTTAATTTCAGATGCCACCCTTGCTCTCCGCCATAAAAAGCACTTAAGTTTCTAACTTAGGTGCTTTTCTTTTTTACTATAACTAATTTCCTATATAAATAAAAAATCCCGAAGAAGCTTTTTCACTTCTTCGGGATTTTGTTTTATCTGTTAGATTTCGATTAAACCGATTGCATTTGCAATAGAGCTAAGCAAAACGACAATCAAGCATACAGGAATAATGTATTTAATTAAAACATCGTACATCTTCTTAAGTCTGAATTTAGAAGACAGAGAAACTTCTTCCTCGATTTTCTTTGTGCCAACCACTTTGATAATCAAGAAGCAGGTCGCCGCTGCACCGATCGGCATCATAATAGAATTGGTAAGGAAGTCGAAAATGTCTAAGATGCTACCGATATGCGGAAGATGAATCATATCTAAAACGCCAAAGCCAAGTGCAGATAAAGTACCAAGTGCAATTGTGATAACACCCATTAAAATAGAACTCTTTGTACGGCTCAAATGAAGCTCATCTTCAAAAGTGGAAACACTGGTTTCAACCAAAGAAATAGAGCTTGTGAGCGCGGCAAAAAGCACAAGAATGAAGAACAGCATACCACCGATTGTACCAAAGCCAAGGCTGTCAAACACTTTGGGAAGTGTAATAAACATAAGTGCAGGGCCAGCGTTTAAAGCTTCCGGAGTGCCGCCTGCAAAGGCAAATACTGCCGGAATAATCATAAGGCTGGAAAGAATAGCAATCGCTGTATCGAAAGCAATAACCTGATTTGTAGAATTTTCAATATCTACATCTTTCTTAAGATAAGAACCATAGGTGTAAAGAATACCCATACCGATAGAAAGAGAATAGAAAACCTGTCCCATTGCCGAAACAACAGTCATAATTGAGAAGTTCTTGAAGTTCGGAACAAGCATATATTTCACGCCTTCTAAAGCGCCCGGACGTGTCATAGAATAACCGGCAATTAAGATTGCAATCACTACCAAAAGCGGCATAACAACCTTAGAAACACGTTCTACGCCCTTGGTAACGCCTGTAAAGACTACAAACAATGTAACAACGGCAAAAACAATAAACCAAAGCTCTACACTGCCTGAATTCGCAATAAAGTTACCGAAATAAGCATCGTCTGCCAGTTCGTGAACACTGCCCTTGCAATATTCCACAAAATATTTGAGCACCCAACCGCCGATTACGCAATAGTAAGGCGCAATCAACATAGGAACAACTGCGTTAATCCAACCGCTGGCCTTAGAGATAGGCTTTTTGCTAAAGGAGCTAAACGCACCTACCGGGCTTTTACGAGTCATACGACCCAAAGCAGATTCCGAGACAATCAAGGTATAACCGATTGTCACAGATAAAACTAAATATAGAAGTAAAAATATACCTCCGCCGTATTTTGCTGCTAAGTACGGAAAACGCCAAATGTTGCCAAGTCCGACCGCTGAGCCGGCTGCTGCCATAACGTAACCAAACTTACCAGAGAATGAGCTTCTTTCTGAAGCTTCTTTTTTCATTATACCTCGCCTCCAGTATTTAAATAGTCTTATATATCATATCACTTCACGGCTTATGTATCAAACTTTTTCTCTCTATTTTGTGTATTTTCCACAATTTAAATAACTATTTCTACAGTCTCGGAACTTTTTTTCGATAAAACAGCAAAAATCGTCAAGATAAACAATTCAAGCAGAACGGGAATTTTCATTTTATCCTGTATTTTTCTTGCGAAACGGGTTCGTTTCTTATATAATAAAGAAATAAGATTATATAAAGACAGGAGTCTTATCCATGGATACAGGATTTATAAAAGTCGCAGCTGTTTCCCCTCGCGTGGCTGTGGCAGATGTCCAAAAAAATTTAGACACGGCTTTAATCGCATTTGAAAAAGCTAAGGCAAAAAAAATCGGGATTTTGGTTTTTCCAGAGCTTTATCTTTGCGGCGCAACGGCGGCGGATTTAGTACAGCATTCTGTACTTCTTACAGCTTGTGAAGATGCTATTGGGACGCTTTGCCATGCAAGCGAAAACAGTGAAACTGTTCTTTGCATCGGTGCACCGATCCTTTTCAATATGAAACTCTATAGCTGTGCCGTCCTTTTACAAAGCGGTAAAATTTTAGCAGTTATACCGAAAAGCTATATAGATAACCGAAATACAAACAGCAGAAATTTTTCCGCCGGATTCAGTGTTCACGGCACAGTTTCTATTTGCAATCAAGAAGTTCCATTTGGTCAAGCTGTTGTAAAGCTTTCCGGCAAAGCTGTTCTCGGCGTAGAAATCGGAGAAGATATGCTCTCTCCCCTTTCTCCTGCTACACAGGCTTGTGCAAGCGGTGCTAATATCATTGCCACACTTTCCGCAATTCCCGGTGCCGTTTCTAAGCAAGATTATTTAAAAATGCTTTTACAAACAGAAAGCGCAAAAACCGCTTCTGCACGAATTTTCGTCTCTGCCGGTGCATCGGAATCCACTACAGATTTTGTATTTTCCGGTCTTTGTGCTGTTGCGGAAGACGGCACCATATTAGAGGAAAGCGAAACTTTCTCTCAGGATGAACAGTTTATTGTTTCGGATATTGATTTAGATAGACTGTGTGCTGATAAAAGAAAGCAGTACGATATTCCGTCAGTATTTACAGCGTTCAATTTTCCCATGGTTTCGGCATCCAAAGCTCTGCATGCATTAGAGGAGGAAGATATAAATCGTATCTTCACGCCCCTCGTTTTCTTGCCGCAGAAGGAAAGCGATGCAGAAAAACATGCAGAAGAGATTTTAAAAATGCAAAGCGCGGCGCTTGCCAAACGTATGCAACATATCGGATGTAAAAGATTGGTTTTAGGTCTTTCCGGTGGTTTGGATTCTACGCTCGCACTTTTAGTTTCCATTCGCACCTTAAACCTTTTACAATTACCCAGTGAAAATTTACACTGCGTTACACTCCCCGGCTTCGGCACAACAGACAGAACCTATCAAAATGCGCTCGCGCTTGCGAAAGGCTTCGGCTGTAAACTTTCTGAAATCAGCATTGCCAAAGCAACCCTTTTGCATTTTGAGGACATTGGACATAACAAAGATGTTCGAAATGCCGCTTATGAAAACGCCCAAGCCAGAGAACGCACACAAATCCTCATGGATTTGTCTAACGAAGAAGGTGCTCTTTTAGTGGGCACAGGCGATTTAAGTGAGCTTGCCCTCGGTTGGTGCACCTTCAATGCCGACCATATGAGCATGTACGGTGTAAATGCAGATGTACCGAAAACACTGGTACAGTATTTAGTGCAGTATGAAGCCAAACACGTGAATAAGGAAATTGCCGATATTCTTTTAGATGTTGTTGCAACACCCATCAGCCCCGAGCTCTTACCGCCGGACGAAAACGGTCATATCGAGCAAAAAACAGAAAACACCTTAGGGCCTTACGAGGTGCACGACTTCTATCTTTACTATTTCCTTCGCTTTGGGTTTACACCCGAAAAGCTTTTATTCATGGCAAAACGTGCTTTCGAGGGCAAATATGAGCCCAAGGAGCTGGAAACCTGGCTTCGCACCTTTGTAAAGCGCTTCTTTACAAATCAGTTTAAACGTTCCTGCTTGCCGGATGGTCCCAAAGTCGGTTCTGTAGGCATTTCTCCACGCGGAGATTTACAAATGCCCTCTGACGCGGCTTATGCAGCTTTTCTAAAATTCTAAAAATTATTAGACAAAAATCCCGAGAACGCTAAAATGGGTTCTCGGGATTTTTTATAATAAAGTAAAAAGGCAACGACCGCTATTGCAATCGTTGCCTTTTCTTTTTATTTTGAATTTTCAGAAAGATTATTTTTTACCTGCTTTTTTGGCAGCTTTTCTTGCAGCAAGTTCTGCCTCTTCTTCAGCACGCTTCTTTGCAAGCATTTCTTCTCTTTCTTTTTCTTCCTGTTCTGCTTTTGCCTTTGCTTCATCATAAAGTGCAGCGATTTCGTCGAAGTGCTGGAAGTTTTCTTCCTGTACTAAGAACTTTCTTGCGCTGATTAACGGCTTAGCAGCACGATTGAACTTTGCAAATTCATCCTGTAAAGCCTTAGCTTTTGCACCGGTCGTTTTGCTGTTTTCTTTGCAAGTTTTGATTTCTTCATTATACTGACGAACTTTTTCTTCGTCTTTTTCTTTCTTAGCGATGTCACGTTCCTTAGCAAGTTCAGAAATCTTTTCGTCGAGTGCATCTTCTTCATCGAAGAGTGCTGTAAGAGCTTCCATGCTCGGCTCAACAAAGGGCTTCTGTTCACCGAAATACTTATCGTAAGCTTTCTTTGCCTGAATCTTTTCTTTGGCAATCTGAATTTCAAAGCTGCGGATTTTCTTTTCTTCCTCCGTGTTCTTCGGCAAAGCTCTTGCAGCTTCTAATTCCTCGGAAACCTTTACAAGAGAGATCGCTTTGATGCCTTCTAAACCGGCAGCATAAATGCTTTTATAAATCTTAGTCTGATACTGTACAAACGGTGTGTTGAACTTATTGAGTTCTTCACAAACGAACTGAGAAATTTCGATTTCTTCGTTGAAAGCAAGAGCTTCTTTATAAGCCTTTTTCAAAGCTTTACGTTCTGCTTTGCTGGAAGCGTTTTTATACATAGCCTTGGAAACTTCCTTCGGCTGTGCAACTGCCATTTCCTTGGCGTTGTTTACCATGTCAATCGCTTCTACGATCTGACGGTTTTTAAGTGCATGGTTGCCGTAGTCCTCAAAGAGAGAACGAAGCTGTAATACGCGAATAACACTCTTCTGTTTCTTTTCGTTAAAGTCATAGAAGAAATAAGGCACCATGTTGAGGAATGCGCCAACAGCTGCCATAATAATAAGAGCAAACATCAACTTGTAAAGCAAATCATTGCCGTTGTTTACATCCAAAATATCATAGGCTTTAGCATAGCCATTGCCTTCATATACGCCGTAATGCTTCTGAACAGCCGGTAAAATTGCAGAGGTGAAAAGTGTAATAATATTACCGATGGTCATAACCGAAGCAAACATACCGTCAATACGTTCACCGGAACGATATTGCTGATAGTCACGAATATCTGCCTGAATTGCCGGTGCTGTAATCTGCTCAAACGCACCAACAAGCCAGTTGAAGTATACGCAAATGAAGAGCCACCAAATATTCTTCATATTAACAATCATGGCTAAAATACAAACAACATTTGCAAAGTTAACGGCAAGCAAAACTCGTTTCTTACCCCATTTACGACAGCAAATCGGTGCAAGAAGCATACCCCAAAGTGCCGCATTACCGGTCAAGGTTTGAATCAATGCATATTGTGCACCGTTACAAGTGTGGCCATAGTTATAGGACCAAGTTAAAATGTTACCGTAAGCGCCCTCTAAGAAGCCAACCCAGCCTGCAAGAGCGATGATCCAGAAATACTTATTCTTTGCAACTTCTTTAAAGGAGTCGATAAAGCTAATCTGAATGGTATGGGTTTTTGCCTGAACAATTTTTTCCTGTGTATTTGCAAAAACAAGAATGGTAAGAAGCATACCAAGAATTGCAAATACAGGATAAGCGATTCTGTAAACTCGAATATCATAAAGGTTGTTGTTCGTTGCAAACTGAGCAATCAACGGAAGAACGATATTGATAATGGAAGGCGCAAGAGAATAAACAACCGATTTAATAGCTAAAACATCGGTACGTTCCTGCGTATTCGGAGAAAGAACGTGAATAAGGTTCGTATAAGCATCGTTGAAGAAGTTATAGAAGAACTGGAGTAGTAGATTGAAAATTAAAACAACCACACAAGTCGCTACATATCCTCCAGTTTTGCCGAAAATCGGATTCGGGAAAATGCTGTCTAAAATCTCATATGGGAACCATACATAACCTACCGCAATAATCGCAGTGGGCAAGCCCATGGAAAGCAAATACGGACGATATTTACCCTGCTTACCGCGGGTGTTATCAATCATATTCGCACGGATTGCTGTAAGTGGAATATTGGAAAGAGTTGCAATAAGATAGAGTATGTACATATCCATAGCATCTACGCCGATTGCACCGCCGACAATCATATTTGTTGTATTAACAAGGAGCGCAGCGCCCATTGCAATAAGGAAATATGAACCGATACCACCAACAGCATAGGCAACGATTTCCTTGAAAGGCATATACTTACCCTTAGGCGGATCGTTCCAATAAAACTTTACGCTGTCAATAATGCCCGAAACTTTAGATTTCGTGCTAACTTTTTCTGACATTTAAACGCCTCCTGAATTTTTCACAATATTTTAATTATAGCAAAAATCCATCTAGTTTACAAGAAAAAATCAAACAATTCTTATAGATTTTTTACAAAAAGTGAAAACTAAAAAACAGTGCAGCCTTTATTAGCTGCACTGTTTGGCTAAGTACAAATTTTTTAGATATTCTGCTGCTTTTTAATTCCGAAAAACATACGTAAAAGACCACCAAGCATTTTCGGGCTTTTCATTACAACGACTTTCATAAAAGTGCCTCCTTTTAGCATTTGCACAGTGCAATGCCACTGAGGATAAGCGCCGCGGAAAGGAAAATCACCAAAAACTTGGAGGGAAATGCAAAGGCTAAAATCAAGCCTATTCCCAGCATTACAAAAATGATTCCCAGATTCTTTCCGCTGCACTTTCTCATGTTGACACCGCCTTTATCTTGCTATTAACACTATATGCGCGTCAATGTAAAAAGTGCATTTTTAATCTTTGTCCGCAATAATGACAAGCGCCATCCCCGCTTCTGCGATAATTTCGGCAGTTTCTTTGTGCATTTCGTTGCTCACGCCTAAACCACAAAAGGCCTGTAAGGTTCTATGGTCTAAGGGATAATCAAAATCCACAAGCGTCAACGTGCATGGACCGCCAAACGGGAAAATGGAAATATATTTATTCTGCGCTTTTAAAGTTATGCGTTCGTTTCGCACTGCAAAAACAGTATGATGATCGTCTATTAAAGTCAGAGAAATGCCTCTCTTTTTTAACGAAGCACAAAGCTCTAAGTTGGCAAAGGTATGGTCCAATCTGCCGCCTGTTGCGCCAAACATAACGATGTTTTTATAGCCTCGTGCAATCGCCAGTTCTAGGGCATAGGCGCTGTCGGTTTCATCCTTAACCGGATTTAGCTTAATCAGCTCTATATCCGTTTGCGGCATCTCGGCAGAATCATAATCCCCAACCAGTAAATTCGGTGTTATACCGTAGCTGTCGCAGGCTTTATAGCCGGCATCCGCAGCAATCAAGAAAGTGTTTTCCGAGATATATTTTTTTACAACCGATTTTGAAACTCGCGTACCTGCAGCAAAAACAGCGCAATCGAAAACATTCATTTCCATTCTTTAATGTCCTTTATCTCATTATAAATTGCAACATAGCTTTCATGGCGGGACTTGCTGATTTTCCCTGCTTCCACCGCTTCTAAAATACGGCATCCTTTATCACAGGTATGTGTGCAGGTTGTGAACTTGCACGTGCCAAGATAAGGCGAAAACTCACGGAAGCAGTCAGCTAAATCTTCTTTACCGATTGCACCGGATTTATAAAAATCCAAGGATGAAAATCCGGGTGTATCCACAATATAGCCACCGCAGGTTTTAAACAGCTCTGCTTGTCGAGTCGTGTGTCTGCCTCTGCCAAGTTTATCACTAATTTCGCCTGTTGCAAGCGATAATTCCTCATCCAGTGCATTTAAAAGAGAGGTTTTACCCACACCAGAATTCCCTGTAAATGCCGTAATTTTATCTTTTAAAAGTGCACGAACCTTTTCTACGCCTACACCAGTTTTATTGGAAACTGTAATGGCCGTAATCCCTGCCGACTGATAAATTTGCATCAGTTCTTCTGTGCCTTCCAAATCGGACTTTGTAAAAACCACAATCGGTTCAATGCCTTTATGTTCTGCAATCGCAATCAGCTTATCGATAATCAATAAGGAAGGCTTCGGAGAAACTGTAGAAGCTACAATCATTAAATTATCAATATTGGCAACCGGCGGACGCAGAAGAAAATTTTTACGTTCTTCGATGTCGTCAATGGTATTTTCTTTGCCGTCATCGTGAATTGTGATAAGTACATGATCACCGGCAAGTGGCGTAAGTTTCTTTTTTCTAAAGACACCTCTCGCCTTGCATTCATATACCGCATCGGCGGCTTCAACATAATAGAAGCCGCCGATACCTTTTAATAATGTTCCGCTAATTTGTTTTTCCATTTAAACACCAACTTATGCCGTTGCGCGAACTTTAAGTTTGATTTCTGTTGAAAGAGCTATCTTTTCATTGCCGGACGGAGACTGCTCAAAAACAACACCGGAAGAAACGGTTTTGCCGTCCTCCGTGACAAAGGTAACATTGTTAAAGCCTGCATTTTTAAGTTTTTCTTTCGCTACTGCAACAGTATCGCCCTTGACATTCGGTACAGCTACCTTAAAGTTTTCAGGTGTTTTCTTTTCATCTGAAATCTGTGCAGGTGTTTTGGTGAAGTCAATTTTACCGCTCTGAATCTCCGTCTCATCAATTAAGATAGAATAAGAGCAAACGCCGGTACCCTTAACTTCAATCTGATTGGAGCCACCGTTCAAAAGAACATCTTTCGGAGAACCGTAAAGTTCATTGTTAATGTAGACCTTCATAACGCCTGTTGCACCGGCCTTCGGAAGTGTTACAGAAATATTTGCAGAAGTTTCCGGTGCAATACCGTTACTGATTACGATGCTTACAACAGCACCGGGCTCTGCGGGTGTATCGCCTTCCGGAGACTGAGAAATGATTTTGCCTTTCGGCTTATCGCTGTTTTCTTCGGTTACTTTACCGAGTTTAAAGCCAGAAGCTTCGAGCAGCTGCTTTGCAATATCCTGGCTGTAGCCAACAACGCCCGGAACAGGTGTTGCGTTCGGATTCTGGTTTGTAGCTACATAAATAGTAACTACAGAGCCCTTCTTTGCATAGCTGTTCTGTGTCGGATGTGTTTCATAAACTACACCCTCCTGCGCATTCTTTTCGTAATGCGGAATAATTTTTACAGTAAAGCCGCTCTTTTCGAGCTTGGATTTAGCTTCCTCTTCGGAGAGACCGATAACGGAATCAATCATCACACTGTCATCGGTGTAGGTTATCTTTAAGGTAATCACTTTACCCTTACGAATTTTAGACTTTGCTTCCGGATTCTGCTCTAAAACAGTACCGGGTTCCTTGGTGTTGTCATAAACAGGCTGTGTTTCAAATTTAAAACTATCTGTATATAACGCATTGCCTTCGATTTCTTTGGAATAGTTCAAACCAACAAAGTTCGGAACTTCCACTTTTTTCGCATTCTTGCCAAAGAAAATACCAACAGCAATCGCAATAATCACAAGCAAGCCGGCTAAAACACCAAAGAGAATCGGTAAAGTCTTATTATTTTCTTTGTCCGTTTCTTCTGCATTCTCCTCTTCCTGTTTCTCAGGTGCAGCCTCTGCGGCTTTTTTCTGAACAGGAAGATTATCATCTACATATTTTGTCGGTTCTTGATCTACGAAATAGTTATAGTCAAATTTAATCGCCGGATTTTTTCTGAATTCATCCAAATCCATAAGCATTTCTGCGGCGGAATGGTATCTGTCCTGTGCATTTTTCTGCATAGCACGAAGCGTAATCTGCTCGAGGCCGAGCGGAATGTCCGGATTGATTTCTCTCGGACGTCTGGCTTCCTGCTGAAGCTGCATAATAGCAACGGATACAGCACTGTCGGACTGGAAGGGAAGCTCACCGGTGAGCATTTCATACATAACAACGCCAACAGAATAAATATCTGCCTTATCATCTGTGATTTCGCCGCGAGCCTGTTCGGGGCTAATATAATGTACAGAACCGATGGCGCTTTCGGTCATAGTACGTGTATCGCTTCTGGAGAAACGGGCAATACCGAAATCGCTGACCTTAATTGTACCGTCTTGAAGTAAAATAATATTCTGCGGTTTAATATCACGATGCACAATACCCTTGTCATGCGCATGCTGAAGGGCACGTAAAATCTGTGTAACAAAGTGTACGGCTTCTTTCCAGTTCACAACGCCCTGTTGTTCGATATATTCTTTTAAGGTGATACCTTCAATATATTCCATAACAATATACTGTAAGCGGTCACCGAAGCTTACATCAAATACTTTTACAATATTCGGGTGAGAAAGAACAGCAATCGCTTTTGCTTCGTTTTTGAAGCGTCTGCGGAATTCTTCGTTTTGTAAAAATTCTTCTTTTAAAATTTTAATCGCAACAATACGGTCATCAATGTTGTCATAAGCCTTGTAAACAACAGCCATACCGCCGACGCCGATAATCTCTCGAATCTCATATCTGCCGTCTAAGCGTTTTCCACAATAATTTTCCATAATGTAATCTCCTTACTCTTAATAGGTCAAGGTGACAACGGTAACATTATCTCCGCCGCCGTTTTCTAATGCTCTTTGGACAAGGGCGTCTGCCATTTCATTATAAGAACAATTTTTGGTGATTTCACAAATTTCACTGTCTTCCACATAATTGGAAAGGCCATCTGTGCAAAGCACTAAAACTGCATTATCATCCAAAACTTTTTCATCAAAATCCACACGAATTTCCTCATGCACACCGAGTGCACGGGTAATTAAGTTTTTATTCGGATGAACCTTTGCTTGTGTCTGCGTGATTTTTCCGGTTTCGACCATTTCCTGTACAACCGAATGATCCTTAGTAAGCTGTGTAAGGACACCGTCTTTTAAAACATACGCTCTGGAATCCCCTGCATGGGCAATATAAGCCACAGAATCAATCACAAGGGCACACACAACGGTAGTACCCATACCGCTGAGCTGCGGATTGGCTTTGGCAAGGTCATAGACACTGATATTTGCTGCGTGAATTGCAGATTCTAAAAGATTATGCACAGACGGACCGCGCATGGCTGGTCTGTATCCGCCGGCAATTTGCTCTGCAATAATTTTAACAGCTGTTGTAGAGGCGACATTACCGCCGGCTACGCCGCCCATGCCGTCACAAACAACAGCCCACGCAACCCCTCCGGGTAATTCCCCCGTAGCATAAGCATCTTGGTTGTTTTCGCGTGTGTTGCCAATATCGGTTTTTGCAACAATTTTCAAGAAAGGTCACCTTCCTTTCGTTTAGAAGCCCTAAGCTGACCACAGGAAGCGTTAATATCGCTCCCGAGAGTTCTGCGTACCGAAACCGGTATGCCGCGGCTTTCTAAAATTTCTATAAAACGTTTTAAACGTGTTTTATCACTTTGATGATAGGCTGTTTCTTTAACATGGTTCACTGGAATTAAATTCACATGGCAAAGCAAGCCTTTCAGTCGATTCGCAAGTTCCAATGCGCAAGCATCACTGTCATTAAAATCCGCAATCATAGCGTATTCAAACGAGATCCGTCGCGACGTTGTTTTTGCATAATATCTGCACGCTTTCAAAACTTCATCTATCTGCCATTTGCGATTTACCGGCATAGACTGTGAACGAATGGCATCGTTCGGCGCGTGCAGGGAGACCGCTAAAGTCAGCCCCAAATGCAAATCCGCCAAATCATAAATCCGTGGTACAATGCCGCAGGTAGAAAGCGTAATATGACGCATACTGATATTGAGACCTTGCGGGTCAGTAACAAGCTCCAGAAAACGCAGGACATTATCGTAATTGTCGAGCGGCTCACCGGTGCCCATTAAAACAATATGCGAGATTTTGATGCCTAAGTCGCGCTCCGCGGTATAAATTTCGGAAAGCATTTCCGACGGCAAAAGGTGCCGCTGAAAGCCGCCTATCGCCGAAGCACAAAAAGTACATCCCATTTTACAGCCAAGCTGTGTGGAAATACAAATGGTATAGCCGTATTTATATTTCATCACAACGCATTCGACATACTCACCCGGCGCTATACAGTAAAGATATTTTACAGTATCATCTATTTTAGAGCAAAGCTTTGTGTCGATTTTACAGTTGTGTAAAACGCAGGTTTCTTCTAATTTATCCCGTAATGCACGCGGTAAATTCTGCATTTCGCTGAATTCGCGAACACCTTTTTCGTGTAACCATTGATAAATCTGCTTGGCACGAAAAGCCGGAAGGCCCATTTCGGATATTAAATTTTTAAGTTCCGAGAAATTCATGGAACGAAGATCGATTTTATCCGTCATGCCGTCTCCCAAAGCGCGCAAAGAAAAAGCCATCTGTTTTATCTTTGTGCGGCATCAATGTTGTGTATTCACCCAAAGCCTCAAATTCGGGATGTGCATTTAAAAATCGGTCGCATACCGCGTCATTTTCCGCACGATTTAACGTGCAAGTGGAATAGACTAAAATCCCGTTTTCTTTGAGATATTTGGAGCCATTTTCGAGGATATTATACTGTAATTCGGGCAATTTGTCAATCGAAGCCAAATCCTTATAGCGGATTTCGGGCTTTCTGCGAATGGTGCCGAAGCCACTGCAAGGCACATCACAAAGCACTCGGTCTGCGCTATTTAACAGGGCTTCGTTTTCTCGAGAAGCATCTGCCGCAGAAGCTTTTATCACCTGCAAGCCTAATCGCTCTGCGCCTTTTTTCATCCGCTCTACTCTGGATTCATAAAGGTCAAAAGAAAGAATTTCGCCTTTGTTTTGCATATGCTCTGCCGCTGTAAAGCTCTTTCCGCCGGGAGCCGCACAAAGGTCTAAAAGCACATGACCCGGTTCTAACGAGAGTGCTTCCACGCAACGCGCAGATGCCGCATCCTGTAAATGAAAAAGTCCCTTTTTATAGCTTTCTAAATTTTCCAAACCAGAAGCTTTAGAAAGGTTCAACATATTGGGCACGCCGACTTCTGTTGCTTCAATCCCCTCTTCTAAAAGCGTGGCTTTAAAGCTTTCTATATCGGTTTTTACAGTATTCACACGAACCGTTGTCGGTGGAATTTCAAAGGAGGTCTTCAAAATGCCTTCTGTATCTTCCACACCGTAATCCTCTATAAAATGCTGTACCAGAGGTTCCGGGCAGGAATATCGAATGCTGAAGTCATAAGCTTTATTCCCTGTTTCAGGATAGGAAATTTCTGTTTCCTTTACACGTCTTAACACCGAATTGATAAGCCCCGAAGCATAGGCGCATCCGTTTTTCTTGGAAAGCTTTACACTTTCATTTACAGCCGCAGAAACAGGAACCTTATCCATAAATTTGAGCTGATAAGCGCCCATTCTGAGAATCGTTACCGCTTCCGGAGATAAACGCTTTAAGGGCTTTTTTAAATGCTGTGAAAGCAAATAATCCAGTGTCAGCTTACGCTCAATTACACCGTATACCAATGCGGTTAAAAAGCCGGAGGCTACGCTGCTTTCCGTTTCTTTAATAGCGGCATCTAATAAAAGATTTGCATAGGCTTTGTCTTTTTCGATGCGGCAAAGGATTTTAAAGGCAGTTTGTCTTTCATTCATGTTTAACACCAAAATTTTCTATTCAATATAAAATAGGCTTGAGAAACAAATATGTTAAAAATATCCGTGTTTCGGGCTGTTTTGAGAACTTCTTTTGCACCCTTTTTTTCATTCTCATTCAAAATCTGTGCATCCTCGATTACGGTAAATGCCCGTCGATTTGCATTGTACTCTACCGGGCATTTTAAAAGAATAAGTAGTAAAAAACCGCAAAGCATACAACGGCCTATTTCAAACATAAGATCCGTATAAACAAAATCTGTAAAAAGGAATAATACGGTACTGATTATATACAACGCGAGACCAAGGTAGGAGCAAAGCAAAATCGGGAAATCTAAAAATCTGCACAAGCGGGCCCAGAAATACTTTTCCCTGTGCTGTACAGCATGTACCGCCACATGGGAAGCTACGGCAATCACAGATACCGAGGTACTCTCAAAAGATTCAGCCGATAAATAAAGAGTATCTTCCTTGGGATTATAATAGTCACTGAGTCTTGCGATAGAAACTTTTATCGGCATATCAAAAATACCGTAATAATGTAAAATCATTTCTGCGGCATCTTTGCCGGTTATATTTTTTCGAGAAGTACAGGAAAGATATTGCTCATATACCCTGAGCATCTTATTTTTTTGTGCCGCAAAGCAAGCACATATCACGAAAACATATATATAAGAGTTGCTCACTCTGCCAACACACCTTTAGGGATTTTGTGACCTACTAAGAAATCTTTCGCCGTCATGCGTTTTTTACCTTCTTGCTGAAGCTCTAAAATAGAAACTGTTCGACCATCGCCGCAAACGATTTCGATTTTATCTTTATCGGCTAAAACAGAGCCGACAGGTTGATTGGAAGCACTGCCCAATTCCGCTTTATGCAATTTCATTTTCTTGCCCATAAATACAGTGGTAGCAGTCGGCCACGGAGAAAGGCCGCGAATTTGGTTATGCACTTCCAGTGCAGTTTTATGGAAATCTACAGGGCAAAGCTCTTTGGAAAGCATAGCCGCATAGTTGGATTCTCCGGTTTGCGGTGTGGCGGTAAGCGTACCGGCTTTCAGTGCCGCAATCGTCTCGGACATCACCTCTGCGCCGAGTTCGGAAAGCGCATCATGGAGTTCTCCGCCGTTCATATCCATCGGAATTTCCATTTCCTTTTGAATCAGCATATCACCGGTATCCAAGCCCTCATTCATAAGCATGGAAGTTACACCAGTTTTGGTTTCGCCCTCTAAAATACAGCGCTGAATCGGTGCCGCACCTCTGTATCTCGGCAGGAGCGAAGCATGAATATTGATAGAATGATGCTTCGGCAGATATAAAATTTCTTTCGGCAAAATTTTACCATAAGCCACAACGATATTAAGATCCGGCTTTAAATCCTTTAAAACGGCTTCTGCCTCACCGTCTTTCATGCTTTTGGGCTGAAACACAGGAATATTATGCTTTAAAGCTTCTTCTTTAACTGGCGGCGGACAAAGGGTGTAACCGCGTCCTTTCGGCTTATCCGGCTGTGTAAATACACCGACAACCTCTTCTCCGTCTGCTATCAATCTTTGGAGACACGGAACTGCAAAGTCCGGTGTACCCATAAATACAATACGCATAAAGTTCCTCCGTTTACGCTTTTTTATTGGAAAGCATTCTCTGCTTATCCTCATCTATCAAACGCTCTAAGAAAAGATGACCGTCTAAATGGTCGATTTCATGGCAAAATGCTCTCGCAGTCAAACCTTCGCCGACATATTCCTTTTCCTCGCCTGTTCTGGTTTGTGCATGAACCTTTACCCACTGCGGACGCTCGGTAATACCGCTTTCGCCTGGAACGGAAAGACAACCTTCTATTTCATGCTGTACGCCCCTTTTCTCTACAATTTCGGGGTTAACAAGTTCGATAAGACCTTCGCCAGTATCTACAATAACCACACGCTTTAACACGCCGACCTGTACAGCGGCTAAACCACAGCCATCCGCTTTATACATGGTTTCCTGCATATCATCTAAGAGCGTTGCCAATCTTTCGTCGAAACGCTCTACCTTTCTGCTTTTTAATTTCAAAATCGGATCGCCTTTTACTCGAATATTACGTAATGCCATTTTCTTCACCTCAATAAATATTTTCGGGATTAATTTCTGCTGTAACTGTTATTTTCTTAAATTCGTTATGTTTCGTAAAAGCCTTTAGACGTTCGGAAAGGAACGCGCAAAAACTTCTTGTACTTTTGCATTTTAAAATGATTCTATATCTATATTTGCCGGAAACCTTGGCCATGCGTGGTGCAATAGGTCCCAAAACAATCAAGCTTAAATCCGCATAGTGCGCTTTATGTTCCTTTTTGAGTTCTTCCAAAAAGCATTTTGCCGCGGATCTGGTCATAAGCTCATCCGTACCTAAAAAGCCGACAGTGCAAAGGTCACAATACGGCGGATAAACCATGCCTTTACGGATTTGCATATCCAAATCATAAAAGGCTGGAAAATCCTGCTGCTGTGCGAGGCGTATGACTTCATTATCTGGAAAAGCGGTTTGAATAATCGCCTTACCCTTTTGGTCGCCTCGGCCTGCTCGACCGATGACCTGTGTCAGCAAATCAAAGGTTCTCTCTGCACTTTTATAGTCGTCGTTATAAAGCATTTGGTCTACCGAGAGCACGCCAACCAAAGTCACGCGTGGAAAGTCAAGTCCTTTCGCCACCATCTGCGTTCCGACCATAATATCATATTCGTAATCTGTAAATTTCTTTAGCTCTTTTTCAAAAGAATATCGGGAAGAGGTTGTATCGGTATCGAGCCTTAAAATTCTGGTATTCGGTAAAACCTCAGAAAGCTCATCCTCCAGCCTTTGTGTACCGATACCCGAATACACTACAGAATTCTCCGCACCGCATTCCCTACAGTTCTTGGTAAACGGCTCAGAATAACCGCAATAGTGACACATCAGACGATTGTTTCTTTGATGATAAGTTAAAGAAATACTGCAGTTTGGACAAGTCATAACCTTGCCGCACTGCCCGCAGGAAGCAAAAGTATTATAGCCTCTGCGATTTAAAAGCAATACCGATTGATTTTTAGCCTCCAAATTTTCTTTCAAAGCCTCTAACAAGGTATCGCCGATTTGTCGCGAGGCATCTTTAGAAGGCATATCTTCATGTACGGTAATTACTTCTGGTAAAACGGCGTTACCGTAACGATTTTTAAGCGTATACAGCGTATATCTGCCATTTAACGCCTTAGTATAACTTTCTACAGACGGTGTAGCCGAAGCCAAAAGAAGTAAAGCATTTTGCTTTCCTGCACGAAAAGTAGCTACTTCTCTCGCATGATAGCGCGGCGTCATTTCGGATTTATAGGTATGCTCCTGCTCCTCATCCATAATAATGAGACCTAGATTTTCAAACGGCGCAAACACCGCAGAACGTGTGCCTAGCGCAATTTTCGCTTCTCCGCGTTTCACGCGTTTCCATTCATCTACACGTTCGCCCATGGAAAGCGCACTGTGAAATACAGCAACTTCGTTTCCGTAACGTTCATAGAAAATAGAAAGCATTTGCGGCGTTAACGATATTTCCGGTACCATCATGATAACACTTTTATTGTTTTTTAAAGTATCATCGATCAGTTTTAAAAACACCTGCGTTTTACCGCTACCCGTAACACCGAATAAAAGCGCTCCGCCCGGATGCTCCTTTTGCTGTTGTGCGGAAATACCCTCGTAAGCGTTTTGCTGCTCCTCGGTTAATATAATCTCCTCTCGGGAGGAGGAAAGAACCACTTGCTTCGGTCTTCGATACACTTCATTTTGAAAAAGTTCAATCACGCCTCTTTTATAAAGTGTTGTAACAACAGCTGGTGTAACGCCGGTATAATAGCAAATCTCTTTTACCGAAGCGGTAACGTAATTTTCTAGGAAGGACACAACATCTTTTTGCTTTTTGGTTAGCTTTATGGGCACTTCCCGTTCGGAAAGAAGCCCCGTGAGCTTTGCCATTTTTATAGTCGCATCCGTTATTTTTCTCTGTGCATCTAAGTTATGCACAAGAAAGCCTTTTTCCTGCATGTCCTCTAAAATGGTTGCCTCTTCCGAAAAGCCGAACTTTTTTAAAAGCGTATCTTTTTTCTGATAAACGCCTTTTTCATTTAGAAACTGAAAAATCTTATATTCATCTTCCGAAAGCTCTGCTTTGGCTTTTTCTTCTGAAACCTCTGGATTCGCAAGATAGGATAAAACAAAACGAAGCCCTATTCCTGAAGGAAACATGGCTCTTGCCGCATCAAACAGCGTGCAAAAGGTTCGTTCCTTTAGAAATACGGCTAATCGTAGCATTTCATTATTTAAAAGAGGTTCTTCGTCCAGTACCGAAAAAATGGACTTTAAACGAATCTCTTTTTTTCGTTCTCTGAGTGCAAATACAATCCCTTGTCGTTTCTTATTTCCGTTTCCAAAAGGAACTAAAACGCGAACACCGGGTTGTACTTTTCGCTTTAAAGCTTCAGGTATGGCATAATCAAAGGCATCGTCAAAGCTGTATGCTGTATTCTCAACAGCAATTTTCGCAATTTGCTCTGCCATTTGATCGCCCTCCCTAAAATTTCATAAAGTTAAATGTTGCGGATTTCTTCCGGCTCAACAACTACATATTCGCCTGCGATGATTTCATCCAGTGCAAGGCTTACCGGCTTTTCGAGGATGATTTCTTTGTTTTCCATAGCTTCATCCGAAATTTCTCTTGCGCGCTTAGCTGTAGCGGTTACTAAGGAATAACGGCTTAAATGGTTTTTCAAAACATTTTTTAAATCGGGATTAAACATATCGTATCACCTTTCTTAGTCTATATATTACTTCATTTGCAGCAGTTCTAAAACCTGGTTTGCGGCTTCGTCTACTGTTTCATTAACAACAACGTGGTCGTAATCTTTGCTTTTTTCAATTTCGTTTCTCGCAATTTGCAAACGCTCGTTTAAAGCGTTTTCATCTTCTGTTCCGCGATTGCGGAGTCTGCCCTCGAGTTCCTCCATAGAAGGCGGCATCAAGAAAATAGAAAGCGTGTTGGGATAAAGGGCTTTGATTTTTGCAGCACCCTGCACTTCAATCTTTAAAATAACGGTTTTCCCATCTTCCAGCCACAAATCCACCGGCTTTTTTGGCGTGCCGTAAAGATTCGGACCGTACTGCGCATATTCCAGAATTTCATTGTTTTCAATCATATCCAGGAATTTTTCTTTGGTGGTGAAATAATAATCTACGCCGTCCTGCTCACCGTCACGACGTTCTCTTGTGGTTAAACTAATGGATTTTTGAATTTCCGGTGCTTTTTCTGCTACGGCATCTAAAATAGTGTCTTTGCCTACACCAGAGGGTCCGGAAAAGAGGACCAATCTTCCCTTATGCATTTGTTATTTCCTCCGCACTGCTTTCTCCGTTGAAACGACTTAAAATCGTTTCGGCCTGTAAATAAGATAAAATGATGTGGTCGCTGTCTGTAACAATAACCGCACGTGTTCTTCTGCCCTGTGTAGCATCAATTAAAAGCCTTTGTTCTTTGGCTTCGCTGATTAAACGCTTTACCGGCGCAGAGTCCGGAGCTAAAACAGCTAATATTCTAGCGGCATTAACGGCATTACCAAAACCGATGTTGATAAGCTTCATAGCGACCTCCCTAAAGTATTACTCGATGTTTTGAATCTGTTCGCGAATTTTTTCTACTTCTGCTTTAATCGCAATGACACGTTTTGCAATTTCAACATCCTGTGCCTTTGAACCGATGGTATTTGCTTCACGGTTGATTTCCTGTACTAAGAAATCCAGCTTTCTGCCAATCGGCTCTGTAGCTTCCATAAAAGTGCGAAGCTGAGAAATGTGGCTTCTGATGCGCACGGTTTCTTCATCCACAGCAATTTTATCAGCATAAACAGCAGCTTCTGTAAGCAGTCTCTGCTCGTCCACTTCTGCATTGCCCAAAAGCTCTTGCATTCTGATTTTCAGTTTTTCGTTATATTCTTTTACCGTTTCCGGAGAACGGGATTCCACAAAGGAAACATGATCTAAAATGGTATCTGTTCTGGAAAGCACGTCCTTTTTCAGCTTTTCGCCTTCGTTTTGACGCATTTCGAGGAACTGCTCTAAAGCTTCCTTGGCAACGCCTTCTACCGCAGTCCAAATTGCATCTTCTACAGCCGGCGCTTTGTGTAAAGTAATAACATCCGGCAATCTTGCAAGACTGAAAGCAGAAATATCATCCTTTAAGTCGAAAGCTTCGGAAAGCTGACGAATAGCTTCTACATAGCCCTTTGCCAAAGCCATATCCACAGAAACTTCTGCGTTATGATCTTCTAAATGCTCTATCGTAACAAAGCACTCTACCTTACCGCGTGTAACACTGGCAGAAAAAAGTGCTTTTAACTTTTCTTCTAAGAAAATATAAGCGCGCGGCACTTTTGCCATAAATTCAAAATAACGATGATTTACGCTTTTTACTTCCACAGTAATCAGCATGCCGTCTACCGTTTGCTGCGCTCTGCCGAAGCCTGTCATACTTCTAATCATATACCAAAGCCATCCTTTTATTTTATCTTTATATTTTACAATTTTTTACCCGTTCTGTCAAGGCGTTTCAAGCTTTCCGGAAGCTTTACACTTACAGGAAGAACAGGTTAAAATCGTGGGTATCTCACCGCGAAATAGACCGTCAGTTTCCGTAAACTGTAAAGACGTAAGTAAAGCTCCATACTCTTTCAAACCGCAAAGTGCCATATAAGCACCGCGATTCGCCGCAAAATAAAGTGCTGAACGCAAAATTCCCTCTGCAATCAAGAGATCCTGCGCTTCTATTTCTAAAATTTCACAACTGTTTTCGTTAAGCAAAAGGCAAAGTTTGCCGATAGTCTTTTCTTGTTCCGTTGCAATAAAAGCAAAGATGTTTTCTGTATTACTTCTAACGTCAGGAAATAGGGATTTTACCGACTCTTTCTTCGAAACGGGCTTAAATTGTATCATGCAGAATTACTCCTTATCCAACTGTGCGGATACCATTAAGCCGTGTACTTCGTCTTCTGTTAAATGACGATAGTCCCCCTGTTTCAACATACCGAGTTTCAAAGAGCCGATTTTCACTCGTTTTAAGCGGGCAACCTCTAAGCCCAAAGCTTCACACATTTTACGAATTTGACGGTTTCTGCCCTCATAAATCACGACTTCTAAAACCACTCTACCCTCGGATTTATCCAGAACGTGTGCTTCGGCAGGTAAGGTTTTTCTGCCGTCAATTACAATACCGTTTTCGAAAGCTTCAATCTGTTCTTTTGTAATGTCGGGTCGAACTGTAACACGATACGTTTTCGGAATATGCTTAGACGGATGTGTCAAAGCATTTGCAAAAGCACCGTCATTGGTTAAAAGAAGCAAGCCCTCAGACTCTCTATCTAAACGTCCTACAGGATAAACACGCGTCGGAATATCCTTTACAAGATCTGCAACACATTTTCTACCCATTTCATCGTGCATAGTGGTGACAAAGCCACGTGGCTTATGCAGCATGATATAATAATTTCTCTTCACACGTGCAACTCGTTTACCGAAAACGGTGACTTTATCCTTATTTGGATTCACCTTATCACCGATTTGGGCAATTCTGCCGTTTACCTTAACTTTACCGGCAGCAATCATCTCTTCAGACTTTCTGCGAGAAGCAATGCCGTTGTCTGCCATGTATTTTTGTAATCTTACAAGTTCTTCCTTCATGAAGTACTCCTTTTTTCTAAAGTCTAATTAAAATTTACCTACCTGCTCCGCTGTAAAAAGCGGTATCTCTGCAATTTTTTCGGCAGAAGCATAAAAAACCACTTTACCTACAGCTTTATCTTTTTCTATCGGCGCATATAAAAAACGGGATTTATATACTTTCCAAGATAGCGTGCGACTATCTTTTACATAAGGTAACCGAAACGGCGTTTTGGAATAAAGCGCTATTTCATCTTGTGTTCCGCCAACAACAGGTACAGAAAGTGCCTTCTTATCTATAGGAAATTCTTCCCATTTTGCAAGAGAAAATCCATAGTCAAAGAGCTTTTTGTGGTCCTCCCAATCATTGGGCGCATTTAAGGTCACACAAATTAGACCTATCCCGTCTCGCTCTGCCGCAGAAACCAAACAGCGACCGCTTTTCTTTGTAAAGCCGGTTTTTACGCCAACCGTACCGTCATACTGCTTTAAAAGCTTATTATGGTTTTTGAGCGTTCTCTTATAGGGCGGATTCCCATACATCACCTGCATAGAAGCTTTAGAGCAAATGGCTTTAAACTGCGGGTTTGAAAGCGCATAGGAAGCCAATTTCGCCATATCATAGGCTGTAGAATAATGCCCCTCTGCATCCAAACCGGAAACCGAAGCAAAGTGTGTATTATCTAAATGTAAATCCTTTGCCTTTTGGTTCATGGATTCCAAAAACGGTTCTATACCGCCCGATACTGCATAAGCCGTTGCCTGTGCGGCATCGTTGCCGGATTGCAAAAGCATTCCGCAAACCAAGGTTTCTAAAGTAAGTCTGTCACCGGGCAGAAGCCCCATTGAACTGCCCTCCACCTGCACCATGTGAGGCTCCATGCAAAATTCCTGCCTTTGCTTTCCACTTTCCAGCGCCACGATAGAGGTCATGATTTTTGTTGTGCTCGCCATCGGTAATTTTTCATTCTCGTTTTTGGCATACAGTATTTCTCCTGTTTGTGAAAGCATGAGTACAGCTGCCTTTGCAGAAATATCCTTTGGACATTCTAAAGGCTCTGCAGAAGCTTTAACGGGAAGTAAGAAGGAAAAAATACCGATAAATAGCAAAACAAAAAAGAACTGTTTATACAAATCAACCACCTGCCATATTAGAAAATATGCAGGCGGTGATTTGTTTAGTAGATGAAATTTATTTCAGAAGCTCTTCCATGGTTTCTGCTACAACAGCGTCATCCTTAGCCTGTGCTTCTTTCTTTTCTTTGTCTTTCTTTGCCTTGTTGACAACAGAAGTAACCTTGTCAAACATTTCGGGAACAAGGTTAACCACTCTCTCAGCAGCATTGTCAAATGCAGTGATGTGCTTAATGGTTACTTCGCCGTCGGAAATAACTAAAAATGCAACTGGAGTGATTGTAACGCCGGCACCGCCGCCGCCACCAAAAATCTGCTGATTGGACTTGGACGGGAAATCGGAACCGCCGGAAGCAAAGCCGTAAGTAACTTTGGATACCGGGATAATGGTTACATTTTCCTCTACCTGCATCGGATCACCGATGATTGTGCTAACGCTAACAAGGTTCTTTACCTTTTCGATTGTAGTTTCTAAGATGCCTGCTGCTGATTGTTCTTTCATAAATTCGCACCGCCTTCATTAATTTTGGGTTCTGTTATATTTTCATCGGTTTTTTGAGGTTTTGCATTTAAAACCTTTAAAACCACTTTAAACAGCATTCTCACTGCCAAAGCTATTGCGGCATTGACCAAGAAAATAGGACGTACAGAACAGGAAAATGCAAATTGCGCTGTGCTGTAAGAACCTATAAAATCGGGCTCTACCTCAACATCGTATTTTTTTACTTTCAAATTGGAACAGATATAGCCCATTGCCGGGAAAATACTCTGGCAGGCCTCTCCGTATTGAATTGCCGTTTGAGCCGCATCATGGTTATGGGAAATAATGACCCATAAATAAAGCTCATTTAAAATGAAATGTTTCTTTAGGCTTTTACCGAAAGAGCCAAGTGCATCCGCGGAATCTTTCACGAGCTGCATTACACCGTCAAAGCCTTGATTCTCATAAAAGGTCTTAAATGGGTTCGGCTTTTTGGGCTTCGGCATCTCATCGTTTTGCGGCTGTGGTGTCTCATCCTTCGGCTTTTCTTCTTTTTTCGGTTTTTCCTTTTTCGGTTTCATTGGAAAAATCGGAAATTTTAAAAACAGCCATTTTACATTTAAAATGAATTCATCTATGTATTCCGACTCTATGCAAACCGGTATGCTCAGGAGCAGCACAAAAAAAGCAATGATGCCTAAAATGATATAGAGTGCAACCAACTGACCGCCTCCCTTCCAAAATGAATTTCCTTTATTTTAAAATATTATGCTTCCTCTTTGGGTTCAGTGTTTTCTTCTGCCTCTGCGTTTTCTTCCTGCTGTTCTGAAGAATGATCGGGAAGCGGCGGAAGCTCATCCAAAGAAGATATAGAAAAGCAACGCAAAAATTCCGGAGTTGTGCCGTATAGAAGCGGTCTGCCCGGCAATTCCAAACGCCCTTTTTCTTCGATTAACTGTTTTTGGCAAAGCGTAGCAATAACACCGGAGCAATCTACGCCTCGCACCTGCTCAATATAAGCTTTGGTAATGGGTTGATTGTAGGCAACCACTGCCAAAACTTCAAATGCCGCAGGAGAAAGCGGCGCATTGCGCTTTAATTCCATGACATTACGAATTTGCGGTGCATACTTGGATTTTGAAGAAAGCTGATATTTGTCATCCAGCTTTAAAAGCGTAATACCGCTTTTTCTTTCTTCTAATGAAGCAGAAAGATTCATTAAAATCTGTTCTGCAGTTCCTTCTTCAATTTCTAACGCCTCGGCAAGCTTTGCAAGCTCCAAGGGTTCGCCGACAGAAAATAAAACGGCTTCGGCTGCCGCCTGCAATTCACTTGCATTGACCATGCATTCTTACTCCCATTCTTCCGAACCAAAATTCTCGAAGTCATCTGCCAACAGCTCTACATTAGTTTGTTCCCCTTCGCCGTCAACATAAACTTTTTTTGATTTGGCTAATTCTAAAATCGCCAAAAATGTCGCAACCATATCTGAACGCGACTGCGCATCTTCAAATAACACACTGAATTTATTTTTTCGTTTCGATTTTAATTTTGTAAAAATAGATTTTACTTTGGATTGCACCGACACAAACTTCGTTGCCACGATGCCCTTGAAAGCATCAATGGGCGGCGGTAATTTCCGCATTTTCTTGCCGACAGCATTTAAATACGCCCGAATCAATTCTTCGGCTTCATGCAATCTGGTATAGGTATGATCCACTTCAACCGGTGTAGGCTCACGAACAAAGGTGTCAAATCCTTCGGTATGCTTGGAAAGCTCCCCTGCTAAAATTTTGCAGTCTCTATATTCCAAAAGCTCTACCGTAAGCTCTTTTTTTAATTCATCGGCTTCATCATAAACCGGTAACAGAGAAACAGTCTTTATATAGACCAAACGTGCCGCCATTTCTAAGAAATCGCTGGCAACATACATATCCGCTTCCTGTACTTTTTTCACATAGTCTACATACTGCGATACAAGTTCCATAATCGGAATGTCATAGATATTCAATTTGTGCTTTGTAATGAGATGCAGTAAGAGGTCCATGGGACCTTCAAAGACATCTAAGCGATATGAAAGTTGTTCCATTCTATAATCCTAACTCAGCCAAGTAATCTAAACGGGAATCCAATAACGAGATTTAAGAAAGTGTAAACTGCATGACGCAGAAAATTCAGCGGTACATCTAAGATGCCGGTAATCATAAAAAAGAATATCGCTAAAATAATATAGCGTTCATACTGCATCATTTTAAAATAATACTTGTCCGGCACAAAGATTTGCAAAAGTCTTGAGCCGTCTAAGGGCGGAATCGGTATTAAATTAAATACGGCAAGCCCGATATTAATCAGAGCTGCAAATTCAAAAAACGCATAAAATGCGATTGCAAACAGACCATGCATAGAGCAGGCAAGCATAATATTTTGGAACAAAATGCAAACAGCTGCAACCAAAATATTGGAAATAGGGCCTGCAATGGCGGTAAGTGCCATACCGGTTTTCGGATTTTTAAAGTTCCGCGGATTTACAGGAACCGGTTTTGCATAGCCGACACCGACCAATACAATCATCAAAGCACCGAATTTATCAATATGTGCCATGGGATTTAAAGTCAGTCTGCCGGAAAGACGCGGTGTAGGATCGCCAAGTTTCGTTGCAACCCATGCGTGCGCCCACTCATGAATAGGCAGGGTGCAAAACACAACAAACAAGGAAGCGAAAGCACCAGCCAAAATTTGCGGAAAAGAAAATCCGCCTCTTAAAATATCAAAAAGCATTCTTTACTCCTAAAAACATTTAGAACCCTTGTTTTTCTGTTTCAGGAATTCTAAAGGTTATTATACATTGATTTCTACAATTCTGTCAACTGCATTAAAGTCATAGAGGACATTTTGTTTAGCAGTGTCCCCTGCAAAAAGCGAGGAAATCTCTTTTGCTTGGTGATTTCCGCATTCAAAAAGCAAATATCCGTCTTTTTTTACACGATGGAGCCAAAGCGAACGAATCGCTCTGTAAAAGCATAATCCGTCCTCGCCGCCGTCCAGGGCTGTATGCGGTTCTCTTTGCACTTCCTGCTGAAGAACCGGTACCTCCGAAGAAG
This sequence comes from Acutalibacter sp., assembly GCA_020025775.1. GTDB lineage: Bacteria > Bacillota > Clostridia > Oscillospirales > Acutalibacteraceae > Fimenecus. The sequence continues at coordinate 32,500 of JAHHRN010000003.1, forward strand.
GAATATACGGCGGATTGGAAAGTAGCATATCCGCTTGTGGAAGCGTTTCATCGGGGCTTTTCAAAACATCCGCCTGAATCAGCTTTACATTTTGAACCCCTAAGGCATTTGTATTTTTTTCTAAATAAGAAAACGCCGCATCGTATTTTTCGAATAAATACACAGTACAATTCGGTCGCTCTAAGGCAACAGTTAATCCAATTGCACCGCTTCCGGCGCATAAATCATAAACAATTTGCGGAGAGTCCTTCGGTAACAGCTCCAAAGCACGTTCTACCAACTCTTCTGTTTCGGGTCTTGGAATTAAAACACCGTCACCGACCGAAAAATCTCTACCGAAGAAAGACCACGCACCCAAAATGTATTGAAGCGGTTCGCCTTTGACGCGTCTTTCTACAAAGGATAGAAATTGAGACGCTTTAAGCTCTTCTGCCCTGTCTCCTGCGTGAACAATACGCCAGCTTTTATCTTTCCCAAAGGCTTCCGAAAAAAGCAAATCAGCGTCTACCGCGGCATCTTCTATCTGATGCGCCTGTAAGGTTAAAAGGCCCGTTTTATACAGTTCAAATACGGTCATTTAATTTCGTCATCCTCCGGATTATCAGTTAAAACCGCTTTAAGCGAAGCGATGCCAACCTCGATAATATCATCTGTAGGCTCTTGTGTAGTGATTCTTTGCATCCAAAGTCCAGGAGCCGAAAGAATTTTCACAAGTAAGTTATCATGCTTTCCAGCATAACGAATAAATTCATAGCCGATACCCATAACCAAAGGTAAAATTAAAAGCTTAATTAAAATCCACAGAAAACGGTTCATTGTGGAAATTGCAGGGAAAATCAAAACAAGCGCAGAGGAAAGCAAGATACTCAAAAGAATCATAACAAACATAAAGCTTGTGCCGCATCTGGGATGAAAGCGCCCCTGTTTTCTGACGTTTTCCACGGTAAGTTCTAAGCCGTTTTCATAGCAAAAAATAGATTTATGTTCCGCACCGTGATACATAAATACTCTGTGGATTTCTTTCATTTTGGAAACAATCAGCATATAGGTTACAAAAATGACAATACGAATCAAGCCTTCAAACAAAGGGTGATATTTTAAAAGCTGATTGCGGGTAACCAAATCCACTAAAAAGGTCGGTAGCCACATAAAGAGTACAAAGGCTAAAGCAAAACCGAGCACGGCAGAAACAGCGCCCAAAATATTCATCATTTTTTCGCCGAAGTGGTCATTCACCCAGCGATCAAACTTGGACATATTCGCTTCGTCTTCTTCTAAGCCTTGTGTGGATTTTTCTGCAGATTCCATTAAGTACTGATACCCTGTAACCATCGACTCTGCAAAAGCTACAATTCCTCGAATCAGCGGTAAAGCAAGAAATTTATTTTTGTCTTTCCACGGTTTTGTTTCTTTATATTCCGTTTCGATTTCACCACTGGGCAGACGAACAGAAAGTGCCGTTCCCTTAGGGCCTTTCATCATAACGCCTTCAATCAACGCTTGTCCACCGACAGATGTTTTGTGTACTTTTTTATCCAAAATTACTTTTCTCCTTTCAAAGAAGCGTTTATTCTATGATTTCCTGTACAGGTAAGGTAACCGTTACGGTTGTGCCGATGCCTTCTTCACTGTCGATAGAAAGATGACCCTCGTGCAAGGCTGTAATTTCTTGAACAACAGCCAAACCGATTCCGGAACCTCGTACAGAGGTATTGGCTTTATAAAATTTTTCTGTAACGTGAGGCAAATCCGCTTTCGGGATACCGCAGCCAGTATCGCGCACTTCGATATAAATCGTATCGAATTGTGAAACATATGCGGTTAAAGTAACTTTGCCACCACTTGTGGTATATTTAAAAGCATTATCTAATATATTAACAAATACCTGTTTGATTCGGTTCTGATCACCGCGCATGCGCACTTGCTTTTCTGGTAACTTACAAATCAGTTGAATATTCTCACGCTTGGAACGTTCCGCAAAGGTTGTGACAATTTCGCGTAAAGCCGCTAACACGTCAAACGAGGCGAGACGGAGTGTCATTTTGCCGGTTTCCATTCTGGAGAAGTCTAAGAGTTCCTCAACCAATTCGGAAAGACGTTCCGATTCTTTAATAATAACTTCCAAACCTTTTTGGGTAAGTTCTGCATCTTCAGTCGGCGCATCCATAATTGTTTCACCCCAGCCTTTAATCGCTGTTAGCGGTGTTCTAAGCTCGTGAGAAACGGTAGAGATAAACTCATTCTTTAAACGGTCGCTCTCTTTGATTTCCGCCGCCATATTATTGATGGTTTGCGTTAACTGGTCAATTTCGTCCCCGTAGGTCCCCTCTTCAATTCTCGTATTCAAATCGCCTTCGGAGATTCTAAGTGCCGCCTCGTTAATTTTTTTAACGGGCTGCACAATCGAACGAATGAAGAACATTCCGGACACAGTAACAAACGTTAAAATAACTGAACAAAGTAACAAAAGAAGGAAGAAGACGGTAACCAGCTGACGGTCAATACCTTCTAAAGAAATCAGATAGCGAACCGCGCCGCGCGCTTGCCCTTGCACAGGGTTCAGCATATAAGTTAAAGACATCACGTGTTCGCCGGAGCTGGTTCTGCCCACCCAATTCGCTTTACCGTCTTTCTCGGTTTTAGCCGCATAATAATCCGGGTATTTTTCATGCTCTACAGAGAAACCGCTAGAAGAAATAACAACATGTCCGTAGCGATCAATGACCCAAACTTCCATAATGGATTTGTCATGAAAGCTCTCAACGAAATCCTTAGCACGCAGGTTAAAAGCTTCATCACTACCGTCAGAGGAAAGTTCGAAAAAGGAATCAACCATAGTTGTGGCGCGCGAATCCAAGGTAACGCGCACCGTTTCATAATACTGGTGTTTAAAAAGGAGCAAGGCAACAATCATCAAAGCAATCAACACAAATACAATCACGAACAAGGTATTTAATACCCAACGTTTGGTAATCGTACTGTTCTTTCGTTGTGCCAAGCCTCATGCCCCCTTCTTTACTAAACTATCCATTTATATCCCATACCCCAAATAGTAACAAGGTGCTTAGGCTGTGAAGGCTCATCCTCGAGCTTTGCACGGAGTCTATGAATATTTACATCGATGACCTTATCGTCGATATAATAATCGTTGCCCCACACCTCGGTTAAAATGGAACTGCGCTCCAAAACAACATTGGGATTTTTAAAAAGATACTCTAAAATTTGAAATTCGATTTGCGTAAGTTCTATAGGCTTTTGATTTTTATATAAAATTCGTTCATTCACATTTAAAGTGAATTCCCCTAAGCTGATAGATTTACTGTCACAAACAGCTGTATTTCTTTCTTTTAAAAGGGATACACGCCGATAAACCGCATCCACTCTTGCCATGAGTTCGGAAGGAGAAAACGGCTTGGTCACATAGTCATCTGCGCCACTCATAAGTCCCGTAATCTTATCCATTTCCTGTGTTTTAGCTGTCAGTAAAATAATACCGACTTCTGGGCTTTTATGGCGAATATATTTACAGGCTTCAATGCCATCTACAAACGGCATCATAATATCCAAAATCGCTACATCAATTTCTTTGGAAGCAAGGTCAAATTTCTCCGTAGCTTCTTTGCCGTCCGCCGCCTCAATGACCTCATAGCCACTGCGTTTTAAATTGATAATGATAAAATCGCGAATAGAGGTTTCATCTTCTGCTATCAAAACCGTTTTCAAATTGAATCACCTTTATATCGTTTAAGTTTAGGTAAGAACAGAAAATCTATTTTCTAAGAAATCCTTGTCGATACCCTCTTTTTCTCCGCTTTTCGTAATGCTGTATACATAGAGTAGAGAATGGTTTTCGTTTAAAACTGCCTGATCTCTTGTATGATTTTCTTCCCACTCTGTTTTCGGAATGGTATACAGCGAAAATAAAAGTGTACCCTTCTTGCCGGATGAGGTACGTTTATAAAAAGTACAGGTGCGTGTTTGCGTATCGTATTCCACAACGAACCTGCCACTATCCCCTTTGGAGAACTCGAACATATAAGAAGACTGATAAATCATAAGTCCGCTTCTATACTCACAAAGTTCATCCTTTGAGAACTGCAAAAATGTCGTTAACAAAAGAGGCATGCTTTCTTCGTCGGCAATCGTTACAAAGCCGTTAATTTGCTCTGTAATCGGAATTTCTAAAATCCCGTCACCATCAATATCCAAGGTGGGTAATTGAGAAGAACGTGCCGTAGCCGGATTCTCCTGTGCATTCTCCGTAAAGAGCGGCGCTTTTAAAATACCGTCTGTTTCGTCCCAATAGATAATATCGGTAATCATAGTATTTTCGTTAATCAGTAAATCCGCAAAAATATAAGCGGGTCTTTTTTGGCTGAACTCTGCTTTTTGGCTTTGTAAGCTTTTTATTCCAACAGAAGGCGACAGCTCAACAACGCCTTTTGTGTAAATGCCGAAATTTTCATCCATAGAAAGAAGCTTACCGATAGTACGCGGCTTGGATTGATCGGACAGAATCGTTGTAATAAAGATATCGTCTGCGCCGTCATCGTCCATATCTGTCTCAATCGTTTGCGTAAACGGCTCGCTGACCAGTTCCTGCACAGACTGCACATATTCGGTAACGTGCGGAGCATATACGGTTAAAACCTTATTACCATGGCTTTCAAACAAAGACCAACACACAACAATTTCCGAAACACCGTCGGCATTCATGTCGCAAAAGTCGATTTTATAAACCTCACTGCCTTTACCGCGAATATCGGCAACGGACTGCCATGTGCCGTTTTGATAGTCCAGTACATGCATAAAAACGGTTGTTTCATCATTTTCATTGCTGTAAAACGTAATAGCCTCTTCTTCCCCGTCCCCGTCAATATCGAACAGCACATAGGAAGAACGCTTATCACCTGCGGTCGGCGTTTTCATTCTCACCTTTTTATCTGCAGTTGCTTTTTCAAACGCCTCCTGCACGCCGGCACTGGCACCGGACAACTTCGGAGGACGCATTAAGCTTTCTATGTTATTGAGTTTTAAAGAACATCCCGAAAACAAAAAAAGAAGGGAAAGGCAAAGAAATGAAATAGTGAATATACGTTTCATGCTTTACCTTCCTTTCTTTTTATATTTTATTCTGCCCGTACAGATTGAATCTTAACAGGATACGTTTCCATTGCCCAGGCTTTCGTGTTTCCCTTTACAATCACATGTGCTTGAACGGTTTGTGTACCTTCCTTGATATCTTCATCTGTCAAATCCAACTCTACAAACAGCATTTCATTGGTTAAAGCCACCACTTCTTCCTTTGTGCCAACAATTTTTACATTTTCAATACTTGTGGACTGAATACTGCTTTGGAAGCCGTTTTTTTGCCCGACAATTTGCATGTTGGCGGCAGGAACGGTAAAAGCACCGGAAACGATTGTACCGCTCATATCCACAGTAACCTTAAATTTGGCATTGGAATTCACAACTGTGTGATCGGTAACATCCGAAGCACTGAAAGTAAAGTTGTTTTTACCGGATTTCAAATCTGAGAAGTCAATAGTACCGACGCTGATGCTCTGCACTTCTTCCAGTTTCTCGATTAAAACAGCTGCTTCAATCTTTGAGGGTGAAATTCGTACAGGTACCTCAGCATTGAGATAACCCGCCGGAGCATTTTTAAAGGTTACCGTGGTTGGTAATACAACCTTTTTCAAAACCGGCATTGTCATAGTAACAGCGCTTTCTTCTGTATCAATCGTTATATGATTTAAGCTCTCACCGTTGTCTGTTTGCAGCTTAATCTCCGATTTTGCCGTGGTTGTCGCTTGTAAGGGCGCATCCAAGGTAGTTTCTGCTACAACACCGACAATTTTATTAACGTCTGTTGCCGCGCCGGAAACTACAACGGATTTTTTAGAGAATACAATATTGCCTAAAATGCAGCCATCTGCCACTGTTTGGTCTTTCGGGGCGATAATACGGGGTTCGATGGGGAACTCCACTTCTTTATAGGTATCAAAGTAAACGTCAATATAGTTTTGAGAAAGACGAACAATATCAAATTCCTTAGATTTATTCGCTGTAACCTTTAACTGTAGAGATTTATTACCCGAGGAATCCACATAATTGGTCTGCGCTGTGACGGTAATATCTTCTGGTTTTAAATTAGAAACGATAAAGCGCTTGCCGCTGACCACAACATCTACCGTATAATCGGTCTTTCCGAACATCTGCAAATTCAGTTGCGCAGGCACACTGTTTTCTATATCAATTTGCACTGGTACACCGCTGATTGTTGTTTCAACCACAGGACTTTTCTCGATAGCTACCCAGAGCCAAAGTGCAAAGGCTAAAAGCAGGGAGAAAAGCATGGTAACTTTATTGTTGTATACAATAGCGCGAAAGCCGTAATATTTCTTTTTTTCGGGAGCTACATTTTCTTGCAATGGCTTATTATTTTGTTCCATCTTTTTTTCTCCCTTTCGTAAATAATTTCAGCTTGGATTTTTCAGACGGCTCTTTTTCTAAGAGATGCTTTGAAAGAATTTCTCGTAAATCGCCTGTTGAAATGTTTCTTTTTAAATTACCCTTATAAGCCAAAGAAATTCCGCCGGTTTCTTCTGAAACCACAACCACCAAAGCATCGCTCTGCTCACTCATACCGATAGCCGCACGGTGGCGTGTACCCAGTTCACTGCTTACGGTTCTGTTTTGCTGTACAAGCGGTAAAATACAACCTGCCGCGCAGATTTTACCGTCTCTGAAAATCACAGCGCCATCATGTAAAGAGGCCATGGGGAAAAACAAGTTTTCAATAAGCTCTGTGCTTACAAGTGCATCTACCTTGGTGCCTGTGTTAATCACATCACCTAAAATACTTTTTTGTTCAAAAACCATCAAAGCGCCTACACGCTTGTCGCTCATATCTGCACAGGCTTTTGTAACCTCGTGAATCATTTTGCTTAATTCTTCGTTCTTTTGAGAGACCGAATTATTTTTAAGACCCATAAAGCTGAATTTGCCAACATTGCTTCTGCCGACGCTTTCGAGTGCATGTCGAATTTCAGGCGCAAAAATAATCACCAACACCAACAGAATGTTGGAGAAAATCATCGAGAACATATACGTGCTGACCGGCATTTTCAGAAGATAAACAATTGCATATACCGCAACCAGAAGCACAAAGCCTTTCGCTAACTGAATCGCTCTTGTTTCTCGAATCAACTTGATTGCGCTGTAAATTACGAAGGCAACCAGCAAAACATCCAGCACATCGGAAATACTGTTAAAGCTCAAAATAGCCTTACCGATTTCACTAAACATATTAGAAAATGATAAATAGAATGGCATAGTAACACCCATTTCAACAAAAAATACAATACATCGTGACAGTTATAGCATTTTATCTATACAATCACGATATATTGTATCACAGTTAACCACTTTTTGCAATTTTAAATATAGAATTTAATAAACAATTTACATCTTTTTCCGTTGTAAAAGCAGAAGGACAAATACGCACTGCACCCTGCTCTTCTGTATGGTAAAAATTATGTGCCAACGGTGCGCAGTGTAGTCCTGCACGAACAGCAATTCCGTCTTTTGCAAGAGCTGCCCCCACCTCTTCGCTGTGTTTATCGTTTATATTAAAAGACAGCAGAGGAACAAATTGTTTGCAGGGATTCGTAATATCTTCGTAAAGCTGAATCTCAGGGCAGGCAGAAAGCGCTTCATAGATTTTTATTATATGCCGCATTTCCTTTTGATATAACGCTTCGACCCCTTGTTTTTTTACAAAACGAATACCCTCTGCTAATGCAATAATACCAGGAACATTAAGCGTACCGCTTTCAAGCCGATCCGGATAAATATTCGGTTGCTGAAGAAGCATCGACTGTGAGCCTGTACCCCCTTGCATCAGCGGCTTTAAAAGTTTTGGATTATTGCAAAGCAAAAGACCTGTTCCCATAGGTCCGTATAGACCCTTATGCCCTGCCGCGCACAAAAAATCTATTCCCAAGCTCTGCATATCTAAATTCAAAATACCTGCTCCTTGGGCAGCATCTACAATAAAATATAAGTCTTTCTCTTTGGCAAGCTGTGAAAGCTTTTTTAAAGGCAATCTTGTACCGAACACATTTGAAGCCGCTGTACAGACTATAGCGATTGTATTTTCTTTTATGCCCTCTTTAAAGTTTTTTATGGTTTCTTCCTCTGTCGCACCGATGTCCGCCGTGCTCCAAGTGCAAATTCCTTCTCGTTCGATTGCAGCAAGCGGCCGTGCCACTGCATTATGCTCTAAAGAAGAGGAAAGAAAATGTCCACCTTTTTCGGCAATTCCCCAAAGAACGGTGTTTAACGCTTCTGTGCAATTCTTTGTAAAAATTACACATTCCGGCTCTGGCAAATGAAAGAAATCAGCCGCTTCTACACGGGTTTCATAAATTTTTTCCGCCGTTCGAAACGCCATATCATGCCCACCCCTGCCGGGATTTGCACCATAAATTTCCAAGGCATTTTTCATAGCAGAAAGCACGCTGCTTGGTTTTGGATAAGTTGTTGCGGCATTATCAAAATAAATCATTTCAGCCATAACGTTTCTCCGAAAGGAATATGAGCCTCTTCTAAAATATGCAAAACGTCTTCTTGCGCATGAGGAACGAACAGACTATAGCCACACCCTTCGTTTTTTAGGGGATGGGTGTGTTTTTTCACAGCCGACTGAATCCCCTTTTGCGCCAAAACCGATTTAGCCTTGAGCGCATAGGTGACCGAACTGATTTTTATAGATAGATTTTTCATAGAAGCACCACCATATTTTCTTTTTATTATTCTATGACACAAAGAAAAGGGATGTTCAAAAACAAAAAGCAGACAACAAAGCCTTTACTTTGTTATCTGCTCCAATTCTTCTTTGGTAAGTTCTCTTGCCTGCCCCGGCTGTAAAGTTTCATCTAAGGCAAGTTTGCCGATGTGTGTTCGTTTTAAGGCTACAACCGGTGAACCAACAGCTGCAAACATTCTTTTGATTTGATGATATTTGCCTTCACAAATTTTCACTTCAAAAATGCATGCATCTTCTTCGCTCTGTTTTACATAAGCAGGCAAAAAGCGAGTGCCGTCACGCATTTCTAAGCCTTCTTCTAAGCGCATTTTTCCGTCTTTGGTTAAAGGATTTTCTACTGTAACCAAATAGGTTTTCTCTACATGATGCTTCGGAGAAAGAATGTTATGCGCAAATGCGCCGTCATCCGTAATCAAAACAAAACCTGTAGTATCTTTATCGAGTCTTCCGGCAGGAAAAAGCCCGTTGCGTTTCAAGTGTTCCGGAACTAAATCAACCACTGTTTTTTCATTCGGAGAACGACTTGCCGAAACCACGCCTTGTGGCTTGTTCAGCATAATATAAATATATTTTTTCAAAGAAAACGGTTTACCGTCCAGTAGGACTTCATCGGTGTCGGCATTTACTTTTTGACCAGCATCTGTCACCGGTTTCCCGTTCAGCATAACGCGGCGGTCTTTAATCAGTTGTTTAGCTTCTTTTCGGGAATACTGACCCGCAGACAGCCATTTATCAATTCGTTCTAAGGCCAAAGATTCACTTCCTTTATAAGGGTTAAGTTGTAGGTGATTGCTCTGTATTTTCACGCACAAACCCGTGCATAAATCCTTCTAGTTCAGTAGAGCAAACATCCCCGCCAACCACTTGACCGTCAAATATCAAGAGTGTGGCTAGAATATACTCCGCATTTTCTTCCCCGGGATAGTTCAAAATCCGATAGCTCCATTTTTTCACACGTTTACCGGCATAAGGCAAAAGGTCAAAGCCCTGCTTTTTTTGAATGCCGTTATAAACCTCATATGTATCGTTAAAAACCTCGGGAATAATAATTTCCTGCACTTCAACTGGATCCGGCGCAACCTCATAGCCGAACTGTGAAAGATAAGCAATTCTTTCTTCCTGCGTAGCAGCTCGGAGATTCAAGGCATTTTCTTTTCCCGTTTTAACATTTTTATGTGTAACACATAAAAATGCAATCAGCAAAGCTAAAATAACCGCTACTAAAACGCCCAGTCGAATTTGTTTTTTAGAAAAAGATAAAACGAACATAAACATTCACCTCGTACACATATATATGCGACGAGGTGAAGAAAACATACCAATATAAAATTTTATATTATTCGTTTGATTCCGTTTTCTGGTGCTGTGCAGCGACACGAAGGGACTGACGGGCTCTGCGAATTTCGTTTACAGAGTTTGTAAGGGTTTCATCGGCATGCGCTACGATGTTTTCTACATAGTCGCCTGCGCTCTGACGTAAATCGCTGGACCATTTCTGCGCTTTTTCAGTAATATCCGCAGCCTGTGTACGCGCATTTTCTACAAGTTCAGAAGCCTGTGCACGGGCCTGATTCATAATATCCGCTGCTGCGATTTCTGCGCTCTTTGTGATTTCGCTTTCCTGCACCAATTCCTTTGCACGCTTATGGGCAGCAGAGATGATTTCATCTGCAGAATTCTGTGCGGCAATTAAAATTTCCTTACGCTCAGAAGCAATTTTTCTTGCCTGCATCAGTTCGTCAGGCATATTGAGACGCATGTCTTCAATAACGCGCTTGATTTCGCCTACATCTAATAAAAGATTAGAGGTAAAGGGTACGCTTTTACCTTCTTCTAAAATTTCATCTAATTCTTCTAACAAACTCTCTATAGTCATTTTGTTTCTCCTTCTTTGATTCTTTCAATAATATCCTTACGAATTATTTCAGGAACAAAATTGCTGATATCCCCATCTAATTCGCAAACCTGTTTCACTACGCTGGAACTTAAAAACATGTTTTCGGCTTTACTAGCTATGAAAACTGTTTCCAAATCGCTATTCAGCTTTTTGTTGGTCAGAGCTTGCTGGAATTCGTATTCGAAATCCGAAACCGCCCTTAAACCTTTGACAATGGCAACTGCACCTTTTTGACGGGCATAGTCTGCCAAAAGTCCATGATAGCTTTCTACTTCTATATTTGGAATATCCTTTGTGCAGCGTTTAATCAGCTCCACTCTTTCTTCAGCTGTAAAGGAATACGTGTTTTTCTTATGATAGTTGGTCATCACAAGCACAATGACATGGTCGAACATCGTAGCACTGCGCCGTATAATATCCAAATGCCCTATCGTTACGGGGTCAAAACTGCCCGGACAAATGGCTGTTTTCATAGCATCGCCTCATTGTTTCTGTAAACTGTCAGTTTTGTTTTGGAATATTTGTATTCGCGATATTTTTGAAGATTCTCTACCTGTTCTGGAAGGGATTCTCTGCTGTCTGTTTCACAAAGCACCCATGCGTCCGCACTTACATGCGCCGCCACGAGCGGTAAAACATCATCTAAAATGCCTAAATTATAGGGCGGATCTAAAAGGACAATATCAAAGGTCTCTTTAGAAGAACGAAGGTAAGTCACCGCATCTGTATTTAAACATACAGAACGGTCAAACAGCCCTGTAGATTTCAAGTTTTGCTGGGTAACCTGCATGGCATTTTTGTTTGCATCCAAGAAATAGGCTTTCTCAGCCCCTCTGCTCAAAGCTTCGATACCAAGCTGACCCGAACCTGAAAAAGCATCTAAAACCAAAGCATCCTGCAATTCAAACTGCACAATGCTGAACATAGATTCCTTCACCTTGTCACTCGTCGGGCGAACCACATCTCCGCCGGGAAGCGTTTGCAATTTTCTGCCTCTGGCTGTTCCTGTAATTACTCGCATAATCCGCTCCTAAACACACATTCTTACCTTATTTTCGTCTATTCTATCACAAATGTCAACAAAAATCACGCATTTTTTAAGTTTAAAAGCAAGTTTTTTAATTCTTCTCTGTCGGAAACAGTCGTTTGAACGCCGGTTTTGGCTAAATCTTCCTTGGTTCTAAAGCCCCAAAGCACGCCGATAACATCCATCTTTGCATTGGAAGCGGTCTGAATATCCACTTCGCTGTCGCCGATGAAAACAGCTTCATCTTTTGTAACACCCATTTGCTCTAAAGCATAATAAACGCCGTCCGGTGCAGGCTTATTGGGTCTGCCGTCTACACTGCCGACAACGGTTTTTACATAGTTACCGAACAAATTATTACAAAGTGCCTGTGCCGCAAAATCCGCTTTGTTGGTTACGATTGCCATTTTATAGCCGGCATCATAAAGCGCAGAAAGCATCTCGCTTGTGCCCGGATACTCTGCGGTTTTATTTTCCATATTGATTTTGTAATGCGCACAAAAATCCGCAAATGCGGCCTCTAAATCTTCTGAGGAAGTTCCGGCAGGAACAGCTCTTTCCATCAACTTATGTACGCCGTTACCAACGAATCGGCGTGTTTCCTCTAAGGTGCGCTTGGGATAGCCGTGCTTTTCGAGCGCAAAATTCACGCTGTCACGTAAATCCTCCAAGGTGTTTAAAAGTGTGCCGTCCAAATCAAAAACTATTGCTTTTTTCATAAAACTTTTCTCCAGTTTATTAAAATTTCATTCTGCATGAAAATGATTGTAAACATTGAGGGCATTTGTATCACTAATACCCTTTACTTCTGCCAAATCCAAAATAGATGCTTCTTTAATGGCTTTGAGCGTTTTAAAATGCTGCAAAAGTGCCTTGGCTTTTTTATCACCGATGCCTTCGATTTCGGTAAGTGTCATAGCTAAGGTTCTGTGCTTGTGCTTTTGATGGTGATAAGCAACCGAATACCGATGGACTTCATCTTGAATCGAAGAAATCAACGAAAAGACGCGACGTTTCGATTGGATTTCGATTTCGCCGCCGTTTTTAGCGATTGCCCGTGTTTTATGCTTGTTATCCTTTACCATACCAAAAAGCGGTATATTAAGGTTGAACTCTTTCAGAATCGGCTCTACGGCATGTACCTGACCGATACCTCCATCAAGTAAAATAAGGTCGGGCAGTCTACCAAAGCCGTCTTCAATATTACGAAGTTTCGCCTGCTCGTATTCAATAAATCGACGCGTCAAAACCTCATTCATCGAGCGATAATCGTCATTGCCTGTAAAACTTTTTATTGTAAATCTTCTGTAAGCCGGTTTATAGGGCTTTGCATCTTTAAAAACAATCATACCGGCTACGCTGTCTTGTCCGGCCGTATGTGAAATATCGTAGGATTCAATATAATTCGGTGTTTTTTCTAGGCCTAGTAAATCTCGGAGTTCTTCTAAAACGGCAACCGTTTTACCGGTTTTTCCGAGGCGTAGCGCCAGCTTTTCCTGCGCATTTTCACGGCACATTTTTACAACTTCGACCTGTTCGCCGCGTTGCGGTGTAAAGATAATCACCTTACTACCGCGTTTTTCGCTAAGCCAACGTTCCACGTTTTCTGCGCCTTCCACCTCTCCGTCTACGGTTACACGTTTAGGGATATTTTGGCGCATTGAGTAAAAAGAAGTGATAACATCCGAATACATTTTCGAAAAATCATCGGTTTTATCGAAAAAGAAATGCTCACTGTCAAACAATCTGCCCTTGGCAAAACGAAGCACAGCAAGGCAAATCATGCCTTCTGTTTCTGCCATGGAAAAGACATCTTGTTCTTCAACAGATTTATAAATAACCTTTTGCTTTTCCTGCAAACGCTCAATCGCTTGAATACGGTCGCGGAGCTTTGCGGCTTGTTCAAATTCCAACTGCTCTGCAGCATTTTCCATATCCGAACGAAGCTGTTTCAGGATATCGGCGGTATCACCTTTTAAAAATCGAATGGCCTGCGCAACCGTTTCGGCGTATTCCTTCTGATTCACCTTACCGGTACAAACACCGCAGCACTGATGAATATAATAATGCAAACACGGTCTTTCCTTAGGTCTTGCATTGTCAAAATCTTTTCCGCATTGCGGCAACATAAAGATTTTATTTGCCGCATCTACGCTTTGCTTTACGGCATAAGAACTGGTATAGGGACCTAAATATTCTGCACCATCATCATTTCTCTGCAAGACGGATTGAATCGTCTTATAACGCTCACCGGCAATACGGATATAGCTATAACCCTTATCGTCTTTTAAAAGAATATTATATTTTGGCATATGCTGTTTGATTAAACTGCATTCCAAAACCAACGCTTCAAATTCGCTGTCTGTGACAATATAATCAAAATGATCTACATTTTCGACCATTTTGCGAACCTTCAAAGGATGTCCGTTTTGAGAGCCGAAATATTGGCTGACACGATTTTTTAAAGCCTTTGCCTTGCCGATATAAATGATTTCATCCTTGGCGTTCTTCATGATATAAACGCCGGGCAGGAGCGGCAAATGCATAGCTTTTTGCCGAAGGGCTTTTCGCTTTTCTTCCATTCGATTTCACCGCCTTTCAAAAAAGACTGTAAATATAAAATCAGACACACCGAAAAAACGGTATGTCTGACGAAAAAGCTATTTTCTTTTTATTCAGCGAAGCCGGACTCAACTAACTTTACGAGACCGTCAACAGCTTGCTCTTCATCGGGACCGCCGGCAATAATGCGAATTTTTGTATCGCCCATAATGCCGAGAGAAAGAACGCCGAGAAGACTTTTTGCATTAACTCTTCTTTCGTCTTTTTCTACCCAAACAGAGGATTTATACTCGTTAGCCTTCTGGATGAAAAATGTTGCCGGACGAGCATGTAAGCCAACCTGATTCTGAACAATAACTTCTTTAGTGCACATATCTGATTCTCCCCATATAGCAAATTTAGTAAGAGTTTTTTGGGTTTCTACTATCATATTATACCACAATTCTTGTCCTCGTCAACGGCAAAACACGATATATGGGGGATTTTGCAAGATTTCGGAAGGACTTCCAAACTCGTTCCCAAAGCAAAATATCTTTTTTGTGCACTATCACAACAAAAAGATATGGACTCTATTGAATATAAACAAAAAGGTTGTTTTAGTGGTTTAATTCGCCACTCTTTGGTGCGCTGGAGGCACGTCTTTGTTCAAGGTAGCAAAGGAATAACCGAGAGATTTATAATATGCAATTACCTCCGGAAGTGCGGCTACAGTGTTCTTTTTGTCTCCAGCATCATGCATTAAAACAATGACGCTGTCGCTTTTCGGCAAGCGTTTGCAATTCTCTACAATTTGCGCCGGAGAGGGAGACGGATAAGAAGCGTCACCCGAAGAAATGTTCCAGTCAAAATAAGTGTAACCCATTTCCCCTACTTTTTTCGTTAATCTAGTCATAATCTTTTCTTTTTGATTATATTTTCGGCTAATCGTATTACTACCGCCACCAGGGAAACGCATTAGCTTCGTGCGAATACCTGTTTCATTATAAACAAGATCGGAGATTTGCTGTAAGTCACTAAAAAAGGCTTCATCTGTCGTGTAAATCGTTTTATAGTCATGCGTATAGCTGTGCAATGCAATGGCATGTCCTTCTGCGACAACATCTTTCATATAATGATTGTGTTTTTTACCATTCACGAAAAAAAAAGTCGCTTTAACCCCATTGTCTCTCAAAATTTTTAAGACTTCCGGGGTTCTCTGCGACGGGCCATCATCAAAGGTTAAATAAATTGTTTTATGAGAAGAAGAAGGCGGTGCCACAGGCGGAGCAACGCTCGGCGTTTTACTGGGGAGCGTTGCTTGCTGTTTCTTAATTGCAATTTGTTTTTTCAAATCCGAAATGATTTTTTCATATTCCGATTTCTGCTTTTCGTTCAAAGCATCTTTTTCGGAAAGTGCATTTTCATAGCTTTCTTTCTCTTCGGCTTCCTGTGCTTTAAGGGCATCCTGTTCACTTAATGCACTTTCATATTTCTTATCTTGTGCTTGACTTTCTTTCGCCATATTTTTATTTTTTACAGCAAATACAGACAAAGTAATAGCCAAAGCAACAACCAAAACGGAAAGAACTACAACAGAAATTTTAACGGCCAGTTCTTTTTTCTCCGACTTCAAAACAAACGCCTTCTTTCATGTTCAATACTATACATTTATTATATAGTATTTATAGAAAAAAACAAGTTACAAATGGTAAAAAAATATAAAACCCCCGTATATATTACAGAAGCTTGAATAAAAAAAAGAAAAAAGCAGACAGCTGAAATGCCGTCTGCTTTTTGTTTGGTTAAATAGAAAAGTGTAAGACTAAAGTTAGATCTGTTCCTTAACCTTAGCTGCCTTACCAACTCTGTCGCGTAAGTAATAGAGCTTGCTTCTACGAACCTTACCGGCACGAACGAGCTCAACCTTTGCAACGTTGGGAGAATTTACCGGGAAAACTCTCTCGATACCTACACCGTAGGAAAGACGACGAACGGTGAATGTTTCGGAAACGCCGCTACCCTTTCTAGCAATGATAGTACCTTCGAAAACCTGAATTCTTTCTCTTTCGCCTTCACGAATCTTAACGTGAACCTTAACTACGTCGCCGACCTTGATGTGGGGGCGATCTTCTTTAACCATGCCTGCTGTGATTGTTTTCAATGCGTCCATAATGAACCTCCTAATTTTTTTCAGACGTTCATGCACTACATTGTACAGAGGACCGTCAGCTTTAATGTTGCCATTAACTGCCGTTGGTAAGGAACCAACGCATAAATCGCTTTGATATAATACCACAAAGTCAATAAAAAGGCAAGTCTTTTTTTATTTTTTTAAGGAAAGCAAAAACAGCGGCAAAAAAGTGCCGCTGTTTTTTTGTTTATTTTGCAATAGCCTGTAATTTTGCCTGGGTTTGTTCTTTGGTTTCCGGCGGCAAAACCTCTGCCCCTGCATTTAAAATCTGATTGAGAGTAAAGCCTAAGAAGAGCGGCAGGAATTGTTCCACGTTGTCAATACCGAAAGCGGTAGATGCAAGACCCATAAGCTCTGTAATAATTTCTTTACCCTGCGGCGTCTTTTGGATGTCTTCTATCTTATCGTAAATAGAATATGCATTCGCATCGGTCGGCAGTTTTTCTTCTGGAATTTCTTCAGCAGCAGAAACCTTCGGATTGCGTACCTGCTGTAAGAAAGCATTCACAACGGGCATAACGCCTTTTGGTAAACTGCTGCCTGCCATGGACACAACCTTTTCAATGGTAAAGTTCTTTGCCATGGCAATCATCCCCTTACCTACTGTGATGTGCATCTGTTCAGAAACGAACTGAATCGCACCCTCCAAAAGCTTTTCGCCCTCCGGTGTTTTCACAATATCACCGATTTTGTCGGAAACGGTAAAGTACCCTGCACGTTTTGTCATCTTCAGACCACCTTTTTCTCCGTTATCATCGAACCAGTTTTTCGCATTATCTCCGCTGCAAGCATCCTGTAATACGTAATCCGGGTTCTCTTTGTCTGTAAGATTTAACGTCATTTCGTCATGATAGAGAATCGCATTGGCTTCAATTAGATTTTCGCCCTTTTGAAGCGGTACATCCTCAAACACAAACACTTTTTCTGCTTCTAAGGTCTTAAACTCCTTGCCGTTTACAGAAAGTGTAACACTCGGACAATTAGAATAAACCTTAATTTGCACGTGATCCTTCGTTCGGTCTTTATAGCGTTTCGAGCAAAGATGCACAAACGGCTCTGTGGTCCAATACGCTTTATAAATATAGAAACTGTCTTTCTTCGTTTTACGGTCGTAGGTCACAAGGCCCTTATTATTTCTGCCCTTCATGCCACCTTCATCGCGCATATCCGAAGCAAAATCAAACATATTCCACACGTGTGTGCTCCAAAGGAACGGTCTGTCTTTAAAGGTTTCGAGCATCTTTTCATGGTAATAGGCTTGATATTCTTCCGAATAATCCTGCACATTGGGATGATCGTTGTGATATTTTAAAATGCCCTCGCAACCGTATTCCGAAATACCGAGACAAATATCCGGACGCATTTTATGGAAATCATCAATCCAAACCGCATTATCTTCTACATCGCCTACATACCAGCCGAAATAATGGTTGTAGGAGACAATATCGGTAATTTCATTGAGGGGACTTTCCATATCCACAATAGAAAGCTGTGCCATAGTGGTCAGTCTGGTTTTATCGAGTTCGTGGCAAAGATTGTTTAGTGCCACCAAGTTAGATGATAAATCCGGATCCTCACCGCCGATGGTAATCTCGTTGGCAATGCCCCAGCAAATAATAGAGGGATGATTATAATTTTGAAGTACAAGCTCTTTCATTTGAGAAAGCGTATTTTCTCTTGCCTCAGCGGTTTTCATAAAGCTGGAGATGAACGGAATTTCCGCCCAAACAATCATACCGTATTCATCGCAAAGATCATAGAAATACTGGCTGTGCTGATAGTGCGCCAAGCGGATGGTATTCGCACCGATTTCTGCAATCAGCTTCATATCCTGTCTGTGTTCTTTTTCGGTAATCGCCCAGCCCATATCTAATCTGTCCTGATGTCTGGAAACACCATGGAGCGGATAAGGCTTGCCGTTTAAGAAGAAGCCTTTTTCGGGGTCAACAGAGAAGGTACGAACGCCAAAATTCTGTTCCACCTTGTCGATAGTTTTGCCGTCTTCGATAAGTTCCGCACAAACTGTATAAAGATAAGGATCTTCCCTACCGTTCCAAAGGTGCGGATTTTGGAGTGTAATGCAAGCCTCCGGCTTTTCCGCCGAAGCTTCCGCCACTTGATTATCTATATGAAAACGAACAAGCTGATTATGCTTCGGATTGGTTACATAGGCATTCAAAGCAATTTCTGCAGTGCCGTCTTCCAAAACTTTAGGCGTAACAGCAACACCGGGTGTACCGTAATAATCCAAATCGAAATGGGATGCGGCAACGGTAATTAAATTCACACCGCGATAAAGGCCGCCAAAGAAGGTGAAATCTGCATTCTGCGGATAAACCTCCTGATTTTTAGAATTATCCACCAGAACCACAAGCTTAACTCTGCCGAAATGAATATAGTCTGTAATCTCCACACGGAATGTAGAAAATCCGCCTTTATGCTTATAGATTTCTTTTCCGTTCGCATAAACCGTGCAAATGGAGTTTGCACCTAAAAATTCCAAGAACGCGCGCTCGTGGGAATTTAAAGAAAGATGCAACGTTTTGAAATACCAACAAGCCGCGCGATAATAATCCATACCGCCGTCCTGACCGTCCAGATTATTCCAAGTATGCGGTAAATTTACCTTTTCAAAAGTTCTGTCCGCTCTTCTGGGCGGCTTGAGGCTTTGCTTTTCATTTTTGCAAAAGTACCATTCCGAATTGATTGCTTGGGTTTTACGCATTCCTTTGCACATCCTTTTCGTTAATATTATACATAAAGAGTAGTGAAACAAAACAGATTACACTACCGATTAAAGGCAGAAGACTTACTGCAACATAGATGTTGTCGGCAACTCCGGGCAACTGGTTGGAGCCATTTTCCTGCACATAGCCTGCGGCACCGAGTGCCAAGGCAATGACTGCACCGCCGATACCTTGGGAGAGTTTTCTAAAGAAGGAATAGGTCGCATAGATAGAACCTTCCTCTCGCCTGCCGGTTCTCTCCTCCTGATAATCAATACAGTCGGCAACCATTGCCCAAATCAAAACTGTAAAGAAACCTGTTGCAAACATGCCGAGTGCAAAAATGCAAAGCCAGACAATCGGGTTCTTAATTTTCACAACCGTTAAAATTCCGGAAGAAAGAATAGAAACAAGGAAAGGATAAGCAGTAATTTGCTTTTTACTGTATCGTTTCGCAAGTGGTTTCACCATCAGCAAGGCAACCACCATCGGTAAACCTGCCAAAACAGAACCGACAGCGATAAGCTTTGTGTTTTTAAAATAATACATAAACACATACGGCAAAAAGGTAAACACCGTCATAATAAGTGCCGTGTAAGAAATCGTAGCAATGGTCAGTGCCATCATGGGTCGATTGTGAAAGAATGAGGTCAGTGTTTTAAAATAGCCGGATTTTTCTTTCGGATTCTCCTGTGGCTTTACACGTTCTGTTACCAAATTGCAAAGGAGGATAAAAGAAATAAAACCGATTACGCCCATCACAGCTACAATATAAATAAAGAGGTTGCCTTTTGGCTGATCGTTTTCATCATAGATTAAAAGAGGTAAAATCACCATAACCGGCGCTTGTGCAAGCATAGCACCGATGCTTCTGAAATTGGAAAGCTCCACACGCTCCAAACGATCGGTTGTAATGACGGACTGTAAAGAGCCGTAAGGCACATTTACACTGGTATAAGCTACGCTCCAAATCATATAGGTTACGAGGCAAAGGGTTACCTTCGCAGCATAAGAGGCATTCGGAATGTAAATGAACATTAAAATACTAGAAATCAAAAGTGGAATGCTTGCCCAACGAATCCATGGTTTAAATTTACTTCCCCCATGTGGCTTCGATGCATCGCAAAAACCGCCGATCAACGGATCGTTAATCGCATCCCAAATTTTTGCGACCATAATAATAATCGCATAATGTTCGGGCAGAATACCCAGACAAGTGACATAGAAAAGCATCATATAGCTATTGATAAAGGCAAAGCTCATATTGCAGCCAAAATCACCGAGCATATACCCAAGCTTATCACGCACACCGAAAGGTCTGACGGAATTTTCCATGCAATCCCTCTTTTCATTAAATTCTCTCGTTATTCTTTCCCAAAAATTCGGTTTCATAACGCACAGAAAAATTTAACAAACAAAAGAAGACTGCACAAATGTGCACTGGTTAAACTATAACAAATTATAACGAAAAAATCTATGCTTTTTATTAAATTTTATTTATTTTGTTCAATAAAGATACAAAAAAAGTTCGCAAACAGAAATAGCTTCCGCTTTGCGAACTTTTTATGCAAATATTTTTAGGTTTAAAGAGAAAGTGCCTCATCGGTAGCTTTTCTGAATCTTGCTGTAATGTCCTTCGGACGGGTAACAGCAGAGCCGATTACTACAGCGTAAGGATTGGATTCCCAAACTTTCTTAAGCTGACCGACTTCCCAAATACCGCCTTCAGCAATAATCTTTGCCTTGCAGGTCTCTGTTAAGGTCTTAATAAAATCATAATCCGGAATGACAGCACCTTTAGTGGAGGCTGTATAGCTGCGGAGCGTGCAACCGATATAATCAAAGCCTAAGGAGTCTGCCCATTTGGCTTCTTCCAAGTTGGAAATATCCGCCATGATTTCAACAGAGGGCTTAGCTTTACGAATATAAGCCACTAAATCCTCCAGCTTTTCGCCGTTCGGACGATCACGAAGTGTTGCATCTAAGGCTACAACCTCTGTGTCGGTTTCTTCTAAAAGCGCTTTAACCTCTTTCATTGTAGGGGTGATATAAACATCACTGTCGGGGTACATTGCTTTAATAATACCGATCGTCGGCATATGTACCTCTTCTTTAATGCTGTTAATATCCGAAACATAGTTACAGCGAATTGCATCCGCACCGCCGGCTTTCGCCGCCTTTGCCATAAGATGCATAATATTGTAACCATAGAGCGGTTCGCCTTCCACGGCCTGACAGCTGATAATTAAACTGCCTTTTTTAATATGTGCCATAAGTTGACCTCCTTGTTTTTATTAGAAGATTTCCGAAAGATGCAAACGTGCATCTAACCAATCTATTACCTTTTCATTATTAAATACATAGCGTTCTAACGCGTAATTTCCGAGATATTCAAGGTCAGATACAAATAAGTGCTCTTTGGACTGCCCGTATTTTTTACGAACATGGTTAGAAGATGCGGCAACTACACCGAGCGTTGCTGTAGCTAACACACTGCCTGCAAAATTTGACCATTTTGTTTTTCTCATTACACATCTCTCCGTTCTAAAAGAGGAATTACACTGCCGATGTCCTGTAAAGGCCCCGCCGCGGCATTTGCGGCATAAACATGATGGTTTCGAAGAAAGCTTAGGATATTTTCATAATCCCTGTGCTGTTTTACATCACCGAAAAAGAGCATCACATCGTTTTTGAGGAGCGTACACGCTCCACCGATAAAGCCATAAGGGAACCCTTGAAGCTTTACATCGCCTTTATTTAGAAGCAAAACGTCAAAATCTTTTCGCATCGCTTCAAAAATACCGACATCATCTGTCAACAGTGCATTTTTTGAAACAGGCGCAACAGAACACTTTGTATAGCCCTGTCTACAATTTATTATAGCATATTTTTCTGAAATTGCCAGTTTTAAAAGTGAAGAATCCACAGTTTTTTTATTACAAAGAAGTGTTTTCCCAAAAGGAAGGCAGTTAAGTGCCGCTTCCTGCGGGTATCCGTTCAAGAGTTCTTCTGCTTTATAATAAACATTTGCGCCGCGTTCTAAAAGATATGCACCAAGAGCTCTCTGCCCTTTATCTAAATAAAAAGTTTTTTCTGGCAAAGAACAAACAGCACAGTCTGCATGGGTATTCATCGGGAACACCAAATGTTTTAAGGGTTCTATATAGTGCAATTTTACGCCGTAAGAAGCAAAAACTGTTTCAAAGGGCTTCGCCCCCTCACCTGCTACGGCTTCCGTCACGATGCCTTGCGGCACATGCGGATTTTTCAAAAAGGAATCCATTATAAAATCGCCTCAAAGGCTTGACGAATGTTGCTTACCCCTAAAACTTCCATGTTGACATTCAGCTTAGAACGAATTTTCATTAAATTATATTTTGGAATAATACACTTTTTAAAGCCTAATTTTTCAGCTTCCTTGATTCTTTGCTCACAGGCACTGACTGCGCGGATTTCACCACCTAAGCCGATTTCGCCAAACGCTAAAACATCCTCTGGAATCGGCTTGTCCTTAAAACAAGAAGCAACAGCAAGTGCTACAGAAAGGTCACATGCCGGCTCATCAATTTTCAGGCCGCCGATAATATTTACATAGCAGTCCATGTTTCCGAGGAAATAACCTGCTCGCTTTTCCAAAACAGCTAAAAGCATGGACATTCTGCCATAATCCACACCGGTCGCCATACGACGCGGTGTACCGAAGCCTGTGGGGGTTACAAGACTCTGCACTTCCGCTAAAATCGGTCTAGAGCCTTCCATAATACATGCCGTACAAATACCCGATACATTTTGCGGTCTGCCTGAAAGAAGCATCATAGAGGGATTCTCGACCTCGTGCAAACCGTCATCCAACATTTCAAATACGCCGATTTCATTGGTAGAACCGTAACGGTTTTTAACCGCGCGCAAAATACGATAGGAAAGATTGCGGTCACCTTCAAAATACAAAACCGCATCCACGATATGCTCTAAAACCTTAGGGCCTGCAATATTACCATCTTTATTCACATGACCTACAATAATCGTGGGAATATTAAGGCTTTTCGCCGTGCGCATAAACAAGTTTGTAGTTTCGCGAACCTGTGTAATACTGCCGCTGGAAGAGCTGAGTTCTTGAATATTCATCGTTTGAATCGAGTCTATCATCACGAGATCCGGCTTTTCTGCCGCAATGACTTCGCAGATATACTGCGCATCTGTTTCGCAAAGAAGAAAGAGGTTTTCTGTGGAAACACCGAGACGAGCGGCACGAAGCTTTAACTGGTGTGCAGATTCCTCACCGGAAACATACAGAATTTTCATATTCTTTCCCAAATGCTCGCAAATTTGCAAAAGCAAAGTGGATTTACCGATACCAGGATCACCGCTCAAAAGAATTAAAGAGCCTTTTACAACACCGCCGCCGAGTACACGGTTCAGCTCTTTAAGCCCTGTATTGAATCTGTGTTCGTCTGTTGCCGAAATTTCATGTAAATTCTGTACAGCCGCACGGCCGTCTCTGGAAGGCACATAGCTTGCACGTTTTGATTTTCCGGTTTCTACAACACGCATTTCTTCTTCCATAGTATTCCATTCTTGGCAAGACGGGCACTGACCAAACCATTTTGAGGTCTCGTGTCCGCAAGAAGAACAAACGTAAACTGATTTTGATTTTGCCGCCATAGCGCACCAACCTTTATATTAAACATTCAAATAATCTATAATTCCCATAGCAATGGCAAACGCCATTTGTTGTTGATATTCTGCATCCTGCAACTTTTGAAGTTCCGCAGGATTGGACATAAAGCCGCACTCCACTAAAACCGCTGTTTTCTTTGCACGATATAAAAGATAAATCGAACTTCCCGATTTTTTTATCTGCCGCTTATTTTGTGGCTGTAAAAGCATCTGCACTTTATTTTGAATACAGCTTGCAAGCTCAGGGCTGGTTGTAGTATTCGGGGAATAAAAAACCTGCGTGCCCCAAAGAGAAGCATCCGCAAACTTGTTTTGATGAATACTTACGAGAACGGCATTTGGCGTTTCATCCAAAATTTTCATGCGATTATGGATATCCGAAACTTTTTGCTCTCGAACCGTTTTTGCCTCTGCATCGTGAATGGAATTTTCATCCGTTCGTGTCATGATCGTGGGAATCCCGAACGCTTGCAGCTGTGTCTCTAACAAACGGGCAATTTGCAAATTGATACCCTGTTCCTCCACCCCGTCTTTAGACACTGCACCGCCATCTTGGCCGCCGTGGCCCGCATCAATAATCACAACCGTTTGCGAATCCTTTAAAGCTGCCCCTCCGGTAAAGCGAGACGGTGTGGTAGTCTCTATCCAAAATAACAGACAAACAGCTAAGATGCCTAAAGCACCGGCTATTTTCAAACGAACGTTTCTCTTCATATCATCACCTAATGAACTATATGAAGGAGTTTGCTTTTTTATTATAAAGCAATTAAAAGCGCAAAGCAAGAAATTTTGAAAGCTTAGAGTCCTTATTTTCGGACAAACTTTACAGATTATATTTTATCCTTGCACAGGAACGCCTGTCGTGTTATACTCCAAGTAATTTACAGAAAGGCGTGATTTTATGATTCTATTTTTAGAATATCCCAAATGCTCCACTTGTAAAAAAGCAAAAGCATGGCTCGACGAACAGCATATAGCCTACGAAGACAGACACATTAAAGAACAAAATCCAACTGCGCAGGAACTGGCAGAATGGTATCAAAAAAGCGGTTTGCCGCTTAAAAAATTCTTTAACACCAGTGGACTTTTGTATAAATCCATGGGGCTTAAAGACAAGCTTCCGCACATGACAGAGCAGGAACAACTTGAACTACTCGCAACGGACGGTATGCTGGTAAAACGTCCTTTGCTTATCGGTGACGATTTTGTTTTAACCGGGTTTAAGGCAGATGCATGGGCAGAAGCATTAAAATAAGGCAGACGAAGCACTTTTACTTTACAGGTAAAGGAAAACGACCTTGCAGGACACTGCAAGGTCGTTATTTTTTGTTTTTTACGATTCTTCGTAGTGCAATTTTAAAAATTACATCTTAAAAACCCACTTTTTAAAGCAGTTACAATCTACTGAAAACTCGTATCGTATTCAATTTTATATCGCCATCCGTTGCGGCTTCGGAAACACACGAAAATCGTTTTATTTTTGTATTTCTTTAGCGTATCTAACGAACAGATAAATCAAGATTTGTTCTTACGGTAAAATTCTTACAACAATTACTTCCTTCAATTATTTACCGCAACGGACAGCGAACCCAAAATGCTGCGGGATTTCGCTTTCTGTACAGTACATTGGCATCGCCTCCATAATAATGTAACAAGGGCTTTTCAAAAACCAAAACCAAGATAGTTCTTTTTAGATTCTCTTCCGATCCGAAGGAATGCTTTTGAACTCCGCTTTCACCGAAGTGACTATCCTCGGGTTTACTGTGGTTCATTCCCTATGTTCACCTTCATTATAGCATGTGTTTGTAAAATGTCAATAGTTTTTTTGCATCCTAATCAAAAATTTTATTTAATAATTTGAAAATGCGTATTTCACAAGAATTTACGGTTTTGTCATTTATTTTTTATTGACTAACCTTTTATTTCGCTGTACAATATGGATAGAAAAACGCGGAGGACAAATACTATGAATGAAAATTACAATCCCGACATCGTAACTGTTGTCGATGAAGAAGGCGTAGAACACACCTTCGAAGAATTAGACCGTATTGAAACCGAAACCGGCAGATATGTTGCTCTTTTACCGGTTTATGACGAAGCTGAAGAAATCTTAGATGATGACGGCGAACTCATTCTTCTCAAAGTTCAGGAAGAAGCAGACGGCGAAATCTTCTTAGAGCCTATTGAAGACGAAGCAGAATTCAATACTGTCGGTGAACTTTTCGAAGAAAGACTTTCCGATATGTTTGAAATCGAAGAAGAAACCGATTCTGTTGTAGAACAGTAAATTCACACGTTCCCCTGCCCGATGCGATACATGCTCGGTGCAATATTGACCCAACATTTTCTTATGAGGGAGTCGAAAAATTCCAAGGTGGTGTGCAGACCTCCCGAGTTTCTCGGACGTTGGGAGCACTAAAACTAAGGATAGACACCCACCTGCTATAAACGAGCAGGTTTTTATTCACCGACTACGGTCGGGCGGGGCTTTGAAACAAAAAGAAAAGCTATCAAAAGAATTTATCTTTTGATAGCTTTTTTCTTTTATATCTTTAAAATCAAACCTGCAACGCCGAAGTAAATGAGAAGTGAGAAGGCGTCAACAATGGTTGTAATAAACGGGCTTGCCATAACTGCCGGGTCTAAGTGCATCATCTTTGCAAAAATCGGCAAGGTACAACCGATCAGCTTTGCCAAAATAATGGTTAAAAGCATGGTAATGCAAACAACTGCTGCAACGGCTATAGTCACACGGTCGACGAGCAAAAGCTTAACAAAATTTGCAGCCGCAAGTGTAATACCGCAAAGGAAAGCCACGCGGAATTCTTTCCAGATAACCTTGAAAATATCTTTAAATTCAATATCACCGAGAGAAAGTCCGCGGATGATGGTAACGGAAGCCTGACCGCCGCAGTTACCGCCGGTATCCATAAGCATCGGAATAAACGCGGTAAGCACCACGTAGGTTTGCAGTGCCATTTCAAAATGCGAAATGATTTTGCCTGTAAAGGTTGCTGAAATCATCAAAAGCAAAAGCCACGGAATACGTGTTTTCCAGGTTTCAAAAACCGAGGTTTTTAAGTAGGGCTTGTCCGTCGGGGTAATAGCCGCCATTTTTTCAATGTCTTCGGTATTTTCATCCTGCAAAGCATCCATAGCATCGTCGAACGTGATAATACCGACCAAACGGTTTTCCCTATCT
Source organism: Acutalibacter sp. (assembly GCA_020025775.1). GTDB lineage: Bacteria > Bacillota > Clostridia > Oscillospirales > Acutalibacteraceae > Fimenecus. The sequence continues at coordinate 59,594 of JAHHRN010000003.1, forward strand.
ACAACCGGAAGTGCCATAAGGTCATACTTTTGGAATTTTTCGGTTACAACTTCAGAGTCTTCCAAAGTAGTTACCGAAATGATGTTCGTTTCCATGATTTCAAAAATCTTGGCGCTTTTTTCGGAAAGGAGCAAATCCTTTACCGTAACAATACCAAGAAGTTTTCTGTTTTCATCGGTTACGTAACAAATATAAATGGTTTCTTTGTCTACACCCGTTCTGCGGATTCTAGTGAAAGCATCATCAACCGACATATATTTTTTGAGATCGACGTACTCAATGGTCATCATGCTGCCTGCAGAATCTTCGGGATACTGCAAAATTTCGTTAATGCTGTTTCTGACTTCCGGATCTGTGTGGCGTAAAATACGCTTTACAACCGTAGCCGGCATTTCTTCAATGATGTCAACTGCATCATCGACATAAAGCTCATCTAAAACTTCGCGAAGCTCGGTATCGCTAAAAGCGCGGATTAAGAATTCCTGTGTGTCGGATTCCATATTAACAAAAACATCCGCTGCAAGCTCTTTCGGCAAAATTCTGTAAAGAAGCGGTACCTTTTCCATCGGCAAATCTTCTAAAATCGCCGCAATATCCGCCTCGTTCATATCTGAGAGAACTTCTTTGAGCTCTAAGTATTTTTTATTTTCTAATAATGCAAGGATCTGATCGTACACCTTGTTTCCCTCCTAATCTAATCTTTTAAAAATGTTAGGAAACAAAGCACAAAACCTATAAAAACAACGGCGCCGAAGCACACGTTTTCACCCTACAAGATCGAGGGTTGGGTTCTGCACTTTTCGCGCTTCCTGCGTCCATTATTTTCACCTCACTATAATTGAATTTACCAAAAACAAAAAGACGCACATCGTCGAGCGAAAAGACGATGTGCGTAAATGAACACTATGAATTTCGTTCGAGCTTTAGCTTCAAAGGGCAATGAAACTGCTTAAAGCACACCTTAGTTCGATGTGCTCTGCTGACCTGCTAACAGTGTCTCCACCGTTTCGCGGTAGCAGCCCGTATCCCTGTGGGAGCCTTACCTACCGATTTATTTTTAGCATATAATATTATGAACCGAAATGCTAAAAATGTCAAGTGCTTCTGATATTTTATTTAAAAATTTAGCCTTTTAAGCCGCGTTCCTGTCGATCCATGTCCTCTACTACGATGTCATAGATTTCACCAAGTGTGGAGCAGTATTCAAGAACCTTCCAGGGCTCATTGGTGTGATAATGAATTTTGATTAAATCCTCATCACCGACAGCTAAAAGGCAATCGCCCTTAAAGTTATCCATAAAATAGTCATGGATTTCGTCTTCGTCTAAGTCCTCGCCTTCGATTAAAAGCTGGGTGTCATATCTGTATTCAAGCATAAAAGTTCTCCTTTTTATAAATTTCTTATAGTATACTACAGATTGTAATATTTTTCAAACTCTATTGGGTGCGGAATTGCAGAAATTTCTTTGCATTCTGCACGTTTGGAAGCAATAAAGTTTTTAAGGAGTTCTTCCGGGAATACGCCGCCCGCTGTTAAATAGGCATGGTCTTTCTCGAGAGCATCCAAAGCTTCCTCTAATCTTGTTGGAAGGCCTTGCAATTTTGCCTTTTCATCTTCCGGCAAATTAAAGAGATTCATATCGAACGGACCCCAGTTTTTATTTCTCGGGTCAATCTTATTTTTAATACCATCCAAACCTGCCATAAGAATAGCAGCATAGCAGAAATACGGATTGCAGGTTGCATCGGGATTGCGAAGCTCAAAACGTCTTAAATTCGGTGCTTTGGCATAGGCAGGAATACGAATTACCGCACTGCGATTCGATGTCGCATAGCCTACCGTTACCGGTGCTTCAAACCCCGGAACTAAACGCTTAAAAGAGTTCGTGCTCGGATTTGTTAAGGCGCAAAGCGATGCAATATGTGTCAAAAGACCGCCGATGAAATAGTGTGCTGTATCACTCAAATGGGAATAGCCGTTATCATCGGAGAAAACCGGTTCGCCGTCTTTCAAAAGAAGCATATGTACGTGCATACCACTACCTGCCTCCCCCATAACAGGTTTCGGCATTAAGGTGGCGGATTTGCCATATTTTCTCGCTACATTATGAATGATATATTTAATCATCATCGTAGCATCCGCCATTTTAGACATCTCACCGAGCTTCGGTTCGATTTCGAACTGACCGGCAGAGCCTACCTCGGGATGATGATAGTTAATCGCTATCCCCGCTTCTTCCATCAAAAGACACATTTCACTGCGCATTTCATAGGTTACATCGAAGGGCTTTGCAACATGATAATTCTTTTGCTTCGCTACGACATTGCCAAAGCCGTCCACACCGCTGTTCCAATGCGCTTGATCGGCATCAACCGCCGCACGGATTAAATTCGGCTGAACGTTCCATTCCACATCATCAAACACATAAAATTCAAACTCGGGTAAAATCATCATCGTATCTGCAATACCCAAATCCCGCATATACTGTTCGGCAGCCGTGACAATGTTACGCGGATACTGTGCCAACGGACGATTCTTCGGCGAATCAATAATCATGGCATTACCAGTCATCGAAAGTGTGGGAATCTCGCAGAACGGGTCAATAAAAGCTGTATCGGGATCCGGAATAAAAACCATATCGCTTTTTTCGACTACAGCATAACCGTAGTTCGAAGCGTCAAAACCAATACCGTTTTCCATAACCTCTTCGGTAAAATCTTGTGCGGCAATTGTTACATGGCGATATTGACCGTTAATATCCACCATTTTAAAATCGACCATTTTAATACCGTTTTCGTGGATTAAATCAATCACTTTTTGTACTTTTTCATGCATAACCGGATTCCTCTTTTCTGTTATAATTTAAAAAAGCAACAACTTTTTAGTGATTGTACCACATGTTTTATAGAAATACAATATTACAGATTATAAAAATATTAAAATTGCACAAATTACATTTGAATATCTACGATGCAGTCTAAAGAGATTTCTTTTTGGTCTTTAAATATCAAGGTTCGATACACCTCATCTATTTTTCGGACTACACCGCTGTATTCTTGATAGGCGCCGCCGGATTTAGAACTATCGGGCACAAAATAAATAATTTTCGTATTTTGTTCTCTGCCGATTGACTGCTTGAGGTACTGAAACTGTTCATTCAAATATGCTTTTGCGTCTTCAGCCAGTAACACTTCCGAGGAAGTTAACCGTGCAGTTTCATCCAAGGCAGACTGATGTCCTGTCAGCGCAGAAAAAGGGGCAAATTGTGCCGCACGGTCTTTTCGCGACATAGGCGGGTGCTTGCTTGATTCATAATGCGGCATATATAAAATATCGTCATAAGATTTTTCGCTTTTCTGCTTACCCACTACACTCTCCCCTTTTACGCTTTATGTCCGCCAATTTGTCCATTGCGGTCCTTGGCAGTTGCGCCTTCTTTTAAATTCATACCTTTTAAAATGGCATTCTTTCCGAATTTCTTTTTTATGCCTAAAACTGCCTCTTGCATATTTCTTTCTTTTTTCAGAACTTTCTTCTCTTTTTCCTGTGCTTTATAATCCACAAACAAACTCACCTGCTGGGGTTGTGTTTTTTCTTGCGAGATATATTCTTCCGGTACGACATGATTGGCTGTAATGGTTACGCGCCGTACCAAAAGATCCGGGTCTGTAATTCGATCAAACAGCTCCAGCACGGCTGTTGTAATTTTTTGCGTAGAAGAGGTTCGGATGCCCAAATTTGCCGTTCCGTGTGCCGCTTTCGGTACTTTTCTGCCATAAGCATCTACGGTAATTGCACCCCGATACGGCTTCTTTTGAGCGTTCCCCTTCAAATTTTCAATATCATGGCCGATTGTCAGCACGATTTGGTCGGTAACCAGGCGTTTATCTACCAGGTCCAAAGACAATAAATCGGTCATCTCCTGCACAACCAGCCGCGCTTTATCCATAGGATAAGGATTTTGAAGCACTTGACCGGAGCACAAACTGTTTGTACTCGGCTTATAAGCTTTGATTTCCTCTATCGTGCACGGTTCCCAGCCCCACGCATGGTCTATCAGCAGTTGTGCATTCACACCAAAGAGCTTATATAAAAGCTCTTCGTTAAAATAGTCCTCCTCTTTACCGAGAGAACAACGCGCCACATCGCCCATTGTGTACATCCCATGAGCTTCTAATTTTTGCGCATAGCCTCTGCCAACCCGCCAAAAATCCGTTAAAGGACGATGATTCCACAAAAGCCTGCGATAAGAAATCTCGTCTAAAGAAGCTATGCGCACCCCGTTTTCATCCGGCTCCATATGCTTTGCCACAATATCCATCGCAATTTTGCAAAGATAAAGATTCGTGCCGATTCCTGCTGTTGCTGTGATGCCGGTCTCCTTATAAACCTCTTGAATTAAATGTCTTGCAAAATCTTCTGCTGCCATATGATAGGTTTTTAAGTAGGCCGTAACATCTATAAATACCTCATCAATGGAGTAAACGTGCATATCCTCAGGGGCGACATATTTTAAGTAGATATTGTAAATTCTGGTACTGTACTCAATATAGAATGCCATTCTAGGCGGTGCGGCAATATAATCCAGTGCCAAAGAAGGGTTTTCCGAAAGCGCCTTAGAATCGAAAGAAGAATCAGAAAGCACATGATTCGGTGCTTTCTTTTTTCTTTCGGCATTAACTTCTTTTACCTTTTGTTCCACTTCAAAAAGTCTGGAGCGTCCCGAAAGCCCATAAGCTTTTAACGGCGGCGTTACGGCAAGACAAATTGTCTTTTCTGTGCGACTCTTATCCGCCACAACCAAGTTGGTGGTCAAAGGGTTAAGGCCTCGTTCCCGACACTCTACAGAGGCATAAAAAGATTTTAAATCAATCGCGATATACGTTCTGTTGCCTTGCACTTTTCTTTCTCCTGTCTTCAAGATGAGAACAAATGTTCTGCTAGCATTATAACAAAGTTTGGTTCCTTATGCAAGAACAAAATGCAAATATGCTTTGGAAGTTTTTTCTTTTCGTTTAAAGATAAAAAGGGCAACCTTCTTTTGAAGATTACCCTTAAAGTCAAAAAAATAACGCAAGATTTAAACGAATTAAATCTTGCGTTACTGGTGCCGCTGGCCGGACTTGAACCGGCACGGTGTTGCCACCGAGGGATTTTAAGTCCCTTGCGTCTGCCTATTCCGCCACAGCGGCAGATGCTCCGAAAAGCACTTTATTATTATAATCAATCTATTGTTATTTGTCAACCTAATTTTCAAAAAAATCGGAAAATTTTAGAAGTAATTTAAAACAGTGAAAAAGGCAGCCGCTTTTATAAGAAGCGACCGCCTTTCAAAAGGCTTATTCGTGAATCGCTGTAACGTCGAAGCCAAGGTCTTCTACTGCTTCTTTGAGAGCTGCATCTGCAATCTCATTTGCGCTTTCAACAGTAGCTTTGCCACCCTCTAAATCTACTATAACCTCTGCACCTTCAAATTCATGTAAAGCATTTTCTACACGCTTTACACAACCCATGCAATGCATACCTTCGATTTCAATTACCTTTTTCATGTTTGTTTACCTCACTTTTATTATTTTTTATAAAGCCTTAATGCGTTGGTTGTCACAAAAATGGAGCTGAAGCTCATACAAGCCGCCGCAATCATCGGAGAAAGTGTAATGCCGAACGCCGGATAAAGTGCGCCCGCCGCAACAGGAATACCGATAGCATTGTAAATGAATGCCCAGAAAAGATTCTGCTTAATGTTGCGAATTGTTTTTTTACTGAAATCAATCACGTCGCAAACATCAGCCAAATCATCTTTCATTAAAACAATGTCTGCGCTTTCAATGGCAATATCTGTACCGCTGCCAATGGCAATACCGACATCGGCACGTGCAAGAGCCGGAGAATCGTTGATACCGTCGCCAACCATAGCGACCTTTTTACCCTTCTTTTGAATATCAGAAACAATACGTTCCTTATCCTGCGGTAAAACATCAGAAATAATATCGGTAAGTTCTAATTCTTTACCGATAGCCTTTGCCGTTGCTTTATTATCGCCAGTAAGCATAATCACATCAATACCGGCTTTCCGCATATCACTGATGGCTTTTGCGCTGGTTTCTTTCACATGGTCAGCGGCAAAGATAATGCCGATAACCGTTTTACCTTTTGCAAAATACATCGGGGTTTTGCCTTCTTTGATATGCTTTTCAATTTCGGAAGCCGGAATTGGATTTTGAATGCCCTCTTCTTCCATGAACTTGAGGTTACCCGCAAAGTACTGTGCACCGTCCAGTTCTGCCGCCACGCCTCTGCCGGAAACAGAACGGAAATTCTTTGTTTCCAAAAGCGATTTTTCTTCACCGAAAGCCTGCATAATCGCTTCTGCAAGCGGATGTTCACTGTCTCTTTCTAAAGAAGCGGCAATGTGTAAGAACTCTTTTTCATCTAAACCGTTTGTCAAAATATCGGTTACCTTGGGTTTGCCCTCGGTAATGGTACCTGTCTTGTCCAAGACAACAGTATCAATCAAATGCAAGGTTTCCAAAGCTTCTGCGGATTTTACCAAAATGCCGTGCTTTGCGCATCTGCCGTTGGCAACGGTAATTGCTACCGGGGTTGCAAGTCCTAATGCACAGGGACAGGAAATGACCAAAACCGCAACGCCAAGAGAAAGTGCAAAGGAAAAATCTTTGCCGACAAGCATCCAAATAATTACCGTTAAAAGGCTGATGCTCATAACAATCGGTACAAACACACCGGACACCTTGTCCGCCAATCTCGCAATCGGTGCTTTCGTTGCACCGGCATTCTCAACCAAAGTAATGATTTGAGAAAGTGTCGTGTCTTTACCAACTTTCGTGGCACACATTTCTAAGGAACCGTTTTTATTCATAGAAGCGGAAATCAGTTTATCGCCTTCCTGCTTCTCCACAGGGATACTCTCTCCTGTCAGCGCAGATTCATCGACAAAGGATGTACCTTTGATGACTTCGCCGTCTACGGGGATTCTGGAGCCAGGACGAATCAAAAGAATATCGCCAACTGCAATTTGTTCAGTCGGTACCTCAACCTCTTTGCCGTTCTTTAAAAGAATTGCTGTATCGGGTGCTAAGGAGATTAAATCCTTAACAGCGGCATTGGTTTTGCCTTTTGCGCGGGATTCTAAGAATTTGCCCACAGTAACCAAGGTTAAAATCATTGCGGCGCCTTCGAAATACAAATGATGACTGTAAGTTGCCGCAAGCTCTGTATCGCCATGACCTAAGCCGTAACCGATAACGAAAATCGCCGCTACACTGTAAATCAAAGAAGCACCCGAGCCAACCGCGACAAGAGTATCCATATTTGGTGCTTTACGAAGCACCGCTTTAAAACCGCCGATAAAGAATTTGCGGTTCAAATAAATAACAGGAAGTGTTAAGAGAAACTGTACCAAGGCAAAGGAAACCGCATTCTCTACACCTGTTAAAATACTCGGTAACGGAAGCCCCATCATATGCCCCATAGAAACATACATCAAAACTGCCAAGAAAACAACAGAGGCAATCAGACGAGTTTTAATAGGTGTGCCTTCTTCTTTTGGTTCAGCCTGTTCTGTGTGTTTTTTCTCAGCTTCCGGTGCGGCTTCATCCGCAATTACACTGGCATGAAAGCCGGCTTTTTCCACTTTTTTTATAATATCTTCTTCTGTAACCTTGTCACCGTCGAATTTACACACCATGGTTTCAGCCAAAAGATTGACCTCGGCTTTTTCTACGCCGTCCAATCGCGAAACCGCTTTTTCTACGCCGGCAGAGCATGCAGAACAGCTCATGCCTGTGACGTTAAATTTAGATTCCAAAATATCACCTGCTTTATATTCTTGTTTTTTATTTAATCTTCATAGCACGCATTGCGTTAAGCACAGCCAAAACCATTACACCGACATCAGCAAAAACGGCAATCCACATATTGGCAAGACCCAAGGCGCCCAAAATCAGCACCGCTATTTTTACAGCCAACACGAAGGCAATATTGAAATGCACAATGTGCATGGTCTTTTTCGCAATCTTTATAGCCTTCACCAATTTAATCGGATTATCATCCATTAAAACAACATCCGCAGCCTCAATCGCAGCATCGCTGCCTAAAGCACCCATTGCGATACCGACATCGGCTCGTACAAGCGCCGGAGCATCATTCATACCGTCGCCGACGAAAGCAAGCGCTTGTTCTTTTTCCTGTTTTTCTAAAAGTTCTTCCAACTTTTGAACTTTATCTTGCGGTAAAAGCTGTGCATAAGCTTCATCCAAAGCAAGTTCCGCTTGCACACGGTCACACACAGATTGTTTGTCGCCGGTCAACATAACGGTCTTTTGAACACCAAGCTGTTTCAAAGCTTCTATAGTTTTTTTCGCTTCCGCTTTCAGTGTGTCAGCCACATAAATAGCACCGATATATTGATGATCGTTTGCAACATAAACGGCTGTATCACTCAAAGCGACACTGTCTAATGGGATATTTTCCACATCCATAAGTTTGCTGTTGCCAACTAAAATTTTACTGCCAGAAAGTACTGCTGAAAGACCCATGCCGGAAATTTCTGTGGTATCTTCCATAGGCAGAAGCTCTATATTTCTTTCTTTTGCAGCATTTAATACCGCTTTGGCAATCGGATGCGGAGAGCAGCTTTCGATGCTGGCCGCAAGCTGTAAAAGTTCTTCTTCCGAAACATCATTCGGTACAATCTTCGTTACAGAGAAAGAGCCGTTTGTGAGGGTACCTGTTTTATCAAATACCACCGTATTCGTTTTGGAGAGCATTTCCAAATTGGTTGCACCTTTAACCAAAACACCCGCTTTAGAAGAACCACCAATACCAGAAAAGAAGGACAGCGGCACGGAAATAACCAAAGCACACGGGCAAGATACAACTAAGAATGTTAAAGCGCGCTGAATCCAAACAGTAAACGGCGCATCCAAAATAAGCGGTGGTAAAAATGCCAAAAGCACCGCAGAAATAACAACGATCGGGGTATAGTATTTTGCAAAGCGGCGAATAAAGGTTTCACTCTTAGATTTTTTCTCGGCAGAATGCTCGGTGAGTTCTAAGATTTTTGAAACCGTACTTTGAGAAAAATTGCTGGTCGTTTTTGCATCTAAAACACCACTAAGATTGATAGAACCACTATACAGCGTATCTCCTACCGAAACTTCGGCCGGCATAGATTCACCTGTTAAAAGGGAGGTGTCCAAAGTAGAAGAGCCATGAACGATAACCGCATCCAGCGGCACACGCTCACCGGGCTTAATTCGAACGATTTCACCGACAGCTACTTCCTGCGGTGGAAGAATTTGTTCCTTAGACTCTCGAACGACCGTAGCCGTATCGGGACGAACATCCAAGAGTTCGGAAATAGATTTTTTACTTCTATCTGTTGCAATATCTTCGAATAGCTCACCAATTTGGGAAAGCAACATAACCAAAACCGCCTCAGGATATTCCCCTAAAGCGAAGGCGCCAATGGTAGCCACCGACATTAAAAAGCTTTCGCTGAACACTTTACCTTTTAAAATGTTTTTAAAAGCGGAAGTTAAAACTTCCAATCCAACAATTAGATAAGGCACTAAGAACACTAAAAATCTTAACACATCGTCAACTGGTAAGCAAACCGCTACAATAAAAAGTACAAAAGCAATACCGATTTTTAAAAGACTTTCTTTATATTCTTTTAGCATAGTAGGACTCCTCTTCTAAATTCTATCTATAGGATTTAGGCTCTGTGATATGCTCATAGCCCTGTGCGATAATAGAACGTACATGGTCATCTGCTAAATAATAAATAATCGCTTTACCGTCTCGTCTGCACGCAACCAACTTAGAATCCTTTAAAATTCTGAGCTGATGAGAAATCGCTGACTGTGTCATAGAAAGCAGCTGTGAAATTTCACAGACGCAAAGTTCCTCTTCAAAAAGCGCATATAAAATTTTAATTCTGGTAGCATCTCCGAAGATTTTAAAGAGATCGGCAAGATCAAAAAGCAGTTCATCTTCCGGCATTTTCGTTCGTACATTTTTCATAGTAGCAATAGAATTATGCTGCGCCCTGCTCTTTTGTATTTCTTCGCAATTTAATTCTTTTTCCACTGTTTCCCTTCTCTCGTATGAATATCTGTTCATATGTTAACATTTTTGTTTTGGCGTGTCAATAGTTTTCCAAAAAATAAATCCCCTATACGATATGTATAGAGGATTTAAATTAGTATTCTGTTTTAGCGATTTGATTTAAGCTTTGCAAAAAGCTTAACGTTGCCGGTTTTCACCTTAGAAATGACCGTGCCCTCTAAATGTGTTAAAGGTGCGCTCTTCATCTTAATCGGAATCAGCATAATTTTCATATAGGTAGACTGCGGAACCATGGTTTTTAACAGCGGAGCCACTTTTTCGTTGCTGATAATTTTCTTAATTTCAGCAATTTTCTCTTTGTAAGAAAGTGTGCAATTTTTATTGGTAATGTTTTCAATACAGCCGATCACACGCTCAATATAGCGGCGTGCTAAGAACTCACGGCTGTGTTCATCATCGATACCCCAGTGCTTATATACGGCACACATCCACTCGTGCTCTTCTTCACGCTTTTCATACATATTGCTTCTGTATTTAGCGGTTTCGGATTCTGCTCTTTGACGAATGAAATGATAATATTTCCCGGGAATTACTACAACACGTTCTACATCATAGAAAACGCTCAGGTTAAACGGGAAATCATCCCAGAAAGTGTTCGGGAAGTAAAGCTTGTTGTCGCGGATATAATCCCCTAAGAACAGCTTATTCCACGGTGTGTATAAAAGGTTCTGGTCAAAAAGTCTGTACGCATCTTCTCTGAATTCCTGCTGAGACTTATAAACCTTACCCGGTACACCCTGCTCCTGTGTATATTTTTCTGTATCTGAATAATACGTATCAATGTAGTAGCCGGAAACAACAACTTGTGCATTGTTTTCTTCTGCAGCAGCAACCATATCAGTAAGCATGGTCGGCTCAGTAAAATCATCGGGATCCATAAAGTAAAAATACTTACCCTTTGCTTTATCAATCGCAACATTTCTTGCGCTCGGTGCACCGCCATTTTCCTTGTGGATTACAATGATACGGCTGTCCTTTGCCGCATAAGCATCGCAAACCTCGCCGCTCTTATCTTTAGAGCCGTCATCCACAGCAAAAAGCTCCCAGTTCTGATAAGTTTGGTTCTGTAAGCTTTCAATCGCTCTACCGACATAATCTTCTACACCGTATACCGGCATAATAATACTAACTAAATGTTCAGACATTTTCCATACTCCTTTTCAAAAATACCCCATAGGTATATCAAGCGGATTTTAACATAAACAAAATCGTTTTGCAAGGATAAATATAGAACACGGCACTTCGCCCCTGCCCTATTTATAGTTATTATAGTATAACACACTCTTTTAAAATTTCCAACAAAATTCTCTTAAAAGCCCAATTTTCCTTGGTGTTTTTCTTTCTTCCTCTGAAAATTTATAATTTTCTAAATTTTGCATGGAAAAATTTTTTAGAGTATGGTACTATTAGTTGCGGTAGGTGAAATGAATGAAAACAGAGGAATTACTATGTACAGCTTTGGACATCGGCGAGCAAATGCTCATCAGCGGTGCGGAAGTCAGCCGCGTCGAGGATTCGCTCCAACGAATGATTTCCAGCTATAATATAAAACGTGTAGATGTATTCACCATTACATCCAGTATTGTAACAACGGTTACAGACAATGAGGATAAAACCATCACCCAAACGCGCCGAATCAACAAATATGCAACAGATTTAAACAAACTGCATGATTTAAACTCACTTTCGAGAAAAATTTGCGCGCAGAAACCGGAAGCAGACGAAATTCATAAAGAATTGGAAAGCATCGTCGCCAAAAAACCGTATTCTTTGGCTGTGCAGTGCTTTGCTTTTGCTTTGATTGCCGGTTCCTTTACAATCTTTTTCGGTGGAAACTTTTTAGATGCCGCCGCCTCTGCCCTGATTGGTTTTATTTTGAAAATTTCCACCTATACATTAAGTAAGCTGAACATCAACATGGTGCTTTCCAACCTTGTTGGCTCCTTCATTTTAAGTTTTCTTGCAATTCTGTTTGTATTTTTACATTTCGGAAATAATGCTGATATGATTATTATCGGCAATATCATGCTGTTAATTCCCGGCATCGGTATTACAAATTCCATTCGTGATATTGTAAACGGTGATTTGATGGCAGGTATTTTACGGTTTTCGGAAGCTATTATCGTATCTTTGGCGATTGCAGGCGGTTATTTTCTCGCCGCTCTTGTTTTAGGAGGGCTGGTTCGATGACAATTTTCTTGCAAATTCTAACCGCTTTCTTAGGTTCTATCGGATTTTCTATACTATTTAATGTACGAGGCTCTAAGCTTTTCATCGCCGGCCTCGGCGGCGCTTTATCCTGGGGACTTTATTTAGCACTCGGTCCGGTCCTTTCCAGTGATTCCATAAAATACTTTATAGCTTCTCTTTTTGTAACGATTTATGCAGAAGCTTTCGCACGCATCAAAAAAAGCCCCACAACCTCCTTTTTGGTACCGGGTTTTATCCCCCTCATTCCTGGAGGTGCACTTTATAACACAATGAAATATGCCCTGCACAACGATTGGAGTCTTTTTGCAGATAAAGCTTCTTATACCGTTCAGCTCGCACTGGCGATTGCTGCTGGAATTGTGGCAATTTCCTCCTTTATGCGCATGGTAAATGCCACAATTCACTACATAAATCTGCATAAACATAAAAATACTTAAAAAAGGGCTTCCCTTTATTCTAAAGTTGTACTATAATACCTCTGCAATAATATTCAGTAAAGGTGTATCATTTAATGTCTACCACACACAAGCATCGGCTTTCTCCGATACAAACCATTGTATTAGGCTATATTGCTATCATTCTCATCGGTGCTACGCTTTTAACCTTTCCCTTTTCTACCAGAGAAGGTGTTTGGACCTCATTCGGTAACGCGCTGTTCACTGCAACCTCTGCTACCTGCGTAACGGGTCTTATTGTCTTCGACACCTGCACCTATTGGTCTGTCTTTGGTCAGCTGGTTATTTTAGCGCTGATTCAAGTCGGCGGTATCGGCTTCATGACTTTGGCAATTTCCGCATTAACACTCACAAAGCATAAAATCGGTCTTCGAAACCGCTACACTATGCAAGAAGCTGTAAACGCCTCTCAAGTCGGCGGCATCGTTCGTATGACTCGTTTCATTCTTTTGGGTACAGCAATGTTCGAAATTACAGGTGCTGTTTTACTTGCAATTCGTTTCATCCCGCAATTCGGCGTTTTAAAAGGTATCTATTATGGTATTTTCCATTCGATTTCGGCATTTTGTAACGCCGGTTTTGATTTAATGGGTGCAACCAGCGGACCTTGTACTTCACTTATGGGCTTTTATACTGACCCGCTTGTGAACTTCACGATTATGGCTCTCATCGTCATCGGCGGTATTGGCTTTTTTGTTTGGGCAGACATTAAAAAAAATAAATTCCACGTAAAATCCTATCGTTTACACACGAAGGTGGTTTTGTTTACCACGTTTTTACTCATTGTGATTCCGTTTTTCTCAATGCTTCTTTTCGAGAGAAAGAATCCCTCTTTAAAGGACCTTCCCCCGCTACAATATGCACTGGCGATTTTATTCCAAACCGTTACACCAAGAACGGCCGGCTTTAATACGATTGATTTAACCTTGCTCTCTGATTCGAGCATTATTCTCATGGTTTTGTTAATGCTGATCGGTGGTTCCCCCAGTTCTACGGCAGGCGGTATGAAAACAACAACCTTTGCAATGCTCTTTGCCAATATGTTTACCATATTCCGTCAAAGAAAGCATGTAGAATGCTGTAAAAGACGTTTGACGGACTCCGCTTTAATTCAAATTATCAGCGTGTCCTCCATGTATCTTTTGCTCTTCTTCTTGTCGAGCGTTTTACTTTGCATGTTTGACCCGGTCAGCATGAAAGAGGCCATGTTTGAAACCGCATCCGCTATCGGTACGGTCGGTCTTTCTCTCGGTATCACTTCAACACTCAGCGGCGCTTCTAAGCTTGTTTTAATTTGTTTAATGTTCTTCGGACGCGTTGGCGGCTTAACACTTTTACTGGCCTTCCATGACCACGAAAAAATTACACCGTCTAAGTATCCGGTTGAAAATATAACCATAGGTTAAAAAGAGGTATGAAATCATGAAATCTATTTTAATTGTCGGTCTCGGTCGTTTCGGTCGCCACATGGCACAAAAATTTTCCGAGCAGGGAAACGAAGTTATGGCGGTAGATATTGAAGAAAGCCGTGTAGATGCCATTCTCCCCTATGTTACAAATGCATTAATCGGTGATGCAACAGATCCCATGTTCATGGAAACCATCGGTGTTGATAATTATGATATTTGCGTTGTTGCCATCGGCGACAACTTCCAGAGTTCTTTGGAAGCTACCTATCTTTTAAAGGATTTAGGTGCAAACTTTGTACTTTCCAGAGCCAGCCGAGATGTTCACGCGAAGTTCTTACTTCGCAACGGTGCAGACGAAGTAATCTATACCGAAAAAGAAACCGCAGAACGTCTGGCTGTCAAATACGGTAACGACAGCGTATTTGATTACATTGAAATCAACGAAGATTTCTCGATTTATGAAATCAGCGTTCCCTCGACATGGGTTGGAAAGAGTATCTTAGATAAAAAGGTTCGTTCCAAATTTAATGTCAGCATTTTAGCAACAAAAATCGGTAAGGAAATTTATCCGCTTCCGCATCCCGACCATATTTTTAATGCCTCTGAATCCCTCCTCATTTTGGGTAGAAACGCGGATATTAAACATTTCTTAAAATAATAACAAAAAAACACGGGGTAAGCATTTCGCCTGCCCCGTTCTTTTGCTTTTTGGAGAATCAATTATGTTACTTGAATTAAGCGAAATCAGCAAGGGTTTTGCCGGAGAATCCGTTTTAAAAAATATCACCTTGCAAATTGATGAGCATGACAGACTCGGACTTTTAGGCTTAAACGGCGCGGGCAAATCTACGCTGTTAAATATAATGACTGGTGTCCTTACGCCAGACAGCGGTTCTATCCGTTCCAAAGCTGGGCTTGCTATCGGTTATTTAAAGCAAAACGAAGCCTTAAATTCCGAAAACACTTTGGAAGAAGAAATCAAGCTTGCGTTAAAAGATGTATATGACGTTCGTGAAAAAATGCATGAAACGGAACATGCACTTTCCGTCACCGATCCTGAAAGCACCGCCTATCAGGAGCTTACAAAAACATATGAGCAGCTTTCTAATCAATATACAGCTCTTGACGGGTACACTGCCGATGTTCGCATTCAAACCGTTCTAAACGGTCTTGGCTTCGGTGATTTTCCGCTTTCCAACATCGTATCTACATTAAGCGGCGGTGAAAAAATCCGTTTTGCTATGGCTAAGGTGCTTTTGCAAAGCCCCAAGCTTTTGATTTTGGACGAGCCGACGAACCATTTGGATTTCACCATGCTTTCGTGGCTGGAAGAATATTTAGAAAGCTATAAAGGCGCGGTGGTTGTAGTTTCCCATGACCGTTATTTTTTGGATAAAGTATCGGAAAATATCTGTGAAATCGAAAACGGTGAACTTGTACGCTATAAGGGCGGATATTCTGCATTTGTAAAGCAAAAAGAAGAACGCACAAAATATCTTATCAAAGCATATGAAAAGCAGGAAGCAGAAATTGCCGCTATGCGCGACTATGTCAGCCGCAACCTTGCCAAATCAAGCAGTATTAACAGTGTTGGTTCTCGCGTGAAAGCCTTGGAGAAAATGGAAAAAGCTGCAAAGCCCAACCCGAGGCAAAAGGAAGTACATTTCAAATTTGAATATGACTTTGAGCCACATAAATCTGTATTAGATGTACAAAACGTCGGTGTTTATGTCGGTACTGAGCCAAACGGCAAGCAGCTCTATAAGGACATCAGCTTTGAAATTCTGAAAGGCGATAAAATTGCTCTGGTCGGAAAAAACGGTGTCGGTAAATCATCTCTTTTACAGGCAATTCTCAAAAAAATCCCCTACAGCGGTAAAATTCGTATTGGTGGAAACGTAAAGCTTTCTTATTTTGACCAAGAGCTTCGCAACCTGTCTTTAAACGATACCGTAATTGAAGCGGTTCACAAGCGTTTCCCCGGAAAAACAGAACTGGAAATCCGAAATGCTCTCGCACGTCTTTGCCTCGAAGGCGATGCCGTGTTCAAACCGATTCGTACACTTTCCGGTGCGAATCGTGCAAAAGTTGCTTTTTGTATTATTCAGTTTGAACAAGCCAACTTTCTCATCTTAGATGAGCCGACCAATCACCTCGATTATGTTGCTAAAGAGGCTTTGGACGAAGCACTCAGAGCCTATACAGGTACGCTGTTTGTGGTCTCTCATGACCGTTATTTCTTAAACCGTGTTCCAAACAAAATCATGGAGCTTTTCCCCGATGGTGTTGTTCTTTATAACGGCGGCTATGATGACTATATCAAAGCACAAACCAAACTGCCAAGCACCCCAAAGGCAAAGGAAGATAAGGCGCCTTCCGAGCAAAAGCTCGCCTA
The DNA here is from genome assembly GCA_020025775.1 of Acutalibacter sp. GTDB lineage: Bacteria > Bacillota > Clostridia > Oscillospirales > Acutalibacteraceae > Fimenecus. The sequence continues at coordinate 76,217 of JAHHRN010000003.1, forward strand.
TGAAGGCAACCGAAAGAATAAAGCTGAGGAACGCAAACGCCGTGCCAGATGCAATGCACTGCAAAAAGAGCTCACTGCATTGGAAGAACAACTTTCTGCTTTAGAAGAAGAGTGTGCCAACCCAGAAGTTACAAGCGATTATGAAAAACTTTCTGCGGTTTTGAAGGAGATAGATGACCTCAAATCCGTGATTGAAGAGAAAGAAACAGAATGGCTCTTATTGGCAGATGTATAAGTTGTAATTTTTTGTATATTTTCAAAAAATTACTTGTATCTTTTACAAAAATAGTATAGAATGTATATGTTTAATCGGTTTTCACCGAAAAATACAACAGATAAAGGATGAAATCTGAATGGAAAACAATCAACCGAACAAGACCGAGGCGGAGCTTTACCGCGAAGAGCGTAAAAAGCGTATGGCCTCAGCCGCAAAAAAGAATGCAAAACAGAGCCCGCAGCTTAAAAAAGCAAAAAAAGTTGCCGGTAAAACCATTGGCATCATTTTAATTGTTTTAATAGCACTCGGCGCACTTTATGGCATTTTGGATTTCTTCGGCGTTCCGCAGAAAACCATCACCGCTACAAAAATTGGTGACCAAAAAGTTTCTGTTGCAAAGTACAACCTGTATTACATGGATGTTTATCAGCAGATTTACGGTCAGGCACAGCAGATTGAAGCACAATACGGCAAAGGCTACGGTGCTCAGCTCACCGGCTATGATCCCGCCAAAACTCCTATGGAGCAAGCTTATCCGCACGGTGAAATCGAAGGCTTTGAAGGCGAAAATCCGACATGGGCTGACTTCTTCCGTGTTCAAACTAACCAATATCTTCAGTCCTTCCTCTCTTATGCAAAACTTGCACAGGATGCCGGTATTACTTTAACCGATGAAGAAAACAAAACGATTGACGACCAGATTAATTCTCTTCGCGAAGCAGCTAAAAAGCAGGATTACTCTTTAGATCGTTACTTAACACATATTTACGGTAAAGGCGTAAGCGAAAAGCTTCTTCGTGAAGTATTTGTTGAAAGACAGCTCGCTTCTAAATTCGCAAATCAGAAAACTGAAGAATTACAGAATGCAGTTACAGCAGAACAAATTGAAGAAGAATTCAGCAAAAATCCTGCAAACTACACACTGGCTTCTATTGCAGGCTTCCAGGTAGCCGCTGACCTTTCTTCTGTTGCTTCTGATGCAACACAGGAAGAAAAAGATGCAGCACGCAAGGATGCACTTGCAAAGGCAAAAGAAAAAGCAGATGCTTATGCTGCAAAGATTACAAGCCCCGAAACTCTTTTAGAGCAGGCTAAGCTTGAAAACAAGAGCGCTACAATGGAAAATGTAGCTCAGAAGAACGTTGCTCCCTCTGCCCTCGGTGATGAAGCTGCAAAATGGCTTATGGAAGAAGGTAGAAAAGTCGGCGATGTAACCGTTATTGAATCCGGCAACAACTATCTTGTACTCTATGTTTCCGAACTTCCGCATAAAGACCTTTCTAAGCCCGTTGACGTTCGTCACATTTTAGTGGCATTCCCGTCTGAAGCAAATGCAAACGGTCAGCCGCAGAAGCCTACCGATGCTCAAAAAGCCGAAACTAAGGCAAAAGCACAGGCTATTTACGACGAATACTTACAGAACCCCACCGAAGATAACTTTATTGCACTTGCAAAGGCAAAGACCGAAGATCCCGGCTCCAAAGAAACAGGTGGTCTTTACAAAGAAATCGGTGCAGACGGCAAAACACCTGACGGCTCAACCATGGTTCAGGAATTCACCGATTGGTGCCATGCAGACGGCAGAAAAGTTGGTGACACCGGTATTATTGAAACACAGTTCGGCTATCACATCATGTACCTTGCTAACAATGATTACCCCGTAACCTGGGAAACCAATGCTAAAAACGTACTTGCAGGTGATGCATTTACCGCATTTGAAAAGACCATTACCGAAGGTGATGCATACAAGATTCAGCCTTCTAAAACGGCTATTTCCTGGGCATCTTCTCAAATAGAATCCTTCATCAAGAAGCAGTCCGTTAAATACTAAACTTAAAACGAAAGCCGCTGTTTTTCAGCGGCTTTTCTTTTTCTCTCCCCCCTATCCGATTTCATCTAAAATTCCAAAAGGTGTTGAAAAGATACTGAAAATAGTGTATACTAATTTGCGTTAATGAAAAACGGAGGATGAACCAAAACTATGAAATTAGGAATTGTAGGTTTACCGAATGTCGGTAAAAGTACCTTGTTTAATGCTATTACAAATGCCGGTGCGCAGTCTGCAAACTACGCATTTTGCACAATCGAACCCAATGTCGGTGTTGTTGCAGTACCCGATTATCGTTTAGATAAATTAGCCGAAATGTATCATCCGCAGAAATTCACCCCCGCAACTATCGAATTTGTAGATATTGCAGGTCTTGTAAAAGGTGCTTCTAAAGGTGAAGGTCTCGGCAATAAATTTCTTTCTCACATTCGTGAGGTAGACGCCATTATTCACGTTGTCCGTTGCTTCGACGACGATGATATTATTCATGTAGAAGGTTCTGTTGACCCTCAGCGTGATATTGAAACCATCAATTTAGAGTTAATTCTCTCTGACCTTGAAATCTTAGACCGCAGAATCGACCGTAGTACAAAAGCCATGAAAGGCGACAAGAGCTTACAGGCAGAAGTAGATTTCTTAAACCGTCTTCGTGAGGAGCTTCAAAACGGCGTAAACGCAAGAGCTGTAGAAGTTACCGATGATGAAAAAGAAATCATGGATTCCATTGCACTTCTTTCCGCAAAGCCTGTCATTTATGCTTGCAACATGTGCGAAGAAGACTTTACACACCCGATTGAAAGCAATCCCCGTTATCAGGCAGTTTGCAAAATCGCAGAAGCCGAAGGCGCGGAAGTGCTTCCGATTTGCGCAGAAATGGAAGCTGAAATTGCCTCCCTTTCCAAGGAAGAAAAGGAACTGTTCCTTTCCGATCTCGGTATTGAAAAAGGCGGCTTGGATTTATTGATTCAGCGCTCCTATCACCTTTTAGGTTTGATTTCTTATTTAACTGCAGGTGAACCGGAAGTTCGTGCATGGACCATTAAAGAAGGCACAAAAGCACCGCAGGCAGCCGGTAAAATCCACTCCGACTTTGAACGCGGCTTCATTCGTGCAGAAGTTATTTCTTTTGACGAGCTTATGCAGTACGGCAGTATGCAGGCCGCTAAAGAAAACGGTAAAATCCGTTCTGAGGGCAAGGAATACGTCATGAAAGATGGCGATATTGTTCTCTTCCGTTTCAACGTATAAAAAACAAGAGCTTACAGTTTTTCTGTAAGCTCTCTATATGCACTCGTAGCTCAGCTGGATAGAGCGTTGGACTCCGACTCCAAAGGCCAGAGGTTCGAATCCTCCCGAGTGCGCCAAAAGAACCTCGACGCGTAAATCGCGCCGAGGTTCTGCTCTTTTCGGACTTACTATCCGCGAAACAAATTACATTTATTTTGAGTTATAAATGATGCCCCATCGTTTTTCGGTGGGGCATTGTAATTCTTTCCTATATAGAAATTCATTCTTCCTCCGGAGTCGGCAAAGGCTCAAACTTATGTGCTCGAACCATTTGCTTTTCTGTAACACCGGAAACAACAATCAAATCTGCCGAACAGTTTTCGAGTCTTGCAATCAGTCTGGACTCCAGCTCCACCGTTGCGGCATCCAGTTTATCCAGTTCCAAGCTATCTCCTTGAATCGTAAAATAGATAGATACCCAATAGCGGCGGCCGGTTCTTGTAATATCGTAAAACACCGGTTCAAAATGATAGGGTGCCAAAACCTCTGCGCAGATTTCCTGCACATCGTTGGTTACGGATTCTCCCGGTGCAAATAAAACCACATCCTGCATAGCGCGAATCAATAATTTGATATTTTCGGGAAGAATAGAAAGTACAATGAATATCGCTACTATTTGGTCAAAGTACGGTGCAATCCAATGCAAAGGTGTTTTCTCTAAAAATGTAGAAAGATAGAAGGCCAGTGACAAGCCTAAACTGTAGCCGACATCCAATTTCCAGCCGAGTAATTCCGTTTGCACTGTCGGTGAAGAAACCGTTTTATTTAAATGACGCATTAAAAGATAAATCAAAAGACTTGCAAAGCCCAAAATCAACTGTAATACGGAAATTTGTGCGCCGTCCACCTGATTACCGCCCGAAAGAGCAATATTGATACTGTTCGCCGTTAACGCAATCGTGACTGACATCATCATAAAGGTCTTAACGATAATGAAAATAGATTCCAGCTGTGCATAGCCGTAGGGATGTTTTTCCGAAATCGGCTTATGAAATAGCGGCGTTACAAACAAAGTTAAAATAATGATAATCAGCTCAGATGCGTCATAAGCGCCATCCATAAGGACGGACTGCGAGTGCATATAAATCGCACTGATTAGTTCCACAATCGCAAAGCCCAAGCCTGCTAAAAAGGAAATCCATAAAATCAATTTTTCGTTTTTTAATATCTTCTTTTCTTTTATGCGTATTCGGTCCGGCATAGTATCTCTCTTTCTTTTTTAATCTTTTTATAATCATACCATAGATAGCCTTTAGAAACAACTTATAAATCAGTTCTTTCTAAATCCCCTTTTGCCTTTCTGACTTTCTTGACACTTATTTGAGACTTTGGTATAATTATGAAAGGATTTTTGGTAAATCCCCTACATTCGTCATAAAATTTAAGCTTAATTTTTCTTTATTTTTCAATTAAGAAAAGGAGTTTACGTCATGCAATATGATTATTTAGTTGTCGGCGCAGGTCTTTACGGTGCAGTTTTTGCACATGAAGCGAAAAAGCAAGGCAAATCTGTTTTAGTAATTGACAAGCGTGGACACATCGCAGGCAATGTTTACACGGAAAAAGTCGAAGGCATTAACTTCCATAAATACGGTGCACATATTTTCCACACTAACAATACAGAAGTTTGGAATTATATTACTCAGTTTGCAACCTTTAACCGTTTTACAAATTCTCCGGTTGCTAATTACAAGGGTGAACTTTATTCCCTCCCCTTTAACATGTACACCTTCAATAAAATGTGGGGCGTTGTAACTCCCGAGGAAGCCGCCGCAAAAATTGAGGAACAGAAGAAAGAAATCAAGGGTGAACCTCAAAACTTAGAAGAACAGGCCATCAGCCTGGTCGGCAGAGATATTTACGAAAAGCTCATTAAGGGCTATACCGAAAAACAATGGGGCAGAGATTGCAAAGAACTTCCCTCTTTCATTATCAAACGTCTCCCCGTTCGTTTAACCTTTGATAACAACTATTTCAATGCGCTTTACCAAGGCATTCCGGTTGGCGGTTATACCAAAATGGTTGCCAACATGTTAGAAGGCATTGAAGTTCGCTTGAACGAAGATTACTTTGACAAAAAAGCAGAATATGATGCTATGGCAAAGAAAATCATCTACACAGGTCCTATCGACGCTTACTTTGATTATAAGCTCGGCGCACTGGAATATCGTTCCGTTCGCTTTGAAAACGAAGTATTAGACACACCGAACTTCCAAGGTAACGCCGCCGTAAACTATACCGACAGAGAAACCCCTTATACCCGTATTATTGAGCACAAGTGGTTTGAGTTCGGCAAAGATGAAAACGGCAATGATCTTCCCAAGACCATCATCAGTAAGGAATATTCTTCGGAATGGAAGCTTGGTGACGAGCCTTACTACCCCGTAAACGATGACAAAAACGGTGCGTTATATGCAGAATATAAAAAGCTCGCCGAAAGCGAAGCAAATGTAGTATTCGGCGGCAGACTCGGTGAATATAAATACTACGATATGGACGGCGTTATTGCAGCAGCTCTTGACTTTTGCAAAAAAGAACTTGCATAAATAATCAAAAAGCGGAGATAGAAAAATCTATCTTCGCTTTTTCTTGCTTTTGAGAAGCAGTTATTTTATAATATCTGTAAACAGTTAGGAAGAAGGAAACGAAATGGATTTCACAGCATTAAAAGAAAAATTAGAAAAGAACGGCTTTACCGTAGCAGCCTTTGAAACGAAAGAAGAAGCCGCGGATTATTTAAATCAAGAAATCGACGGTGTAAGTGTTGCTTCCGGCGGTTCACAGACCTTAAAAGCACTCGGTATTTTAGATAAGCTTTCCACACATAATGACGTAATCAAAAGAAGCGACGCAGAAGATATGGAGATTACACTCAAAAAGCAAATGACTACAGATGTCTATCTTCTTTCTGCCAACGCTATTGATGAAGAGGACGGTGCACTTTTAAATATTGACGGCAACGGAAATCGTGTATCCTCTTCCCTTTACGGTCACAAAAAGATTTACTTTGTTGCCGGCAAGAATAAGATTTCTCCGGATTTTCATTCCGCACTTCACCGCTTACGTAATGTGGTTGCTCCCAAAAACACCATTCGACTCAACAAAAACACGCCTTGTGTAAACGGCGGACACTGCTTCGATTGCGACAGTGCCGAACGAATTTGCAATGCCTTGGTTGTGTACTGGAAGAAAATCCGCTCCATGGATATGGAAGTTATTTTAATCAACGAAGAATTAGGCTATTAAAAAGAAAAGACACAGCAATTTTGCTGTGTCTCTTTTTTTATTCCATTTTCACGCCTTCACGCATAAAGCGTTCCATATGCGGCTTAAAGACAATCAAGAAGAAAATAGTGGACTGCACTGCGCCGATAATATCGGCAATCGGTTCTGCAAAGAAAGCGTTTTTTGCAACAAAAAAGTAAGGCAACAAAACTGTAAAGCCCAAGAAAAGAAGCTTTCTCGTTGCAGAAAGATAAAGTGAAACTTTGATTTTACCTAGCGCCGTTAAAGCATCTACCAACACATATTGGAAAGCCAGCGGCACAATCGCTAAAGTAAAAATTTTAATACCCCAAACGGAGATATCCTTTACTGCCGCATTGTCAACAAAGAACTGCACGAAATTATCTGCAAAAAGTCTGGAGATTACAAACATCATGCCTGTAAAAATAATACCTTCAATCAAGGCAAAGAAAATTGCTTTTTTCACTCTTTGTGGCTCTTTTGCGCCGAAATTGTAGCTGATTAAAGGCTGTACGCCGCCCGAAATACCAATCAGTGGACCTGTAATCAGCAGGAAATAGCTTTGGATAATCGTCATCGACGAAACCAGTAAATCGCCCTGTTCACCGCCAAAATGCTGTAAAACCGCATTCATCGCGATGATAATCACGCTGTCGGTTGCAATGATAATAAACGGCGAGATACCCATCTTAACGATTTTCCACATGAGCTTTTTATCGTAATTTCCAAAAGAAATTTTAACATGCACTTTTTTGCCGAACAGGAAAAGAACTGCATAAAGGCAGGAAAGGAACTGAGAAATCACCGTTGCCCAGGCTGCACCTGCAACCCCTTTCTTTAAAACAAGCACAAAAACAGCATCTAAAAGGATATTGCATATCGCTCCAATAAAAACGGTAAACATCCCATTTTTTGGAAATCCCTGTCCGTTAATAAAGAAATTGAGTCCCAAAGCTAAAAGCGCAAAAAATGTACCAAGGGTATAAATGGTAAGGTATGTATTTGCAAATGGATAGGTTGCATCACTGCCGCCGAAAAGATAAATCATGTATTTTTTCGTTAACAGAAATACAGTAGTCAACACACCGGAGAAAATCAAAAGCAGTAAGAAGCTATTAGAAAGAATCTTTTTCGCACCCTTTTGGTCTCCCCTACCCATTGTGGTTGCCATCATAATAGAGCCGCCGATACCTACGAGCGTTCCGAAGGAGGAAATCAGCGTTACAATCGGTCCGCAAACACCGACACCTGCCAGTGCCAAATCCCCGACAACCGGAATGTGCCCTATAAACATACGGTCAATAATACCGTATAAAACCGAAACGAGTTGTGCGAGCATCGCCGGAATGGTTAATTTTAAAACAAGGGAAAGAATTGAATCCTTTCCTAAATCATTTGTCTTTTTCTTTTTCATTTCTTTTTCGTGTCTTTTCCTATTTTTTCTCTTAATCTATTACAACAGCAGTAATTATACGCTAAGAACAGACAAAAGACAAGATTTGCGAATGCTGAAAATTCAGGAAAAAATCCCTCTAAAATTGTAAAAAAAGAAAGCGGCTCTTTAAAAGAACACAAAGCTATGCTATACTAATGTTATAAATTTCTAAAAGACAGGAAAACCAGCATGAAACAAGATATATTTCGTAAAAATTGGATTGTTGCACTCCTCGCCATGCTCTGCTGCTTTTTGTGGGGTAGTGCTTTTCCCTGCGTAAAAATCGGTTATGCTTTATTCCACATTGAAGCACATGACACAGCCGCTCAAATTCTTTTTGCCGGGCTACGCTTTACCTTAGCAGGAATTTTAACGGTTCTAATCGGCAGTCTTCTCAGTCAAAAATTTTTGATTCCCAAAAAAACTTCCCTGCAAATGGTCTTTCATCTTTCCATGACGCAGACCGTTTTACAGTATCTGCTCTTTTACATTGGTCTTGCCAACACAACCGGTGTAAAGGCATCGATTATCGAAGCCTCCAACGTATTCATTGCTATTCTCCTTTCGAGTTTGGTATTTAAATTCGAAAAACTGCGCACCAATAAAATTCTCGGTTGTATTTTAGGCTTCTTGGGTGTAGTGCTCATCAACTTGACCAAGCAAGGCTTTGATGCCTCTATGACCTTTAAAGGCGAAGGTGCAATTTTGCTTTCTACGGTTTCTTACGCTGTTTCTTCGGTACTCATTAAGAAATACAGCCAAAAAGAAAATCCCGTAACCTTGAGCGGTTATCAGTTCTTTTTCGGTGGCATTATCATGACAGTTGCCGCGCTTCTTATGGGTGGCAGACTTCACGGATTCACCGTCAAATCTACTCTTTTACTTTTTTATATGGCAATGATTTCTGCTGTTGCCTATTCTATTTGGGGTATTCTTTTAAAGCACAACCCTGTAGGCAAAGTCACCGTATTCGGCTTTATGAATCCCGTATTCGGCGTAATTTTAAGTGCGATTCTCTTAAAAGAACAAAATCAGGCCTTTACAGTGCAAGGTCTGTTTTCTCTTATTTTAGTTTGTGTGGGTATTTATCTTGTAAACAGAGAAGCTACACAGCCTAAAAAGCTAAAACAAAAGCAAATGTAATTCGATTGTTGTTTACTTTGGTTTGTGTTACAATAAGTTTAGTGTTACAGAAATTTACAATGTATTTTCAGAGAGGAAAAACTATGCTTTCTACACGCGATATTTATAAAATCGGCATCGGACCTTCCAGTTCTCATACCATGGGACCGGCCTTTGCTTCCAAACGTTTTAAAAGGCTCTATCCGACTGCCGAGCAGTATAAGGTTATCTTATACGGTTCTCTTGCCAAAACGGGTAAAGGTCACGGTACAGACCGTGCTGTACTGCAAGAGCTCTCCCCTACGCCTACCGAAGTCATTTTTAATATAAAAGAGGAAAAACTAGAGCATCCCAATACTATGGATTTATTTGCTTATCAAAACGGTAAAGAAATCGGGAAGATGCGTGCTCTTTCCATTGGTGGCGGTAACATTAAGATTCTTGGTGATGCGGAAGGTAAAGCCCCGCTTGAGGTTTATACTGAAAATACTTTTTCCGAAATTGCCGAAATTTGCAAAAAAGAAAATATTCGACTTTCCGATTATGTATTTAGACACGAAAGTGAAGACTTTCCGCAGTTTCTCTCTAAGGTTTGGAGCACAATGGGAAATTCCATTCGAGAAGGCTTAACTCAAAACGGAACGCTCCCCGGTGGACTTGGTGTAGAGCGAAAAGCACAAAAGCTTTTCAATCAGCGCCACATTGACGAAAGCCCACAAACCAGAGAAAACCGTTTGGTTTGTTCTTACGCCTTTGCTGTCAGTGAACAAAATGCAGACTGCGGCACAATCGTAACTGCGCCAACCTGCGGTGCATGCGGTGTATTGCCTGCCGTTTTAAAATACATGCAAGAAAAAAACAACTTTTTAGAGCAGGATATTATTAGAGCATTAGCCGTTGCAGGTCTTGTTGGTAACCTTGTGCGTACCAACGCTTCCATAAGCGGTGCAGAATGCGGGTGCCAAGCCGAAATCGGCACCGCCTGTTCCATGGCTGCAGCCGGTCTTGCAGAGCTTTTCTACATGGGCATAGACCAAATCGAATATGCCGCAGAAATCGCCTTAGAGCATCATTTAGGGCTTACCTGTGACCCCGTTTGCGGACTTGTGCAAATCCCCTGCATCGAAAGAAATGCCGTTGCGGCAATGCGCGCGATCAACGCACTCAGTCTCGCAAATTTCCTTTCCGACAGCCGTAAAATTTCTTTTGATTTAGTGGTAAAAACCATGTATCACACCGGCATTGACCTTTCGCATCGCTACAGAGAAACCTCAGAGGGCGGTCTTGCAAAGCTTTACACAGAAAAATAAAAATCATATACCACGCCCGAAAGGACGTGGTATGAATATTAACCCTATAAGGGTAAACAATACCAGCAGCGCCTAAAGGCGCATTTAAGCAACACCAACTGCAAATTGGTGTTGCTTATTTTTTTAGATGAGCAAATGGGTCTTCATATTCTTTGAAACTAAGTTGGTCTGCTATCATATCCTCATTTTCTTGCTCTTGGATATATTTTTGTATTGTTGCTTTGTTTGCTCCAACTGTACTGACATAATAACCTTTCGCCCAAAAGGTTCTCTTGCCATATTTGTATTTTAAATTTGCATGTCTTTCAAAAATCATCAATGTACTTTTTCCTTTGAGGTATCCCATAAATTCAGAAACACACAAGCTTGGCGGTATAGAGAGTAACATATGTATGTGATCTGGCATCGCATGTGCTTCTATAATTTCCACATGTTTGTAATCACAAAGTCGCCTTAAAATCTCTCCTATATCTTTTCTTAGTTGCCCATACACTGCTTTCCTTCTGAATTTTGGCACTATTACTACATGATATTGACATTTCCATTTTGTATGTGATAAACTACTTTCATCCACTATTGGACCTCCTTTGATTGTAAGTTTGCAGTTGGTGTTGCTTGCTTATTATATCAAAGGAGTTCTTTTTTTATCAAGAATGGACGCTTTCGCTTTATTACTCACCACAAGTAAAACTTGTGGTTTATTACATAACAAAAGCACGCTTGGGATTGTCCATCGCGTGCTTTTTATATTTTGTATAAAAAAAGAGAAGAGTCTATGCTCTTCGCTTTTGGTATTTATATTTTAGTTACCGGCAAATATTTTAGAGAATACTCCTTGAATTGTTCTTTGTATTTGGGGTCATCCGTCTTCATTGCGCGTAAAGATTCGTGCAAATTCAGATTGCGGTTTGCCGCATCGATAACACAGCCTGCAATATTGGAGCAATGGTCAGACGTGCGTTCCAGATTTGTAATAATATCCGACAAAACAAAGCCGGTTTCAATACTACACGCGCCCTGCTGTAAACGAAGAATATGACCTGTGCGAATCTGCTCTTTTAAAACATCAATTACCTGCTCTAACGGCTCAACCTTGTGTGCCGCCTCAAGGTCATCCTTTGTAAAGGCGGTAAGGGTCAAGTTAAGGATTTCCACAACCGCGTTCGTGAGATTGATTAACTGCTTCACGGCATCCTTCGAGAAGGAAAGCTCTTTATTCTTCATTTCTTCTGCGGAATCCACAATATTTACAGCATGGTCAGAAATACGCTCTAAGTCACCGATGATTTTCAAAAGCTTAGTAGTTTCTGCACTATCACGGTCGCTGATTTGGTGTGTGCTCAGCTTAACCAAATACGTACCGATTACGTCTTCAAAGTGGTCGGTCTTTTCTTCTAAGGTTCTGACTTCCTCTGCCATATCCTTGGAATAATCCTGTAAGCAGGACAAGCTATTACGCAAAGCATGAATTGCGCCCTCTGCCATTTCGCAAGCATATTCGTGGCATCTTTCAATCGCAATGGTGGGCGTTGCAAGCAAGCGCTCATCAAGCTCTGCGGTAACATCGGGCTTCTTGGTGTCTGGCACAAGCAGATAAGCGATTTTCTCGAGCAAAGAAGACATTGGAAGCAAAATCAAGGTACAAGCAATGTTAAATATCGAGTGTGCTACCGCAATGCCGGTAAGAGAAGCACTTGTTTCTAAGAATGCAGGTGCAACAGTATGTTTAACAATTTCAAAAATAGAAAGACAAACTGCCGTGCCGATAACATTGAAAGAAAGGTGTACAAGTGCTGCACGTTTTGCGTTACGATTTGTACCGAAAGAGGAAAGAATTGCTGTGATACAAGTACCGATATTTTGACCCATGATAATCGGAATAGCCGCACCATAGGAAACAAGACCGGTTGTGGCAAGTGCCTGTAAAATACCGACAGAAGCAGAGCTGGACTGGATAATTGCAGTTAAAACTGCACCAGCCAGAACGCCTAAAATCGGGTTTTTAAACATAATAAAGAGATTTGCGAAGGCCGGAACTTCGGCAAGACCTGCCACCGAGGAGGACATAGTATCCATACCGAACATCAAAACGGCAAAACCTAATAAAATTGTACCGTTATCTTTCTTTTTCGTGTTTTTGCAAAACATATAAAGAATGATACCGATGAGAGCCAGGATAGGCGTAAAGGAAGTCGGCTTTAAGAGAGCTACAAACATGTTGCTACTACTGATGCCGCCGAGGCTTAAAATCCATGCCGTTACCGTTGTGCCGATATTGGCACCCATAATCACGTTAATGGCCTGCCCAAGTGTCATAAGGCCCGAGTTAACAAAACCAACCACCATAACAGTTGTGGCAGAAGAGCTTTGAATCACCGCGGTAACACCAAGTCCTGTGAGAAGTCCTGCAAATTTGTTCGTCGTGAGTTTAGAAAGAAGAGATTGGAGTTTACCACCTGCTCGACGCTCTAAGGCTTGTCCCATTACATTCATACCAAAGAGAAACAGGCAAAGCCCTCCGATGAGTTTCAGCACATCAAAAACTGTCATAGAAAACGTCCTTCCGTTTTTGTTACATCGCTTTATTTTTCTTACGGCTTGATTATAACAAATACAAAATTTTATATCAATAAATAATCAACAAGTTTTTGAAGATTGTATATTATAATGCAAAATACTCTCTTTATACGACAAATATTTCAGATATTTGTATAAAAACAGGTTCATTTTTGCACGCTGATGGCATAAAAATACTCTGTTATTCCGCGCGTAAACCGGTTATTTTTTCGATTTGTGAAAGCTCATAGCTCGGAAAATATATACCGTATTTTTCATTGTTCAGGTTAAAGGTAAGAATATGGTAAGACTTAACCCAAAAACGGCCTACATTGTCTGTTGTGATTTTATAAGGCTTATAAATGCCCTCGTTAAAAGCGTCCTCTTTATTCCAGCCTGCCATAGGGATACGTTTCTTTACCGTCTCAATAGATTCGAGAGCAGACAGTGGAACCGAATAAACATTTTCCGTATCGGCAAAACACAAAAAATCCTTTTGGGTGTAAACACGCATATCTATATTTAAATAAGAATCGGTATGCGAAGAAGCCGGACACGCAATTAGTTTTTCTCCTTTCATCTTATAATAGAAGATAAGAATATCTAAAGATGCCGCATCTCTCGGAACCTTCAGACTGTCATAAGAGTTTTGAAGATTTTGTTGGACGGCAGACAACGCGCATTGGCTTTGATCCGCTTCCAGAACTTCTTTATTTTTCTTCTTTTCAAGATAGGCAAAAACGCCCCAAATTGAAATACAAACTACATCCAAAATCACAAAGAGTAGAGATTCACGAAGAGCAGTGAAACCTACCTCCATCACAGTATTAAAAAGCGACAGAAACAGAATTAAGCCAACGATCTCTGCAATAAACTTAATGATGCGCATCCATAAAGGTAGCTTTGCTGTTTTCAGAACATTTTCAACTGCATCCCCTGCTTCTTCTAATCTTTGTACCATATCTGCCGGAACTGTCGCTGTTATAAATTCATTAGCATTCAATTGCGTGTTCTTTTTATCCTTTGTAAGATCAATGCCGAAAAATGGTTTCATTTTTTCATCCTCCTGTTGCTAAATGAATAGCTTATTATAGATTCATTATACAAAAAAACACTAAAAAGGTAAAGGCAAAAAAAGGAAATTTTATCCCCTCTCCTGCCTTGTGCTTTTCTACGATTACATGTATAATAATCCAAGTATTCTCTAGGCAAAGGAGCATGAACCATCCCATGCAATTTGATTTTACTTCCGGACCGATTCGGCGGAATTTAATATTATTCTCTCTGCCACTGATTGGCGGAAATCTACTTCAGCAGTGCTATAACATCGTTGACACATGGATTGTAGGTCGATATTTAGGAAATGTTCCCCTAGCCGCTGTCGGCAGTGCCTTTTCTTTGATGATTCTTCTGAACAGCTTGCTGTTGGGATTATGCATGGGAAGCGGCGTGGTGTTCAGTCAGCTGTACGGAGAAAATAAAACGGAACGAATGAAGCAAGCGATTGTCAATGCCTTTACAGCAGTTTCCTGTGCATCGATTTTGCTTTTAATGGTTGCCTATTTGGCATTACCCGCGACAGCAAAACTCATGCGTATTCCACAGGAAGCTCTGCCCGCGTTTATGGGCTATCTTCGCATTATCTTTTTGGGTATTCCCTTTACTTTTTTATTTAATTTCTGTGCCGCCGTTCTGCGCGGTATTGGCAATTCTCTGACACCGCTTTTATTTCTTCTGTTATCTACTGTCAGCAATATTGTATTGGATTTTCTGTTGGTTCTGACCTTTAAGCAAGGCGTAGAAGGTGCCGCGGCCGCAACAGTAATTGCACAAGGTATCTCTGCACTCGGACTGCTGATATATATTATATTTCGTCTGCCACAGCTCCGCCCAAATCGTTCCCATTTTCATCTGGATAGAAAGCTTTTGCATCGAATCCTATCAGTCAGCGTTTTGACCGGGTTTCAACAATCTATCATGAATTTCGGAATCCTTATGGTACAAAGCTTGGTTAACAGTTTCGGCATTGCAACCATGGCCGCCTTTACAGCCGGTGTAAAAATAGATGCCTTTGCCTACTCCCCTGCCCAAGACTTCGCCAATGGTTTTTCTACTTATGTGGCACAAAACGCGGGAGCAAATAAACCAGAGCGAGTGCAACAAGGCTTTCGTACAGCCTTGCATTTATCCCTGTCCTTTTGTTTAATTATCTCTATACTGGTATTCTTACTGGCCCGTCCCCTACTTTCACTGTTTATTGCTCCAACGGAATTAGAAGCCTTAAATATCGGTGTTCAATATCTTCGAACAGAAGGCATATTTTATGTTGGAATCGGACTCCTCTTCCTTCTTTACGCCACCTATCGCGGTGTGGAACGGGCAGGTATGTCCATTATCCTGACGGTCATTTCCCTTGGACTAAGAGTGTTGATTTCCTATAGCTTCGCTCCACACTTCGGTGTATGGATGATATGGATTTCCATTCCTATTGGCTGGTTCATCGCCGATGCAGTAGGCGTTTTGGGATTACACCGTCTATTCAAGACAAAATAATCTTTTCAAAAGCTCTGGAAATAAAAATCATATACCACGCCCGAAAGGACGTGGTATGAATATTAACCCTATAAGGGTAAACAATACCAGCAGCGCCTAAAGGCGCATTTAAGCAACACCAACTGCAAATTGGTGTTGCTTATTTTTTTAGATGAGCAAATGGGTCTTCATATTCTTTGAAACTAAGTTGGTCTGCTATCATATCCTCATTTTCTTGCTCTTGGATATATTTTTGTATTGTTGCTTTGTTTGCTCCAACTGTACTGACATAATAACCTTTCGCCCAAAAGGTTCTCTTGCCATATTTGTATTTTAAATTTGCATGTCTTTCAAAAATCATCAATGTACTTTTTCCTTTGAGGTATCCCATAAATTCAGAAACACACAAGCTTGGCGGTATAGAGAGTAACATATGTATGTGATCTGGCATCGCATGTGCTTCTATAATTTCCACATGTTTGTAATCACAAAGTCGCCTTAAAATCTCTCCTATATCTTTTCTTAGTTGCCCATACACTGCTTTCCTTCTGAATTTTGGCACTATTACTACATGATATTGACATTTCCATTTTGTATGTGATAAACTACTTTCATCCACTATTGGACCTCCTTTGATTGTAAGTTTGCAGTTGGTGTTGCTTGCTTATTATATCAAAGGAGTTCTTTTTTTATCAAGAATGGACGCTTTCGCTTTATTACTCACCACAAGTAAAACTTGTGGTTTATTACATAATAAAAGACCTAAGATTTTCAGAAATCTCAGGTCTTTTTACGTAACGTTTTAGTATACACTACACCCTTTTCCACCATTTAAAATAAAATTTCCGGATTTCTAAGGTTTGTTTTTCTGAACGCAATGTCAAATAGCATAATTATCGGCGGATAAAACAACAAAAAGCTCAAAAACCTTTACATAGGCTTTTGAGCTTTTTAATATACTATTTAAAATAAAAAAGAAACGAAAAGCTTAGCTTTTCGTTTCCGTTGGTTGCGGGGGTGGGACTTGAACCACACGACCTCCGGGTTATGAGCCCGACGAGCTACCAACTGCTCTACCCCGCGATATTGAATTTGTGCTCTCGTTTGAGTGCTTTGATAGTATACTGCAAAACATCGCATTTGTCAATAGTTTTTTAAAATTTTTTTATTTTTATTTGAATACCCCTCTTCTCCTTTCTATTTATAATAGTATATTGTCAAAAATATTCTCAAAAATTCATAGGATTTAAAGCAAAATTTTTCTGTCCTTACTTTTCTTAAAAACATTGCAATTTAAACACAAAGTTGATAAAATATAATGAAATAAAATCCAAGGAACAGCAAGCCGAAAAGCAAGCCGTGCCGAACGAACTTATTTTCGTATTTTATGATTTGGAGTGGACTATATGGAAGTACAAAATCTTATTGATCTCAGCGACATCACAAGGGAAGAATTAAAGGAAATTATTGACCTTGCCGGTAAAATCAAAGCAAATCCGAAAGATTATATGCATGCCTGTGATGGTAAGCTCATGGCAACCCTGTTTTATGAGCCGTCTACCAGAACGCAAATGTCTTTCCAGTCTGCAATGCTTCGTCTCGGCGGTCAGGTTATTGGCTTTGATAACCCTCAAAACGCTTCTGTTTCTAAGGGCGAAACAGTTGCCGACACCGTTCGCGTTGTCAGCGGCTATACCGATGTTGTAGTTATGCGTACGCCTGTTGAAGGTGCACCTCTCGCTGCGACATTATACTCCAAAGCACCGGTAATCAATGCCGGCGACGGCGGACACTTGCATCCCACCCAAACTTTAACGGATTTAACCACACTCACCTATGAAAAAGGCAGATTAGATCATTTAACTATCGGTCTTTGCGGCGATATGAAAAACGGTAGAACCGTGCATTCCTTAATCCGCGCTTTAGCACCCTTAGAGGGCAATCGCTTCATCTTTATTTCTACAGAAGAATTACAGCTTCCGCAATATGCGCTTGACTTCTTAGACGAGCACCACTGTGAATATGCTTTTGCTTCCGATTTAGAGAGCGTTATGCCTGAACTGGACGTGCTTTATATGACTAGAATCCAGCGTGAACGTTTCGCTTCTTTAGAACAATACGAAGCACAAAAAGGCGTATTCGTTTTAGATGCCGCTAAAATGGCAAAGGGCAAAGAGGATTTATTAGTTTTACATCCCCTTCCCCGTGTTGACGAAATCACAACCGATGTGGACAAAGACAAGCGCGCAGGCTACTTTAAGCAGACTGAATATGGTATGTATGCCAGAATGGCACTAATCTTAACTGTTTTGAATAAATCCGGCAAAAAAGAAGAAATTGAAGTTCCGGATGGTGTAAACTGCCATTGCCACAATTCGCGTTGCGTTACCAATGCAGAAACCTATCTGCCGCAGCTGACCTACGCCAAGGAAGGAAAAACTGTTTGCACTTACTGCGACAGTCCTATTGAAGAATGAATGTACTGATTTTATTCGGTTCTCCGAAAAGAAACGGCTACACACAAAAACTAACAGATGCTTTTTTAGAGGGTTTGGAAAAACCTTATACTATTAAATATGTGCGTTTGTTTGATCTCTCCCCTGTTCCTTGCAATGACTGCGGATATTGCAAACGTGCCGATGGCTGTTCCAAAAAAGACTTAGACACCTTTATGGAAAGCTATCTGGATGCAGATTTAGTTATCATTGCAACGCCGATTTATCTTTTTTCCATGCCAGCACCTTTAAAAGCGCTTTTCGACAGATTTCAAAGATTCTTTAACGCTCGTTTTTCGCGCAACATCGCACTTCCCATTCAAAAGCCGAAACAAGCTGTTATACTTTTAACGGCTGGTTCTGACGGAACCATTGGCAAACGAGTTATCGAAGAACAAGTCAAAACCGCTTTTTCGGTAATGAATACCAAGGTTGTTGCCTCGTTGTTATGGAATCATACAGATAAGGACGCCACAGCTGCAGATATTTTACCAAAAGCCACTATGCTCGGCAAGCAAGTCTCAAGACAAAACAAAAGCTAATGATCGGAGGCGAAAGAAATGACCGAAATTACCTTTCAAAACTTTAAATTCGAAGTTTCAGACAGTCCGAAACCCGTTTTGCTTTTCTTTTATAATACCGACACACCGTCTGTAGATGCTTTCGAGTGTGCGGATTTGGAAGAGGACGTCAAAATCTGTAAAACCAATATAGAAGGCGGCGGAGCTGTTTTCGCTTCCCTTTACGGCATTTTGTCTATACCTACAGCTTTGCTTTTAAAGAATGGTAAAGAAATTGCAAGGTACAACAGTGCTATGGAAGAAAAAGAACTGCTTGAATTTATAAACGGGAATCTTTAGGCAAAACCTAAAAAAGTTTTGATTGAACAGATTAATTTTATAAGAATATTTTACACATTTCTTGTATTTTTTAGTGTAAATCTCTTGACAGCTACTACTTTATATAGTAAAATTACATCAATACTGAACTACGGTTCAAAAAAATAAAAAAAGAGGGACATTATTATGAAAAAAGTTATTGCAATGCTTTTAACTCTCGTTATGGCAGTTTCTTTCTGCATCCCGAGTTTTGCATCAGGATTTGACCCCAGCCAGATTCCCGGCATGATCACAGGCGTTATCGACACTGTTAAACAGGCAGTTCAAGGCGTCGTTGCAGAAGTTGAAGCAACTATCGCTGCTGTTCCCGCTGCACCGCAAACCGACGATGAAGCTGCAGTTAAGGAATTTGAATTAGGTTGTGAAAAATGGGTTAACGCTCGTCTTGGTTTCACAGCAGATCTTGATGAATCTGGTGAACCCAAAGTAGACGAAAACGGCAACATTGTTTACATCCCCGATCCCAATGCTGAGCCCACTAAAGTTTTCACTAGAGAGTCTCTTAGTGCAGCTGTTCAGCTTCTCGTAAACCAGGGTAAGCTTACTGTTGAGCAGCAAGCTGGCATTGAGAAAGCTATCAAAAAGGCAACTCCGCCCGCAAACGCAGGTATTAAGCTTCCCGAAAACGTTGTTGCACTTATTTTAGCTGATACAGCTCAGGAACTCGTTGATGCACTTACTGCTAACAAGATTCCGCTTAACGCTATGAAGGCAGCTCTTAAAGCTCTTGTTGCAGCTAAGGTTGTAAGAAACGATGAACAGCTTCTTAACGATACTTACGCTCTTATCGATGAACTTTCCAAGAAAGATGCTGAAGCTAACAAAGGTGAAGGCGGTCTTAAAGACAAGATTTCCGGTGTTATCAACACCATTAAAGATAAGCTCGGTCTTGGCGGTGGTTCCGGCGATGACGCTTCTAACTCTGAAGCAGGCATGAAGGATCCTACCGGTGACGTAGCTATTTACTCTGTTCTCGGTGTAGCAGCAGTTGCAGGTGCAGCTCTTGTTCTTACCAGAAAGAAAAAGGAAAACTAATTTCTTAAATTGATATTCAAAAAACAAGCGGTTTCTACCGCTTGTTTTTTTTTGCTTTTTATGCTATACTCTAGAGGTTCAAAAATCTCCTAAGGAGCTTATAATTATGATTTTAACTTTAGACATTGGAAACACAACCATGAATCTCGGCCTGTTTGACGGAAACGAACTAGTCCTTCGCACGAGACTTGCCACAGAACGTCAAAAAACAGATGACCAGTTGGCTGTTGACCTTTCTAATCTTCTGTCTATGTATCATATTTCTTTATCGGAGATTAGCGGTGCAATTATCAGCTCTGTTGTACCGGAGTTGACAGATTATATTACAGAGGCATTAAAAAAACTTATCGGTAAAGAACCACTTTGTCTTTCACCTGGTGTGAAAACCGGTTTAAACATTTTGATTGATAATCCGGCACAGCTTGGCGCAGACTTAGCCGCTGGTGCAGTTGGTGCCGTTACGCACTATCCCCTCCCCGCTTTCATTGTAGATTTAGGAACAGCTACTAAAATCTGTGCGGTAGATGAAAACAACGGCTTTCGCGGTTGTATGATTGCACCCGGCATTACAATTTCCTTAAAAGCCTTAACCGAAAAAAGTTCCTTATTACCGACCATTCGTTTAGAACCGCCACAAAAAGCCTGTGGTACCAATACGATTGAAAGTATGCAAAGCGGTATTGTTTTGGGTACAGCCGCTATGGTAGACGGTATTTTAGATAAATTTGCCGAAGAGCTCGGCGAGCCAAAAACTATTGTATTAACAGGTGGATTAGCCTCTTCCATTGCCAAAGTTTGCAAACATCCTGTTATTGAAGACAAAGATCTTCTTCTGAAAGGCTTAAAAGCGATTTACGATAAAAATGTAAAAGCTTAGCCTCTTCTATATTTCCCGTCAATTTTGCGTTGCATCCCGTATGGGAGCAGCAGCAAGGAGGAATATATATGTCAAAACAACCCCTATCCGCATCCGCTAGGCGAAAGAAAACCTTTTTGCTTACGGAAAACGCCATGCTCATTGCTATCACAGCCGTGATGGGCTTCACAAGAATCGGCATGTTACCGATTGGACCGATGGAAATTACCCTGTTAATGCTTCCGGTCATTATCGGTGCAATTACCGGTGGCGTGATTACCGCCACAATTCTAGGTACAGCGTTTGGTATTGTAAGTTTCATACAATGCTTTACGGTTAATCCTTTCGGCATGATTCTATTTGAGGAAAGCCCCTTTAAATGTTTTATTGTCTGCGTTCTCACTAGAGTTCTTGTAGGACTTTTCAGCGGTCTGATTTATAAAGCCTGTGCAAAGGTGGACAAGAAAAACTCTTGGAGCATTCCTGTAACTGCAGTATGTGCTTCCCTGCTGAACACCATTTTATTCTTAGGTGCTTTAGCTCTTTTCTTCGGTTCTCACGTATTTACGCCTGAAGAAGCCACAGCCATCGGTGCAGATAACGTATTACATTTTGTCATTGCCGCATCAATCAGTGTAAACGCACCTATTGAGCTTCTTGTTAACGTTGTCCTCGGTTCTGCCATCGGCAAAGCTGTCAGCGTAGCCATGAAGCGCATTGTAAAATAAGAACAAAAAAGAGAAACGATATATATCGTTTCTCTTTTTTTATTATCTATAAAAAATACCGACTTGAGAAATCTCAAGACGGTATTTCATTACGTTAAAAACAAGTCTTATTTAAGGTTGTTCTTAAGAGTATCAAGCTCGTCTGCGAGTTCCTTCGGTAATTTGTCACCGAACTTAGCATAGAATTCGCCGATGCCTTCTGCTTCGTTAGCCCAAAGCTCCTTATCTACGTCTAAGATGCTTTCGAGTCTATCATAGGAAACTTCATCCTCAATGCCTTCAAGGTTGATGTCCTTAGCATAAGGAATGTAACCGATTGCGGTTTCCTGAGCATCAACGGTGCCTTCGCAACGCTTGATGATCCATTCAAGAACACGAAGGTTGTCGCCGAAGCCCGGCCATACAAAGTTGCCTTCGTCATCTTTTCTGAACCAGTTAACGTTGAAGATCTTGGGAGCCTTGTCAGGATCCAAGGTCTGACCAATTTCGATCCAGTGTTTCCAATAGTCACCCATGTTGTAGCCGCAGAACGGAAGCATTGCCATCGGGTCACGACGAACAACACCAACTGCGCCAGCAGCTGCTGCGGTGGTTTCGGAAGCCATGATGGAGCCTACAAATACACCGTGGTTCCAGTCTCTGGACTGGTAAACAAGGGGAGCAAGCTTTGCACGTCTGCCGCCAAATACGAAAGCGGAAATCGGCACGCCGTTTACGTTTTCAAACTCAGAGCTGATGCAGGGGCAGTTAACAGCCGGTGCGGAGAAACGGCTGTTCGGATGAGCAAGGTTTTTGCCTTCTGCTTTCCATTCAACGCCGTTGGTCTTAATGCCGGTCCACTCTTCTGCATTTACAGGCGGATTCTTGTCGAGGCCTTCCCACCAAACAGTGTTATCATCGAGGTTACGAGCAACGTTGGTGAAGATGGTGCCCTTTCTTGTAGAAGCAAGTGCGTTCGGGTTGGACTTTTCGTTTGTACCCGGTGCAACGCCGAAGAAACCGTTTTCAGGGTTGATAGCATAAAGTCTGCCATCTTCGCCCTTGCGGATCCAGGAAATATCGTCGCCTACGCACCAAACTTTGTAGCCCTTTGCACGATAGCCTTCCGGAGGAATAAGCATAGCGAGGTTGGTCTTACCGCAAGCAGACGGGAATGCTGCGCAGATGTACTTAACTTCGCCCTTCGGATTTTCAAGGCCTAAGATGAGCATATGCTCAGCCTGCCAGCCTTCGTTCTTGCCCTGATAAGAAGCAATACGAAGTGCAAAGCACTTTTTACCGAGTAATACGTTTCCGCCGTATGCGGAGTTAACGGAAATAATGGTGTTGTCTTCAGGGAACTGGCAAATCCAGCGCTTTTCGGGGTCAACATCACATTTGCAGTGCATGCCGCGAACCCAGTCGTTGCTGTCGCCTAAAACGTCCATAACCTTCTTACCAACACGGGTCATGATAGCCATGTTGAGAACAACGTAAATGGAGTCTGTAATTTCAATACCAATCTTAGAAAGTTTAGAACCAACCGGACCCATGGAATACGGGATAACGTACATGGTTCTGCCCTTGTAGCTGCCACGAGCAATATCATAAAGCATTTCATATGCTTTAGAGGGCTCCATCCAGTGGTTTGTCGGACCTGCGTCCTCTTCTTTTTTAGAGCAGATAAGAGTTCTCTCTTCAACACGAGCAACGTCGTTCGGAGCGGTTCTGTGATAGTAGCAATCGGGAAGAAGATCCTGATTTAACTTAATCATTTCACCGGTGCTGCATGCTTCTGCACGAAGTGCCTCGATCTGTTCTTCAGAGCCGTCAATCCATACAACATGGTCAGGCTGTAAAAGAGCAATTTTTTCATCCAACCATGCTAAGATGCTCGGATTCTTGGTAAGTGCTTCCATAGTCTTTTCTCCTTTATCGTATTCGGCTTTCGCCTAAATTTTTGACATGGTTTCATTGCAAAATCCTTTGCAATTCAACTAAAAAGAAAATAAAAATCAAATCCTTTCCAGTTTAAAAGCATTATAATCTATTTCCCAAAGAATTGCAAGAATCAAATTGTTAATAAAGTGTCAAATATCTAAAAATTTTTTATGAAAAGAGACAAAATCATAGAAATTTTGTTTTATTCATCCTCTTCAATCGGCATATTGGCGCTGGCATTCAGCTCCATGGTACCGCGTTTTCCGGCTTTCCATTCGTAATAGCCTTGCGCGCCTACCATTGCAGCATTATCTCCGCAAAGTGAAAGCTCCGGTAAATAGAGCGTTACGCCCATTTGCTTTGCCAAATTCTGCATTCTAGCACGCAGAACAGAGTTTGCCGATACACCACCAGCAAGCACCAACTTTTTCATATCCGGATTTTCCAGTAGTGCCGCTTTTGTGTTTTTTTCTAAGAGATCAACAACCGCCTTTAAAAATGAGGCGCCTAAATCCTCTTTCACAATAGTTTCACCCTTTTGCTGGGCATTATGTATTTGATTCACAACGGCAGTTTTAAGTCCAGAGAAACTGAAATCTAAGGGACTTTCGTCTACTCTGGGGTGCGGAAAACTATATGCCTCGGCGTTTCCCGTTTGTGCCATACGGTCTAAAGTTACACCGCCGGGATAGGAATAACCGAGAGCACGTGCCGCTTTGTCGAGTGCTTCCCCTGCTGCATCGTCTCTGGTTCTGCCAATGACCTCAAAATCAGTATAATCTTTTACTTTTACCAATAAAGTGTTGCCGCCGGACACCACAAGGCAAAGGAAAGGCGGCTCCAAATCGGGATGCGTAATATAATTGGAAGCGATGTGAGAACGAAGATGATGCACAGGCACTAAAGGTTTATTTGCCGCCAGTGCCAACCCTTTTGCATAATTCACACCGACGAGTAAAGCACCGATAAGCCCCGGCGCATAGGTTACTGCAATGGCATCTATATCTACAAGTGCACAGTCGGCTTTTTGCAAAGCTTCCTCTACGACTGCCGAAATCGCTTCAGCGTGCATTCTGGACGCAATTTCCGGTACTACACCGCCAAAGATTTTATGCTGTTCAATTTGTGTAGCAACTACGGAAGAAATCACATTTCTGCCGTTTTCCACTACAGCTGCCGCAGTTTCATCGCAAGAGCTTTCAATGGAAAGAATTTTCATTTTATCACCGTTTCTACCATAAAATCGCTTAAAAATATAAGCTTTAAAAACCAACTTATTTTAGCACATATATATAGAAATAGCAAATCTTACTTTGCACCTCAAAATTTCTCTGTATATCCTCTAAGAAATCTCTTTTTTCACAATCTGTTCTTGTAAAAAGCGTACAAATCTTTGAAAAAGCCCGTAAAATAGAGATTTTCTGCAAAAAAGACTTGAAAAATAATGCCTTTGATGCTATAATTTTTAAGCTATTCCACACGCATAGGGATTCGCATTAAAATTGCGTGCAAACGTCTTAGTGCGAAAGTGATCTATAGCGGAGGCAAAAATAAGGAGGAAAAAAATTATGTCAGTTGTATCCATGAAGCAATTGCTCGAAGCAGGTGTTCATTTCGGACACCAGACCAGAAGATGGAACCCCAAAATGGCGGAATACATCTTCACAGAAAGAAACGGTATCTACATCATCGATTTGCAGAAGACCGTTAAGAAGTTAGAAGAAGCTTATATGTTCGTTCGCGACATCGCTGCTGAAGGCAACGAAATCCTTTTCGTTGGTACCAAGAAGCAGGCTCAGGATTCCATTAAGGAAGAAGCTATTCGTTGCGGTATGCCTTTCGTCAACGCTCGTTGGCTCGGCGGTATGCTCACCAACTTCACCACCATTAAGAGAAGAATTAAGCGTTTAGGTCAGCTCCAGGCTATGAGAGAAGACGGTACTTTCGAACTTCTCCCCAAGAAGGAAGCTGCTAAGCTTGAACTTGAAATCGAAAAGCTCGAAAAATACCTCGGCGGTATCACCGAAATGAAGAAGCAGCCCGCTGCTATGTTCATCGTTGACCCCCGCAAGGAAAGAATCGCTGTTGCAGAAGCTAAGAAGCTCGGTATTCCGATTATCGCTATCGTTGATACCAACTGCGATCCCGACGAAATCGACTACGTTATCCCGGGTAACGATGACGCTATCCGCGCTGTAAAGCTTATTGCAGGCGCTATGGCTGATGCTGTTATCGAAGGTCGTCAGGGCATGCAGGGCGCAGCTGCTCAGGAAGAAGTTTCCGAAGAAGCAGACGCTCAGTAAAATTTATAAATCATTTTGTGCCTGCGCATCCATGTGCGGGCACAATTAAAATCTCGATTATTTAGGAGGAAATCATTATGGCATTTACCGCAGCAGATGTTAAAGCACTTCGCGAAAAGACAGGCGTTGGCATGATGGACTGCAAAAAGGCTCTCGTTGAAGCTGACGGCGATATGGACAAGGCTATCGACGTTCTTAGAGAAAAAGGTCTTGCTGCTTCTACAAAGAAGGCAGGCAGAATCGCTGCTGAAGGCGTTGTTTTAACTTATACAGATGAAGACAAGAACGTAAGCGTTATGGTTGAAGTTAACTCTGAAACCGACTTCGTTGCTAAGAACGACAAGTTCACCAGCTATGTTCGCAGCGTTGCAAAGACCATCGCTGATACCAACCCGGCAGACGTTGACGCTCTTCTCGCTACCACTCTTGACGGTAGCGACAGAACCGTTCAGGAAAACTTACAGGACCTCGTTCTTTCCATCGGCGAAAACATGAAAATTCGTCGTTTCGAAAGAGTTGAAAGCGTTGCAGCTTCCTACATTCACGCAGGCGGCGCTGTAGGCGTTCTCGTTCTCTTCGACACCGATGCTGAAACCGCTAAGACTGATGCTTTCAAAGTTATGGGTAAGGACGTTGCAATGCAGGTTGCAGCTATGAGCCCCTCCTACCTTGATCCCGCTTCTGTTCCGGCTGATGTTCTTGCACATGAAAAAGAAATCATGACCGCTCAGCTTGCTGAAGACCCGAAGATGAAGGGCAAGCCCGAACAGGTTCTTGCTAAGATCGTGGAAGGTAAGATTGGTAAGTACTACAAAGAGAACTGCCTTCTTGAGCAGGCTTTCGTTAAAGACGATAAGATGAACGTTCAGAAGTACATCGACTCCGTTGCTAAGGAACTCGGTGCTGAAATCAAGGCAACTTCTTTCATCCGCTATGCTAAGGGTGAAGGCCTTGAAAAGAAGGAAGAAAATTTCGCAGCTGAAATCGCAAGCATGCTTAAATAAGTTTCTCCCCTCGCCTATTTGAAATTAAAGCGACAAGGTTCTTTGCCTTGTCGCTTTTTTCATATCAAAAAACCGCCCACTTTTTTAAAGCAGGCGGTTTTTGTTTTATAAATCTTTTGTCAAAATCAAAGCATCTTCTGTAGGTTCGCTGTAGAAGTTCTTTCGCAGGCCTCGCTTTGTAAAGCCAAGGCTTTCATAAAGCCCGATTGCAGGTGCATTGGAGTTTCTTACTTCTAAACTTACAAACGCTGTATTTTGAGCCTTTAAACGCGAAATAAGGGAAAGAAGCAAAGCTCTGGCAATACCTTTTTTTCTATGTTGCGGTAAAACGGCAACATTATTGAGATAGGCTTCGTCTAAAATCACGTTTGCACCGATATAGCCGATAGCGACATCATCCCGAACTGCAACCAGAAATCTTCCAGTTTCATTTTGTAGTCCTTCTTTTAAGCCGTTTTCGGTCCACGGTACGGAAAAAGATGCCCTTTCGATTTCCGCAACAGCTTTTATATCCGTTTCCTGCATTTCTCGAATCGTATCAAAAGAAAACACAAAGCGGAATACTTTCGGAAAAGACAACTTTATTTCTTCAGCGCAAGCCTTATAGCGATTCAAATCTCCGCCGAACGGATCGGAAATGCGCAAAGAGATAACACGTTCTTTCGGCACAATTTGGCTCAGCATAGCCGCATGGCTGTCGGTCATGCAGATATAGTAGGAATTTTTCTTCAAATCTTCCTGTGTTAAAAACTTTGCACCATGCTGAGATAAATCTAATCCTAAATCTGACGCAATCGTTTGTGCATGCTCTGCGGCCGGTTCACCGTTTACTGCCATGAGACCTCGGCTTTCCACCGTGCAAAGCGCTTCCAAGCCTTGATTTTTTAAATAGTTCTTAAAAAGCACCTCTGCCATAGGGCTTCGACAGGTATTCCCGGTACAAACAAAAATAATATTTTTCATAGCTTAATCCTTCGCATCATACCAAGTCTTGCCGATATTGGCATCGCTTTTAAGCGGCACCTGCATTTCACAGGCATGTTCCATTTCCTCAGTGACGATTTGTTTGGCTTTTTCTGCCTCGGCTTCGGGCGCTTCTACAATCAATTCGTCGTGTACCTGTAAAATGAGCCTGGACGCCATATTTTCAGCTTTTAAGCGATTGTAAACACGAATCATGGCAATCTTAATAATGTCTGCTGCCGTGCCCTGAATCGGCATATTCATAGCCACTCTTGCACCGAAGGCACGAAGCATGCCGTTGGATGAAGAAAGCTCCGGCAAATAACGACGGCGTGCAAATAAGGTCTTTGCATAGCCGCACTCTTTAGCCTCTTCCACACAAGCATCCATATACTGTTTTACGCCGCTGTAGTTCTCTAAATAGTCTTTAATATAGCGATCAGCTTCCGCACGGCTTACGCCCAAATCCTTGCCGAGAGAAAAAGCACCAATACCGTACACAATGCCGAAATTGACAGCTTTTGCACGGCTGCGCATAAGCGGCGTTACCATTTGCGGCGGCATATGGAAAACCTGTGACGCAGTAATCGTATGAATATCTGCATCGTGGTTAAACGCGTCAATCATGTTTTTATCGTTAGCCATATGAGAAAGCACACGAAGCTCAATCTGAGAATAGTCGGCATCGACCAATAAAGCACCGTCTTTTGCCATAAAGAATTTACGCATTTCTCTACCTAAGGGCTGACGCACGGGAATATTTTGAAGATTCGGTTCCGCCGAAGAAATTCTGCCTGTTCTGGTTTCCGTTTGATTAAAGGAAGAATGAATTCTACCATCCTCTGCAATAACCTTTAAGAGACCGTCGCAATAGGTGGATTTGAGTTTGGCTAAGGTTCTGTATTCCAAAATAAAACGAACAATTTCGTATTTATCGGCAAGCTGTTCCAAAACCTCTGCATTGGTGGAATAGCCTGTTTTTGTCTTTTTCTTAGTGGGAATTTCTAATTTTTCAAACAGAATGTGACCTAACTGTTTGGGAGAATTGATATTAAACTCCTCCCCTGCTTGCGCATAAATGTCCTGTTCTAAAGTAGAAATCCGTTTAGAGAGCATTTCAGAAAACTGCTCAATGCCGGTCTTATCCACTAAAACACCGTCATGCTCCATAGAAGCTAAAACTTCAGCGAGCGGAATTTCAATATCATAAAGGAGCGGCAGCTGTTCATTCGCACGAAGCTCTGCCAATAACTTTTCCGTTAAAAGCACGAGATTTGCGGCATCCTGTGCAGCTTCGTCCTCCCCTTCTGTTTTACGAATTACTGTGCAATATTCCTGCACCAAACGGTGCAATTCATATTCTTTTGCGCCGGGGTTCAAAAGATAAGCGGCAAGGGTGATATCCATTTGCACATTCTTGATTTCTATATTTTCTAAAAATCCGAGCGCATATACTTCTTTCGCAGAATAGGTGTATTTTTCTAAATTGGCATCCGCTAACAGAGAAAGGAACAAGTTTTTTTCGTCTGCCTGCTCTAAAGAAAGCTTTAAAACAGCAGATTCCGTTTGTACATACACGGTCTGTTTCCCGTCAAAAGCGAAATAGAAGCTTTGCTTACCGTCTGCATTTCGAATAATATATTTTTCTCTCTCCTCGATACCTTCTTTAAAGGCTAAAGGCGGCATGGTTTTTTCTTCTTTCTTTTGTACAGGCACATCACCCAAATTCATCTTTTCCAAATACTTGAACATTTCGAGTTCCAAAAGCAAAGATTTTGCTTTTTTTGCATCTACCGCACCCTTTTTATATGCCGCGACATCTGTTTCAACAGGTGCATCCAAATCAATCGTTGCCAGATCATAGCTTAAAAATGCCATGTCTTTACCGTTAATTAATTTCTGTTTCACGCCGGGTTTAATATCTAATTCATCCAAATGCTCATAGATATAAGAAAGAGAATCAAAGCGTTCAATCAAATCCTCGGCAGTTTTCTTGCCAACACCGGCAACACCGGGGATATTATCGGAAGCATCACCCATAAGTCCCTTTACATCAATGACCTGTTTCGGGAAGATATGGTATTCTTCCTTCACTTTGTCTGCATCGTAAAGATTGGTTTCCGCTCTGCCGCCGCGTGTTGCGGCAAGAAGTACAAATACATTCTCACGAATCAGCTGTAAGCTGTCTCTGTCTCCGGTCGCAATATAGCAGGTATCCTCTTTGCCGATATGCGCAGAAAGAGTACCGATGACATCATCTGCTTCGTAGCCCTCTTTAGAAACCAGTACATAGCCAAGGCTCGTTAAAAGTTCCTTTAAAACAGGCATCTGCTCGGCAAGCTCCGGGGGCATACCGTGACGATTTGCCTTGTATTCGCTATAACGCTTATGACGAAAAGTAGGCGCTTTTAAGTCAAAAGCAATTGCCACAGCATCGGGCTGTGTCTGCTCCTCGAGTTTGCCTAAAATATTCATAAAGCCGACAATGGCATTGGTATATCTGCCCTCTTTGGTGGTTAAAAGCTTAATCCCGTAGTAGGCTCTATTTACAATACTGTTTCCGTCTAAAATTAAAAGCTTCATAAAAACACTCCGTGATTTTATACTAATTTAAAAGTTATGTTTATTGTACCACAACTTTCTGTATTTTGCACGCCTCTTTCTTGTTTTAGGAAGAAAAATATGCTATACTTTCTTAGGAAAATTTACGTTTAGGAGAATTTTAAATTTTATGGAAATCGGTAGTGTACATTTTAACGGCTATGCCTCTCTTGCACCTATGGCAGGCGTTGCTGACAGAGCCTTTCGAGAGCTTTGCATGAGCTACGGCGCAGCCTTTGTCGCCTCGGAAATGGTAAGCTCTAAAGGTCTTACTATGGGTGACAAGAAATCTAAAGAACTTATTGCAATCAGCGAAAAAGAACGTCCTGCCGCCATTCAGATTTTCGGTACAGATCCCGAAATCATGGCAGAATCCGTGCAATATGTTTTAACTTCTAATCCACAGTTTATTGATATTAACATGGGCTGCCCTGCCCCGAAGATTGCCGGAAATGGTGCAGGCTCAGCGCTTATGAAAAATCCGCCCCTTGTCGGTCAAATCGTAAAAGCCGTAGTAAATGCCGCAGGCAATACACCTGTAACTGTGAAATGCCGTGCAGGCTGGGATGAAAACCAAATCAACGCTGTAGAAATTGCTAAAATCTGTGAGGATGCCGGTGCCGCCGCCATTACCGTTCACGGCAGAACACGTGTGCAAATGTATGCACCGCCGGTCAACACAGACATTATCCGTGCTGTAAAAGAAGCCGTTTCTATTCCGGTTATCGGCAACGGCGATATTGTAGACGGACAAACCGCGGCGCTTATGTTTGAGCACACAAACTGTGACTTTTTAGCTGTTGGCAGAGGTGCACTCGGCAGGCCGTGGATTTTCTCTCAAATCAATGCCTATATGAATGAGGGTCGTTATCTCCCCGAGCCACCGGTTTCGGAACGTATGCGTGTTATGCTGGCACATGTGGCTAAAATTTGCGAATACAAAGGAGACAAGGTCGGTATTAAGGAAGCCAGAAAGCATGCCGCATGGTATGTAAAAGGGATTCGCGGTGCGGCAAAATACAGAAGTGAAATCTGCACCTTAGAAAGTGTAGAACAGCTGGCGGAAATCGCCTTTAAAATTGCCGCTGAAAATCAAGAATAGAAAAAGAAACACATAAAAAAGAAAGCAACAAGTTTTTCGCTTGTTGCTTTTTTTATTTTAAGAAATTTTAAGCTGTAAACGTAATTTATCGCTGATCATGGCAATGAATTCAGAATTGGTGGGCTTACCTCTGGTGTTCTGAATGGTATAACCGAAATAGGCGCTCAATACGTCAACGTCTCCCCTATCCCAAGCCACTTCAATCGCATGGCGAATAGCACGTTCCACTCTGGAGGAGGTTGTGGAAAAATGCTTGGCAACCGTCGGATACAAAAGCTTCGTCACAGAATTCATCATTTCCGTATCATGAATGGAAAGGATGATCGCTTCTCTTAAATACTGGTAGCCTTTAATATGCGCCGGAACACCGATTTGATGCATAATATCGCTAACCAAAACTTCTAAATCATTTTGATTTGCGCTACGCTCCGCAGAAACAGCATAGGCTTTATTCCCTGCGCCGTCTTTCCAATCGGTCATTAACAGAATACGTTCCGAAAGCATATGTATATCGAAGGGTTTCAGGAAATAATAATCGGCACCTGCCAGCAAAATTTCATTCTCAAAACGCGAATTATCTACCGCAGAAATCACCATAACCAGCGGCTTTTTAATAAGATTTAAAGTCGGGATAGTACGCAAAACCCCAAGTGCATCCACCGATGCCATAATGGCATCCATAACCAAAACATCCGGTGTATCCTTCACTAACTGATCAAGTACTTCTTTGCCGTTTTTCGGCACCGTTTTTACCTTAAAGCCCGAGGAAACCAGGGCCGCCATACAACTTTTGCTAAATTCCGTTCCTTCATCTGTAAATAAGACATTTAGTGTTTTTTCCATAAAAACAACCTCCATTTTTTATTTCTTCCATATTTTACCATTTATGGTATTATTTAGCAATAGTTTTTTTAATATTTCTTAGGATTTTTTTAAAATAATACAAAAATCCTACAGAATAAAGAAAAATAGGATGTATAAACACGTTTTCGCATTTATACATCCTATCTTTTACGACGCCTTTTCCAAAGCTTCTGCTTCAAAAGATTTTGCTTGTCTTAACATAGTTTCTGCAAACACACCGTATCCTTGCAGAGCGTTATTCACAAATACATGGGTTACCGCACCGACTAACATGCCGTTTTGCAGAATCGGACTGCCGCTCATTCCCTGAACGATACCGCCTGTTTTCGCAATTAAAGCACTGTCTTTGATTTCCAGAATCATATTTTTACCATTCTCATCAGAATTTGGGTAAATTTTTGTGATTTCCACATCATAATAATGCGGTCCTGTTTCATCTACCGTTGAAATAATCTGTGCCTCACCGAGCTTCACTTCTTTTTTCGTGGCAACCGGAACAACATCTTTTTTAGAATTATATTTTTTGAGTTTTCCGTATACACCGTTCGGCAAATTTGCATAAAGTTCGCCTATGGTTTTTTTCTGAAAAACACCACAAAGCTCTCCCGTAATACCGGGGCCGCCCTTATAGCAGCCGCTGATTTTGGTTTCAATCGCTTTGCCGGAGCGCAGAGGCATAATCGTGCCCGTATCCGAATCACAAATCGCATGACCCAAGCCGCCGAAAACACCCGTTTGCGGCTCATAAAAAGTCAGAGTACCCACACCTGCGGTGCTGTCACGTACCCAAAGTCCGGCTTTTTTCTCTTGATCTTCTTTAGAAGAAGCCAGATTTACAGTGATTTCCTGCTGTTTTCCGTTTCTTAAAATCAAAACACTGGCTGACGTGGGGCCTTCTTTAAAGGCTTTGTTTAAGGAATGAACCGAATGCACCTCGTTGCCGTTCACCGAACAGATAATATCGCCGATTTTTATTCCTGCTTCTTTCGCAGGACTTACAGAACCAGCTTCGGTGGCAACAGCATCCATGCCTACCACCATAACGCCGTCGGCATAAATTTTTACGCCGAAGATTTCGCCGCTCGGAACAACGTATTGCCGTTTGTTGACAATTACTGAGGTAGATTTCACAGGTATTGTGCCAAGAAGAGAAACATCCACCGAATAAGAGTTAGAATTTACAGATGTCTTAGAGCTCTTTTGGTGATTTACAGAAAAGACAGGTAAATCCTTCTGTAAAATTTTTTGCGAATACATGTCGCTGACATTTAGCTCTTCGTTCTCTAAAATCTCAATCCTGTCCGGAATTTCTTTTTCTCCCAGGAACACAAAAACAAAGATAACAGAGGCTAAGACTAAGCCTAAAAGGCTGAAAACTCGAAAAAAGTTTTTCATTTTCACCTCCGTCGCGGATTTTCCGCACTAATACTTTGTGAAAAATTTTAAATTTTATGAACGGAAAAAAGAAGACTTTACAGCTAATTTTCACATGGAAATTTCTCCCAAAAAAAGCTGTAAAGTCTTTACATTTTTATTATGTAGTTTTAAGTTTAAATGCTTTGTTCTTTTAAGGCATTTAAAAGTGCAGAAACCGTTTTTTCTATAGGCTGGTCGCCGGAAGTCACAGTAATATCTGCATATTTTCGATAAAGCGGCATACGCTCTTCATAAATATCGCGTACGGTTTTGCCTTTTTGAGCAGCTACACCGCGTGTTTTGATATTATGTAAGCGACGTTTTACAGAGGAAAGCGGTACATCTATAAATACGATAATACCGTTTTCTTTCAATTTTTGCATTGCCGCATCACGAAAAACTGCACTGCCGCCGGTTGCGACTACGGTGTTTTCTGCAGATAAAGAGCAAATGGCTCTGCATTCAGCATCCAAGAAATATTCCACGCCCTTCTGGTCAATCACATCTTGCAAAAGAGCATGTTCCTGCTGCTGAATGAGAAGATCCGTATCAAGAAACCCTATGCCGAGCGCTTTCGCCAGTAAAACACCTATCGTGCTTTTGCCGCTGGCAGGCATACCGATTAAAACTATATTTTTCATTAGATGGAAATTTCGTGTGCAATCTTATAAAGATTGAGGTCAATTTCGTTCTGCATGTTGAGTGCTTCGAAAATATCGTAATCTACGACTTCTTCCTTATGGATAGCCATTACGCGGTTACCGATACCAGCTTTAATAAGCTGAACAGCTTTATAGCCCATTTCGCTTGCTAAAACGCGATCGCGAACGGTCGGGCTACCGCCTCTTTGTACGTGACCCAAAACAGTTGCTCTGGACTCAACGCCGGTTTCTTCCTGAATGCGCTTTGCCATTTCTTCAACAGAGCCAACGCCTTCAACGCCTTCTGCAACAACGATAATGAAATGACGCTTACCGGTTTTCTGTGTTCTGCGCATACGATCGATAACGTCTTTTTCAAAATCTACAGCAATTTCGGGAATCAAAATGCTGGTTGCACCACAGGCAATACCTGCGTTAAGAGCGATATAACCTGCTTTTCTGCCCATAACTTCAACAACGGAGCAACGGTCATGAGATTCAGAGGTATCGCGAAGTCTGTCTACCATTTCCATAACGGTATTCATGGAAGTATCATAGCCGATGGTGTAGTCTGTGCAAGCAATATCGTTATCGATTGTACCAGGAACACCGACACAGGGAATGCCGTGAAGAGAAAGGTCACGAGCGCCGCGGAAAGAACCGTCGCCGCCGATAACAACAACACCCTCCATATCTACTTCTTTACAAACCTTAATAGCCTTCTGAAGACCTTCTTCTGTTTTGAATTCAGGGCTTCTTGCAGAATAAAGAACTGTACCGCCACGATTGATAATGTTCGATACACTTCTTAAATTCATTTCGTACATATCACCGTACATTAAACCGTTGTAGCCGCGACGAATACCCATTACGCGGAAACCACTTTCACAACCGGCACGTACAACTGCACGAATTGCAGCGTTCATACCCGGTGCGTCGCCGCCACTTGTTAAAACACCAATTGTTTTCATTTTTTCTTCACCTTCTATAAATCATTCAAACTATATTAATACATATTTGACCCGGAATGTCAAGTAAAATGCAGATTTTTCTTACAAAAAGCGCCTTATTTTAACAAAATGCATTTTTTACCGAGCATCCGTTCAAGTTCTTTTAAAAGTGCCGGGCAAGGATCAATTCCTCCTTTGGCAACATATTTTTGTTTTGTATCCTTATAATAGAGATACAATTTCGTGTTGCCGTCGAAAATAGACAAAAGATTTTTCACCTTTTCATCCTGTCTACTGCCCACGGTATCTATTAAAAGAGATACCGATGAAATCGTATTTGTATGGATATCCTTATTGGCATTTGTATTTGCATAAGCAGATGCCGCAGGCTGTACCGGTCGATTTTGCGCATATCGGGCCTCCGGCGCAGAATTTCTGCCTTTACCCAAGGGTTTTATCGTTTCGGGCGTATCGCTTTCGGTAATTTGCCGCATCAGCTCAGGCACAAGCTTCGGGCTTTCCTCCTCACGAAGAGAAAGTCTGCCCTCTAACAGCAACACATTGCCGGTTTCTAGAAATTTCGAATACATTCCATAGGTTTTCGGGAACAAGAGAAGCTCTATAGAACCTGTCATATCCTCCACGGTTACAAATGCCATAGTGGCATTTTGTTTGGTCGTTTTCTTTTTGATGCCGGTGACAATAGCCAAAAGCCGAATCCAGTCACCGTCTTTATAGTTTTGTGATACAACATCCTCTTCTAAGAGAGAGGCAATTCTCGCGGCATGAATTTGCATCGCGATTCTTGCATATTTTGCCATGGGATGCCCAGACAAATACATGCCTGTGGATTCTTTTTCATATTGCAAACGAAGGCTGTAGGAAAACTCCTCACAATGCTGATAATCCATGCGGGTATTTTCCTCTACATCGCCGCCTCCTATAGCAAACAAATTCATTTGACCCGCTACGTTGCGGCGATTCACGGAATCCAAACTTTCTAAAACAGTTTGTGCATTCAAAAGCATTTCACGGCGATTGGCATCTAAGTGATCTAACGCACCGCTTTTAATTAAGCCCTCAAGGGCACGTTTATTGAAATCCCTGCCATACATTCTTTCGCAGAAATCATAAAAGCCTGTAAATTTGCCGTTCGCCTCACGTTCGGCAATCATGGATTGAATAATACCCTTGCCAAGATTCTTAATTGCCAAAAGACCGAAACGGATAGACCTACTGCCTTCCGGTGTAAATGCCAAATAGCTTTCATTCACACTAGGCGGTAAAACCTCAATGCCCATACGTGTGGTATCGGCAATATAAAGGGCAATTTTATTGGTATCGTCAATCACACTAGAAAGAAGTGCAGACATAAACTCTGTGGGATAATGGCATTTTAAATACGCCGTTCTGTAGGCGATAACCGCATAAGCCACAGAATGAGATTTATTGAAAGCATAGGAAGCAAAGGAGCGCATATCCTCGAAAATGCTGTTGGCAGTTTCCGCAGAAATTCCGTTTCTGACACAGCCGGGACACTCCAATGTACCGTCTTCATTATAGCGCCCGTTAATAAAGTATTCCCTCTCCTGCTCCATAACCTCATGTTTCTTTTTGGACATGGCTCGGCGCACAAGGTCCGCTCGGCCGAAGGAATACCCCGCCAAATCTCTGAAAATCTGCATAACCTGCTCTTGGTACACCATGCAGCCGTTTGTAACATCCAAAATCGGTTTTAATTCCGGCGTCTTATAATGAATGCAGCCTGGATTATGACGGTTCTCAATATATTGGTCAATAGAATCCATAGGGCCGGGACGGTAGAGAGAAATAACCGCCACAATATCTTCAAGGTTTCGCGGCTTTAAGCGTGTTAAGACACTACGAATACCGTTGGATTCACACTGAAACACACCGGAGGTTAAGCCCTTGGAGAACATCTCGTAGGTTTTGGCATCGTCTAGCGGAATTTTCTCTAAAT
This sequence comes from Acutalibacter sp., assembly GCA_020025775.1. Taxonomy (GTDB): domain Bacteria; phylum Bacillota; class Clostridia; order Oscillospirales; family Acutalibacteraceae; genus Fimenecus. Next base: position 113,508 of record JAHHRN010000003.1, read on the forward strand.
CAAAATCGGGATTTTTACGGCGCACATAGGCTTCAGCATCGTGCATGACTGTCAAAGTGCGAAGGCCAAGGAAATCCATCTTGAGCAATCCCAGTTCTTCAATCGTTGTCATGGTAAACTGCGTAACAACAGATTCATCATTTCGCGCTAGCGGCACATATTCCGAAACAGGCTTGTCGGTAATTACAACACCTGCAGCGTGTGTGGAAGCATGACGCGGCATACCCTCTACCCGCTTGGCGGTGTCAATCAGCTCATGAATACTTGCATCGCTATCATAAAGCGCTTTGAGCTCCTTGTTTTTTTCAAGAGCTTTTTCAATCGTAATACCAAGCTCACGGGGAATCTGTTTTGAAACCGCATCCACAGTGGCGTAGGGCATACCCAGTGCTCTGCCGACATCACGAACAGCGGCACGCGCCGCCATAGTTCCGAAGGTTACAATCTGCGCCACATGGTCTTTTCCATATTTTTCGGTGACATATTCAATCACCTCTTCACGGCGTTCATAGCAAAAATCCACGTCAATATCCGGCATAGTGACACGTTCTGGATTTAAGAAACGCTCAAAAATGAGGTTGTATTTCATCGGGTCAACGCCCGTAATATGCATACAATAAGCTGCAATACTGCCGGCACCGGAGCCTCTGCCGGGTCCCACGGGAATACCCTTTGATTTTGCATAAGCGATAAAGTCCGCAACGATTAAGAAATAATCGACATAACCCATGCTTTGGATAACCGAAAGTTCATATTCCAAACGTTCTTTGTAGCTTTCGGGAACATTTTCGCCGTAGTTTTCTTTTAAGCCTTCGTAGCATTTATTTTTAAAATAAGTAAAATGGTCTTGATTGTTTGGCACATCAAAGTGCGGCAATTTGGTTTTGCCGAATTCAAACTCCACGTTACAGCGTTCGGCAATTTTCCCTGTATTTTCAATCGCTTCCGGCACATAGGAAAACCGCTCGAGCATTTCTTCTTCGGTTTTGAGATAAAATTCCTCTGTGCCGAATTCTAAGCCGGTATCTTCATCAATCGTATGGTTGGTCTGAATACAGATCAGCACTTTTTGTGTTTTGGCATCCTGTTTTTCAATATAGTGCACATCATTCGTGGCGACAAGCGGAATACCTGTTTCCTTAGAAAGCTTTAAAATCTGCGGTATGATTTCCTTTTGCTCGGCAAGGCCGTGATCTTGAAGCTCTAAGAAATAATTCCCCTTACCGAAAACATTCTGATACCAAAGTGCAACTTCCTTTGCACCCTCATAATCTCCTGCACTAAGTTTTCGCGGAATTTCACCGGCAAGGCAAGCAGAAAGCGCAATAATGCCCTCGTGGTGCTCTTCTAAAAGCTTTTTATCGATACGCGGTTTTACATAGAAGCCGTCCACCCAAGAGGCAGAAACCATCTTAATGAGGTTTTTGTAACCAATTTCGTTTTCGCAGAGCAACACAAGATGATAACGGTTGGAGTCAATACCGTGTACCTTATCGGTTAAATCACGCTCGGCAACATAGACTTCACAGCCGATAATCGGCTTTATCCCCTCTTTTTTGGCGGCTTTATAAAAATCCACCGCGCCGAACATATTACCGTGATCGGTAATGGCGAGTGCCGTCTGTCCTTTTTCTTTTGCGGCAGCTACAAGTTCTCCCAAACGGCAAGCACCGTCTAAGAGACTGAATTCTGTATGCAAATGTAAATGAACAAAGGACATAAGGCCTCTCCTTTTCTATAGTTTAACTTCGTTTTTAGTCCTCTAAAACGTTTTTATAAAAATCGAAGCAGTCAAACGTTGCAAAATAATCTTTTGGGGTTTCTGCACGGCGAATCAGGCTGAAAGTGCCGTCGGGATGTAATAAAATCTCTGCGGATTTTAATTTACCGTTATAGTTGTAGCCCATAGAGAAGCCGTGTGCACCGGTATCATGGATATAGAGTAAATCCCCTTTTTGAATTTCCGGTAAAGCTCTGTCGATTGCAAATTTATCGTTGTTTTCACAAAGGGAGCCTGTAATGTCATACACATGGTCGCAAGGCGCATTTTCTTTACCCATAACCGTAATATGATGATAAGCGCCGTACATCGCCGGACGCATCAGATTTACTGCACAGGCATCTACACCGACATACTCTTTATGCGTATGCTTTTCGTTAATCGCTCTGGTTACGAGAGCACCGTAAGGGCCCATCATAAAGCGGCCAAGTTCGGTGTAAATGGCTACATCACCCATACCGGCAGGCACTAAGACCTCATCATAGACCTCGTGTACACGTCTGCCGATTTCTAAAATATCATTCGGTTCTTTATCGGGAGTATAGGGAATGCCTACGCCGCCGGAAAGATTGATAAAGCTTAATTTTACGCCGACCTCTTCTTTTATTTTTACAGCTGTTTCAAACAACAAACGGGCAAGCATCGGGTAATATTCATTGGTTACGGTATTACTTGCGAGGAAAGCGTGCATACCGAATTCCTCAACGCCCTTTTCTTTCATAATGCGATAGGCTTCAAAAAGCTGGTCGGTTGTCATACCGTATTTGGCATCACCGGGGTTATCCATAATACCGTTGCAAACTTCAAACACACCGCCGGGATTATAACGGCAGGAAAGCCGCTTCGGCAGTTTACCGAGCGCTTCCTCTAAAACTTCGATATGGGTAATATCATCTAAATTGATAGTAGCACCAAGTTCATTGGCATATTGAAACTCTTCTTTCGGTGTATCATTGGAAGAAAACATAATGTTCTGACCTGTAACACCGATGGCTTTCGAGAGCATGAGCTCTGTTTTGGAAGAGCAGTCACAGCCGAAACCGTATTCTTTTAAGATTTCGATTAAGAACGGATTTGGTGTGGCTTTTACGGCAAAATATTCTTTGAAGCCTTTATTCCAGGAAAAGGCCTGTTTCATATTTTCTGCATTTTTACGAATACCCGCTTCGTCATAGATATGAAACGGTGTGGGATACTGTTTTGCAATCTCTTCTAATTTTTCTTTGCTTGCAAAGGGGATTTTTTTCATCTTAGGCGCTCCTTTAGGAAGTGTTTAATCTATATAGCTTTCAATAACTTTGCGAAGGGCATCTGCACCGTCACCGGATTTTGCGGAAAACGGAATAATTCTCTCTTCTGGTAAAAACGGTAAGGCTTCACGCATCTGCTGTAAGCAGTTTGCAAATTCGGTTTTGTTCAGCTTATCGCTCTTTGTGAGCGCAACAACAAAATCATAGCCTGTTTCCTGTAAGAAAGAAAGCATGGTCACATCGTCGGCTGTGGGCTTGTGGCGCATATCCAAAAGCTGTACAACAAGCGGAATGTTGCGTTCGGAATGGAAATAACCTTCCATAAGCTCTGCCCAACGCATTTTTTCTTTATTGGAGGTTTTGGCATAGCCATAACCAGGTAAATCCACCATCCAGGACTTATCCGCTTCGTAGAAGTTAATGGTAACGGTTTTACCGGGGCGGGAGCTAACTCGTGCTAAAGCTTTTTTTGTAAACAGCTTATTGATGAGCGAAGACTTCCCGACATTGGAACGGCCGGAAAATGCAATCTCTGGAAGATTCGACGGCGGAAGCTGTGCGAACGTACCGTAAGACGCTGTATAATCTAATTTCTGAAAATTCATAGTGTTACGCCTCCGTTGTATTTCGGCAAAGAGAATTCTTTTTCGGCGGAATTGCATCATATGCCTTGGATTTCTTTTCTTCTATCGGTTCACAGGCGGATTCCTGCGCGGGCAGTAAAGCATGTTCCAAAACTTTGGAAACGTGTTCCACCGGAATAAACTGAATCGCTTTTTTCACGGCTTCATCTGCTTCTTCTAAATCCGCATAATTTTCGGCAGGAATTAAAACAGTTTTCATACCGGCTTTATAGGCCGCCATGCTCTTTTCTCTGAGACCGCCGATAGGAAGCACTCTACCGGTTATGGTGACTTCACCGGTCATAGCAATGGTGTTATAAGGCTCTCTGCCGGTTAAAGCCGAAACCAGCGCAGTTGTCACGGTAACACCTGCAGAAGGACCGTCTTTGGGCACTGCACCCTCGGGGAAATGAATATGTATATCTTTCGTTTTATAGAAGTCGGGCGCAATCTGCAACGCTTTGGCATTGGCACGAACAAAGCTCAGTGCAGCTTTTGCGGATTCCTGCATAACCTCACCCAACGAGCCGGTCAATACCAGTTTACCGGTGCCTTCCATCACGAGAGCTTCTACCTTTAAAAGCTCACCGCCGACCGAAGTCCAAGCAAGTCCGTTTACAACACCAACGCCGTTATGCTTGAGAGCGTTTTCTGCCTTATATTTTCTGGCACCTAAAAAGGTCTCGAGATTTTTCGCATTGACTGTATGACGTTTTTTCGGATCTTTGGCAATCTGCACAGCATTTTTGCGAATGGTTTTTGCAATGGTTCTTTCGAGCTTTCGCACACCGGCTTCTCTGGTGTAATATTCAATCATTTCGCGAAGCGCATCATCCGTGATGCGAAGCTGTTGTGCGGTGATACCATGCTCTTTTAACTGTTTCGGAAGCAAATGCTTTTTTGCAATATGGAATTTTTCTTCTGCGGTATAGCTATAAAGCTCAATGACTTCCATACGGTCTAAGAGCGGTGCAGGTACGGTAGAAAGATCATTTGCCGTAGTGACAAAGAGCACCTTACTAAGGTCGACCGGAATTTCAACATAATGATCTCTGAAGCTGTGGTTCTGTTCGGGGTCGAGCACTTCTAAAAGTGCAGAGGCAGGGTCGCCCTTATAATCTTTCGACATCTTGTCGATTTCATCCAAAAGAATCAACGGATTCATGGATTTGGCTCTGGTGAGCGCATCCACAATATTGCCGGGCATAGCACCGATATAGGTTTTTCTGTGACCGCGGATTTCGGCTTCATCGCCAACACCACCGAGAGAAATTCTCGCAAAATTTCTGTGCATGGCTTCTGCCAAGGACTGTGCAATCGAGGTTTTACCGACACCGGGCGGGCCGACAAGGCAAAGGATTTGCCCTTTAATATCGGGATTCAATTTACGGACAGCTAAAAGTTCAATAATGCGGTCTTTCACTTCGTTCAAGCCGTAGTGGGCTTTATCAAGCACTTTACGTGCCTTATCAAGGCTCAGGCTGTCTTTCGTATAGGTGCCGAAGGGCAGAGCCAAAACAGTCTCCAAATAGGTTCTGGACACAGCACTTTCGGGGCTGGAGGGCTGCAAGCGCTCTAAGCGGTCACATTCTTCCAAAAGCTTCTTTTTGCTATCTTCCTCTAAGGGCAGAACGTCAATCTTTTGGCGGAATTTCTGCGCATCCTTTTGAGAAAGATCCCCTTCCCCGAGTTCGTCGGAAATGGCACGCATCTGTTCGCGTAAATAATATTCACGCTGATTTTCGTCCATTTGACTTTCTACCTTTTGGGCGATTTTCTCTTCGGATTCCAAAAGACGAATTTCACTTGAAAGCTTAACGCAAAGCTTTTCCAAACGCTGCATGTCGTCTAATTCTTCTAAGAGTTCCTGTTTGTCTTTCACCGCTAAGGGGAGATTGCCTGCAGTATAATCGGCAAGTCTGCCGACCTCTTCGGTATCTAATACGCCGGCAATAATATCCGTCGGCATCTTGGGCTGCATTGCGGCAAAGGTTTCAAACAGATTTTTGGTATAACGAATCAGCGCTTCTTTTTCGATAGAGGAGTTCTCCCCCTCGTGGGTGGCAAGTGCTTTTAAATTTGCCTTTAAGAAGGGTTGTTCCTGTGCAAAGGAAAGCAGTGCCGCTCTGTATTTGCCCTCGACTAAAATGCGATATTGGTCACCCGAAGAGCCACGCATAATCTGTTTCACTTCACAAACAACACCGACACGGTAAATACCGTTTTCAGTATCAATTTCTTCTGCCATAGACTTTTGCGCTGCCAAAAATATCGTTTGATTATTTTCCATGGCCTCACGAACGGCAGCTATAGACTGTTTTCTGCCGAGGTCGAAACGCAAAACCGTATTCGGAAAGACCGAAAGGCCGCGAAGTGCCACCATAGGCAGTTGAAACATTTCATTTACAAGCGGTTCCATTAAAAAATTTCACTCCAAGTTCTTCTGTTCTATTCTAAGAAAGCTGTAAAATGCATAGAATCTCTAGTGGCTTTACAGCTTATTTCCATACAACTATAGTAGGCTTAGCTATCCGTTTATTATAGTATATTTTTGTCTTTCGCGCAAGATAAAACTACAAAAAGATAGTTTTCTGTATAATAACCGCCTGAAAGTGTAATTTGTGCCGCTATCACTTTGTTAAAATTTTATCTATCAAAATTTTATTGCGTATTTTTCTCACTATTTTTATCATTTCAGTCTAACTTTATGGTCTTATAATCCTTTTTATATCAAGGTTTATAGTTATATTGTTAAAAACTTAAACAATATTTTTGTTTAATTCTACATTTTTACCATTTCTTTGTTAATCTTTTGTCAATTCATTGACTTTTGCCTTCGTTCTTTGTTATAATGTGAAACATAACGTTTCAACGTTGACACAGCAAATCATTATTGGAGGTCTTTTTCATGTCCAGAGTTTATAATTTTTCCGCCGGTCCTTCCATGTTACCGGAAGCAGTACTTAAGAAAGCAGCTGCTGAAATGCTTGATTATGAGGGCAGCGGCCAATCCGTTATGGAAATGAGCCACCGTTCTAAGATTTATGACAGCATCATCAAGGGTGCAGAAGCACTCCTTCGTGAACTCATGAACATTCCGGATAACTACAAGGTGCTCTTCTTACAGGGTGGCGCATCCACACAGTTTGCAGCTATTCCGCTGAACTTCTTAAACGGCAGCGGCAAAGCAGATTATGTTTTAACCGGTCAGTGGGCAAAAAAGGCTTTTGCCGAAGCACAGAAATACGGTGATGTAAAAGCTGTTGCTTCTTCTGCTGACAAAACCTTCTCTTATATCCCGAAGCTGAACAAGGCAGACTTTACCCCCGATGCAGATTATTTCTACATCTGCATGAACAACACCATTTACGGTACGCTCTACCACGAGCTCCCCGACACAGGCAATGTACCGCTTATCGCGGATATTTCTTCTTGCTTCCTTTCCGAGCCGATTGATGTTACCAAGTTTGGTATGCTCTACGGTGGTGCGCAGAAGAACGTAGCTCCCGCAGGTCTTACTATTTGCATCATCCGCGAGGATTTACTCGGCAACGCGCGTGACATCACCCCCACCATGCTCAACTACAAAGTTCACGCCGATGCAAATTCTCTTTACAACACCCCGCCCTGCTACACCATTTATATCTGTAAGCTCGTTTTAGAGTGGATTAAGGAAAACGGCGGCTTAGAGGCTATGAAGGAAAGAAACGAAAAGAAAGCAAAGCTTCTTTACGATTTCCTTGACAACAGCAAGATGTTCCGCGGTACCGTTGTTCCCGAGGATCGTTCTCTTATGAATGTTCCCTTCGTTACAGACAGCGAAGAACTCAATGCTAAATTCGTAAAGGAAGCAGAAGCTGCCGGTCTTGTAAACTTAAAGGGTCACAGAACCGTCGGCGGTATGCGTGCTTCTATCTATAACGCTATGCCTTATGATGGTGTTGAAGCTCTTGTAAAATTCATGGATGAATTCGAAAAGGCAAACAGCTAATTTAACTTCAAATACTTAAAATTTTTAAGAAGAGGTTCGTTTATCATGTTTCATATTTTAACTTTAAATAAAATTTCTCCTGTCGGTCTTGACCGTTTTACAGACAACTATGTTTATAACGCTGATGAAAAAACGCCGGATGCTGTTTTGGTTCGTTCCGCTTCTATGCATGACATGGAAATGGCTACAAACTTAAAGGCCATTGCCAGAGCCGGCGCAGGCGTAAACAATATTCCGATTGACGCTTGCAGTGAAAAAGGTATTGTTGTTTTCAACACACCTGGTGCAAACGCAAACGCTGTAAAAGAGCTTGTTCTCTGTGCTCTTTTCATGAGTTCTCGTAAGATCGTTTCCGCCATTGATTGGGTAAAGACCATAAAGGGCAACGGCGACGAAGTGCCGAAGATGGTTGAAAAAGGCAAATCTGCTTTTGCAGGTCCCGAAATCAAGGGCAAGACCCTCGGCGTTGTTGGTCTTGGTGCTATCGGCGTTTTAGTTGCAAATGCAGCTAAAGCACTCGGCATGGAAGTTTACGGCTATGACCCCTTCCTTTCCGTGGACGGTGCTTGGGAGCTTTCCAGAAGCGTTCATCACGCAGAGACCTTAGATGAAATCGCGCAGAACTGCGACTACATCACCTTACATGTTCCGCTCAATGATGATACCAAGAACCTTGTTTGCAAGGAAAGCATTGCCAAGATGAAAGACAATGTTCGTATTTTGAACTTTGCTCGTGGCGGTCTTGTAAACACAGAAGATATTTTAGAAGCTGTTCACAACGGCAAAGTAGCTTCCTATGTGACCGACTTCGGCAACGATGCTTTAATCGGTGAGCCGGGCGTCCTTGTATTCCCCCACCTCGCGGCATCCACACCCGAATCCGAAGAGAATTGCGCGGTTATGGCTGTTGACGAGCTTCGCGATTTCTTAGAGAACGGTAATATCACCCACTCTGTAAACCTTCCCGAAGTCAATGTTCCGAGATCCGGCAAGGCAAGAATTACCTTGATTCACAAGAACATACCGAATATGATCAGCCAAATCACCGCAAAGGTTGCAGAAGAAAACATCAACATCGACAACATGGTGAATAAGTCCAAAGGCGCTTATGCTTACACCATGATTGACACTGACACCGATGTTTCCAAGGAAGCTGTAGACGCGCTTTCCGCTATGGAAAACATCATTCGTGTTCGCGTAATCTAATTCAAGCTATAAAAAAAGAACCGAAGTGTTTTTACGCTTCGGTTCTTTTTTATGTATTTTAGTTTTCTGCTTTTGCCGGTTCTGTTTTTTCTTTTTCTTCTTTTTTCGGCACAACCTCGCGGCAATTCTTACGAACATCTAAGCTGTCATAAAGTTGCTTACAGCGCACGGTGAAACGCAAACGGCGATTGCAATGTTTACAAAAGAAAATCGCATAGAACGCATGGTTTTGAAAACGCCAGTTTTTTTCTTTTTTGAGTTTACCGCCACACTGGTCACAAACACAATCAAAGGTACCGGCAGGGATTTGCGGATCATTCATATCGCGGAGGAAATACGGCTTAAACGCTAATTTGCCGTAGAAATCTTTATCGCAGGGATGCACAAAAGTTGCAAATTTTTGTGCGTCAAATTCCTTTTTAAAGCAATCTGCCGTCAAAAGGCTGTCATCCAGAGCGCGGTGATGTGCGTAGGTTTCGGGGTCTATCCCCATTTGCTCTGCTGCAACAGAAAGCCCAACCTGCTGTGCCAAGGGCAAGCCTAAAATGGTTTGGCAATAACGCTGAATATCCACATAATTATGCATAAAGGGAAGGGTTTTCTCATTTAAAAAGAAGGCATTGTTTTGAAGCATGGCTCGAATATCACCGTCGCCCCAAGTCAAAAATACATTATCCTCTTCACCGACCCAGCTTGTGAACTGCTCCATAGCTTCTTTATAAGAAATACCACCGCGAACATCTTCATTGGAAAGATGTGTGAGGGCTTTTACTCTGCCCTGCAGACGCTTACCGACCGTCGGCTTAATCAGAACAGAAAAGGTATCTGCATTTTCTAATTCCTCGTTTAATTTTACAGCGCCGATTTCGATAATCTCGTTGATAAAACCATCTTTTTTTCGGCTATAGGCGGAGTTCCACTCCAAATCCATAATGATATATTGCATATGTATATCCTTTCCAAAGGGGTTTTCACATTAGGCAGAAAAAAAGCCGTTTTAAAGCGGCTTTTCATCATCATCTTCCACTGTAAAGAATGTGGCGCCGTTTTTCGGCTGCTCAACAATCTCGGGCACCTCGGCATCCTTCTTCGGTGCATTTTCGACTTCTTTTTCAGTTTCTTTTTCTTGCTTTTTCGTTGTTTGCTTTTTTGGTTTTTCTGCTTTTAAAAGAGGTGCTTTCTCCTGCTTCTTTGCCTTTTTCGGCAGAGAGACTTTTTCCTCTTTTTCGATTTTTTCTGTTTTCTTTTCGCCGTCCGCTTTTTCAGCTTTCTTCTTTTCTTCCAGCTTTGTCTTACTCTTTAAAAAGACCAGGAAGGATTCGGCATCTGCCGGAGAAATCAGCATATAACGGGTTTCATAAGCGCCTTTTTTGAGTTTGCGGTAAGTAATGGTCATATACTTTGTTGAAAGGCCGACTTTTTTGACGTGTTTTTCTTTTTTAGAAACTTCTTCGCCGATGGCAAGAATATCATCATACGGAATTTTGTAAAAACCGAACGGATAATCACTAACATATAAGCAATCACTTCGGATTTCGTAATGTACCAAAAAGAGCATAGGAAGAAACATTACGGCATCTAAAACTGCAAGCAAAATCCCCCAGCGCAAGCCGAGCCTTGATTCCGCAAAAATCGGAGAAGTTAAAAGCAGTAAAACAACAATTTGAAACAACCCCAAAAAGGCAGCAAATAATAAATTCACCGAAGACTTATATTTCAGTTTCGCAGAATCCACTTTCATCGTATATTCAGCCCCTTTACGCAAACGATAGATAAGGTGATTTTATGAAAACAGTAAAACTTGCCGCTTTCGGAATTCTGATCGGTTGCGTCAATATTTTATTAGGCACCGGCGGCGGTCTTTTAGCCGTTCCCATTCTCAAGAAAGAAGGCCTTGACCAAAAACAGGCACAGGCAAACGCCCTTGCCGTTATATTACCGCTTACCATAGTTAGTATGATTATATACGCAAAAAAACAATATGTCAATTTTTTTGACAACTTTTGGATTTTACCGGGTGCTGTTTTAGGCGCATTGCTCGGCACGTATTTATTCTCTAAAATTTCCGCTAAGGTTTTTTCTAAAATTTTTGCCGCCTTTATGCTCTATGCAGGGGCGCGTATGCTGTATAGCTTATGGATTTCTTAAACTTTTTTGCCGTTTTTATTTCTGCCGTTATCAGCTCCTTCGGCATTGGCGGTGGCAGTATTTTCATTTTATATCTTACCTTATTTAAAAAGGTCGAGCAATTAGAAGCGCAGGGCTTGAATCTTCTCTTTTTTATCCCCAGTGCCCTAATTTCCGTTGCCGTCTATGCTTACAAAAAAATGCTTTCCTATAAGCTCCTGTTGCCCTTAATCGGCGGCGGGATTCTTGGTGTGTTTTTGGGTGCAGTTTTATTAAAGCATTTACCCGTTCGTTATTTAAAGCTTGTTTTCTCACTGTTTTTACTTTTTGTCGGCACAAAAACGCTCTTTCAAAAGAAAAAAGAATAAGCCTATTGTTCTCTTTCTTAAAGTGTGTTAGAATAGCATTGTTATGAGAAAATGCCTGTCATTTTCAATCTACCAAAAGGAGAAAGACAGATGAAATACGAAAAGCTCTTCACCCCCGGAAAAATCGGCAATGTCGAAATTAAAAACCGCGTGGTTATGCCTCCCATGATGCTTGGCTTCGGTCAAATGGACGGCAAGCCTACCGAAGAAATGATGGATTATTATGAGGAACGCGCGAAGGGCGGCACCGGTCTTATTGTAACGGAAATTACACGTATCAACGATTTCAGCGGCGCATCTGCTTTTGCACAGCTCGCTATCAGCCACGATTATCATATTGCTCCGCTTGCGGAAATGATTCGCAGAGTACATAAGCACGGCGCAAAAATGTTTATTCAGCTGCATCATCCCGGCAGACAGAACTTAGGTCTTTTAATGGGCACCGTTCCCCTTTCCATCGGCATGGAAAAAATCATGGGCAAAGCTTATGACCGTATGTTCTATAAGGTTGCGCCGATTGGTAAAAAAATGATGGAAAAGGATTTGGTTTTAAAGACCTCCTCCCCTTCCAAATGTGAAAGAGCTTACTCCGCGGAAAGCTTAAACCGTGAAATGAGCAAAAAAGAAATCAAAAAGATTATTTCTCAGTTCATCGACGGTGCAGTTCGCGCACAAAAAGCCGGTGCAGACGGTGTTGAATTACACGCGGCACACGGTTATCTCATTCAGCAGTTTTTAAGCCCCTATACCAATAGAAGAACCGACGAATACGGCGGCAGTCTTGAAAACAGACTTCGCTTCCTTCGTGAAATCTTAGAGGGCATTAAAGAAAAATGCGGTAAAGATTATCCTATTATCGTTCGTCTTTCTGTAGATGAATTCTATGAAAAAATCGGCAAGCCCGGTGTCGGCTACACCTTAGAAGAAGGCGTAAAGATGGCAAAGGCCATTGAAAAAATGGGCGCAGACGCTATCGACGTTTCCTCTGCTGGTTATGATACCTATAACTACTGGCTCGAGCCCACCTCCTTCCGTCCCGGCTGGAGAAAATATTTAGCCGCAGCTGTTAAGAAGGAAGTTTCGATTCCCGTTCTCGCCGCAAACCTGATTCGTTCTCCCGAGCAGGCAGAAGCACAGCTCGAGGAAGGCATTCAAGACTTCGTTTGTCTCGGTAGACCGCACATTGCCGATCCCCACTGGGCAAACAAGGCAAAAGAAGGCAGAGCCGACGAAATTAAGCGCTGCATTTGCTGTCTCTACTGCATGGAAAGCATGCAGAACAATGCTTATAAGGGCACACACGCCAACTGCGCAGTCAATCCGAAATTAGGTCATGAAAAAGAGACCTTAAAGATGGACGGCAACGGCAGAACCGTTGTGATTATCGGTGCAGGCCCTGCAGGTCTTTCTGCCGCAGAACGCCTCGGCGAACGTGGATTTAAGACAATCGTACTTGAAAAAGACGCTGTTGCCGGCGGTCAGTTACAGCTTGCCAACAAGCCGCCTTTAAAAGATAAAATCACTTGGTGCATTGAGGATTTGGTTGCCGCCGCAGAAAGGAACGGCGCCGAAATCCGTTACAATACCGAAGCTACTTTGGAGCTTGTGGAAAGCCTTCAGCCCTATGCGGTTGTTTTGGCAACCGGCGGTATGGCGATTAAGCCGAGATCCATCAAGGGCTCCGATTTACCGAATGTATGCACAACTACAGAAATCTTAAACGGCACAGTCCAGTTAAAGGACAAAAACGTAGCCGTTATCGGTTCCGGCATGACCGGTCTCGAAACCGCGGAAATGCTCACCGAAGAAGGCAACAAGGTAACCATTGTCGAAATGGCACCAACCATTGCTCCCGGCACCTGGATGCAGCATGTGGATGACTGCATGCCGAGACTTCAAAAGTATGATACTAAATTCTATGTTGGTCATAAGCTCGAGAGCATTGAAGAGCACGCTATCAACTTAACCGAAGTGAAAAACGGCAATATTCGCGTTGTCCCCTGCGACAATGTGGTGCTTTCTTTGGGCGTTCGTCCGGTAAATGGTCTTTTGGAAGGCTTACAGGCAAAATTCCAGAGAGTCTACTCCATCGGGGATGCCGCAAAGACCGGTAGAATCGCAGACGCAACCGCCGCAGGTTATGCGCTCGCAAAAACTTTAGAATAAGCTTTAAGCATACGGAAAAAATTACAAAAAGAGTGGGGTAAACGGGGTTTACTCTGCTCTTTTTTTCTTAGAAAACAAAAGCCTTATTTCCCCTTCTATTTTTATTTGTTAAATATATAACAAAATAGATAGGCTTTTCTCGACTCTTTTCTCGCTTTTGCCCAAAAATTAACAAGTTATGTTTTTACTATTGAAACCAAAGACTATATATTGTATAATTAACACGATTTTTATTATGGCAAAGTTTGGCGACTTTTTTTAGAAATCTTTAAAAATTATGTATCGGGAGGTATACTTCATGAAAGTACAATTCACTGAAACCGTTTTGCGTGATGCGAACCAATCTCTTATCGCCACTAGACTTCCGTTCTCGGATTTTGAAGGCATTTTAGAGACCATGGACAAAGCGGGCTATTATTCCTTGGAGTGCTGGGGCGGTGCAACCTTCGACTCTTGTCTTCGTTATTTGGACGAGGATCCGTGGGAGCGTCTTCGCAAGATCAAGGCGAAATGCCCGAACACAAAGCTTCAAATGCTTTTAAGAGGTCAAAACATCTTGGGCTATAAGCATTACCCCGATGATGTTGTTCGCATGTTCATTAGAAAGTCTGTAGAAAACGGCATCGACATCATCCGTATTTTCGACGCTCTGAACGATGTTCGCAACATTGAAGTAGCTGTAGATGAAACCATTAAATGCGGCGCAATCGCTTCCGGTGCTATCAGCTACACAAAGAGCCCGATTCACAACCTCGAATCCTATGTTGAGCTTGCAAAGAAAATGGAAGCTATGGGCTGCCAGAGCATCTGCATTAAGGATATGGCAGGCATCATGGGTCCGCAGGAAGCTTATGACACAGTTAAGGCTCTCAAAGAGAACGTTAAAGTGCCGATTATCTTACACACCCATTCCACCACAGGTCTTGGCCTTTTAACCCTTCAGAAGGCTGTTGAAGCCGGTGTTGACGTTATCGATACCGCAATTTCCGCTTTCTCCGGCGGTACTGCACAGCCCCCCACAGAAACTCTTGTTTATGCTTTAAAACAGCAGGGCTATGACATCGACCTTGACGAAAAGGTATTAAAGGAAATCAACGATTACTTTAAGCCCATTCGTGCAAAGTTCTTAGAAAGTGGTCAGTTGAATCCGTTGGTTCTTGCAACCGATACCGATGCACTTACCTATCAGATTCCCGGCGGCATGCTTTCCAACCTTGTTGCACAGCTTACCGCACAGAAGAAGCTCGATAAATTACCCGAAGTTTTGGCTGAAACTCCCAGAGTTCGTGAAGACCTCGGTTATCCGCCCCTCGTAACTCCCATGAGCCAGATGGTCGGCGTTCAGGCAACTGCAAACGTACTTGCCGGCGAGCGTTACAAAAACATTTCTAAAGAAGTTAAAGCTTATATCCGCGGTGAATACGGTAGAGCACCCGGCGAACTCAATGCAGACTTGCAGAAAAAAGTTTTGGGCGACGAAAAGCCCCTCACCTGCCGCTTTGCCGACACCTTAGAACCCGGCTTTGAAAAAGCCAAAGCAGAAATCGGCGACCTCGCAAAGAGTGATGAAGATGTTCTTTCCTACATTGCTTTCCCGACACAGGCAGAAGCCTTCTTTAAGAAGCGCGAAGAGAGAAAGAAAAACACCTTCACCTACTCCATTAAGCGTGTAGATTAAGGAGGAAGAATTCATGCAATTATGGAATTTACTTCCCTTAGCTTATGAAAAAAGCATGACGGCCGGCGAAGCATTCAATGTTTCCATTACCGGTATTGTCGTTGTACTTTTGGTATTGGCTCTTTTAGCCATACTTGTACAGTTGCTTTCTAAGAGCATCCGTCTTTTCGAAGGTAAGGGTAAAAAAGAAGAAAAGAATGCAGCTCCTGCACCCGCAGTTGCCGCAAAGCCCGCCGGTACTCCGCTTCCCGAAAACAATTCGGTTGGTTCTCTCGACCTCAACGATGTCGATGAAAAGACAGCCGCTGTTATCATGGCGATTGTCTCCAACGAGAGCGGTATTCCCTTAAACCGTTTGGATTTCAAATCCATTAAGAAAGTTGAAAGATAAGAGGTCGTGAAAATATGAAATACATTGTTACATTAAATGGAAATGATTACGAAGTAGAAGTAAACGAATTGGCAGAAGCTATCGTTACCAACGTTGCACCGACAGCCGCTCCCGCTCCTGTTGCAGCACCCGTAGCAGCTCCGGCAGCAGCAGCAGCTCCTGCACCTGCAGCAGCACCCGCAGGCACCGGTACAGCCGTTGTTTCCCCGATGCCCGGCACCATTCTTTCTGTTAACGTTACAGCAGGTCAAGCTGTAAAATCCGGCGATGTTCTCTTCGTCTTAGAAGCTATGAAGATGGAAAATGAAATCGTTGCTCCCTGCGACGGCACCGTTACCAGCCTTGTTACATCCAAGGGCAGCACCGTTGCAACCGACGACGTGCTCGCTTATGTCGGTTAATGGAGGTGCTTTTAAACTATGTCCATTGTAAACGCCTTAGTTAAATTGTTCCAAGACTCCGGCTTTATGAGCCTTTCTTGGCAAAACTGGGTTATGATTTTTATTTCTTTTGCGCTTCTCTATTTAGCGATTAAGAAAAAATTCGAGCCCCTTCTTTTATTACCGATTGCTTTCGGTATGCTCCTTGTAAACATTTATCCGCAGATCATGTACGACCCGTTGATGATGTCCTCGTATGAGGGTGAAGTTGTGGCGGGAGCGCACTGGTACGACACCGGCGTTTTGCGATTGATTTACAGCGGTGTTAAATCCAGTATCTTCCCGTGTCTTATCTTCCTTGCTGTTGGTGCAATGACAGACTTCGGTCCTCTCCTTGCAAACCCGTCCAGCCTTCTTTTAGGTGCGGCAGCACAGCTTGGTATTTACATTGCATTCTTAATTGCAAACTTCTCCGGTCTTATCCCCAGCTTCGAGGGCTTTACCCCTTGGGAATCCGCAGCAATCGCTATCATCGGCGGTGCAGACGGCCCGACCGCTATTTTCTTAGCATCCAAGCTCGCGCCGCAGCTCTTAGGACCGATTGCCGTTGCGGCATACTCCTACATGGCACTTATTCCGCTCATTCAGCCGCCGATTATGAAGGCACTTACCACAAAGAAAGAGCGCGAAATCAAGATGGATCAGCTCCGCAAGGTAAGCAAAACCGAGAAGATTCTCTTCCCGATTATCGTTACTGTTATCTGCGTTTTGATTCTTCCTTCCGTAGCTCCCCTTCTCGGTATGCTCATGCTCGGTAACTTGCTTCGCGAAAGCGGCGTTACAGACCGTTTGAGCGATACCGCTCAGAACTCTCTTTGCAACATCATCACCATTATGCTCGGTGTAACCGTTGGCGCAACCGCAGAAGGCAAAACCTTCCTCGATTTCAAGACCATTGCTATCGTTGTTATCGGTCTTATCGCTTTCGTGTTCTCCACCATCGGCGGTGTTCTTTTTGCAAAGCTCATGAATGTAATCACCAAGGGCAAGATCAATCCCCTTATCGGTTCCGCAGGTGTTTCCGCTGTTCCGATGGCTGCTCGTGTTTCTCAGACCGAAGGCAGAAAGTACAACCCCACCAACTTCCTTCTCATGCATGCTATGGGTCCGAACGTTGCAGGTGTTATCGGTTCTGCAGTTGCAGCTGGTTTCTTGCTTCTTACCTTCCAGGGCTAAGAAAATTAAATCTTATTCCAAACTTTTGCAGAGGACGAATCTTCGTCCTCTGTTTTTTTAGGATTCTTTTTAAAAACCCTCGATTTCTATAAAAAAAGCCTTGATACTTTATTGACAAAGCGTCGATTTTGGATTAAAATATGTATATAGATTGTTAAAAATATGAAAAAGTTAGGAGCTATAAATTATGGGTTTAACTGTTGCACAAAAACTGATTAAAAGCCATCTTTTATCCGGTGAAATGACTGTCGGCAGTGAAATCGGTCTTCGCATCGACCAGACACTCACGCAGGATGCTACCGGTACAATGGCATACTTGGAATTCGAGGCTATGGGCGTTCCGCGCGTAAAGACAGAACTTTCCGTTGCCTACATTGACCACAACACCTTACAGACCGGCTTTGAAAACGCGGATGACCACAGATTCATTCAGACCGCTACCAAAAAGCGCGGTGTTCGTTTCTCCCGTCCCGGTAACGGCATTTGCCACCAGGTTCATTTAGAGCGTTTCGGCAAGCCCGGTAAAACCCTCATCGGTTCGGACAGCCACACTCCTACAGGCGGCGGTATCGGCATGCTCGCTATGGGTGCTGGCGGCTTGGACGTTGCAGTTGCTATGGGTGGCGGTGCTTATTACATCACCATGCCGAAAATCGTTAACGTACATTTAACCGGCAAGCTTTCCCCTTACGTTGCTGCAAAGGACATCATCTTAGAAGTGCTTCGCATTATGACCGTTAAGGGCGGCGTAGGCAAGATTATTGAATACACCGGCGAAGGCATTAAGACTCTTTCCGTTCCGGAGAGAGCAACCATCACCAACATGGGTGCAGAGCTTGGCGCTACCACTTCTGTATTCCCGGCAGATGAAATCACAAAGGCATTCTTAGAAGCACAGGGCCGCGGTGAAGACTTCACAGAGCTCAAGGCAGATGCAGATGCTGTATACGATGAAACCATCGAAATCAACCTTTCTGAGCTTGAGCCGATGGCTGCTATGCCGCATATGCCCGACAGAGTAAAGAAGGTTACCGAAATCGGTCAGATTCATGTTGACCAGGTTTGCATCGGTTCCTGCACCAACTCTTCTTTAATGGATATGATGAAGGTTGCACAGATTTTAAAAGGCAAGAAGGTTTGCCCGACCGTCAGCCTTTCTATTGCACCTGGTTCTAAGCAGGTTCTTACCATGCTCGCACAGAACGGTGCACTTGCAGACATGATTGCAGCAGGTGCCAGAATCTTAGAGAGCGCTTGCGGTCCCTGCATCGGTATGGGTCAGTCCCCGAACTCCGCAGGTATTTCTCTTCGTACCTTTAACCGTAACTTCGAAGGCCGCTCCGGCACAAAGGATGCAGGCATCTTCCTTGTCAGCCCCGAAACCGCAGCAGCTTCTGCACTCACCGGTGTACTTACCGACCCGAGAACCCTCGGCGAGCCGCTCCACATTCTCATGCCTGAGCGTTTCCTTGTAAACGACAACATGATTGAAATGCCTGCAACTGCTGAAGAGGCAGATTCCGTAGAAGTCCTTTACGGTCCGAACATCAAGCCGTTCCCGACCACCGAAAAGCTTCCCGAAAGCATTGAAGCTAAGGCTGTTTTAAAGGTTGGCGATGATATCACCACCGACCATATCATGCCGGCAGGTGCAAAGATTCTCCCCTATCGTTCCAACATTCCCTACCTTTCCAAGTTCTGCTTTGCTGTATGCGATGAAACCTTTGCAGAGCGTTGCAAGAAAGAAGGCAAGGGCATTATCATCGGCGGTGCAAACTACGGTCAGGGTTCTTCCCGTGAGCACGCAGCACTTGTTCCGCTTTATCTCGGCGTAAAGGCTGTAATCACCAAGTCCTTTGCAAGAATCCACTGTGCAAACCTTGTAAACGCCGGTATTTTACCGCTTAACTTCAAAAACGAAGCTGACTACGATAAGATTACCCAAGGCGACGAGCTTGCACTTCCCGAAATTAAGACAGCTATCGTAAACGATGCACCGGCTTACTTAAAGAATTTAACAACCGGCGAAACCTACGAATTAAAGTATGAGCTTTCTCAGCGTCAGAAAGACATCATCTTAGCAGGCGGTCTTCTTAACTACACAAGAGATGCACAAAACTAAGTGTATTTGCAACATTATATAAAGCAGAGGTAAGAGATTATGACAGAAGAACAATTACAAGTTGCCCTTAAAAAATTTGAAGGTCTCGTTCGTGAGCAGTCTGAACGTTCCGACAGAATTAAGGCACAAAAAGAGTTCATCGACTACGATGCACTCGACAAAATCATCATCGGCGTTTGCGGCGGTGACGGCATCGGCCCGATCATCACCAAGGAATCCGCAAGAGTTTTAAAATTCATGTTAGCAGACGAAGTTGCCGCAGGTAAGGTAGAATTCCGCGACATCGACGGCTTAACCCTTGAAAACAGAGTGGCTTGCGGCAAAGCCATTCCGGATGACGTTTTGGAAGAATTAAAGGCTTGCCACGTCATCTTAAAAGGCCCGACCACTACTCCGCAGGCAGGCGGCCCTGTAAAGAACATCGAAAGTGCAAACGTAGCTATGCGTCGTGCACTTGACCTCTTTGCAAACGTTCGTCCCGTTAAGATTAAGGAACAGGGCATTGACTGGACCTTCTTCCGTGAGAACACCGAAGGTGCTTACGCAGTTGGCTCCAAGGGCATCCATGTAGATGATGACCTCGCTTTCGACTTCGTTGTTGCAACCAGCGAAGGTACCGAAAGAATCGCTCGTATGGCTTATGATTACGCAAAGCGTAACGGCAAAGAGCGTGTTTCCATCATTAACAAGGCAAACGTTATTAAGACCACCGACGGCAAATTCTTAAACATTTGTAAGAAAGTCGGCGAAGAATATCCCGAAATCACCACAGATGAATGGTACATCGACATCACCACCGCAAAGCTCATTGACGAAAAGCGTCGTCGTGACTTTAAGGTATTCATTCTTCCGAACCTCTACGGCGACATCATCACCGATGAAGCAGCAGAATTCCAGGGCGGCGTTGGTACTGCAGGTAGTGCGAACCTTGGTAAGCGTTATGCTATGTTTGAAGCTATCCACGGCTCTGCACCCCGTATGATTCAGGAAGGCAGAGGCGATTATGCAGACCCCTGCTCCATGCTCAGAGCTACAGTTATGCTTCTTTCTCATATCGGTAAGCAGGAAAAAGCAGACCTCTTAGAGCGCGCACTCGATATCTGCATGCTTGAAGAAAAGAAATATCAGATTACCGGCAGACCCGACGGTGCAACCTGTCAGCAATTCGGTGACTATGTCATGGAAACTGTAAAGTCTTTAATGAAATAAGGTGATTTTCATGTCTAAGAAAGATGTTTCCCTTTCTGTAATCAAGCGTCTGCCCCGCTATTACAGATTTTTGGGTGAAATGAAGAAAAACGGTGTACAGCGTATTTCCAGCGGTGAGCTTTCAAACCGCATGGGCTTTACTGCCTCTCAAATCCGCCAGGATTTAAACTGCTTCGGTGGCTTCGGTCAGCAAGGCTACGGTTATAATGTGGAGCAGCTGTATGCGGAAATCGGCAATATTTTAGGCGTTAACATCAAAAACAAAACCGTTTTAATCGGTGCTGGTAATTTAGGCCGTGCTGTTGCGGCACATATGTCCTTTGAGGAACGCGGGTTTCAGTTAATCGGTATTTTCGATAAGAACGAAGCACTCGCAGGTCAGCTTGTCCGCAACATTCCGATTCGCCATATTGACGGTCTTTATGATTTCTGCAAGGAAAATTCCCCCACCGTTGCAGTACTTTGCATTCCGAGTGAAAGTGCAAAAGAAATCACCGACGAGCTTGTCTCCCTCGGCGTGAAAGGTTTTTGGAACTTCAGCCACCACGACATCTCCGCAGATCATCCCGATGTTGCCGTGGAAAACGTTCACCTTTCGGATAGCTTAATGACCTTGAGCTACCACATCAACAACCTGTAAAAAGCACGAACGAACCTTTCGGCTTTTGGGCTTATAAAAATTACAGAAGGCACAGTTGAGTCCCTATTTGGGCTTTACTGTGCCTTCTTTTTTATGAAAATTTTCATTTTCTCACAGCGCACTCACAGGAAACGTGCTATACTATAAAAAAGAGTAACCAAGATTAGGCTTTAAAGAGGAATTCTTATGAAAAAGACAGTAAAAAGACACATGATAGACTGCTTAATCACCCTTTGCTTAGTGGGCACTGTAACAGTCATCGGATTTTTATTCAGAAGCTGGCATGTAAGTGAAACCAACATCATCATTATGTATATTCTGTTTGTTTTGCTGACGGCACGTTTTACAAGTGGCTATTTCTACGGCCTTGCCGCCGCAGGGCTTTCGTTTCTCTTCTTTAACTGGTTCTTCACAGAGCCATATTACAGCTTAAAAATCAATGACCCCACCCTTTTGCTTACGGTCATTATTATGACGATTACAGCCATTATCACCAGTGCCTTGACCAGTAAGGTTAAGCAAACAGCAACCGAGGCCAAAGAAAAGGAAGCCGAAAGCAACGCCCTGTATCAAATGACCAATCGTTTGACGGATGCGGAAACCGAAGAAAAAATTGCCTCTATTGCGGTGGAAACCGTGAGTCGAATTCTTTCGCACAAGGCGGCCTTTATTATCTATGACGAGGACGGTGCACCGCTCCCCTCTTATGTTCAGCAGGGCGAGGACGGGAAACAAATTCATCGCCGATTAGATAATCCCGTTGAATTTCAAAAGCGAATGGAAGCTTTACATAACACCTTTGATATTGACAACGAATTTTATAACTATCCGATTTACGGGCGAAGCACCATGCTTGCTGTATTGCGGATTCCGAAAGAGTGCGCAGAAGTCCTCAGCATTCGCCAGATTAAGCTGATTCACGCAGTCATGGAAAGTACCTCGTTAGCTTTAGAACGCTTAAATAGCCTGCGTCAGCAGGCCAAAAGCCGACAAGAAACCGCACAGGAGCATTACCGCGGCAATCTTTTACGTGCCATTTCTCATGATTTACGCACACCGCTAGCTGGTATTATGGGAAGCAGTGAAATGCTGATGGATATGACGGAGCAAACAGACGGGCGTTATGTCCTCGAGAAAGATATTTACGAGGACGCCAACTGGCTGCACGGTCTAGTTGAAAACATTTTGAATCTTACCAAATTCCAAGACGGGCATCTTTCCTTAAAGAAAGAGCCAGAAGCGGTAGAAGAAGTCATCGGTGCGGCTTTGGCATTGCTGAAGAAACGAGCACCCGAGCGAGAAATAGATGTTTCGATTCCGGATTCTCTCCTGCTTGTACCGATGGATGCGAAGCTCATTACACAGGTGCTTGTAAATCTTTTAGATAATGCCGTTCAGCACACACCGGAAGGCAAAGAAATTTGCATCTCGGTAACCGAACAACCGCAAAATAACACCGTTACCTTTGCCGTAGCAGACAGAGGCTATGGCATTCCGAAAAACCAGCTTTCCAAAGTCTTTGAAATGTTTTATACCACGGCTAAAAAAGAGTCTTCCACCAGAAAGGGCGTTGGCTTAGGTCTTTCGATTTGTCAATCTATTGTGGAAGCTCACGGTGGACAGATTACAGCCGAAAATCGTGCAGATGGCGGTACGGAATTTAAGTTTACATTACCGCTTGGAGAGGATAACACATGAACGAATACAAAGAAATGATTTTAGTTGTGGAAGACAATCCGCAAATTTCCAATTTCATAACCTATGCTTTAAAAAGTGAAGGCTTTTCGCCGATGACCGCTGGCACAGCACAGGGTGCACTTTCTATCCTCGTTTCCCAGCACATTGATTTAATCCTGTTGGATTTGGGACTCCCCGATTTCGACGGCATGGAGGTCATCAAAAAAGTGCGCGAGTGGTCCGAGGTGCCGATTATCGTGGTTTCTGCGCGAGATCAGGATAAAGAAAAGGCGGATGCCCTCGATGCCGGTGCAGATGATTACCTTACCAAGCCCTTCTCGGCAACCGAACTTATGGCAAGAATCCGCGTGGCTCTGCGGCATTTGTCGATGCTCAATTTAACCCAGACACAACCCACCCTCAAAGTGGGTGATTTGGCGATTGATTTAGAAAAGCATGCCGTTACACTCAAAGACAAGCCTCTGCATTTAACACCCATGGAATATAATCTGCTTTCCCTCTTCTTTAAGAATATGGGCAAGGTACTCACCACACAGTATATTTTAAAGGAGATTTACGGTGTAGGCTACGGTACAGACACACAGGCACTTCGTGCGCTCATGGCAGGACTTCGCCGCAAGATTGAAGAAGTACCGGCAAAGCCGCGCTATATTATGACGGAAATCGGTGTAGGCTATCGCCTTGTAGACGTTTAAACTCCCCTTTCTAAACCGAAAAAGAAAACAGATAAAGAAGCTATTGCAATTCGGCAATAGCTTCTTTTTTATTGTAAAGCGCCTCACACCCATTCTCACACAATTCTCACAGTAAACGCAGTTTGCTCACGGCAGAGTCACACATTATCTGTTACACTAAGGGTGCAAAAAGGGAAAGGCCTTCGGAGCTTCCCCTTGCAGAAACTTATTGTTGACAGCCTATAGAAAGAAGGTTTCTCACCATGCGTGAAATCAAACAAACCTGCGAAAACGAAGAACTTTTGAAGCTTTGCAATAAAGTACGAGAACTTATTTCCGCCGCAGATTATAACAACTGCTATGACATCATTTGCCTTGCAATGCGTGTTTTTCCCGATGCACCGCATCCGCACAATTTACTCGGTATTTTATTAGAGCAAAAAGGGCAACACGCCGCGGCAATGCGGCATTTCCGCGCCGCCTACGCACTGGATCCAACCTACCTGCCGGCAAGACAGAATTTGGAATCGTTCGGCACATTCTATTCCAGTGGAGACTGTGCATTCGATGAATCCGATTGTATACCGAAGCAGACAAATCAAACAGTAAAACATAATGTTGGCTTTGTAGTCAGAAAGGGATGTGTAAAATGAAATTATTCGGTAATAGAAAAAAAGAAGATTATGTGATTATTATCGGCTGCGGACGTTTGGGTGCGAACCTTGCGAACACACTTTCCAACAATGACGGCAACGTATTGATTATGGATACAAATAAGAGTGCTTTTCGCCGACTGGATTCCAATTTCGGCGGTCTTTCCGTGGTCGGTAACGGTACAGATTTAGAGGCATTAAAGAGTGCTCAAATCCAAAAGGCAACCTCGGTAATCGCCGTTACCAATCATGACAACACCAACATCATGATTGCACAAATTGCCAGAGATTTATTCCACATTGACAACGTAATTGCCAGACTATACGACCCCGAACGTGAATCCGTATATCAGGCTTTCGGTATTAAGACCATTTGTCCGGCTATTTTGTCTGTGAAAGAAGTCGATAAAATCTTAGAAAACTGCGGAGAGAAGGTTCACTCATGAAAAAGATAAGAAATGAAAAGGTCCTCTTAATCGGCGGCCGTAATAAAGCCAAATCCTTGGCTTCCTCCTTGCTTTCACAAGGCTACCATGTCATTGCCGTAAATGACAGCGAAGAAGAATGTATGCGTTTAGCTTCCATTAAAGGCTTAAACGTTTATCACGGCGACGGCACAAAGCCTTATGTACTCGACGAAGCCGGCGCGGCAGAATGTCAAATCGCCATCGCCTTAACGAATTGCGATGAGGACAATCTTGTTGCCTGCCAGATTTGCAAGCAGAATTTCGGCGTACCTAAGACGGTTTCTCTGGTTTCTGACCCGAACAAAACCAAGTTCTTCCGTCAAATGGGCATTGACAGCGTAGTTTGTGCTATTTCGGCGGTTACTAACATCATTCAGCAGCAGGCTTTTGTGGATGATCTTGTCAATATCGTACCTGTAGGTCTTGGCAAGGTACAAATTATCGAAGTACATATTCCGCAGGATGCGCCTGTTTCCGGCAAAAAGCTGTGGGAAATTGATTTGCCGCAGGAAGTCGTTATCGGCTGTATTCTTCGCAACGATTCTGCACTGATTCCGCGCGGTGATACACGCATTAGCGCAGACGATACTTTAGTAGTCATTGCCCGTAGTGGTCAAGAAGAACATACCATCCAGGTTTTAACAGGGAGGGCGTAAACCGTGAAGAGAAAAATCTCCAATCCCTCTATCATCGGGAAACTGATGATTTTAATCGGCATTCTGGTACTTTTCCCGATTACGGTTCTGCCATGGTATCCCGAGGATGCTTCTTATACCATGGATTTCGTATATCCGGGTGGTGCTTCTGTGCTTTTAGGCGTGATTTTCAGCGTGATTGCCATGCGCAAGAAACAAAACACAGAAAAGCCCGACTGGAAAACCTCTATGGGACGTTCCAGCTTAACCGTTTTATTTGCTTGGAGCTGGGGTGTTTTAATCGGCGCTCTGCCCTTTTATCTCAGCGGACAGCTCAATTTTGTGCAGAGCTTATTTGAAGCTGTCAGCGGCTGGACGACAACAGGGCTTTCCGTTGTGGACGTGCGTGAAACACCGATGATTTATCTTTTCCACCGTAGCTTCATGCAGTATTGCGGCGGTTTAGGCTTCATTATGGTAATGATTTTATTCATTTCCAGCAAGCACTCTATGAGCCTTTACAGCGCAGAAGGACACCCCGACAAAATCATGCCGAATATCAAAAAGACCGCACAGGCCATTTTCATTATTTACAACGTTTGCCTTGTGCTCGGCACGATTGCCTACCGCATTGCCGGTATGACCTGGTTTGACGGTATTTGTCACGCTATGTGCTCTCTTTCGACCGGTGGCTTTTCCACAAAGCTCAACAGCATCGGCGAATATAACAGTCTTTCGATTGAAATTATCACCATTGTTTTAATGATTATCGGTACAACCAACTTTGCGGCTTTGCTTCTTTTGGTCAGAGGCAAGGTACGCGACTTCTGCAAGGTTAGCGAAGTACGCTTCATGTTCTTGCTTTTACTTCTTGCGATTCCTCCGACCGCAGTATCCTTGATGCACGGCTTAGATATCAGCTTTGGCGAGGGCTTGCGTAAAGCCACCTTTGATATTGTTTCCGCGATGTCCACAACCGGATATTCCACTATGAGCTATGCCGAATGGCCGCAATTTGCGATTGCTATGCTGATTTTAATGATGGTAATCGGCGGTGGCATCGGTTCAACCGCCGGCGGTTTAAAAATCGCCCGTGCTTATTTACTGCTTCGCCTGGCAGGCAGAAACATCAAAAGGAAGCTCTCCCCCTCTCGTACCGTAGAAGCTCCAGAATATACCAAGGCTTCGGGTAAGGCGCCGATTGACGACGAGCTGGCAGAGGATACTACCGGATTTTTCATCGCCTTTATGTCTATCTATGTAGTCGGTTCTTTGGCACTGACTGTGGCCGCGGACTGCACGCTCACCGAGGCGATGTTTGACTTTGCTTCCTCCTTGAGCACTGTAGGTCTTTCCATCGGCATTACCAACCCCACCACCTGCTCCGCAGCTTTGATTGTGGAAATGCTCGGTATGCTTTTAGGTCGTTTGGAAATTTTCATCGTTTTAATCGGCATCACCTTCGGCTTTAAAATGCTGCGTCATCCGAAGCGCAAGCAAAAATAAACCTTCGACTTAAATACTAAAACGCAAAAAAGCGACAGAGAAAACTCCCTGTCGCTTTTTATTATTTCAAAATTCTCATTCTATACCGCGAAAAATCCTATTTTTAGACGCAGTTCATCCTTTGCGGCGCAAAATAAAATTTAATCTTCTTTTTGTAAAAACAACTGATTCATTTTATCAAAGCAGTCTTTGCAGATTTTCATTCCGTTATATTCAATCATATTATCTGCACTGTTACAAAAAATACAAGCCGGCATATACTTCTTTAAAACTATAGTATCTCCATCTGTATAAAATTCAACGCTGCTTTCATTTTCTACTAAATGCAGTGCATCACGAAGTTCCTTCGGTAATACAATACGGCCAAGTTTATCAATAGGTCGAACAATTCCTGTAGACTTCATAGGCAATTCCTCCTAGTATATGTACTTGTAGAATTCAATCAGATTATAGCAATATTTGCCATTTTTGTCAATATTATTCATATGAAAAAATTTTTTCCATATCGTTTTTTTAGGAGGAATGTAGAATGATGAATATACTTTGGATTTCAATGATTTTTCTTTCTATTCTGTATGGCATTATAAGCGGCAACACTCTCAAAATTGCAAACAGCATTTTCCCGGCAGTCAAAGAAGCGGTCACGCTGACGCTCTCTTTACTCGGCATGTTCTGCTTTTGGGGCGGTATTACTGCCGTTTGTGAAGCCGCCGGACTGACGGAGAAAATCGCCCGTGTTCTCTCGCCCCTTTTAAATTTGCTCTTTCCACATTTAAAAAAAGAAGCAAAAGCAAAACAAGCCATTTCCATGAATCTAACCGCAAATCTTTTGGGCATCGGCAATGCGGCAACACCTTTGGGTCTTCGCGCCATGCAGGAATTAAAACGCTGTAATCCAAACGGGAACACCGCTTCTAACGAAATGGTGCTTTTCGTAATTCTCAACACGGCAGCTCTTAGAATTATCCCCACTACTGCGGCACTTCTGCGTGCCGAATTCGGGGCTTCTAATCCCATGGACATTCTACTTCCCGGCTTACTTACGTCTCTTTGTTCATGCCTTGGCGCCGTTCTTTTGGCAAAGTTTGCAGAGAGGTGTTCTCATGCATAATTTCGGTGCTTATATTCTGCTTTTTTTCATCGGCGGCATTTTATTTTACGCGGCAATCAAGCGTGTTCCCGTTTTCGACTGCTTTTGCAAGGGTGCCAAGGAAAGTATTGCGCCGGCATTCGCGCTTCTACCTACCCTTCTAGCTCTGCTTTTTGCCGTACATTTATTGTCTGCATCGGGATTTTTGGAAAAACTCGGAGAATGGTGTGCGCCCTTGCTTTCGAAAATCGGTATTCCCAAAGAGCTTCTTTCCCTTTGTATTTTATCTCCACTTTCGGGCAGCGGCTCTATTTCGATGTATACAGAGGTTTTAAAAGCCTATGGACCGGACTCCTTTTTAGGCCGCACGGCATCGGTGATTGTCGCTTCCACCGAAACCACCTTTTACGCGATTGCGGTATATTACGGCAGTGTGGATATAAATAAAACACGGCACACAGTGCCATGTGCGCTGTGTGCCGATGTCATAAGCTTTATTTTAGCCGGAAAATTTGTTTCCTTATTCTTCAATTAAGGAAACGCCGGTCATTTCTTTGGGCTGTTCAAGACCCATAATGTCAAGCATAGTGGGTGCAAGGTCGCAAAGTCTGCCGCCTTTAGCTTTAAGCTTCTTTGCCTTGCTGCCAACGATGCAAAGAGGAACGAGGTTGGTGGTGTGTGCGGTAAACGGTGTGCCGTCTGCCTCATACATCTTGTCTGCGTTACCGTGGTCAGCCGTGATAAGAAGTACGCCGTTCATATCCTTTACAGCGTCTGCTACTCTGCCAACGCAGGTATCTACAGCTTCAACAGCCTGAACAGCTGCATCGAAAATGCCTGTATGACCAACCATGTCGCAGTTTGCAAAGTTCAAAATAACAACATCATAGTTGCCGGAGCGAATCTTTTCGCAAACAGCGTCGCAAACCTCGTAAGCGCTCATTTCGGGCTTTAAGTCGAAGGTAGAAATCTTCGGGGAGTCGATAAGGACTCTGTCCTCGCCCGGATAAACCTTTTCTTCGCCGCCGTTGAAGAAGAATGTAACGTGTGCATACTTCTGAGTTTCAGCGATACGAAGCTGTGTTTTGCCGAGATTGGAAAGATATTCGCCCATGGTGTTCACAAGTGCTTCGGGTTTGAAAGCAACATCAACATTCGGGATTGTTGCATCATACTGGGTCATGCAAACATAATAGAGCGGCAAATCGCCGCGTCTGTCAAAGCCGGTGAATTCCGGGTCAACAAAAGCACGGGTAATTTCTCTGGCTCTGTCCGGTCTGAAGTTGAAGAAGATAATGGAATCATTTGCAGAAACCGGTGCGCCGTCTTTTAATACGGTGGGCATTACAAATTCATCGGTTAAGAACTTGCCGTCCTCATCCTTG
Organism: Acutalibacter sp.; assembly: GCA_020025775.1. Classification (GTDB taxonomy): domain Bacteria; phylum Bacillota; class Clostridia; order Oscillospirales; family Acutalibacteraceae; genus Fimenecus. Next base: position 142,783 of record JAHHRN010000003.1, read on the forward strand.
GTTTCATAAGAAGCCAGGACTGCGTCTACAGCACTTTCTGCTTGAACGCCTTCGCCGTGAACCATAGCATTGTATGCCATGCCGACACGATCCCACATATTGTCACGGTCCATTGCATAGAAACGGCCCATAACAGTTGCAATTTTACCAACGCCGATTTCTTTGCACTTGGCTTCTAATTCTTTAATGTATTCTACGCCGGATGCGGGCGGTACGTCTCTGCCGTCTAAGAGGCCGTGAACGTAAACCTTTGTAAGACCTGCACGCTTAGCAAGCTCTAAAAGTGCATAGAGGTGGGTGTTGTGGCTGTGCACGCCGCCGTCAGAAAGAAGACCGATGAGGTGAAGTGCGCTGTCATGCTTCTTGCAGTTTTCAACGGCTGCAAGGAAAGCTTCATTTTCAAAGAAATCACCGTCGCTGATGGACTTTGTGATTCTGGTAAGTTCCTGATAAACGATTCTGCCGGCACCGATGTTGGTGTGACCAACTTCGGAGTTACCCATCTGACCGTCCGGAAGACCAACGTCCATGCCGGATGCACCGATGTGTGTAAGCGGATTCTCATCAAAAAGTTTGGAAAGAACGGGAGTTTTTGCCGCACGGATTGCGTTGCCGTAATCGTCGGGGTTATAACCAAAGCCGTCCATAATGCATAAAACTACGGGTTGTTTCATTAAATATCCCTCTTATTTCTTATTTAGAAGCTGCTTCTACGATCTTGGAGAAATCAACAGCCTTTAAGGAAGCGCCGCCGATTAAACCGCCGTCTACGTTTACCTTGGAAAGAAGCTCGTCGCAGTTGCCTGCGTTCATGGAGCCGCCGTACTGAACGGTAACGGTTTCAGCAACATCTGCACCGTAAGCTTCGGCAATCGCTGCACGAACATAGCCGTTGCCTTCGTCTGCCTGGTCAGCAGTAGCGGTAACGCCTGTGCCGATAGCCCAAACGGGTTCATAAGCGATGATAACGTTCTTGAGCTGTTCTTCGGTTACGTTGGTAAGAGCCATCTTGGTCTGGAACTTAAGAAGGTTCTCGGTGTAGCCGAGTTCTCTCTGCTCTAAGGTTTCACCAACGCAGATGATGGTCTTGAGGCCAGCGTTAAGAGCTGCAAGAGTGCGAAGGTTAACGGTCTGGTCGGTTTCGCCGAAGTAAGTTCTTCTTTCGGAGTGACCAACAACTACATATTCAACGCCTGCTTCTTTAAGCATAGCTGCGGAGATTTCGCCGGTGTAAGCACCGCTCTCTTTGAAGTGAACGTTTTCAGCACCGATTTTAATGTTGGAGCCCTGAGCTGCTTCTACAGCTGCTGCAACGTCGATGAACGGAACGCAGAGAACAACGCCGCAATCTGCATTTGCAAGAAGGGGTTTCATTTCCTCGATGAGTGCCTTTGTCTCGGACGGGGTTTTGTTCATTTTCCAGTTACCTGCGATAACTGCCTGTCTCTTTGCTTTATTCATAAGTATATACTCCTTTATATAGCTTTAGAGGTGAGCGAAAAACTCACCTCTATTTTTTAATTGCTTATTTCTTGTCGTTAAGAGCTGCAATGCCGGGAAGTTCTTTACCTTCGAGGTACTCGAGGGATGCGCCGCCGCCGGTGGAGATGTGAGACATCTTATCAGCGAAGCCGAGCTTCTGGATAGCTGCTGCGGAGTCGCCGCCGCCGATGATGGAGATTGCGCCGCTTTCAGCGATTGCAGTTGCAACAGCAATAGTACCTGCTGCGAAGTTTTCCCATTCGGAAACGCCCATCGGACCGTTCCAAATTACGGTGCCTGCATCCTTAACTGCATCTGCGAAGAGTTCCTGGGTTTTCGGACCGATGTCAAGACCCATGTAGCCTTCCGGAATCTCGTCGGAGTTAACAACCATAGCTTCGGTGTCGGGCTTGTATTCCTTACCAACCTTGTTATCTACAGGGATTAAGAACTTAACGCCCTTATCCTTAGCCTTCTGCATCATTTCTGCTGCAAGCTCAACCTTGTCTTCTTCTAAGAGAGAAGTACCGATCTGGTGACCTAAGGACTTCATGAAGGTATAAGCCATACCGCCACCTACGATAAGAGTATCGCACTTGTCGATGAGGTTTGTGATAACACCAATCTTGTCGGAAACCTTTGCGCCGCCGAGGATAGCAACGAGCGGTCTCTTCGGATTTTCAAGTGCACCGCCGATGAATTCGATTTCCTTCTGGATGAGGTAACCGCAAGCAGAGGGAAGGTAAGCTGCAACGCCTGCTGTGGAAGAGTGTGCACGGTGTGCAGAACCGAAAGCATCGTTTACATAGAGGTCTGCAAGAGAAGCAAACTTCTTGGAAAGCTCTTCATCATTCTTGGTTTCGCCGGGCTCAAAACGAACGTTTTCAAGAAGAAGAACTTCGCCTTCCTTGAGGTCAGCTGCAAGAGCCTGTGCGCTTTCGCCGACAACATCTTCAGCCATTTTAACTTCTCTGCCGAGGAGCTCTGCAAGACGTGCTGCAACGGGCTTCATGGAGAATTCGGGGTTAAACTGGCCTTTCGGTCTGCCGAGGTGAGAGCAAAGGATAACCTTTGCATCGTGGTCAAGTAAATACTGGATGGTCGGAAGAGAAGCAACAATTCTCTTGTCGCTGGTGATAACACCGTCTTCCATCTTTACGTTAAAGTCGCAACGAACAAGAACCTTCTTGCCCTTTACGTCTAAATCTTCAACGGTCATTTTATTAAGTGCGCTCATAGTTTTTTCGTTCCTTTCAGCTGATTTAAAATAAAATTATCTAACCTTGTTTATTTTATAACAATACGGGAATTTTTGCAAGTCCTCGCTTAGATAAGTGATAAAAAATATTTTTTTATTTTTGTTTATTGTGCACAAAGGTGCATTAAGAATACAATTTTTTAATTTCTTCGGCACGTTTTAAGAGCATTTTTTTGAGATAATCGGGCTTTTTCACTTCGATTCGGGTACCAAACTGCATCAGCCAAGCCACAAGGCCGTCATTCACGGCGATGTCGGTTTGCATGCCGAAACGTTCCTCATCCACACCGTAGAAATGAATATTGTCACCGAACCGGTCTAAGACCTGCTCGATGGTTTCGTTTTGACAAACCATTTCCACTGGCTCGCTCTCGCCTGCATACATGTTGAAATGCTTTCTGGCATAATCGGCGGAATCAAAGAAGTCCTTGTATTCCGACACCTCGCTAAAATGCCGCCATTTTTCGTCCTTTAAAATCTCCATGGAACGAATGCGATCGATACGAAGCACCATGAGGTCATCGTATTTCTCGTAATTCGCCACAAGATAGTAATAGTCATTGGACCAAATCATGGCGTAAGGACTGAGAACATATTCCTTATCGTAAATATCCAAAGCGTTGGCGTGCCCTGCTTTGTGGCGGCGATAAATTACATGGATTTTACGTTCTTCGCGAATGGCACGGCTGAGCTTATCAATATGATAATAAATTTCTTCGTTCGCCGCTTTCGGACTGCTTTCTACGTGGCAATGCGTTTTGATTTCCTTTGCATGGGCTTCGCTCGTCATCAAGAGCACCTTTTGCAAAAGCTGCTCGGTTTTCTTGGGCGAAATAAATTTAGCCGATTCCACGGCGTCTGCTAGGAGCTGAATTTCCACGGCTTCAAATTCGCGTGACGCTAAGAAATAGCCATTTTGATTACCCTTGGCGCAAAGAATATCATAGCCGTATTCCTTTAGAACGCCAATGTCACTGTAAACGGATTTTCGTTCGCAGTGTATCCCCTTTTCTTCTAAAAAGTTTAGGATTTTCTCTGCATTCACGGGGTGATTTTCATCACTTTCCCGAAGAAGAATTTCTAAAACATATAAAAGCTTTAATTTCTGATTTGCCATAGTCCCCTCCCTAAAGCTTACAGCTTTCGTTTAAATGCTTCACCGTTTCCTCATCCAGCTTTAAAACGGCTCTGTCATAGGTATAAAGTCCGTTGACTTCATTTTCAACATCGCTTACCTGCGTATAGATAAAGGCGGAAAGGCCTTTTGGGATAAGCGGTAAAACCTGTTTTTTGAAAAGCTTTTCATACCCCTTTGTGAGTTTTTCTTTGTCAGAAAAAGCTACATAGCCGAAGGCTTTTTTCGCATTCCACAGATGCCCTTCGACCTTTCGTGAATAGCCGCCGAATTCCGAAAGCACAAAAGCACGGTTGTCGGGCTTCGGACGGGTTACAGGCAGAATATAGCGGTGAATGCTCTGCATATCGCCGCCGCCCTGGTCATACCAGCCGCTAGCGTGGTCTACGGGGCGACTTTCATCTAACCGCTTTACATAATCGCAGACTTTCAGCGCATCAAACTGCCCCCACGCTTCGTTAAAGGGCACCCAAGCGTAAAGAGAAACCGTGTTATAAAGCAAGTCGATAAGTTCGCCGAGCTCTCGAATATAATCCTCACGCCATTCCTGTTCGGTACGGCTGAAGCGTTTGTAGTTATTATCTTTAATTTTATTTCTAAGCCCGATATTCGGTAAGAAGCCGGCATAGAAATCGCCGATATACTGCCCGCCGCTCATCATATCCTGCCAAACGAGCATGCCCAGTCTGTCGCAGTGATAATACCAACGCAGCGGCTCTGCTTTAATGTGCTTACGCAGCATATTGAAGCCTAAGTCCTTACACTTTTGAATATCGAAAATCATGGCTGCATCGGTCGGCGCGGTCAATCCACCGTCGCACCAGTAGCCTTGGTCTAAAAGACCTTTTTGAAAATACGGCTGGTTATTCAGAAACAAACGCGGCACGCCGTTTTTATCTTTTTCCATGGAAAACTTACGCATACCGAAATAGGATGTGACGCTGTCTTTTAATTCCCCGTTTTGGAAGATTTCAAGTTTCACATCATAAAGATTCGGCGTTTCTGGACTCCAAAGCTTGGGATTTTTGAGAAGAACCGCTTCGTCCGCTTCGATTTCCGCTTCGCATACGGTTTCACCCGAGAAAGAAATGGTAAGCTTTCTCACAACGCCGTCAGCTTTTCTGTTTAAAATCGTTTTCACGCGAATGGTGCTATCGTCTATGTTCGGTGTAAAGCGCAATTTTTCTATGTAGAGCTCTTCCACCGCTTCGAGCCACACGGTTTGCCAAATACCGGAAGTGGCGGTATACCAAAAGCCGTGCGTTTTTAAAGTTTGCTTGCCCCTCTGCTGCCAACCGGCATCCGTAGGGTCATACACACAAACCAAAAGCTCGTTTTCGCCTTCTATAAGTGCCTCAGTAATATCCATGGAAAAGGCTACATAGCCGCCGGTATGCTCGCCCACACATTTCCCGTTCACATAGACCTTGCACTGCCAATCTACGGCACCAAAATGCAAAAGGACGCGTTTCCCCTGCCAGTTCTGCGGAAGAGTAAAACTTCTTCTGTACCAAAGCCGTTCTTCGGGTAATAAGGCTCTTTCCACCCCGGAAAGCGGCGTTTCTATCGCGAACGGCACAAGGATTTTGCCGTCATAGCTCGTTGGCTTCGGTGCATCGGCAGGCAGAATGGCATAATCATAGCTGCCGTTTAAATTGAGCCATGCTTCGCGCACGAGCTGCGGTCTCGGATACTCGGGAAGCGGACAGGTTTTATCCACTGTGCCAGTAAAAATAGAGTCCATGCTGTTTACCTTCTTTCAAAAGTTACTTTCCACTCTTCTATTTTAACTCAAGTTCCTTGGGTGCTTTCGGGGTGACATATACAGTATTATAAACATTATAAATCACCTTGCCCGGTTTTGCACCACTGGGCTTTTTCACATTCTTAATGAGGGTGTAGTCTACCGGGACTTTTTGTGCATCACCGGCACTGCTGAAATAGGCCGCCATTTCCGCCGCTTCGACAATCGCCTCGTCGGTGATTTCTCTTCTGTCGGCGATAATGACCGTATGCGAGCCGGCAAAGCCCTGTGTATGCAACCACATATCATAGTTCTTTGCAGTCTTTAACGTAAGCTTATCATTTTGAACATTGTTTCTGCCGATTAAAACGGTAAAGCCGTCTGTGGTTTTGAATTCATAAGGTGGCAAGGCTTTGGGAAGTCTTTGTTTTCCGCCTTTTTTATGCTTCACATAGCCACCGTCGATGAGCTCCTCACGAATGAGTGCTAAATCGCTGTCGTTATCCGCACGGGAAAGCGCATCTAAGACAGAATCGAGATAAAGATATTCCTGCTTACCTTCTTCAATGAGCTTATATAAGGCTTTTTCGGCAGTTCTCGACTTTCTGTAGGCTTTATAGAACTTCTGCGCATTTTGGGTGGGGGTAAGTGCCGGGTCAACTTGAATTTTCAGAATTTCGTTGTTCTCATAATAATTCGGCACTTCGTATATGGCATTGCCCTTTTCGAGTGCATATTGATTCGCGGTAATCAGCTCCGCTTTCAAGCGCATTTCTTCCATACCGGCGCAGGCGGAAAGTTCGGCTTCACGGTTGTTGATTTTACGCACGGCACGTTCTTTGAGAGTGCGTACATGCTTCATTAAATCGCCGGCACGGCGTTTGTTGCGAAGTTCCTTTTCACGTTCAAAATAAAACGCATCCAAAAGCTCGGAAAAGCTTTCGTAGGTTTTCTTTTCGTAAAAGGCACCATACTGCTGAATATCCCAAAACGAGAAATCGAACGCCTTGCCCTCATCGTTTTTCACAATGCAAGGCTGTACCTTTTCTTCCAAAAGGACCTGTAAGCTTTCGAGCACTTTTTCTGTTGTCTCCAAAGAAGCATCACAGGCTCGCGTGTCTATATCCCCTGCCACGCGATACGCCAGTTCTCGGCTGACAATGGGCGAAATGCCCTCTAAGGCTTTCATAAAAGCGGAGGGCAAAAGAGATTCTTTAAACGAAAGCACCTTTTCTGCCGCTTCTTTTGCCGTGACCTTTAAAAGATTTAATTTTCCCTGCGCAGGCGGCAAAACATAGGTGACATTCGGTAAAACCTCTCGGTAGGCAGATTTTGTTTCATCCACGCGCTTTACAGCATCTAAGATTCTGCCGTTTTCCTGCATTAAAATGATATTGCTGTGCTGCCCTGTAATTTCAATACAAAGCGTTAACAGCACGCGGTCACCAATTTCGTTGGCGCCGTCAAAATCCAAAAACAGGATTCTGTCGAGCCCGTTTTGGCGAATATTCTTTAAAATAGAACCTGTTAAATGCTTGCGGAGCAGCATGCAAAGCATCGGCGGTTTTTGCGGATTGTCGGTCGGATAATCCGTAAAATGAATGCGCGGCGATGCAGATTCTGCGGAGAGAAAAAGCTTTCTTGCGCCGCTTCTTTGGCGAAGCTGTAACACAATTTCCGCCTTAGAGGGCTGATAGACCTTTTCCACTCTTGCACCTAAAGCGGATTCTTCTAATTCTTTTTTGATAAAATGTAAGGTAATTCCATCCAGTGCCATAATGATTTCCTTTGAATTTTAAATATATTGCAGCGGAGAAGCTTCTTCGGAAAGGCAAAATTCCAATTCCGGGAATTGCTTTTCTAAGCGTTCTTTTAAAGCTTCTACCGCGAAAATTTCGGTTTCAAAATGCCCTGCGGCAAGGGTTGCAAGCCCTGCGGCATTGGCATCTAAGACTTCGTGGTGTTTCATTTCCCCGGTTACGAACAGGTCAGCGCCATACCCAAGGGCTTCCTCCCAAAGGTCTGAACCCGCGCCGGAGCAAAGCGCCACGGTTTTAATTTCTTTTTGCGGCAAAGAAAATGCCACGCTCGCGTGCAGGGCTTCTTTTGCGTGCTCTGCAAAGGTACGAACGGTTTGCTTCGGTGCTTCACCGATACGCAGAAGTCCGTCCTCACAGGTTCTGACATGGGTAAGTCCCAAAGTCTTGGCTAAGAGATCCTGTACGCCGTTTTCCGCCTTATCATAGGAAGTATGTGCAGAAATGGCGGAAATGCCATATTTGGCGGCAAGAAATGCCGGATTCTCGTTGACAAATTGTTTTTGTGCACGGAACAAGAAAGGATGATGCGTCACGATTAAATCACAATGCTTCTGCCTGGCTTCTTCCACGGTTTCAGCAGTGGCATCCAAAGAAAGCAGAACCTTTTTGATTTCCTGCCCCCACTCGCCGACCTGTAAGCCGCTATTATCCCATTCCTCCTGCAAAGAAAAGGGCGCGATTTCGTCTATATACTCATATATTTTCTTGAGAAGCATGTTCCATCCCCTCCAATATTTCAAAAAGTTCTTTTGCGGTTTGCGGCTCAAATTCTTTGAGTGCTTCGGCACGCTTTGAAAGCCGCGTTTTGATTTTTTCTAAATAAAGCTTGTCGGTTTCACTTTGTCCCTGCAGCAGTAAGCCACTGTAATAAACATAAGGCTCGGGCGTTTGGGCATTGCCACAAAACTGCGCCGTAATGCAAAGATAGAGGCGCTTGCCTTCGGCGGCGGTATGCTCCGAAAGAATTTGGAAGCCATTCGCCAATAGGGCTTTGCGAACATCTTCTTCGTGGGTCATGGGCTGTAAAACCAAGCGTTTTTGAGAATTTTTTAGCCACGGCGTGTTTTCAATCATTTCCGAAATAAGAATACCGCCCATACCGGCAATGGCGACAACGTCGGCTTCCTCGGGATGCACGCTTTGTAAGCCATTCGACAGGCGCAATTTTATTTTATTTTGAAGGCCATAGGCTTCTACGGTTTTTTGGGCATTTTGGAGTGGCTGTTCACGCAAATCACACGCGAGCGCACGCTGTACCTTACCGTTTAAAAGTAAATAGGCCGGTAAATAGGCATGGTCAGTTCCGATGTCTACAAAATTTTCACACTGTCCTACGGCGTCTGCCACCATAGAAAGACGATTTGTCAGCTTCATGTTGTATTCCTCATAAAATAAGGGGGCTGTGAAACGCAAACGTATCATAGCCCCTCTTGGTATTGATTATTCAGCCTTTAAAAATGCATTGACCTTTTCGATGAATTCGTCGGGGTCGATGTCATGCACAAGGCATGCCTGCTCGACGCTCTCTCCTCTTGCGGAGGGGCAACCGAGGCAATGCATTCCCATATCTAAGAAGAAGGGAACGACTCTCTTATCCTCGTCTAAAATATCGCCGATAGTCATGTCTTTTTGAATTTCGGAAAGCATAGTTTTTCCTCCTTATGCTTTTGTAACAGAAAGCTTTACAGCTGTGCCTGCAATCTCAACATCCTTGGTGAGGTCTGCGGCAAGCTCTGCATTTAAGAGAACTTCATCAGCTAAAAGTTCAGCCTTCAAATAGTCATTCTTACCGGCAAGAGTATCCATAAGCTCTGCGTTATCGGAAGCTACAGCGATTCTGACGCGCTGTTCTACTTCGTAGCCGGCTTCCTTACGGAGAATCTGGCACTGACGAACAACGTCACGAAGCATACCTTCACGGATGAGCTCGTCGGTAAGGCGGGTGTCAAGTGCAACAACAGCAACCTTGTTGGAAAGCTCTGCGGAAACAAGACCCTGCTTTGTCTTGGAGTTCGCGAGGAAGAGGTCTGCATCGAGTGCTTCATCCCAACCTGCAATGGTAACCTGCTCGCCCTTTTCAAATGCTGCAACAGCCTTCTGCATATCTTCATCGGAAAGAGCTGCTAAAGCTTCCTTCACAGCGTTGACATTCTGCTTGAGTGCTGCGCCTGCCTTCTTGAAGTTGAGCTGCAAGAATTTATCTTCGAGAGCGCTGTTGTCCTCTAAATAGGTAAGCTCTTTAATGTTAAGTTCGTCTAAGACGTTCTGCTCGAACGGACGAAGCATAGCTTCATGCTCTGCATCACAGCAGATGAAGAGTGTTGCAAGCGGCTGACGAACCTTTAACTGCTGTTCGTTACGAAGACGAAGAGCGGTTGCAATGGTCTCACGAACGAATTCGGTCTGTGCAAGGATACCGTCATCCTCGAAGCCCTCTAAAGGTGTGGGCCAATCGCTGAGGTGCACGGAAAGTGCGGAGGACGGCATTACCTTACGGGTGAGGTTCTGCCAAATGTGCTCCGTCATGAACGGGATAATGGGTGCCATTACCTGAGTTGCCGTATTGAGCGCATGGAAGAGTACCCAGTAAGCTAACTGCTTATCGTCAGCATCGTCTGTTTTCCAGAAACGACGACGGTTGGAACGGATATACCAGTTGGAGATGTCATCTACAAACTGTTCAAATTCTCTGACAAGAAGGTAAACCTTGTAATCATCATAAAGCTCGGTAGCCTTCTGTAAGAATTCGTTGGTACGAACGGTAAGCCACTTGTCGGTGGGGGTCATCTTGGACTTGTCCGGAGTGTAGCCTTCAAAGGTGGGCTTGTCAATCTTTGCATAGGTTTCGAAGAAGGTGTAGATATTCCAGAAGGAAAGGAGCTTTCTTCTAGCTTCGTCACCGAGGTTATAACCGAAACGAACATCTGTGGTGTTCGGTGCGCCTGCATAGAGGTAACGAACGGTATCTGCGCCGATCTTTTCAGCTGCCTCGTCGAATTTAATCATGAAGCCGGTCTTGGAGAATTTGGTACCGTCTTCTGCAACAACGGCGCTGTTGGTGAGAACACGCTCATAAGGTGCTCTGTCTTCCAAAACAACACTCATGAAGAGAAGAGAGTAGAACCAAAGACGAACCTGCTCGTGCATTTCGGTAACCCACTCTGCCGGGAAATTCTTCTTCCAAGCTTCTCTGTCTTCAAAGTAGCCGAAGGTGGAGAACGGAACGATACCTGCGTCGAGCCAAACGTCACCGATTTCGGAAACTCTGGAAACTTCTTTGCCGCAGTGCGGGCACTTGATTTTAATATCATCTACCCACGGACGATGAAGCTCGGGAAGAGCCTCTGCCTTTGCTCTGTCTACAGCGAGATCGCAAAGTTCTTCCTTAGAACCGACAACGGTAACATGACCGCAGTCGCAGGGATAGAACGGAAGCGGCATACCGTAGTAACGTTTTCTGGAAATGTTCCAGTCACCCATGTTGTCGAGCCAGTCCTGCATTCTCTTACCGTTGGAAGCGGGTTCCCACTTAACGGAAGCAGCAGCCTTTTTAAGTCTGGGCTTTAATTCTTCAGTACGGATATACCAAGCCGGAACGAGACGGAATACAACTTCGGATTTGCATCTCCAGCAAACCGGATAGCTGTGCTCGTGCGGCTCTACTTTGTAAAGCTTATTGTCTGCCTTTAAAGCTTCGAAAACTTCATCGGCAATGGTGTGGCTGTCTTTGCCGGTCATGAAGCCGAAGCCGTCGAGATAGATACCCATATCATCGATGGGCATAACCTTAGCAAGGCCGAGTCTTTCGCCGAGTTCAAAGTCTTCAACACCGCAGCCGGGAGCGATGTGAACAACACCGGTACCTTCGTCAGCTGCAACGTCTTCCCACGGAACAATCTTGTGTTCTACACCCTGCTGTGCCGGTAAATCCGGGAAACAGGTTTCAAAGGTGTAGCCTACTAATTTTTCACCGAGGAAGCTATCTAAAACTTCTACCTTATCATCACCGAGGTAACGAATCGCATTCTTAGCAAGAACTAAGGGAAGGTCATCGCTCTTTACCTTAACGGCAACATATTCGATATCAGGGTTAACTGCCAAAGAAACGTTGGAAGAAAGGGTCCACGGTGTGGTGGTCCAAACAAGCATCTTGCAGTTAAGCTCAGGAACGGGTAACTTAAAGAAGACGGAGTTATGGGTCATCATCTTATAAGAACCGGTCATTTCGTGCTCGGAAAGAGAAGTACCGCAACGCGGGCACCAAGGCATGGGCTTATACTCTCTCTGAATCCAGCCGTTTTCGTCGCACTTCTTTAAGAAATGCCAAATGCCTTCAATATTCTGGTCGGTATTGGTGTAGTAGGAGTTCTCCCAATCCATCCACTGACCGAGGCGCTTAGACTGCTCGGTAATGATACCGGAGAAATGCTTTACACGGTCTTTACAATCCTGTGTAAACTTGTCCATACCGTAATTTTCAATGTCTTTTTTTGTTTCAAAGCCGTTCTGCTTTTCCACTTCAACTTCAACCCAAAGACCCTGAGAGTCAAAACCGTTCTGATAACGGCAATCGTAACCTCTCATAGCATGGTAGCGAAGGAAGACGTCCTTTGTGCTTCTGCCCCAAGCATGGTGAATACCCATGGGGTTGTTTGCTGTAATCGGGCCGTCTAAGAATCGGAACATCTTGTGTCCTTTATTTTTTTCGCGAAGCTTCTGGAAGCACTGTTCTTTCTCCCAGAAGTCCATAACATCATGTTCCATTTGAACGAACATGTTCTTTTCTTCTGCCACTTTATTTTCCACCTTTCAGTATGCAAATTACATACATATACTTGATATTATATTAAATAGAGCCTCATTTTGCAAGAGGTTTTTGAAGAAAATATGTGAAAAGGACAGCCGGTTTTCTTAAAAATTTTGAACGTAAAAACATTTTTATGTATTTTAAATCCGCTAAAGCAAAAAATAACGCGGCAAATCCCCTTGCCGCGCTGTTTTTAAAGATTTATTTTTCTGCCTCATGCCGATATTTTTCCTTAGTTGCCATGCCGCCGCGAATGTGCCTTTGCGCTTTGTTAATATCCAGCACGGCACGCACTTCTTTATATAATGACGGATTAATTTTTTGCAAACGCTTTGCAACATCGGTATGTACGGTACTTTTTGAAATTCCGAATGCCTGTGCGGCAGCACGAACTGTAGCTTTGTGCTGCACAATATAATCGCCTAAATCCTCGGCGCGTTCCTCTACTGTAAAGTTCAAGCGTTTCCCCTCCTTGCGAGCTTAGTAATACCTATGTGCCTTTGGCTTTTTTTATGCAAAATTTTTATTTGGACTTTTCTTTTTTGCACATACTAAAACGAAAGGAGAATCGCATATGAACATGGAAAACACGAAACGCAAAGTTGCCGTCATCGGTACGGGCTTTGTTGGCATGAGCTTTGCCTATGCCGCCACCTTTGAAGGCGTTTGTGATGAACTGGTACTCATTGATGTGAACCGTGAAAAAGCCCTCGGTGAAGCCATGGATTTAAATCACGGTTTAGCCTTTTGCAAGGCCAATATGCACATTTACGCCGGAGATTACAGAGACTGCCGAGATGCCGATGTGGCGGTAATTTGTGCCGGTGCGGCGCAAAAGCCCGGAGAAAGCCGTTTAGCACTTTTACAGAGAAATAAAATTATTTTTGAAAGTATAGTTTCCGCTTTACAAGCTGCCGACTTTAATGGTATATTTTTAGTGGCGACCAATCCCGTGGATATTTTGACGCGACTAACGGGACAGCTCAGCGGTTGCCCGGTGCATAAAGTCATCGGTTCGGGAACTACGCTGGACACCGCGCGTCTGCGCTATCTGCTCGGTGCGCATTTTAAAGTTGACCCCAAAAATGTGCACGCCTATGTCATCGGCGAACACGGGGACAGTGAGCTTGTACCCTGGTCACAGGCTTTCATCGGTACCAAGCCTATTTTGGAAATCGTGAAGGAGCATCCGGAGCAATTCAGAGCAGAAGATTTGCAAAGCATGGCAACCGATGTAAAAGAGGCCGCTTATAAAATCATTGCGGCAAAAAAGGCGACCTATTACGGTATTGGGCTTTCACTTTTGCGCATTGTGAAAGCCGTTTTAGGCGATGAAAACAGTATTTTAACGGTTTCCACCTGCCTTTCGAGTGCTTATGAAAATACAGAAGCCTTTGCCGGTGTACCTTGTATTCTGGGGAGAAACGGTGTCGAGGGAATTTTAAAACTGCACTTAACCGAGACCGAAGAACAGGCTTTTCTCTCTTGCGTGCAAAATCTGGACAGCATTTATTCCGGCTGTATTTAAAAATTTTTTGGGGGCAGTCTTTTCGGAGATTGTCCCCTTTTGTTCTTTTTGAGAAAGTGCTTTCATATAGATAGCTGTAGAAATTTTTAAAACGAAAGGAACCAAAAGAATGTTTACAAGATGCGATTATTTTCTGAACTGCCTTGCCCCCGATGCAGTTTCCTTTGAAAAGGAAATGATTTTAAACGCCAACGAGCGTCTTTTACTGCGCGGCTATGATAGGCGTACCCTCGCTCCCCTGTTTTCGGAGATTTTGAGAAACGCCAAAGAACACGAATTACCCGTTGAGGTCATTCACCACCCTTTGGACAACCAAATCAAAGGCGTTTTTCTGCCGACAAAATCTAAATTCCTTTTGTGTGAGGACAGCTTCGGCATAGATGTATTAGACAGAAGCCTTTGTAAAAAAGAAAAAATCCATTTAGAGAAAGCGCTCACCGAAGCACAGGATGCCTTTCATGTGGCACATAAAATTCATGATGAAAAAGAAAGCCTTTATATAAAGCACATGGATTTTGAGCTTTCGGATATACTTTGTAACGCTCTTATTCAGCGCATTTTACGAAATCAAAAAGTCGAAACCGTTGGAGAAGGCAAAGTGACCGAACGCTTTTTCGGTGCACCGCTCGCGATGCGCAATATCGACTACATTGAGCCATTAACCGCCGATCTTCAAAAGCGTTATTTGCTGAAAGGCCGACCCGGCAGCGGAAAATCCACTTTCTTAAAAAAAGTTGCCGCGGCAATTTTGGAAAAAGGCATCGACGTTGAAATCTACCACTGCTCTATGGATCCGAACAGCGTAGATATGATTATTGCCCGAGAGCTGAGTGTGGCACTCTTTGACTGCACTGCACCGCACGAATATCCGCCGATTCCCGAAAAGGATGAAATCATTGATCTTTATAAAGAATGTCTGCCTATAGATATTGACGAACGAAACGAAGCGTTGCTCTCGGATTTAAACACGCGTTATAAAGCCGCCATTCAAGTGGGCAGAGACGCTTTACAAAAGCTTTTGGATGCAGAATACGCCTATTTTGAAAGCTTAGAGCCTGTTTCCCCTGAGGAAGCAAAAACGCTTTTCGGTAAATGCAAAGCCTTTTTATTTGACTGAAAACTTTGTTTTTTCAGATTAGATAAGATTGTCAAACTTGGCAGATTTTCTCTCTGATATACCATGCAAAACGGATAACAATACTATTGCAAACGCAAATCACGAAATAAAGGAGTGTTTGAAATGGCAAAGAATGTTGTTCCGGAAGCTAGAGAAGCTCTCGACAAGTTTAAGATGGAAGCTGCAACCGAGGTTGGTGTAAACCTTAAGCAGGGTTACAACGGTGACCTTACTTCCAAGCAGGCAGGTTCTGTCGGCGGTCAGATGGTCAAGAAAATGATCAAGGCTTACGAAGACGGCATGAAATAACCCAATCGGGTAAACAAAAGAGCGACTTACTAAGTCAAATTAGTAAGTCGCTCTTTTTCATTTTTTGGGTTTACGGGAACATCCAATCAAAAACTTTTTCTTTGAGTCTTTGAATCACGGAGCTGTGCGTTTCGATGTAATCGCTTGCCGCAATGCTGTGAAGCTCATGGAATTTAGATACATAGACGTTAAATTCCTGTTCCGGATTCGGAGAAAGAAGCTCCAAGCCGTAAGTTGCGGTAAAGGGCGAGCTCGGCACTACCACTGTAGCCTTTATATCTTCTATGCCCGCTTCTTTTTGCTGATACATATCCGCTTCTACGGTTTTATAATTGTCATAATACACCTTGGTGCTTCTGAGACCGTCTGCCGTATAAACACCCATGCAAAGGATGAGCATCACTGTAAGCAAACAGCAAAGAACACTGGTCTTTTCCATTCTAAAACAGGAAGCTAAGGTGCAAAGAGAAACAATCAAAAATACTGTCGGGCTAAATGCCGAACGCGGACCGTAAGGCGCCGCTACCATTACGAAATTGGCAACCATGGAAGCCAGTAAAAAGAGGAACGACACAAACAGTCGATTCTTTTCGGGAACAAAGGAAATTTTGTTTGTAAAACGGTTTTTGAAAGCCGTAATAAACAAACCTAAAATCAAAAGTGCAAACAGCATTGCCAAAATCGGGTAGAGATATTGGCGAAGCATTTTAAAGCAATCATTTAGGCGCATGCTCAGCATTTCTCTTTTACCCATTTGCGGGAATCGGCTTCTGCGATAGGCATTGGCAGGTGCTGTTAGCATCAGGAGCCAAGAAACAAAGGATGTTACAAAGCTAAGTGCATAGAAAAGCGGAAATTTCTGTTCTTTACGATAGGTCCAAGCATAAAGTGCCATATAAAGCACCTGCAACATCAGCAAGGTGGACGAACCGTTTTCGCTCCAGCCACCTGCTAAAAATGCCAGTGGAAGGCTCGCAAGCAGGAACCACGGGGAGCTGTATTTTCCAGGGTGGAAAAACTTATCGTTATAAAAATACAACATCGCCAGAATTGCCGTTGTACCCCAAAGGTAGTTCACAGAACCGTCGAACCAAAAAAGCGTTTGACCGATAGCCGGTGAAAAAGTATAAAGCAACAGATAAATCAACAAAAGACGAACCGGCGAAACCTCTTTGTCTGTGTTGGCGATTTTATAAATCAAATAGCCCAATGCTATAAACATCAAGGAATTGAGTGTATTGGCAACCGCGCCCTTGCCAAAATACATTAAAACGGTTTGCACAATGGAATGCGGAATCAATCTGCCGTTCACGGTGTGATAATGTCTCTGCATAGACTGTGCAACATCGGCTATGCCGGAAAGTCTTTCGGCATTGGCGAAGTTAAAGGAATAATAATAATCATCCACCGTCATAGGTGTGTAAATGTTAAAAAATAATGTTAAAACAAATACAGCCAAAACAATCGCGACGGTCCAGGCTATGTTTCTCGTTTTTTTCTGTCGAAGGTCCATAAAGCTCTCCCCCAATTTCAGGCATTCTGTAAGAATCCTGTTTTTTCAGTCTGTTTAGAACAACCCTAAAAGTTTTCTGAAAAAAAAGAGACAAAACGGATTTGTCTCTTTTCTTACTTTTTTATTCGTTGCTTTCGGAATCCTCTTGTGCTTCCCGCGGCTCAATATATTTTTCACCGTCGGATTTAACATCATCGGCACAGAAGAAATCGTACTCGTCGCCCTTTTTGAATGCCTCTGTACTGTCCGAAGCTTTCAAAAATACGGTTAAGGTCTGGAAAATCAGCTTAATATCGAGCCAAATGCTGTACTGCTCGATATAGGTGAGGTCCATAACCAGTTTATCTTTCGGAGAGGTATTGTATTTACCCGCAATTTGTGCATAGCCGGTAAGACCAGCCTTTACACGCAAACGATATTGGAATTCGGGTAAATCCTCTGTATAGGCCTCTACGTTTTCCATCATTTCGGGTCTGGGACCGACAACGCTCATTTCGCCTTTAAAAATGTTAATAATCTGCGGCAGTTCGTCGACACGGAATTTACGAAGATAATGGCCGACCTTGGTGATTCTGTCATCATCGGAAGTTACCGAACGGTTGACGGAATTTTCCTCTTTCATGGTGCGGAACTTATAAACTTCAAACACCTTGCCGTCTTTCGTGGCACGCTTCTGTTTAAAGAAGATGTGACCGCCGTCTTCTGCTTTAATGGCAATGGCACAAGCGAGCATAATCGGGCTTGTAATAATTAAACCGACAGTGGAAATAATTAAATCGAGCGCACGCTTCATAAAGGCTTGCTCTGCGGTTAAAGTCTGCACGTTAGAAGAAACGAGCGGCTTATCATCCAAAATCGAAGTATGACTACGCATGGAAACAACGTCGCACATTTCGAAATTATAGTAGATGTTCTTGTTAATCGCGTAACAATACTCTACCAAAGTGGTACGCATATTCATCGGCACGTCATATAAAAAGACCGTGTCACAGCGATTGATAATATCATAGATACGCGGATCGGTATAAGGTACCATATCGGTAATCTTATATTGCATCTTGTATTTTTTGATTTTAGGAACAATATTGTTTAAGGAATATTGCGAAGAAGTAATCACACAGCATTTTGCCGGGGAATTAATCGAAAAATAAACATAGTTGCCAAAGTACGCAAAGAATACAATCACGACAAACTGTAAAAGCATAACCAAAAGCAAGAGGTCGAAAAATTCGTAACGGAAGGTGGAATTGTTCGACGCGTTGGTATTCATGATACACAACTGGAAATGCGTAATTACATCCGTAATAAATACGGAAAGCGTCATCGAGTGAATAATGGGTTTACTCTTGTACTCCCCGATTCTGTATCCACCGTAAATCGCCATTAGGGCAAGGCCTAAAACGCAGAAGGTCATCATGCAGATGCCGGCGGTTCTGGAAAAACGTAAGAGCCAAATATTCTTTGTGCCGAACACTAAGAAGAAAATAGCAAACAAGCTAAAGAATAAAGCTAACTTTAAAAGAAGTACAATCGTTTTTTGAAATTTTTTTAATATTTTCATTGTAAAGAATCCTTTAATTTGATCATATTAAATCGCCGAAACGATTTCCGTTTCTTGTATTCACTTTAAAATATCCTGTATATATTACGCTTTTTTTACTATTTTGTCAATAAGGGGCTATTTTATACAATTTTTTCCTGCAATTCTCGGCACTTTTCTTCGAGCCAGGCTTTCATTTGGACACGCCCCTCTTCGCCCATGGCGAAGCGCTTTTCTTCCTTATTTTCGGCAAGCTCAAAGCAAATATCTTCGTTCCAAACAAAGGCGGAAAGCTCATCGCCGTCCTTTGCGGTATGAAAGCGGAACACTTGACCGTGACTGCCGGTAAAGGGGTTGCCGGATTCAAAATAAGAAAGTGGCGGAATTTCGATTTCGATTGCCAAAAGAATCGACTCCTTTTATCGTTTTAAATTATGCCAGCTTCAATTTTTCCCAAAGCTGAAAGAGTAAATCTAAGGTTTCTCTGTCTAAATTACGGAAGTATTCGGTATGCAATTCCATCTCGGGATAAAGCACCGGGCTATCCTTATAGGAATAACGGTCATCCTCTAAAACCGCGGTATTGGGGCAAAGATAGCAAAGGTATTCGGCATTTTGCAGCGCTACCTCCGGCTCACACATAAAGTTGATAAACAGCTCTGCCGCCGCTTTGTTTTTAGAGCCTTTCGGGATGCACATAGCATCGACGAAAATATTCGTGCCCTCTTTCGGATAAGCAAAGGCAAGGTCGGGATTAACCTCCTGCATCGCTAAGAAATCGCCTGCATAATACGGCGCAACTGCCGCCTCGCCGGATTCCATTTTTACGAAAATCTCATCCATAACATAAGACTGAATGAGTGGTTTTTGCTCTATCAGCTTATCTGCCGCCGCTTCCCACTCCTCGGAATTTTCATTGTTTACAGAAGAACCTAAAAGATACTGCGCTGTAGCAAAAGCATCTCTCGGGTTATTGAAATTCAAAATATTATCCTTATAACGTTCATCCCAAAGCACGTCCCAACTGTCGGGCACTTCGTCTACCATTTTGGTATTGTAAATGATACCAACCATGCCGCCGGTATAAGGCACACAGTATTCGTTATTCGGGTCGAAATATAAATCCTTATAATTCTCGGGGATGAAGCGGTAATTGGGAATATTGTTAAAATCTATTTTTTCGAGCATACCCTCTGTTGCCATACGCTCAATCATATAATCCGAGGGAAAAATCACGTCATAGGTGACACCGCCGCCGCGAAGCTTGGCGTATAAATCTTCGTTCGCGGCAAACATGGTGTAATTGACCGTGATACCGGTGAGCTTTTCAAATTCGGTTACCACGTCTACCGTGCCCTCGGAGCCATTAGAAATGTACTCGCCCCAGTTGTAGACATTGATTGACGTGCCGCGAAGCTCGGGAACATCATAATTACCAAGCAGTCTCGAGGTATCCAGTGTCTCGGCTTTGACCTCGGTCTGTGGTGCAATACCGATAAAAATCACCAGCAAGAGACTTATGAGAATACATAAAAGTGAAATTAAAAACTTTTTCATCTTATCGCCTCTGCTTTCTTTGCTTGCCCGAAGCCTTTTCCTCGGCATGAATAGAAAGCAAATTCATGAGAATGAGCAAAATCAAAACGCTGAGGAAAATAAGGGTCGAAAGCGCATACATATCGGGTTTTACACGTTTTTTGGTCATCGAGAAAATGACAATGGGCAGGGTCTGGAATTTCGGACCGCTGACGAAGTAACTGATGATGAAATCATCGAGGGACAAAGTAAATGCCAAAATGAAGCCGGAAACAATGCCGGAAAGGATATTCGGCAAAACTACCTTAAAGAAAGCACCGGCAGGTGTACAGCCCAAATCCTGCGCCGCCTCACCCAAATGCTTATCGCACTGCTGTAATTTCGGCAAAACCGAAAGCAACACATAAGGCAGATTAAAGGTGATGTGTGCAAGTAAAAGGGTCGGGAAGCCTAAAACGTCTTTGGAAGAAACAAACTTACCCACAAAGACGAATAAAAGCATCATGGAAACGCCGGTTACAATGTCGGGATTCATCATCGGGATATTGGTTACGGTTAAAATGGTATTTTTGAGCCACTTTTTACGCATGGCATTGACGCCGACCGCCGCCATGGTACCGATGACTACCGCAATCAGCGAGGAAGTCACCGCCAAAAGCAGTGTATTGGACAGCGCCTGAAGCGTTACGGTATCATGCAGAAGCTCCGCATACCACTTAAAGGAAAAGCCGGTCATAACGCTTGTGCTGGCAGAATCGTTAAAGGAAAGAACAATCATCACCAGCATAGGACCGTATAAAAAGAGCATGATGAGGCTGACATAAAGCCATTTTAAGAATTTCTTCATGGAAGCATCGCCTCCTCATCCGCTGCAAAGTGATTCATAACAATCATGCAGACTACAATCATCAGCATGAGCACTAAGGAAAGCGCCGCGCCGAGGTTATAGTTATAAGCCGACTGGAACTGCATTTCGATAGAGTCGCCGATTAAGAAGAACTTACCGCCGCCGAGTTTTTGGCTGATATAGAACGTACTAACAGACGGCACGAACACCATGGTAATACCCGAAAGCACACCGGGCATGGTCAGCGGTAAAATAACGCGGCGAAGTACCTGCCCGCCGTTACAGCCTAAATCCTCTGCCGCTTCGATTAAGTTGTAATTGAGTTTCGACATAACCGAATAAATCGGCATAATCATATAGGGCAAAAAGTTATAGACCATACCTAAAATGACCGCCGCAGGGGTATTGATAAAGCGGAACGGTCCTACACCGAAGGCGTTGAAAATTTGATTTAAAAGACCGGTTTTCGCCAAAATCGCAATCCAGGAATAGGTACGAATGAGGAAGTTCATCCACATGGGCAGCATGCAAAGCATCATTAAAAGTCTTTGCGCCGAGGCGGAAGAACGATACATAATATAGGCAAGCGGATAGGCAATGAGCAGGCAAAACAAGGTTGCCACAGCGGCATAGCTCACAGAACGCCAAAGCGCCGGGCCGTATGCCGAAAGGGAAAGCACATTGTCTAAGGTAAATGCGCCGCTTCGGTCTGTAAAGGCATAGTAAACAACCATACCCATGGGGGCAACCACAAAAATCGCCGCCCAAACAAGATACGGTGCGCTTAAAAGACGCGCCTTTATAGCGTTTTTCTTCATGATAAGCTGCCTCCGGTTGTGTCGCCCTCTTCGAGGACTGCTTCGGGATCGGACATTTCTTCAAATTCTTCACTGAAGGAAGAATAGTCACCGTAAAGACCGGAGTATTTACTCTTTTTCATAACGTGGATTTCTTCGGGCTTAATCAAAATACCAATCACATCGCCTACAGCGGAATAATCGGTGGTTTGAATCATCCATTTAAAGCCATCAATATCCACAATGATTTCATAATGGACACCCTTGAAGGTAACGGAGGTCACTTCACCGACCAGCATCCCCTCTTCTTTTGGTACAATATCGACATCCTCGGGACGAATGACAACGTCTACAGGCTCATCCTTTTTAAAGCCCTTATCCACGCATTCAAACTCAATGCCTTGGAAACGAACAGAATAGTCCTCGAGCATGATACCATCCAATATATTACTTTCGCCGATGAAATCCGCAACGAAAGCATTCTTCGGCTCGTTGTAAATATCAATCGGTGTACCGATTTGCTGAATATGACCCTCGTTCATAACCACGATAGTATCGGACATGGAAAGAGCTTCTTCCTGGTCATGGGTTACGAAAATAAAGGTAATGCCCAAACGCTGTTGGATGTTTTTAAGCTCTACCTGCATATCCTTACGCAGTTTCAAATCGAGTGCGGCAAGCGGCTCATCCAAAAGAAGCACACGCGGTTGCACGGCGAGCGCACGGGCAATAGAAACACGCTGCTGCTGACCGCCGGAAAGAGAAGCTACATTGCGCTTTTCAAAGCCTTTAAGGTTCACAAGCGCCAGCATTTCCTCCACCGTCTTTTTGATTTCCTGTTTCGGCATTTTCTTCTGCTTTAAGCCGAAGGCTATATTGTCATACACATTAAGATGCGGAAACAAGGCATAATTCTGGAACACGGTGTTGACCTGACGCTTATGCGCCGGAACATCGTTAATTCGCTTACCGTCAAAGATAATATCCCCGCTGTCGGGCGTTAAAAAGCCTGCAATACAGCGAAGCAAGGTCGTTTTACCGCAGCCGGAGGGACCGAGCAGGGTGATAAATTCTCCGTCTCGAATAAAGAGATTCAGTCCCTTTAAAATCTCCTGCTCGCCAAAGCTTACCTTAATATCTTTTAAATCAATCATAATATCCTGAATGTCTTCTTTTTTCAATGATCCAGCCCCTTTTCATAAAAATACAAAAAGAAAGGGAAACCATATATTTTCCCATACACTACAAATATAGTGAAAATTCTTAAACTTGTCAATCATTTCCGAGGAAAATTCCTTGGCTTTTTCTTTCAAATTTATAAATAACAATGATAAAAAGCCGGAACAAAATCCCGGCTTTCCGTCTACTTGTTTATGTCGATTGCCATTATTTTACGGAATAAAGGCCAACCTTTTTCATTGCTTTGCGAAGGGTTTTGTTTGCAAAGTAAGAAGCCTTATCTGCGCCGAGTTTCATGCAATCCTCTAAATATGCCTTATCGGCAATGAGACGTGCAAATTCAGTTTGCAAAGGACGAAGTTCTTCCACAACGGATTCTGCAACGGCAGCTTTGAAATC
The DNA here is from genome assembly GCA_020025775.1 of Acutalibacter sp. GTDB lineage: Bacteria > Bacillota > Clostridia > Oscillospirales > Acutalibacteraceae > Fimenecus. Next base: position 165,794 of record JAHHRN010000003.1, read on the forward strand.
GCCATAGCCCTTGCCCTCAAATTCCTGTTCGATTTCGTCAAAGGATTTACCTGTACAGCAAGCGTAAATCGTCATAAGGTTGTTTACGCCGTCCTTACCCTCACCGTAGTAAACACGGGCTTCGGAATCGGTAACTGCGCTCTTAATCTTACGAACGATAACGTCCGGCTCATCCAAAACAGAAATGAAGCCTTTCACATTGGTATCGGACTTGCTCATTTTCTTTGTGGGATCCTGCAAGGACATAACCTTTGCGCCTTTCTTGCCGATGAAGGGCTCGGGCATTTTAAAGGTATCACCGTAAAGCGTATTAAAACGCTCCGCAATGTCTCTTGTGATTTCGAGGTGCTGGGACTGGTCTGCGCCAATCGGCACGAAATCGGTTTGATAGAGAAGAATATCCGCCGCCATAAGGGTCGGGTAAGCAAAAAGACCGACGTTTACGATTTCGGGATGCTTTTCGCTCTTATCTTTAAACTGAGTCATTCTTGCAGCTTCACCGAACTGGGTGTAGCAGTCAAGAATCCAAGCCAGCTGTGCATGCGCATTAACATGGCTCTGCACGAAAACGGTATTGCGTTCGGGGTCAAGGCCGAGTGCCAAAAGAAGCGCATACATTTCTTTGGTACGCTGACGAAGCAGTTTCGGCTCGGGACGAACGGTTAAAGAATGCAGGTCTGCGACTGCGTAAAAGCATTCATTATCATCCGCCATATTTTTCCAGTTACGAAGCGCACCGAGATAGTTACCGAGGGTGGGTGTTCCGGTGGGCTGAATTGCACTTAAAACAATCTTTTTAGCTTCTGTATTTTCCATTTTACTGATTCTCCCATATGTTGAACTACTAACCATAATTTATAGCATTTTTTGCCCTTTTTGTCAACCTTTCGCGCTTTGGGAAGCAAGAAAGCGCTCCCTGTTTCTTTTGGGGAGCGCCGTGCACTTTGCTGTTTTCTTCCGTTCCCGGTTAAAACAAACGAAAGCGGTCATTGCTTTGGATGACACGATAAATTTCGGCTTCGTCTTCGCTCATGGTTTCTAAGGGGATGATTTCCATAATATCTTCCCCGTCTTCGTCTTCTTCATTCGAAATAATCCGAATAAACGAACCGTTGGCAATGGCATAGACGGATTCCTTTTTGGTACGAATATAAAGTCTTGAAGCGATTGACACGCCGAAATGTGTTTCAAAGGCTTCTTTTAAGCCTCGATATATGGTTCTTCTAAAGCTGAATTTAAAAATCAAAAGCACCAAAAGGCTTGCGCCGAGACCCAAAAGCATATGCGGTATATTTAAAGCTTTTCCGGAGCACAGCACAAGAACCACCGACGCCAAATACACAACAGCTTCGGCAATCAGCATGGGCTTTTGCGAATAATCGCTGGCGCGTTTTTCGCGAAGCTTTTGATTGATGAGTTCTAAAACAAAAAAAGTTACAATGAGCACAATAAGCAATATTTTCTGTAACATGGTATCACCCATTTCCGCTTTTTGTTGAGTTAAGCATACAACTTTCCTCGAAAAAACGCAAGCATTTTAGGAATATCCTGCAATTTTGGCGAAAAACGTCAAAAAACGGCGATACAAAATGTACCGCCGTTTCGTATTTTATAAGAGAAATTCGAGTAAACAGAAAAATTAAACCAAAACTTTAGAGAGGAACTCCTGCAAGCGTGCGTTCTTCGGATGGTTGAAGATATCGTCGGGTGTACCCTCTTCTACGATTCTGCCCTGATCCATGAAGAGCACTCTTGTACCGACTTCACGTGCAAAGCCCATTTCGTGGGTAACAACCACCATGGTCATACCGCTGTCTGCCAATTCTTTCATAAGCTGTAATACTTCACCGACCATTTCGGGGTCGAGCGCAGAAGTCGGCTCATCAAAGAGAATCACGTCGGGATTCATGCAAAGAGAACGAGCAATCGCCACGCGCTGTTTTTGACCGCCGGAAAGCTGGCTGGGATAAACATCCGCTTTATCAGAAAGGCCGATACGTTCTAAAAGCTCGCGTGCAGTTTTCTCTACCTCTGCCTTAATCTCCTTTGTGGATTTAATCGGCTCCTTGTTAGGATTTTTAAAGCGAAGCTTTCTCATACGCTTTTTCTCTAAGAGAACGGGCGCAAGCATGAGGTTCTGGAGTACGGTTTTATTGTTGAACAAATTAAAATGCTGGAACACCATGCCCATTTTCTGACGGTGCACGTTGATGTCGACCTTCATGTCGGCAATGTTGACGCCGTTAAAGTTGATTTCACCGGAGGTGGGATCTTCCATGCAGTTGAGGCATCTTAAAAAGGTACTTTTACCGGAGCCGGAGGGACCGATGACAACAACCTTTTCGCCTTTTTCAATATTCACGTTAATATCGTGCAATACGTGGACTTTGCCGAAGGATTTATTTAAATTCTTAACCTCTATCACTTTTTTTCAGTCCCCTTTCCAGTAATTTGATAAGACCGCTGACAATCGCAATCAAGACAATGTAGATAACCGCCATAGCGAGGTACGGTACCATAAATTCATAGGTGCTGGTACCGATTTTACGGAACGCCACATAAAGGTCTAAAGCACCGACGAAGCTTACAACGGAGGTTTCCTTAATAAGGCTGATAAACTCATTGCCGAGAGTCGGGAGAATGTTTTTAACGGCCTGGGGAATAACGATTCGAATCATTGTGGTAGAGAAGCTGAGACCGACCGAGCGGCCGCCCTCCATTTGACCGGGGTCTACCGATTGGATACCGCTTCGCATGATTTCCGAGACATAGGCGCCGGAATTGAGACCGAATACAATCATCGCGACGGTAACGGACGGTATGTTAACACCCATTAAGGGAAGGGCTACGAAGTAGAAGAGCAAAAGCTGAACAACAATCGGTGTGCCTCTGAAGAAGCCAACATAAATGCTGCAAATCGCATTTAATACTTTGGGGAGGGTTTTGTATTTCGGGATAACACGCACGATTGCAATCAAGGTACCGATGAGAATACCTAAAAGCAAACCGACAACCGCGATTTTCAAGGTATTCTGTAAGCCGGTAAAGATTTCCTCGCGGTAAACATCCCCGCTCGCGCCGCTAAACAGCCCGATGAATTTTTGAACTTTAATTCCAAAATCTTCCATTCTTTTTATCCTTTTCTTTTTAATATACAAATGCACAATAGCCTTACCCTAAAGTGGGTAAGGTTATTGTGTTGGCTTTTTTATAAGATTTAGCCGTTAATCTGCTTTACAATCTGGTTTGCCGGAACTTCATCGGTGATGACGTAAGTAAGGTTGCCATTGAGCATATCCTGTACAGCTTGTGCTGCGTTGTCATAGCCCTGAGCCTTTACTTTAAGAGCATTTTCTTCGTAGTCATCGGTGTTCATAGCGTATTTCTGACCGGTTGTGCCGGACTGGAAGCCGATAGAGCTGGAGCTGTCTAAGGTCTGAAGAATTGCTAAAACATCATCTGCTGTTTTGCATGCATCGAACTTGGTTTCGGAAGACGGAACGATGAGGTTCTGAGATGCTTCGTAGTAGGGGTTTGCGAAGTTGAGAAGCTCTGCCCTTTCGGGAGTAATGGTAAGACCTGCCATAGCGATGTCGCATTTGTGCTGCTGAACGGACATGCAAACAGATTCAAAGTTCATGTTGTTGATAACAAGCTCTTTGTTCATCTTCTTAGCAAGTGCTGCTGCGATTTCCATATCGATACCAACGAAGTTGGTGCCTTCAGTGTATTCGAAGGGCGGGAAGTCTGCTGCGGTTGCAATGATGAGCTGGTCTTTAGAAGCATCTTCCTTTGCGGAAACAACCGGAACGGGAGTGCCGTTGCCGAAGTAGTGGTTGATGATTTCATCGAACTCGCCGTTCGCTTTCATTTCGGAAAGGATTTCGTTAACCTGAGTTAAGAGCTCGGGCTGATCTTTGTCAACGCCGAAAGCGTATTTTTCTTCGGTTAATTTGATGTTGATGACCTTTGCGGTTTTTGCTGTGTTTGCGGTTTTGTCTCCCTCTTCTTTCTTACCGCAAGCTGCGAATGCGCCGACGATAAGTACAACTGCTAATGCAAGAGAAAGAATTTTTGTGAACTTTTTCATGATGAATTTCTCCTTTTAATTTTTTCTGTATTTGGTTTGCTTCGGTGTATTTCCCTCAGCTGATGTTTCACATTATACACGCATTTGTATAAAAATGCAAGCTTTTTGTATAAATATTCTCAAGATTAGCAGTTTGCACAATGGACACCGCTGCTTTTCAGCTTTCTTATGTATATATTCACACGATTTTGCATATTTTCACTATGTTTTCTTAAAGAATCCTTATTTTGCTTTGAATTAGTCTTTAAAATTTATGCATAAATTTCTGTATATATTCATGTTTTATGCAGTCATATACAAAGCTGTTTTGCTGGATTTCAAGGTAAAAATGAAAATATCCCGATAAAACGTATGTCGTTTCATCGGGATATTCTGTATTTTATTCACTTTATGCAATAAATATACATTAAGCTTTCTTTTCAATACAACATACAGCGTGTGCCGCCATACCCTGCTTTGCACCGGTGAAGCCCAGACCTTCTTCGGTGGTGGCTTTGACGCTGACGTTTGCCACATCGGTTTTCAGTGCTTTGGCAATGTTTTCACGCATCGGCACAATATAGGGGGCGAGCTTCGGTGCCTGCGCTAAAACGGTGGCATCCACATTGGAGAGCACGTAACCCTCTTTTTCTAAAAGTGCCCAAACATTTTCCAAAAGCACTAAACTGTCCGCATTTTTATATTTGGGGTCGGTATCGGGGAAGTGCTTGCCGATGTCGCCCAGTGCCGCCGCACCGAGGAGTGCATCACTGATAGCGTGTAAAAGCACATCGGCATCGGAATGACCCAAAAGCCCGATATTCCCGTTCTCGATTTCTACGCCGCCCAAAATGAGTTTTCTGTTTTCTGCGAATTTATGTACATCATAGCCGTGACCGATTCTAATCATGCTGTTCTCTTCCTTTCAAAATAGCTTCTGCTAAAATGGTATCCTCAGGTGTGGTGATTTTTATATTCTCGTAAGAGCCCTCGACCATATAAACGGGAACGCCGGCTTCTTCCATGAGTTTGCAATCATCGGTAAAATCCGCGCTGTCGGGCACGGTTTCTAAAGCATTTAAGTACGCTTTTGCCTCGAACACCTGCGGGGTATGCACTGCCCAAAGGGCACTGCGGTCTGGGGTGGAAAGAATTTTGCCGTCCTCCCCTACCACTTTAATGGTATCCTTTACGCGCACGCCGGTTGCCGCCGCTTGATGCACAAACGCCGCCTCTAAGGTATCGGCAATCACCTGCTCGGTTACAAGCGGTCTTGCGCCGTCATGGATAGCGATATAATCCGCTTCGGGAGAAATACGCGCAATCGCCGCCGCCACACTTTCAGCTCGGGTTTTGCCGCCGCGAACAATATCTCGAATTTTAGGCACCTCATATGCCTTGAGCATAGAAAACACCGCCGGGATATTTTCCTCTTTGGTGGCAATTACGATTTCATCGACATAAGGAGAATTTGCAAAGGCACGCACGGTGCGAAGCAAAACCGGTACACCGCCCACCTTTAAAAACTGCTTATCTATGCCGCCCATTCTTGTAGCATTGCCTGCCGCAACGATAGCGACGCTCACAAAAGGCTTCGAGGCTTCCTCTGCCTTTGGGGCTCGTTTAAACAGGGACATGAAACAACCTCCTTTATAAAAAAATCCCGTCCGATATTCTATCTATATATAAAGAACGCGGACGGGATGCTTACTTATTTAATTGTACTCTACTTATACTAAATTTTCAAGTGTTGCAAGCTTAATGCAAAGGCAAAGTACTTCTACTGCCTTTTCGAGCTCTGCAACAGGCGGAAGAGAGGGTGCAATACGAATGTTTTTGTCTTCGGGGTCTTTACCATAGGGATAGGTTGCACCGACTGTGGTGAGGGTTACACCGAGTTCCTTGCAAAGCTCACCGACACGTCTTGCACTGCAAGCGGTGGTGTCAAGGCTGATGAAGTAACCGCCGTTGGGCTTGGTCCAGGAAGCAAGTCTGTTTTCGGAAAATTCTTTCTCGAGACCGTCTAAAACTGCCTGGAACTTCGGCGCGATGAGTGCGGCATGCTTCTGCATGTGTGCCTTGATGCCGTCAAGGTTCTTGAAGTAGCGAACGTGACGAAGCTGATTGAGCTTATCGTAGCTGATGGTTTCGTTATTAAGACGCTCTTTGATTTCGGCAATGTTGTTGTCGGAAGCGGCAATTGCAGAAACGCCTGCGCCCGGGAAACTGATTTTGGAGGTAGAAGTAAATTCTACGAAGTGGTCTTCTGTGCCGAATTCTTTTGCAGCTTCAAAAATGTTGAGGAGCTGGTCGGGAGTGTCGGTTAAATCGTGAACGATATAAGCGTTATCCCAAACTACTCTGAAGTCCTTTGCAGCGGGCTGTAAAGCGGCAATGGCACGAACGTTTTCGTCGGTGTAGGTAACGCCGGTGGGGTTGGAGTATTTCGGTACGCAGAACATACCCTTTACGCTCTCATCTTTTACAAGCTCGCGGATTTTTTCAATGTTTACGCCCTCGTCTGTCATCGGAACGTTAATCATTTCGATGCCGAAGTATTCACAAATGGAGAAGTGTCTGTCGTAGCCGGGTACGTTGCAGATGAACTTTACATTGCCCTGCATGAGCCACGGTTTTTCGCCTGCTACACCCTTTGCCATGCACTGTGCAATATAGTCATACATCAAATTCAGGCTGGAAGTACCGCCGATGATTACATTCTTGGTCGGTACATCAAGAAGCTCTGCAAACAGCGCCTTGCATTCCGGCATACCGTCTAATACGCCGTAGTTGCGGCAATCGAAGCCGTTTTCTGCGATGCAATCCTCTTTTTCGGTAACTGCTTTTAATAAATCCATAGAAAGGTCGAGCTGGTCTGCACCGGGCTTACCTCTGGACATATCTAACTTTAAGTTCATTCGTTTTAAAGCTTCGAATTCTTTTAAGAGCTTGACCTGCTCTTCCAAGAGTGCTTCGCGCTTCATTTCACTATACTGCATATCAGAAACCTCCAAATTTCTTTTCTTTAAATTACGAATAAGATTCTAAACCATTTTATGCTATTTTGCAAGTGTTTGATTGCTTTCTTGCAAAAAATCAATAAAAAAGACAAGGAAAGCGGTTTTTTCCTTGTCTTTTCGTATATTTCCTATAAAGAAAATTTCATTTTTATTTTTTACGTGCGAAAAGTGCCGGCAAAATCTTAGGCTTTTCTTCTCCAGCGTTCACCATTTCGCGCACGAGCATGGCACGAAGCTTTTTACGCACCGAGGCGTAAGATGCATCTTTTACAAGATTGCGGCTCTCGATAGGGTCACGCTTGAGGTCATACAAATAATCTTCAAAATACACCGAAGCCTTATGCTGTGTCATACCGGAAGCAAGCGCACGCACGGCATATTTATAATCCTTGGTACGAATGGCTCTGCCGCACTGGCTTTCACTGATTTGAATAAAGACGCAGTCTCTTTCTTCCTCTGTTCCCGTAATCTGCTGAAGCAAAGATTTACCCATATAGCTTTCGGGAATAGGAATACCGGCGAGGTCGAGGAGCGTCGGCGGCAGGTCTATAAGGCTAACAAGACGTTCATCACGCATGCCGCCCTTAAAGGCGCCGCCTTTAATGATGAGCGGTGTATGTGTGGCACTGTCGTGGCAGGAGCGTTTATATTCGCTGTTGCGCGTTTTAAAGTGTGAGCCGTGGTCGCTGGTGTAAAGAATAATCGTATTGTCGTAAATTCCCTTTTCCTTGAGACAATCCACGAGCTTGCCGACATTCTTATCAATACGGTCAATCGAGGCGATATAATCGGGATACATTTTTTCATAATCGCCCTTTAAGAAGGAAAGGTCATCGGGAATAGGATAATCCTTATACTGCGGCACAAGCTCCTTCGGGCCTTCATAGCAAGCATGGTCATTTTGATGATGCGGCTCAATATGAGAAAGGAAGAGAAAAAAGGGCTTATCCGAGGTTTTGTTTCGGATATAATCCAAGGCGTATTCGTTGATGCAATCTACACGGTAGCCCTCAAAATCCAGCTTGTTGCCGTCGCCGTCGAAGATATAGCCGTCATAGCCGTGGGAGGTAAATTCCAAAACATCAGCGGCACGCCAGTAATCCTTATAGCCGCCCTGTCTGTCTTTCGGAACAGCGGTTTTTTCGCAGTGTACGCCTTTGCCCGGATAACGATCGGATGCCAAATGCCATTTGCCGACATAGGCCGTTTCGTAGCCCGCTTCGTTGAAATACTCCGCCAAGGGCTTAATGGTATCGGGAAGCGGAATACCGTTCCAATAGCATCCGCACTGGGTTGCATAAACACCGCTTTGCAAACAGGCTCTCGCCGGACCGCAAACGGGCTGGCAGGTGTAGGAATTATCGAACTCCATGCCCTCGGAAGCCAGTGCCATAAGATTCGGGGTAACCGTTTCATTAACGGTATCCCATCTTTGCTGGTCGGTAAAATAGAAGATAATATTCGGACGCATAGTAGCTGTCCCCTTTCTTTTAAATCCACACAGAAACGGCGTTATAGAAGGTTAAAAGCACAATTAAAGAAACTGTAACGGTAAACACAATGTTAATTGTTTTTTCTTTGCATTTGCGGTTGAATCTCGCGCCGAGCAAGCCACCGATTACAGCGCAGGGCAAAACACCCCAAAGCATTTTTAAATCGTAGGTCCCAACTGGGCTTGTGCAGAAGGTTGTGAGCAGGTTTGCGCCTTGCGAAAAGAAGATGACCGCTACGGAATACACAGCGGCATCCTTCATGGTAAAGGAGAAAAGGAAGGTCATTGCCGCTACATTGATTGGACCGCCACCGATTCCTAAGAATGCGGCAAAGAAGCCTAAAAAGAGACCTGCCAAAAGAATTACCGCCGGATTTTTGAGACGGTAGGTTTTTATTTTGCAGTTCACCGAAATAATCACGAAAATCAGTAAAATACCGAGGCAAATCGACTGCACGGTGCATACAATATCGGGAGAGGTGGCATGTGAAAGTGCAGTTCTAAACAAAAGATTGCCGAGATAGCCGCCAACCGTTGAGCCTGCCGCTATGAGCAGAACAATTTTTTTGTCGAGCGGTGTTTTATTTTTCAAATGCTTGGCCGTTGCGGTGAGGGACATGGTAAACACACCGCAGGACGAGAAAAAGGTAATCTGCGCCAAAGGGTGCATCCCTAAGAAATCGAGCACGGGTTTAATAATCACACCGCCGCCGAGACCAACAAAGGCGCCAAGAAAAGTTGCAATTAAAATTACGGCACCATATAAAAGAATAATCATTCCAATCACTCCCCAAAAATATCTTTTTTAGTATAGCACAAAGTTAGAAAAAAGGAAAGAAAAAGCCAAGGGAAAGTTACTAAATCCCCCCTCTTGTGTTTTTTTCGATTTTTTGCTAATATAGTATAGAAAATTCGAAAAATTAGGCGAGGGAAATTTTATGCTTTTAAAATTAGAACCGGCATTTAAAGATTATCTTTGGGGCGGCAACCGTTTGGAAACCGATTTCGGTATGCACAGCGGTCTTTCTAAAACGGCGGAAGCCTGGGTGCTCTCCTGTCATAAGGACGGCAACAGCACCGTTGCAAACGGTATATACCGCGGCAAAACCCTTTTAGAAGCTATAAAGGCAGAGGGCAAAGCCGTACTCGGTACAAAGGCCGAAAACACCGAGGATTTTCCGATTTTAATTAAATTCATTGATGCCAAGCAGAATCTTTCCGTGCAGGTGCATCCCGATGACGCTTACGCGAAAGCACATGAAAATTCTCTCGGTAAAACAGAATGCTGGTATATTCTCGACTGCGACCCCGATGCAGAGCTGATTTACGGTTTGAAAAAAGAGGTCAATAAGGAAGAACTGACCGAAGCGATTGAAAATGATACACTTTTAGAGATTGCCAACAGCGTTAAGGTACATCAGGGCGATATGTTCTTTATTCCGGCAGGCACACTGCACGCCATTGGTAAGGGCATTTTGGTTGCAGAGATTCAGCAAAGCTCCAACGTCACCTACCGTGTTTACGATTACGGCAGACTCGGTGCAGACGGTAAGCCCCGTCAGCTCCACAAGCAACAAGCGGCAGACGTTATTTTGAGAAAGCCCTCCAAAGAAACTGGCAAACCCATGGGCAAGGCCGAAGCTTTTGACGGCTATCAAAAACAGCTTTTAACCGAATGTCCCTTATTTAAGGTAGAGCGCGTCAAGGTAGATACCGCTTATACGGGGAAAGCCAATGCCGACTCCTTCGTTTCCGTTCTCATTGTGAGCGGCGAAGGTCATATTGAAAACGGTGGGGAAACACTTTCCTTTAAAAAGGGCAACAGCTTCTTCCTCTCGGCAGACAGCGGTGCATTTAAAGTCACCGGAAACGTCGAATTCTTAGAAACCCGCGTGTAAACAGAATCTCACCAGAAAAAGAAAAGTCGATTTGCTTCGGCTTTCTTTTTTTCAACCATTTTGAAAGAAGGAGAATTTCGGAAAAATGCAAAGAACCTTTCAAAGCACGAAAATCGCCTGCTATATTGGTTACTTCGTGCAAGCTATTATCAACAATCTATCGCCAATTTTATTTATCATTTACAGTGAAGAACTCGGCGTTTCTTTAAGTGCAATCGGCGCACTCATTTTAATCAATTTCTTATCACAAGCCGTTGTAGATGTGCTTTCGGTGAAAATCGTAGATCGCATCGGCTACAAAAAAATTATTTTAGCCTCGCATGTCTGTGCCACAATCGGTCTTTTGATGTTGGGCATTTTGCCCCTGCTCTTCCCCGAACATAGCTTTCCGTTTTTAGCCATTGCAACCACCATTTCCGCAGTGGGCAGCGGCATGATTGAAGTCACGATTAGCCCGATTGTCGATTCGATTCCCAGCGACCGCAAGGCGGCGGATATGAGTCTTTTGCACTCCTTCTACTGCTGGGGACAAATGGCAGTTGTTGCCTTATCCACCATATTTATCCGTTTCTTCGGCAACCGTTTTTGGTTCCTTCTGCCGGTGCTTTGGGCACTCGTTCCCCTCTTTAACCTCTTCAACTTTATGTCCGTGCCCTTTATGCCGACCTTAAAGGAAGAGGAAAAGACGCCGGTTAAGGAATTACTTTCTTCCACTGCTTTCCGCATTGCCATGGTTTTAATGCTCTGCGGCGGCGCTTCGGAGATTGCCATGTCGCAGTGGTCCTCGTATTTTGCCGAAACCGGTCTCGGTGTTTCTAAGGTCACGGGCGACCTCTTAGGCCCCTGCATGTTCGCCATTTTAATGGGCTGTGGCAGATTGTTCTTCGGCATCTACGGTCACAAAATCGACCTCAAGAAAATGATGATTTGCTTAGCGGTACTCTGTACAGTTTGCTACGGCATCACGGGTCTTTCCAAGCATCCGCTCGTGGCGCTCTTCGGCTGTGCACTTTCCGGTTTATCCGTCAGCCTGTTCTGGCCCGGGACGTTCAGCATTGTTTCAGGACTTTATCCCAAGGGCGGCGCTTCTATGTTCGGTCTGCTCGCCATTTTAGGTGACATCGGCTGTTCCGCAGGTCCGTTCCTTGTAAGCTTAATTTCCTCTGCCGCACAGCATCAAAACGCTATGCTTTCCGACGGCTCCGCTTTAAAGCTCGGCTTCTCCGTTGCCATGATTTTCCCGGCCACTGTCGCCGTGAGTTTACTTATTCTCATGACGCTTCCGAAAAAAGAGGCTTGACACGCTTTATTTTCAGACATATAATAAAGATACAAATGAATAGCTGTCTTCAAGGCGGGGTGTAATTCCCCACCGGTGGTCATAGTCCACAAGCCCATAGCTGATCGGGTGTAATTCCCGAACCGACGGTATAGTCCGGATGAAAGAAGATGCGGTTTCAAAAAACTATCTGCTTTTTAGCCTCGTAAGACGCCCGTCTTGCGAGGTTTTTATTTTTGTTGGGCAGCCATGCATTTGCAATATGTTTAGAAAGGTCTTGTAAACTCATGCAAACCAACACAATCGCAAAAGAAAACACCCCTCCTGCAAAGAAAAAGTCCACCTATTCTCCACAAAAAATTCGTGTGCTCACCGTAACTGCTCTTTTGGGTGCCGTTGCCGGTGTCATTCAGTTTTTGGAATTCGCCGTGCCGCTGATGCCCGGCTTTATCAAGATGGATTTATCCGACTTCCCGGCGCTCATTGCTTCTTTTTCTTTAGGCCCTGTAAGCGGCGTTGCCGTTGCCTTTATTAAGAATCTGATTAAACTCTTTACCACAACTACAGGCGGTGTCGGCGAGCTTTCCAACTTCATTTTGAGCGCGATCTTCGTTTTGCCGGCAGGTCTTATCTATAAGCACAAAAAGACCCGTGGCGGCGCAGTGCTGGCGGCCTTTGTCGGTGCGTTCGCCATGGCGGCGATGAGCTTCTTCACTAACTATTTCGTTGTTTATCCCGTATTCACGAAGTTCATGCCCATGGAAGCCATCATCAAAGCCTACACCGTGATTTTGCCGAGCGCAAACACTTTGCCCAAGGCTTTGCTCATTTTCAACGTACCCTTCACTTTCATCAAGGGTCTTCTGAATGTGGCGGTTACCTTCTTGCTGTATAAGCCTCTTTCCCCGATTTTAAAGGGCAAAAAGCATTAAATTTTAAAAAAACAAAAAGCGATGCAGCATGAAACTGCATCGCTTTTTTTGCTTTCGCACTCATTGTTTTTTAGAGGCAGCCACCATTTCGGTATCTCTAAACAAAAGAGAAATGCACCAGATACCGGCAAGGGCAACGAGCGTATAAATAATACGGCTCACGATTGCACCCTGTCCGCCGAAAATCCAGCCGACAATATCAAACTGAAAAAGTCCGATAGAGCCCCAGTTGATGCCGCCGATAATGAGTAAAACGAGGGCAATTTTATCCATAATCATCATGATTCGCTCCTTTTGTGCCATTTTTTCGGTACAAGAGTAGTATGCCCTCTAAAATTTTAAATTATGCAAAAAAATTTTAAAAAACAAAAAAGCGATGCAAACTTTTGCACCGCTTTTTCTAATGTTTAAGCTTAGATACCTGCTGCCGCTTTCAAAGCGTCAACCTTGTCGGTCTTTTCCCACTGAACGTCTAAATCGGTTCTGCCCATATGACCGTAAGCTGCAAGCTGTCTGTAAATCGGACGAGCGAGCTTTAAGTAATCAATGATAGCTGCGGGACGAAGGTCAAATACTTTATTGACGATTTCGCTGAGCTTATCATCGCTGAGCTTGCCTGTGCCGAAGGTTTCTACCATAACAGAAACAGGCTTTGCAACGCCGATTGCATAAGCGAGCTGGATTTCGCATTTCTCTGCAAGACCTGCTGCAACAACGTTCTTTGCAACGTATCTTGCCGCATAAGCTGCGGAACGGTCTACCTTTGTCGGGTCCTTACCGGAGAATGCGCCGCCACCGTGTCTGCCGATGCCGCCGTATGTATCTACAATAATCTTTCTGCCTGTAAGACCGCTGTCGCCTGCCGGACCGCCGACTACGAAACGACCTGTCGGGTTAACATAAATAATAGTTTCATCATCCAAAAGCTCTGCGGGAACGATAGGACGAATGACGTGCTCTACAATATCCTTGCGAATCTGCTCTAAGCTAACATCCTCGCTGTGGTGTGAAGAAACAACGATAGTGTCTACGCGAACGGGCTTATCGTTTTCATCATATTCAATGGTAACCTGTGTTTTACCGTCTGCACGAAGATAAGGCAGTGTGCCGTTCTTTCTGACTTCGGTAAGTCTCTTTGCAAGCTTGTGTGCCAAAGAAATCGGAAGCGGCATGAGCTCCTCGGTTTCGTTGCAAGCATAACCAAACATCATACCCTGGTCGCCTGCGCCATGAAGGTTGTAATCTTCGTTCTGACCTTCTTTAAGCTCATAGGATTTATCTACGCCGAGCGCGATATCTGCGGACTGCTTGTCGATGATGGTTTCTACCTTGCAGGTATGACCATTGAAGCCCTTTTCATCGCTGTCATAACCGATTTCGCAAACTACGTCACGAGCGATTTGTTCAATATCCACCTTTGCGGTGGTGGTGATTTCACCCATAACGGTGATGCGGTTGGTGATGCAGGTAGTTTCGCATGCAACTCTACCATTCGGATCCTGTGCTAAAATTGCGTCTAAGACAGCATCGGAAATGTTGTCACAAATTTTATCGGGATGCCCTTCTGTAACGGACTCAGATGTAAAAAGATGTCTTGCCATTGTTTTTCTCCTTCTTCTATTTTACATTTTTTGAATCTCATTCATAAAAAAAGCACCTTCAGGCTAAACCCAAGGTGCGCTGTTTCGCTCACCTTATCTTTCAGCATAATGCTGCGGGCCTTGGCACCTTGCTAAACTGCAGGTTGCCGTGACTTCATCGGGCCTATCCCTCCGTCACTCTCTATAAGGATGAAATTCAGTTTTAAATCCTATATATGGTATACTTTTTTCGAAGAAAAGTCAACTGTTTTAAAAGAAAAAGAACGAAATACCCGAAAAATGTTTTGAATCTCTCCCCCCTGCCGATTGACAAAGCCTTTTCTTTATTGTATAATGCAGTGTACAGTTTTTAGAAGTGTATCTTTGTCAGGAAGCGTAGCAGTCGCCTTTCGCCTGCTATAGAGGCACAAGAAAACTTTATATTTTATAATTTCGGGGTGTGGCGCAGATGGTAGCGCGCTTGCTTTGGGAGCAAGATGCCGCAGGTTCAAATCCTGTCACTCCGACCAAATCAAAACGGCAGTGGTTTTAACCACTGCCATTTTTCATGCTAACGCATCTCCAGATTTATTCGAAGATTTCGGACATGCTTGGGCACTCCGCTTTTTTATCGCGCACAGCTGTATCTACAGGGGTACAGTCTGCACAAATATTCGTATTGCTGGCTTCGCCGCACTGGACACTGGGCGTTCCCGCCACGGCGCGGGCACCGAATTCCACGGGGACGGCGACACAGACCTCCTGTTTAATGGTAAAGCGACAGACCCCGCCGCTCCGCGGACAGATTTCACCACCTGTTACGATGGGTTCGCCGCAGCAGCTCGTGATTGGCGTGCCCACGTGTGCAAAGGGGGTCACTGTCACAGGCACGCAGACGGTGGAACGCTGATACCCGACCACCGGGCAGCTCCCGCTCTGTTTTTCACAGGTGGGGCCACAGATTTTCAGCCCCTCTGCTGTCGTATTGCCGCCGAACAGACAAACATCAATCCCCGCTACCTCACGGGGCACTGTCAGTTCAAAGCAGATATGCATGCTCCCGTTTACCTTATCCAGTGGGAAATCAAATTTCAAGCCGGTGCATCCGGTAGGCGGGTCAGGTCTGTCAGCGGTACGCAACTCCACATTGCCGCCTTCCCCAAACACAACTTCTTGAGCCACACCGTTTATGACGACGGTGATATTCACGATTTCCTCGACGGGTATTTTGTCACAGATTCCAAGCACCAGATGGCTTAAATCAGCATACAGCGAAATATCTTCGCCAACAGCCACAACGTCATAGCAAAATCGCTGGTTCTCGCCGGCAGAGGGGTCGAGGATGGAGTCAATTAAATTGAGAAATATCTGAAAAGGCAGAATCCGCTCGCCCGGAACAATCGAGTAGTCGATTTCCAGATTACATGCGGGCATTTTTGCCTGATTGCAAGAACAAGACATTTTTTACATACGCTCCTCTTTGTCAATTTTGGTCAGTAGGATACTGACCCTTTCATACTATGCCTTTAGAGAGCGTGGTGTGTACGGGTTGCTGTGTCCATGCGCAGAAGTCGCAGGTATAGCTGTTGAAATCAAGCCATACAGGTACGGCTATTAAAATAATTGATTCTGGTTGAAAGCCTCGTGCCGAAAGTCTATAAATCAAGGGTATCCCGAGTCTCGTCAGATTCCATAATTACACGCCGACCATAACAAAAGCACAGCTAAACTATTCGACTCCTCGTCTCCATTATTGAACAAGAAAACTGTCCGTACAAAAAAGCAACCCCGAATCGTGTAAATGGTTCGGGGTTTGTTTATTTTTTCGGTGCGCCTAAAAGGGCATCCCAATAGTAAACATTCAATTGCATTTGCTCAGAAAGCTTAGCGCTTTCCGCTTCGGTAAGGTTTGCCATGCTTTATATTTGGTTAGATCAGAAGATTGGAAAACACAAAGCGAAATAAAAAGAAAGGCGAAGATGCAAAAACATCTTCGCCTGTTTTATTTTTTTAAATTCTCGCAATGGCATAGTGCTCAATCGGGACTTCGAGAAGCCGCATGATTTTGAGTTCATCGACGGCATCGCACAGGGCATTATGTACTTCTCGATAGGAAGCATCCTGTAAGAGCATTTGCAGAATCGCTTCAACACCGTAATTTCGTTTGAGCCGCCCTGTCTTGCAGCAGGGTGCATCGCACGGAATTTTGGAATTGAACGGACGATAGGCGGCAATGCGCATAATATCGTACCATGCAAAATGGGAAAGTCCTTTTAAATGTGTGGCGTCAAACCGTGCATTATAGGCAAAGAGCTTCTCCACGCCGTACTCGGCAAAGCTTCGACACAGATCCGAAGCGGCTTCTTCCGCGGAACATTTCACGGTATAAAGGTTATCTCGAAGATATAAAACTCTTGAATACATACCGTCCACGGTGTAGGCCGGCGTTAAGATATAATAGCGCATAAATTTCGGCTCGAGCGTTTCGGTATCGGCAATAACCACACCAATAGACATAACCTCATCGGACCAGTTGGTTTCGGTGTCAATCACCGCAATATTTTCCGGCATAGTCTCCCCCGTCCTTTCAAACAGAATAGAACCAAAAAAGCACAGCCAATATTTCGGACTGTGCTTTTTCTTTTAGAATTTTCTCCACACCATTTTGTTGACAACACCGGTGTAGGATTGGATGATTTTTACGACTTTGTCGGAAACATTTTCTTCCACATAGTCGGGCACCGGGATGCCGAGGTCGCCGTTTTTATTCATTTCTACGGCTGTTTCCACGGCTTGCAACAAGCTGTCGCCGTCGATGCCGGCTAAGATAAAGCCTGCCTTATCGAGTGCTTCGGGGCGTTCGGTGGAAGTGCGAATGCAAACTGCCGGAAACGGATGACCAACACTGGTGAAGAAGCTGCTTTCCTCGGGTAATGTGCCGCTGTCGGAAATCACGGCAAAGGCATTCATCTGTAAGCAGTTGTAATCATGGAAGCCCAAGGGCTCGTGCTGAATCACGCGCTTGTCGAGTTTGAATCCTGTCTGTTCGAGTCTCTTGCGGCTTCTCGGGTGGCAGGAATAAAGAATCGGCATATCGTATTTCTCGGCAATCTTATTGATTGCGTTAAACAGAGAAAGAAAGTTCTTTTCGGTGTCGATATTTTCTTCTCTATGAGCAGAGAGCAAAATATATTTACCTTTTTCGAGACCTAATTTCTCATGCACCTTAGATGCCTCGATTTTTTTAAGGTTGCTGTGGAGCACTTCTGCCATAGGAGAGCCTGTGACATAGGTGCGCTCCTTGGGCAATCCGCAGTCAGCAAGATAGCGTCTGGCATGCTCGGAATACGCCATATTCACATCGGAAATGATGTCAACAATACGGCGGTTGGTTTCTTCGGGCAGGCACTCATCCTTACAGCGATTGCCCGCTTCCATATGAAAAATCGGAATATGGAGTCTCTTTGCGCCGATGACAGAAAGGCAGGAATTGGTATCGCCCA
Organism: Acutalibacter sp.; assembly: GCA_020025775.1. Taxonomy (GTDB): domain Bacteria; phylum Bacillota; class Clostridia; order Oscillospirales; family Acutalibacteraceae; genus Fimenecus. The sequence goes on from JAHHRN010000003.1 coordinate 183,567, forward strand.
AAACGAGAACGGCATCGGGCTTGATTTCTGCCATAAGGTTATAGGAAGAAGCGATGATATTTCCCATGGTATCGCCGAGGGTGTCGCCCACAGCATTGAGGTAAATATCGGGGTCATCCAGTTCCAAATCGTGGAAGAAAACACCGTTCAGATTGTAGTCGTAGTTTTGACCGGTATGTGCCAAAAGGCAGTCGAAATATTTACGGCATTTCTTAATGACCGCCGCAAGACGGATGATTTCCGGTCTTGTGCCTACAATAATTAAAAGCTTTAATTTGCCGTTATTTTTAAAAGTTGCTTTCTGTTCCATTTGTTCCTCCCACTATTTTAAAGGCAAACTGCGTGCTTCGACAGTTTCGCCTGAATCTACTTTTGTGTAACGCGGCAAGCGGTTTTCCGCTTTGACAATGGCACCGGGCGCGATATGGCATCCGGCTTCTACATAACAGCCATGGTCCACAACTGCACCTATATTTATAATGCAGGCTTTTTCGAGGACTGTGTTTGTATTTACAACTGCCATAGGCATAATAACAGAACCATTTGCAATTTTGGCTTTGGGGCTTACATAGGCTCTGTCACTGATAATGGTAGCAAGAGCAATCCCCTCTTGCTCCAAACGATTTTCCCACTGTAAGCGGGCTTCGTTATTGCCGAACGCCGGATACATTTCGGTCTTTTCGGCTTTAAACTGCAAGTAATCGTCGCACTTTCCCACGATGTTTTCGCCTGTAGCGTTATCATCTAAAAAAGCTATCGTTTCATATATTCCGCTTTGCTCGGCAAGGTCTGCGACAACCTGCCCATGACCGCCTGCGCCTATAATCAGTAGTTTCATTGGTTCACTTTCTCTCCGAAGGTATCGGGATGATTCGGGTCAAACAGCTCGTTTGCCCACATCACCGTAACTAAGTTTTCGGTTTCGGATAAATTGATAATGTTATGCGTATAACCCGGTAACATATGTACGGCTTCGATTTTCTCGCCGCTGACTTCAAACTGCAAGACCTCATCACTACCGATTTTGCGTTCTTCAATTAAGCCGTGACCGGACACTACGATGAAAAATTCCCATTTGGAATTATGCCAATGCTCGCCCTTTGTGACGCCGGGTTTACTAATATTTACAGAAAACTGGCCGCAATTTTCGGTCCTTAAAAGCTCGGTAAAGCTGCCGCGGGCATCAACATTCATTTTAAGGGGGAAGCTTGTCTTTTCTTTCGGTAAATAGGAAAGATAAGTAGAATACAGCTTTTTCGCAAAGGAATTGTTCGGAATGCTCGGCATTCTAAGCGTTTGGGGCTGTGCCTTAAACTGCTCCAGTAAATCCACAATCTCCCCGAGTGTAACCTTATGCGTTACCGGTGCACAGCAATAGGCACCGTCAGCTTTTAACACGGTCTCTATACCGTCAAAGGTACAATGATGTTCCTTGCCCTCTAAGGCGTCGAGCATTTCTTCGACCAAATCATCAATATAAAGCAGTTCTAACTGCACTTTGGGGTCATTGACCTGAATAGGCAAATCGTTCGCCATATTATTACAAAAAGTTGCCACGGCGCTGTTATAATTTGGGCGGCACCATTTGCCGAAGAGGTTCGGAAAACGATAAACGAGCACTTTCGCGCCGATTGTCTCGGCATAAGAAAAGAAAAGCTCCTCCCCTTCCTTTTTGCTTCTGCCGTATTCGCCGTCATATCTGCCGATGAGGGTCGCCTGAATGGATGACGACAGCATAACCGGGCAGGTATTCCCATGTTTTTTTAAGGTATCCAGCAGTGTGGAAGCAAAGCCGAAATTGCCTTTTTTGAAGTCTTCAGGGTCTTTCGGGCGGTTAACACCGGCAAGATTAAATACAAAATCCGCCTTGGCGCAATAGGCATCTAAATCCTCCGCCGTGCTATTTAAATCGTATTCAAAAATTTCTTTAATAGAAAGCTTTGAGCGTGTGCGGTTCTTGCCGTCTCGAATATTTTTGAGATTCTCCACAAGGTTTTTACCGACAAAGCCCTTGGCTCCGGTTACAAGAATGTTCATTATTTTTCGCTCTCCCAAGCTTCTAATTCTTCACGGATATAAGAAAGCGCTAAGAGCTTTTCTTTCACCTGTTCCACACTCAGGAGTTCTGTATTATTGGAATCAAATTCTCTAAGCGGATTACGTTCTGTATCGCCGTCTTTAAAATATTTATCATAGTTCAGGCCGCGATTGTCTGCTGGTACACGATAAAAATCTCCCATATCCACAGCTTTGCCGCATTCTTCGTTGGTTAAAAGGGTTTCGTACATTTTTTCGCCGTGACGGATACCGATGACTTTGATATTTTCTTCCTTACCACCAAACAACTCCATAACGGCCTTTGCCTGTGTTTCAATCGTGCAAGCCGGTGCTTTCTGCACGAGAATATCGCCGCTGGTACCGTGCTCAAAGGCGAAGAGCACCAAATCCACAGCTTCATCCAAACTCATAATAAAGCGAGTCATGGTAGGTTCTGTAATCGTAATCGGATTACCCTGTTTAATCTGTTCAATCCAGAGCGGAATAACACTGCCTCTGGAGCACATAACGTTGCCGTAACGGGTGCAACAAATCTTGGTTTTATCGGTATTTCTGGATTTTGCAACCGCAACACGCTCTTCCAAGGCTTTGGAAATACCCATGGCATTGACAGGATATGCTGCCTTATCTGTGGAAAGGCAGATAACAGATTCTACGCCTTCTTCGATTGCCGCAGTTAAGACGTTATCTGTACCGATGACATTGGTACGTACCGCTTCCATCGGAAAAAATTCGCAGGACGGCACTTGCTTTAAAGCCGCCGCATGGAAGATATAATCTACACCGTGCATGGCATTCTTTACAGATTGCAAATCACGTACATCGCCAATATAGAATTTAATTTTATTCGCTTCTTCCGGCATTTTCGCCTGAAACTCGTGACGCATATCATCCTGTTTCTTTTCGTCGCGTGAAAAGATGCGGATTTCCCCGATATCCGTCTTCAAAAATCTGTTCAGCACAGCGTTACCAAAGGAACCTGTACCTCCTGTAATCATGAGTGTTTTGTCTTTAAATAAGCTCATTTTCCTTATCCCTTTCTATAGCCCGAGTTCTTTGATTAAATATCCCATTATATCCTCTGTATTTTTGGATTCATAGGAAATCCGCAATTCAGCCCGAGCATTCTTTCCGTGACCGGATTTTAATAAATCTATCCACCGTTTTATTTGATAAATCGGCATCAGCCATTTCTTTTTTTGTAAAATAGGATATCGAAATTTCAAGGTATCATATGGTTGAAAAATTCTGCTCCAAATGTAAGCGCATCGACCTTTTTTTACTTTTCTTGCTTTCACTATATTATCGAGTGTTCCGTAAGTACCGCCCGAAAAAATATAATCGCCTAAAAGTTTTGTTGTTTGATTCGGTTGTTGCTGAGAAAACCATACTTCGGCTAATTGAGAAATGCCTTGTTCAAATTTAAATAAGCCGCATTGTTTTAACAGCTTTTCACGGTTTTCTCTGTCAAAAGAAACTTTATGGTTTAAAATCCATGTATCCATAATCACTTTGACACCGCAACCGCCGTTATAAAAATGCTTTGCAGCATGAACCACATGATACAAATAAAAAACATCATCTGGCATCCTCTTTTTGTAATTTGAATCCGCAGAAGGCTCCACCAAATTCCAAATATTTTCTAAAACTTGGTTGGCTTTTTCAAAACGAGTTTGTTCAATTAGTAAGAAATGAACTTCAACATGAACACCTCTGGGAGAGGTAGCCGACACATCATGGCTGCTACGTTCCCCAATCTGATATTTGTTTTTTTTCAATTCTTCTAGAATTTTGTCTAAATCTTGTTCATGAACCAAAACATCTATATCGCAACTCGTCCTCATCCAGGGAATAGGATACAAATTACGAATAACAGCTCCTTTTAACGGCAAATATTCCACCTTTAAATTTTCCAATAAGGAAAATAAAACCGTTTGTTCCTGAGCTAAAAGCTGGTATCTGTAAACCGCGAGCCTAGCTTTATTTTGGAAATGAGCAAAAAGTTCATTTTCTTTTTCACATACACAAGATTTATACAACGCTTCCGCAACAATATGTGCCATATCATGAGAATCTGAAAGCTTGTATAACTTTACAAGTGTTTCGTTGGATATTTCATTTTCCGCTTCGTATTTCTCGCCGCAAAGTTCTGAGCGAATCGCAGAAATAAAAAGACTTTCTACTTTTTGCATACAAGCTTCCTTTCTATGGATTCAGAATTGTTTTTCTAATATGTCCGCGATTCTTTCGCAAGCATGACCATCGCCATACGGGTTGTTTGCTTTCGCCATTCGATTATAAGCGTCTTTATCTTCCAGCAACGCCTTAAAGTTTTGATAAATCGTTTCTTCTTCAGTACCAACTAACTTAAGTGTACCAGCAACAACGCCTTCCGGTCGCTCAGTTGTATCACGCATAACTAAAACTGGTTTTCCAAGAGAAGGTGCTTCCTCTTGAATACCGCCGGAATCTGTCAGAATAAGATAGGAACGAGCCATCATATTATGGCAATCAAACACTTCCACAGGATCAATAATATGGATTCTGTCTAAATCTCCGAGTTCTTCCTGTGCCGCTTGACGAACCACCGGGTTCATATGAATGGGATATAAAGCCTTTACATCCGGATGTTCTTCCATTACTCTTCGGATAGCCCTAAACATATGATGCATGGGTTCGCCTAGATTTTCACGGCGATGCGCGGTAATAAAAATCAGTCTGGAATCCTTTGCCCACTCCAGTTCCGGATGTGTATAGTCTTCTTGCACTGTTGTTTTTAAAGCATCGATAACGGTATTACCTGTTACCCAAATCTTATCGGCATCTCTGCCCTCTTGCAGCAAATTATCTTTTGCCTTCTCTGTAGGTGCAAAGTTAAATTGAGAAATAACAGAAACAGCCTGTCTGTTAAATTCTTCCGGATAGGGGCTGTAGATATTATGGGTTCTGAGCCCTGCTTCCACATGTCCTACAGGAATTTGCAAATAGAAACAAGCGAGCGCTGTAACAAATGTGGTAGAAGTATCTCCGTGTACTAAGCAAACATCCGGTTTGACCTCTTGCAGCACATCTTTTATTCTATTTAGAATATTCGTTGTAATATCAAACAGTGTTTGTTTATCTTTCATAATAGATAAATCATAATCTGGAACAACGTGGAATGTTTCTAAAACCTGGTCTAACATTTGACGATGCTGACCGGTTACACAAACGACTGTTTTAATATTTTTTCTTGTTTTTAACTCATTCACAAGCGGACACATTTTAATAGCTTCCGGTCTTGTTCCGAAAACAAGCATTACAGTTTTCATTTGTTTCTTTTCCCCCTATAAATTACAGACGATAAGTCCCCTCTAAATCGCAGATTTTTCTGGTATCTAAAACGATTTTTCCTTTCAGCTTATCCATATTTTCTTTAATTTCATTATGGCCGACTAAAAGTACAACAAAATCTACGGCATTTAAGAACTCGTCTAAGTCATGCATTTGGTTCGGCACGACATCTTTTTTGATATACGGATCATAGACTTTTACACTGTTTCCACAAAGGTGTCTTTCCATAGAAGCCAGCATTTGAAGCGTGGGCGATTCTCTCATATCGTCAACATTTTCTTTATAGGTAAGTCCATAGAAACCAACACGGCTCACATCTGTCATGTTATTTTCTTTCATAATATTCGCAATACGCTCTAAAACGAAATCGGGCATAGAATCATTTATTTTTCTTGCAGCCAAAATAATGTTGGCAAGACCCGGATAATCACCTACTAAGAACCACGGATCAACAGAAATACAATGACCACCGACACCGGGACCAGGGGTTAAAATATTTACGCGCGGGTGTTTGTTTGCAATACGGATGATTTCATAAACGTCCATATTATCCGAGCGGCAGATTTTGGCAAGTTCGTTTGCAAAGGCAATATTGATATCGCGGAAGGTGTTTTCAACAACCTTTGTCATTTCGGCAGTTTTAATATCGGTAACCACAATCTCCCCTTGGCAGAAAGAAGCATAAAGATTTTTGATCTTTTCGCCGATTGCTTTATCATCTGCACCGATTGTACGATTGTTATGTAATAATTCATAAACCATATTGCCAGGAATAATTCTTTCCGGTGCATGAACTAAGTTAATGTCCTTGCCGATCACAAAGCCGTTTTCTTCGATAACAGGACGAACAAATTTGTCAATGGTGCCGGGAGAAACAGTGGATTCAATGACAACAGTTGCACCCTTCGGGCAAACCTTCATAACATCCTTTACCGCGGCATTAACATAGCATGCATCAATCTTTTTGCTGTCCTTATCATACGGTGTAGGAACAGAAACAATATAGGTATCTGTAACTTGATACTCTGTTGTAAATTTAATTCCCGCATTTACAGCATTTTGAAAAAGTTCGTCCAAACCTTTTTCTTCGAAAGTAGTTTTACCAGCGTTCAATGTTGCAACAAGTTCCTTGTTGTAATCTGTGCCAACTACTTCTACCCCGTGTGAGGCCATCATAAGAGCTGTGGGAAGTCCTATGTAGCCAAGACCAATAACATTAATCATGATTATTCACCTTTCTTTTTTGAATTATGCCAAACTAAAACAATTAATATTGCATAAACAACAGATTTAAATATAGAAATATATCCTAAAAATGTTTCTACGGTTTTTTGAGTTGCAAGCGTACAAACAAGAGCCAAAATAGAAGTTATAACTAATAATATTTGAATTAAAAGTTCTTGGTTTTGTTTATTGGATACGATTAAAGCAGGAGATAAAGCCGTTCCTATAAATCTCAGCATATAATACGGTAATAAAATTCTGATATAGTCTCCTGCGACTCCCCACCCTTCTCCAAAGAAGAAGGAACACGCCCAAGGGGATAAAACATACAAAACGATTCCCATAGGAATAGCCAAAGCTATTAAAAATAAAGTTGTCTTTTTAAAAGAAGATTTATATCCGCCTGTTTTCTCGTTTTCCTTAGCCGCTTCTTGAAAAAAAACTTTCGATACGTTTCCACTAATTAATGATAGAGGTATCCCCAACACTCTGGTAGAAATCGAATAAAAGCCAACAGTTTCCATTGAAAAAATCATTTCAATAAAAATTGTAATGGAAGAATAGGAAAAGCTGTTTGCTAACATAGCCGGGGTCGAATAGAGAGGCATATTTTTATGTTTTAATGCAACATGTTTCATATCCTGATTTGAAACATGTTTAATTTCATCTTTATGCCTTTTTAATGTAACCGATTGTTTTTTCAGACCTAAAAATTGTCCAAGTGTATATGGCAAGATTAAGCCAAATAGCCCCAAATGACAAAATCCTAAAAACACACTACCAATATTTTGACATGCAGAACGTATTACACTAACAGATGTCATTATTTTATATTCATTGGTTCTATTATTATAAGAATTTAATATATTAATTAAAACATCTGCTAATAATATTAATAAGAAAAAGATTAAAGAATATTTATATGCACTATATTCTTTTTTTACAACAAAAAAATAAATAGAAAATCCTATTGTTGCTATAATACTAACCGTTATACCAATCAAGAAAGATAATTTAACAAGAGCCCATACATTTTTTTCTTCTTTTTCAGAAACAATAGACATATCGTATCTTAAATTTAAAATGGGTAAAAAAATACTTACAACAGAAATTATATAAGTATACAAACCGATTTCTGACGGCTCATACAATCTAGTCAAAAACGGGGAAGCAAGAACAGCTAAAACTTGTGCTATAACCGAACCTGTTGCAAGAACTAAGATATTGCTAAAAAATTTATTATTTTTCAAGCGTTTCAAAAAGCTCATGTCATTCCCCTTTTTGTTCGTCAAATTTAGAAGGATCTAAATATTTAATAATATGTGCAGGAACTCCACCAACTACACAAAATCCCTCTGGAAAACTTTTGGTAACAACAGCTCCTGCAGCAACAATAGTAGATTTTCCCAGTTGTACCCCTGGTAGAATCACAGCGTTCATTCCAATCCAACAATTATCCCCTAAAATTATTGACTTACCTTCCTCATGTTTTTTTAAATTATAAACATTATGATTTGCTGTAATAAGACCAACATTAGGAGCAACATAGCAATTTTTGCCAATATGAATTTCTGCATTATGACCTTGCCAATAGCAACCGGGCGTTTGAAAAATGTTTATATTATCTACGTCAAATTTTATATTATTAGGATTGGATACAATGGTTTGATTGTTTACAGGCCACGGTACTTTTTTATTGGGTCCAAAAAGTCTTCCCTTTAATCCTTTATAAGCCCAATACCATCCCATTCTTTTTTCATCAAAGTAATATCCTTTAAGGTATTTTTTATCATAAAATATGCAAAAGAAAAAATATAATATTTTTTTGACAAATTTACTATATAAAAATTTTTTCATGACTTCATTCCCAATATAATTTTGTTTAATGAATTCTATCTATTGATTCTTAAAAAACGAGCTGCAAGAATCACAATATAAGCCGTAAACAACATGATAGAGCTTGCACTGATTAGCGCGGGAGTGTTAATTATCAGGCTGAAAACAAAGCGCATCATCACGTATGCCCACAAATAAATTTCTTCATAATTTTTACGTGTCTTCAGCATTTTTTCACAAAACAATGCACAAGCAATGTTTAAAACCATTGTACACCAGCAAAAAAGTATTCCACCATAAATATAGCCATAGCCAACAGATGAAAGTAAATGTCCGGAGTCTTGTGCACCGTGATACAAATAATTATTAAACATTACTGATGTAGTTACACCGCTATTTTTAAATAAGAAACTAATAGGCACTGTGGATCTGCAAAAATCAAAAATAAGATTAAATAAATTCAAGTGTGAACTTTTGGCAAATCTAATAGCAAGCGCAACATTTTGCGGTCCTAAAAAATAGCTTTGTAAAGTTTGTGAGAAACCACCGATTGTGAATTCTGCATTATTCATTGCTTCCTCATATGAAGCATACGCAAAGGCGTTAAAAACTTTATAAATGCTCATAAAGATAATGACTATGCCTGCCGTACCACATACCCAAAACAGAATTTTTTTCTTTTTATATGGATAAGCTAATATCAAGACATAACAACAACAAAACGCTGTATAAATTTGGGCAGATCTTCTTTCACCGATAATTATACAAACATTGAGTAAAGCAACGATTATTGAGATATAGAAATATTTTTGTTTTTGTGTCAAATTATATCGTTTAACACAATAATTAGTCACTACTAAAAACGCTATCATTGTTGCTAACAAAAAAATTTGTCTAGCAATTACAGTACTCGTATCAACAATGTCACCTAATCGTTCTTCCGACCCCGCAGGAATCACTAAGAAATTAACAAGCCGCACCCCACGACGTAAATTATATAGAAATATAAATACAGCCAGTATTCCAAAAAGGAAATATGCAAATGTACTACCACTTAGATGCAGTCGAGTTTTTTCTCTTATTTTTATTTTTTTTCTAGCCATAAACCATAAAAAAATAGAAGAAACTATAAATTCTAATGAAATTAAAACGGTTGCTAATCTCAAGTGAGACACGGAAACACTTATACCATTATTTTCACAATTTTCTCCTGCTATCGCAATTATAGCTGGCATCAAACAAAAACGTATCCATTGGAATGCAAAAAAGACGGTTGCAGTTATTTTGTAATCTGTTTTTGTAATAAAATTTATGGACAATAAAAAAATAAACATATATATAATTGGCATAAATGCAACAGCTTCATAACCTGTTTTTATATTAGGTATATTTAAAAGGCCAATTATAAAAGATATAAATGAAGTCACAAGTACTGTTCCACTAATTAAATTCCAACTTCGCTTTGTCATTTTAGTTCTCCATTACTTCGTCTTGTAAAACACTTTCAAATTTCTTATTATTTGCAAGTATATCTTTTAAAGCAATATCTGTTTTTATTTTAATCATATCGAAATCCAAGTTTCTATACCAACTGTACAATCTATCGTTTAAATCATCAGTTAATTCATCAACCACAAATCCGATTCCATATTGCTTTGTAATTTGTTCCATATAGGTTCCCGGTTCCACTAAAATAGGAACTTTACAATATACGGCATAATATAATTTAATTGAAAGTGCAAAATCAACTGATAAATTACCATGTCCATATAAATTATTTACAATGTCAATTTTATCAATATATTTGTAAGTATCTTCTACAGGGAAACTACCACCAAATACAGCATTTTTAATCTCATTTTCCTTAGCAAACTCTTCTAAAATTTCTGCGTGGGTTCCATAAAAATGTAATTCAAAGCGATCGTCATTTTTAAAAATCTGTAAAAGGCGTCTGTTTATTTCTAAGAAACGAACATTTCCAACAAAAGTTAATCTGATTTTTTCTTTTGGATCCCGTAATCCTTGTCGTACTGTACACTTTTTAAGTACTTCTTCGTTCAAACTATTCATATGAATATAATCATATTGTGGTAAAAATTTTTCATATCCTGGTGACGAAAGAGTTGTAAATGCGGAATTTTCAATTGCTTTTTTAAAGATATTGTATATCGGTTTAAATTTTTGATGGCAATAATCTCTAATATTTAAGCAATATTTTCCCTTCCAATGTTTTGCTAAATATGTGCCTAATAAAAATATAGCCACATCATTCCAAACTATAATAAAATCATATTCATTTTCTTCTAAAATTCGTTTGGCAAAGCTAATAAACTTAAAATATTTAAGTCCTCTAATATATTTAGGCAGCTTTGGGTTTACAATATTGGTATAAACGTATTTGTGTTTTGCTGGAAAGAACTCGTCCTCACCATACTTATCCATATAAATAATATCAAAATCTATTCCCCACGATTTTAATTTCTCTGTATACAACGATATTAAAGACATATGTTTAATGTTTACCGCACTTAAAATACAAACCTTTTTCATATTTTTCCTCTCTCACAAAATAACATCACGAATGATTTTTTCATATTTCTCAGTACATTTTTTTCGGCTAACATACAAATCAATATATTCTCTAGCATTTTTCCCGTACTGCTCAACTTGTAACATATTAGCAGACAGTTCTAAAATATTACTCGTAAAACCAGATAAGTCCCCTGCTTCACTAAATAGGCCAACTTTATATTGATCTATCAGTTTTTCCATGTCTGTTTCCTTATCAAAACTTGCTAAAATAGGTGTTCCAGTTGCCATGATACTCCAAGTTTTACTAGGCATTGCACTACCACCGAAACCTTTTTTACACGGAACTACACAAACATCGCCCATGCTATATACAAACGTAGCTTCTTCATAAGGCTGCATGGGATAAAAATGAATATTGTTTAATTTTAAATCCGTAGCTTGTTGTTTGTATTCATCTTCTTGTGCCCCATTGCCGAAAACATAAAATTGAATTTTTGAATTACTTTGCAGTTGATTCGCAGCTTCAACAATAATAGATATATTTTGAGCATTTCCGAGATTGCCGGCATATACGACATTAAAAGTATCTTTCGAAATATTAAACTTATCGAAGATAAAATTTTCTTTCTCGGCAATCGGTCTGAATAAGGCTTCATCCACCCAGTTTGATACTACTTCTATTTTTTCGGCTGGAACACCCTTGTCCAAAATATTCTGCTTCATATCATTGGATATCACAATAATTTTATCGGCATTTTTGTATGTGAAATTTTCAATTTTCCTACCGATTTTGGCAATAATAGAATCTTCAGAAGTCATTCCCATGCTAATCATATCATCTGGAAAAACATCTTGTAAATTAAATACAAAAGGTATTTTTTTAATTTTTTTGATTATTGCAGCCATCGCGCCTTGGGTAGGTGGAGTGCTGCAAACATATATTGCATCTGCTGTGCATTTAAAGCTTTTTAATATGAAAAGAAAGTTCATATATATATATCGCAAAGCTCTTGATATAGGATTTTTCTTTTCCTTAGGTATGTTCAAACGGTTTATTTCAAGATTGCCATCAAATTGTTTTTCATGTTTTTTGGATTTATAACTATTGCGTACTGCATCATCTACACCTCGTGTAGGCAGCGGGCAAAAGAGTTTGACATGAACACCATTCTTGGCTAAATCTTCATATAAACTAGTTGTCAAAAACATACCGGAAGCAACTTCAGGCACATAATATGCACTATATGTTAATAGATTCATTTTCATTTCCCACTTCTATTTGTATTCTGTCTATCGCTTGTTTGCAAATTTTTACTGCATCGCACGACTTATCTGCCTGTGCAATAACAAACCCCAGACGGTCACCACTGCTTTTTATCTCGTTGATATGTTCTCCAACGCCATGAACAATGCTGATTTGCTTTATTCCATCCAACTTTTTGGCATTTTCTATGCCTTCTATGCTTTTTACTATACCGGCTGTTTGCTCAAAATAGCGAATAGCGGATGCTTTTTGTATCGTAGGCTGGCAATCTGGCTTTTCGCCTAGAGCGATTTTAATACAAGCCTCTACCATGTTCACGCCAGTAGAAAGTGGTACAAGGTGTGTTGTAATATTATCTCCGCCAAGTCTTGCTCCTAATTCTACGATTTTGGGACCGTCTTTTGTCACTTTGATTTCGGTATGAGACGGACCGTTTGTAATGCCTATCGCATGGTTTGCTGCTATCGCAACAGCTTTAATTTGGTCTGTAACATCTGCAGAGAGATTACTTGGTTGGCTATGTCCCATTTCAACAAAATAAGGAGCACCGGTTGTAAGCTTATCTGTAATTTGAATCACATGGCAAGTACCGTCTACACTTAATGTTTCAACACTAACTTCCGGCCCTTCCATATATTCTTCTACTAAAACATCCCCGCTTCGGGAATATTGCTTACTATATCGGAAAGCTTCTTTTAAAGTATTTTCTGCGTAATCTGATAACAAATTTATACCACGGCTGCCGGAATTATCTGCCGGTTTTATAATACAGCGATATCCTTTTTGTTCAATCTCTTTTGCCGCTTGAACGAGTTCTGCTTCCGTTGTTACTTTATAGTACATTGGGACAGGCACATTATGTTTCTTCAAAGCCTCTCGCATTGCATATTTATTGGTGGCTTTAAAAGCAGTATCTTCTGTAATGCCAATTAAGCCGAGTTCTTTTGCTACGACCGCAACAGTACGCATTGGCATATCGGAGGCTAATGTCATAACACCATCAATATTGCGTTTTTTTGCTGCTGCTAAAACTGCTGGAATATCAATGGTACTGATTACTTCGCATATAACTCCATCTTCTTGAAATCCAATTGCATTAGGATCCATATCAACGGCAATGACTTGAAGTCCCATTTCTTTTGCTTTTTGAATTGCGGGAAGCTGAAGAATACTCGCTCCAAGAATCATAATTTTTTTCATATCAAAATCTCGCTTTGCTATTTTTTTACACATTCAGATTTAACTGCTGTATCCTCTTCTCTGTAAACATTTTGCTTAGAAAGTACAGTTTTTACTGTCATAAACAAAATCTTGATATCAAACAAAAAAGATATATGTTCTACATAATACACATCGTTTTTAAGCTTTTCTTTTGTTCCAACAGCATTACGATTAATTGCTTGGTTATACCCTGTAATTCCCGGTCGAACCTGCAGCATTTTTCGTTCTTCATCCGTATATTTATCTATATAGGAAGCTGAATCCGGACGCGGACCGATAAAAGACATGTCTCCTTTTAAAATATTGATTAGTTGCGGTAATTCATCCAGACTTGTCTTTCTTGCAAATTTGCCAAATCGAGTTACACGAGAATCATTAGCAGAATTATATGTAGAACCATCTTCCGTACGGATATCCGGCGCATTTACTTTCATGCTTCGTAATTTAAACATTTTAAACGGCTTACCATCTTTACCTGTTCTGTCTGCCATATAAAATACAGGGCCGCCGTCATCACATTTAATACAAATCGCAGAAACCAATAAAATAATTCCTAAAAAAGGCATGGCAATTAGAGCAAGCATAAAATCAAAGAAACGCTTTATCCATTTGTACATAAACTTTTCTACCACCTAAATTTAAGATTGAAATAATTTTACATATTTTCCATCGTCAAGTTCTTTTTTATAATCCGTCATCATAACTTTGAAGTCAGAATATTGGGGAATAAAGTCAAAATCTCGTTTTGCTTTTTCCATAGAGAACAAATACGACGGTGTATTATTTTGTACTTCCGGTTTATATACAATCCTAGATTTTTTATCTGGAGAAGGAGCAAAAACTTCAGCAATCACTTCAGCCTGTTTTTGCAGAGTAACACCTTTACCAGACGTCATATTATAAAGTCCGGCGGTTTTATTGCTCTTCATAGCCAAATAGAACGCGTGAGCTACATCTTTTACATAAATTACATCACGGCTCAAATCTTTATTTCCAAAAATAGTTATATCTTCGCCCTTTTCTGCTTTGTCCATAAAAATTTGCAAGCCGGATTTTACATATGTTCCATTGATAAATAAAGATCCATGAGGTCCAACGCCATATACAGGCGGAAATCTAAAACACGCATTTTTCATATGATGTTGCTGATTATAATATTCTAAAACATCGCATGCCGCATTCTTTGAAAACACATACACAGCGTGATCACCGGTATAAAGATATCCTCTCGGTTCCTCTTCTGTGATTGCTTTTTTTCCCCATGAATTTCGAACATCTGCATAAGAAGAGGTAGAAATAACTCGGTTTATCCCGTTTTTACGACAATACTCCAAAACATGGATAGTACCGATTGTGTTAATCATAAAATAATCCGCAGCATTTTCATCGGCATCTAAATCAACGGTTGAATTGGCAGGAAGCAATCCTGCCAACAAAATAACCCCTTCTACATTTTCTGTAGGCAACTTATTAAAATCATCTTTATTTGCTAAATCTAAGTTAACGTAATCTACGCCTAAGCTCTCGTAATAATCACGGAATTTGTTGTTTCTACCTGTAACCAAAACTTTTTGCCCTTGCTTTAAAAATTCGTCTACGGTATACACACCAATAAAGCTCGATGCTCCAATAACAATATACATAATTTTTCCTCACTAAGTCAGCTAGCTATATATAGTTTCTTAAAATATCAACATAGTTTTCAATCACATAAGCTACGTCTTCATCGCTGAGACATGTATGTAACGGAAGTGTGATTTCATTTGCAAACTGTGCATAGGCATTCGGATAATCCTGAATATCAAAGCCCATATTTTTATAAGCAGTCATCATCGGGAGCGGCTTATAATGCACATTGCAGGCAATACCGCGTTCTGCCATTTTAATGATGATTTCATTTCTTTGCTGCGGTGTAATATTCGGCACGAAGGTAAGATAGAGGTGACCAGAAGAAGTGTGCTCTTCTGTATAATGCGGAAGCACTTTTACACCTAAGGGAAGCAGTGCGGCATTATATCTTTCGATAATTTCTCTTCTGCGTGCCAGCATTTTGGGATAGCGTCTGAGCTGCGCTAAACCGATGCCTGCCATGATATCTGTCATATTACACTTATACCAAGGGCCGACGATGTCGTATTCCCATGCGCCGAGCTGTGTTTTGGCAAGCGCATCTTTGGACTGGCCGTGCAAGCTGAGCAGCTGAATTTGATGATAAATTTCCTCGTTATCTACACCGTCTATGGTTTTCCAAGTGAGGGCGCCGCCTTCTGCGGTGGTTAAATTCTTAACGGCATGAAAAGAGAAGCTGGAAAAGTCGGCAACACTGCCCGCTTTTCTACCGTGCCACTCTGCGCCGAAAGCATGCGCTGTATCCGCATTCACGGAAATTCTGCCCATAGCCTTTTGAATGGCGTTATTCGGACGGAACAAGTCTTTCTTTCTCTCTACAATTTCAAAAATCTTATCGTAATCACAAGGTACACCGCCCAAATCTACCGGGATAATGACCTTGGTATTTTCGTTGATTGCCGCTTCGAGCTGTTCATAATCCATTTCTAAAGAATCTTTCTGAACATCTACGAAAACGAGCTTAGCCCCTACATGACAAACAACCGATGCGGATGCTGTATAGGTATAGGCAGGTACAATAACTTCATCCCCTGCGTCTACGCCTAAAATACGAAGTGCCATTTCTGCACAAGCGGTTTGAGAATTGAGGCAAGCCGCTTTTTCTACGCCGCAAAAGTCTGCAATCTGACGCTCAAACTCTTTCGTCTTGGGCCCTGTTGTAATCCAACCGGAGCGAAGTGCCGCGGCAACTTCTTCGATTTCTTCTTCTCCCACATCCGGCGGAGAGAACGGAATCTTCCGTATAATTTCGTTTTCTTGCAACATGATAAATCCCCCTAAATATACGCCATTTTTCTATATAAAAAATTATGTTTTTTGACTTAGACAGACTTCCCCACATAATCTAAATAATTATATCACGCAAGAGATTGGCTGTCAATTCGCCATTAGAAGATATTCAACAAATCTCACGAAAAACGATTAATATTTCTAAAATTATTTGTATTTATCTAAAAAATTTTATTGACACCTTTTCTCTTTTTTGACAAAGATATATTACCTTAAATCTTTTTTGTTTTTCTTTAAAAATCCCGTTGGAATTTTTTTACTATTCGGCGGAAATTGTGCTATAATAGAAACGTAAGAATGAAAACAAACACATATAGATAAAATTTTAAAAAACGGAGGACAGTATGACAACCATTAGAGCAGAAATTCCCGAGCAGTATAAATGGGATATGACCACAATTTATGCAAATGCCGACGCCTTTGAGCAGGATTTTAAAAAGGCAGAAGCGTGCATTGCCGATTACGGCAAGCATATGGACACCATGTTAAGCGGTCCGCAGGCACTTTACGAGGCCCTTTCGGATTATTTTGACACCGATCGTTTGATTGAAAAGCTGTATGAATATGCGGCAAGAAGCTTCGATGTGGATACTTCGGTGAACGCGATGCAGGCACTTTCGGCAAGGGTTATGGATTTGTTCCGTAACATGGGCGCCGCCACCTATTTCGTAACGCCGAACCTTTTAAAACTCGATGAAGAAACATTGGAGAAATGGTATAAGGAATATCCACCTTTAGAAAAATTCCGCCGCAACATTGCTTTAGAGCTTCGCCGCAAGCCGCACACGCTTTCCGAAGAATGCGAAAAATTACTGGCGCAGGTGGCAACCGGTATAGGCGGTCACGATGACACCTATGAAATCTTAACCGACTGCGACATGACCTTCGGTAAGATTCGGGACGAAGAAGGCAAGCTGGTTCGTTTGACGGGTGCGAACTATATTCCCTTTGAAATGAGCCAGAACCGCCGTGTCCGCAAGGCGGCTTTTAACAAATTCTATGAGGGCTACGCACAATACGGCAACACCATTGCCACGATTATTAACAGCTTTATCAAAGAGCTTGCCATGCTCGCCAAGGTTCGCGGCTATCAAAGTGCTTTAGAGGCTTCTACCTTTGAGGATGAGGTTACACCCGAAATTTACAACAACCTCATTGAAACCGTTAAGAAGAATTTGCCCGTGCTGTTTGAATATTATGACTTAAAGCGTGAAATGCTCGGCGTTTCGCATTTGCATATGTATGATCTCTATCCCCCGCTGGTTGCGGATTGCGACACCAAATACACCTACGAGGAAGCGGTAGACGAGGTTCTCGATATGGTCAAAATCTTCGGTGAAGAATATCACAGCGTGCTTTCTAAGGGCATTAAAGAGGAAAAATGGGTCGATGTTTTCCCGAATGACTGCAAAAGAGGCGGTGCTTACAGTGCCGGCTGCTACGACACCGAGCCGCGCATGCTCTTAAACTTTAACGGCACTCTCGAGGATGTTTCGACCCTTGCGCACGAAGCCGGACACTCCATGCACTCCTATATGTCCAGAAAATACAACGATTACAATGTTTCGGGCTACAAGATTTTTGTTGCCGAGGTTGCTTCTACGGTCAATGAATTACTACTGGCACACAAAAAGCTTCGGGAATCTCAAAACGATTTGGAAAAGCTTTCGATTTTAAATCACATCATGGAAACCTTCAAAGGTACACTCTTTAGACAGACCATGTTTGCGGATTTTGAAAAGCAGATTTATGAAACGGTAGAAAGCGGTCAGCCGCTGACGAAGGAATTAGTCAGCGAGAAATATTACGCACTTGTAAAAGAATATTTCGGTCCGCGTGTTATTTGCGACAAGCCCATTGAAAACGAATGGATGCGTATTCCGCATTTTTACTACAATTTCTATGTTTACAAATATGCGACCTGCATTTCTGCCGCGGCAAGCATTGTAAAGAGAATCGAGACCCAAGGTGACACCTATATTGAGAAATATATCGACTTCTTAAAATGCGGCGGTTCGATTTCTCCGGTGGACAGCCTGAAAGTCGCCGAAATCGACATGACCTCCCCTGCTGTGATTGAGGATGCGATTTCGGTATTCAAGGAAACCGTGGAGCAGTTCCGCACGCTTGCCAAAAAAGTTGGCATGTTAAAATAAATTATCTTTTATAGGCGCTTTTGTGACCACAGTAAGCTTTAAATACACGGAAGCAAGACGTCAAAGGTTCACTTTTAAACAGTATAACGCTGGACTTCATTTCTTTAGAGTCCAGCGTTATTTTGGCTTTAAAGGACTTTGATGTAACGGAATGTGGATTGCAAAGTCAAAGCAAACAGCGTATACTGGTTTCATAAGGATTGGAGCGTGATTTCATGTGGCTAGTGGCTTCTGTTTTTTCCGCTTTCTTTGCGGGAATTACAGCGATTCTTGCAAAATGCGGCATCAAAGAGACGGATTCAGATGTTGCAACAGCACTTAGAACTATCGTTGTTCTGCTATTTTCTTGGGTCATGGTATTTGTGGCAGGTTCAGCCCAAACAATCCCCCAAATCGCACCGAAATCTTTGCTGTTTTTGATTTTATCCGGCATTGCCACAGGTGCTTCTTGGATTTGTTATTTCAAGGCGCTTTCTTTAGGCGATGTAAACAAGGTTGTTCCCATTGATAAATCCAGCACGGTATTATCCGTACTGCTCGCCATTATTCTCTTCCATGAAACCGAACATTTAGCGATTAAACTGATTGGCACAGTGCTACTTACCATCGGTATCTTTTTAATGATTCAAAAGAAAACAAACAAAAACGAGCCGAAAAATAACTGCCGCTGGATGATTTATGCTGTCTTTTCCGCTATATTTGCCGCCTTAACCTCGATTCTTGCAAAAATCGGAATTACCAATGTAGAGTCTAATTTGGGAACCGCACTTCGCACAGGTGTGGTTTTAATTATGGCTTGGATCATTGTGTTTGCAAAAGGAAAACAAAAGCAAATCAAAACCATTCACAAGCGTGAACTTGTCTTTATTTTTCTGTCGGGACTTTCCACCGGCGCTTCGTGGCTATTTTACTATTATGCCATTCAAAACGGTATCGTCAGTGTAGTTGTGCCCATGGACAAGCTGAGTATTGTGGTAACCGTAATTTTTTCTTATGTGGTATTCAAAGAGAAGCTCAGCAAAAAAGCCTTTGCCGGACTTTGTCTCATGGTGCTTGGCACCTTGGTAATGGCGATATGGGCATAAGGGCTTATACGAAGAAAATTTGTCTTTTCTATAGCAAAATCCCCTGTACAAAAAAACGTACAGGGGATTTTTTATGGACATATAAAAACAGATCACTTTATGGGATTAGGCTTTCTGTTCGCCGCGCATGATGGATTCTGCATACTCGGTAGCGAGAACGCCTTCCGGTGTGCCGGTTTCTTTGGAGAGGGTCATGATATGCTCTACGGTGTTGTAGATATTGTAAACCTTTTTGAGCACTTCTTCCTCATTGTAGTCGCCTGCCGCTTCGCCTGCTGCGTTGATAACGCCGCCGGCATTGATGATGAAGTCGGGCGCATAGGCGATGCCAAGTTCTTTTAAGGCTTTGCCTGCGGCTTCATCCAAAAGCACGTTGTTTGCCGCGCCTGCGATGATTTTGCAGTTGAGCTGTTTTGCAGTTTCGGTATTTACGACTGCACCGAGTGCGCAGGGTGCGAAGATGTCGCATTCCTGGGAAAGAATCTTGTCGGCATCAACTGCGGTTGCGCCGAATTCTTCCACAGCTTTTTTGAGGGTTTCTTTGTTGTGTAAGTTCGAAACATAGAGCTTTGCGCCCTCTTTATGGAGATAGCGGCAAAGGTCATAGCCAACCTTACCGATGCCCTGAACGGCAACGGTTTTGCCCTTTAAGTCATCACTGCCGAAAACGACCTTAGCCGCCGCTTTCATGCCCTGCCAAACACCGATAGCGGTATAGGGAGAGGGGTCGCCACTGACTGCCGGTGTACCGCAAAGGTAGCTAGTTTTTCTTGCCATAATTAGTGCATCGTCACAGTTTGTATTGACATCTTCCGAGGTGATATAGCAGCCACCGAGACCGTTTACGGCTTCTGCAAATGCTTCGAACATTTTTTCGGTTTTGTCTTTGGGGTCTGCGATTATAACAGCCTTACCGCCGCCAAACTGGAGGCCTGCTGCTGCATTTTTATGAGACATGCCACGAGAAAGACGTAAAACGTCAAAAAGTGCTTCTTCTTCGGACGCGTAAGGCCAAAGTCTGCAGCCGCCGATTGCCGGACCTAGGTTCGTATTGTGCACAGCAATAATCGCTCTGAGCCCCGCTTCTTCATTGTTGACAAAGAGTACTTTTTCGTGCCCATACTCTACCATATTTTCCATTACTTTCATGATTTTTTCCTTCTTTCTGACTGAAATATTTTTTGTGAAAGTGCTTTAAAACGGCAATCTTTCAAAATCGGCTGTCGCGATTTAAGGCATATTATAGCATCATCTTTTTAAAAATCAAGCCTTATTTTTTCGAAGATTTCTTGGAAAAAGGCACTTTAAAGCTTGGCGTTTTTTTGTGCTTATATGTATATAAATACTATCAAGCGAAGACTGTAAAATTGGCTGTAAACTTCCAAAAAATTTTTTTAAAAAAGCAGATTTTGCCCTTGCTATAAGCTTTTTTAACATTTTTAACATTTTTAAAAATTAGTGTTGACAATCGCAAATCGAGATGCTATAATCGGCAACATAAATTGCAAAAGCGTTGATGAAGACGGTTTTGAACAGCGAAATCTTCAGAGAATCGGCATTTGGTGTGAGTCGATGTTTTCCGTTCTATAACCCATCCCTTCTGAGCCGGAAATCCGAACAGCCGTTTGGCTTAGTAGACGTTTCACGTATGCCTGCGTTAAAGGATAGGGCTTGTTAGAGTCTGAAGTGGCAATTCCTTGTGGAATTGCAATTTGAGTGGTACCACGGGTTTATTATAGCTCGTCTCAAGAATTATCTTGAGACGGGCTTTTTTTGTTGCTATTTTTACAGAAAGGAAGAAAGAAAATGACCAATCAATCTACAATCAGCCAATTGCAGGAGATCGCACTTCGTATTCGCGAGATGCGTGACATTTTAGGATACAGCGTGCAGAAGATGGCGCAGCTCACAGAAATTTCTGTAGAGCAATACCGGGAATATGAATCCGGCACCACCGATCTACCGTTCACCTATATGCACAAATGTGCAAAGGTGTTCGGCATTGAAATTGCAGATCTTTTGGAAGGCTACAGCCCGAAACTGACTGGTTACACCGTCAGCCGCAAGGGCAAGGGTCTTGTGACCGCCAGCGAGGACGGCATCACGATTCAAGATATGGCGCCACTCTTTCACAAAAAAATCGCTACCCCCTACTGGGTAACTTACGAATATTCCGACGAGCTACAAAAGCAGCCGATTCACACCACGACCCATTCTGGTCAGGAATTTGACCTCATCATCAAGGGATCACTCAAGGTAAAGGTCGGTGAGCACGAAGAGGTACTGCACGAGGGTGACAGCATCTTCTATAAATCCTCTACCCCGCACGGTATGATTGCAGTGGACGGTCGGGATTGTGTGTTCCTTGCGATGATCATGGTCAGCGACACCACAGACCAGCCGCTCTATATCGATCAAAGCCACAAGAACCTCACCGGCAAACCGCTCCTTTGCCAAAAATTCATCCACACCGAAGAGGATGAAAACGGTGCACTGAAAGACATTCACTTTGAGGATGCCGACAGTTACAACTTCGCGTTTGACACCGTGGATGCTATCGCGAGACGCGAACCCGACAAGCTGGCGATGCTCCATATTTCCAACAACATGGTGGAACGCCATTTCACCTTTAAGGACATGAAGGATGCTTCTTCGCAAAGCGCGAACTACTTCAAATCGCTCGGCATCAAAAAGGGTGACCGCGTAATGCTCGTTTTAAAACGACACTACCAATTCTGGTTCGCTATCCTAGGTCTTCACAAGCTCGGTGCTATCGCAATTCCGGCAACCAATCAGCTGGTAGAGCACGATTTCACCTATCGCTTTAAGGCCGCCGGCGTAAACGCCATTCTTTGTACGGCAGACGGTGACACGGCACATCAGGTGGATTTGGCAGAAGCTAAGCTCGGCACACCGCTTACAAAGATGATTGTCGGCGGCGAGCGTGAGGGCTGGCATAATTACGATAAGGAATTCGTCCTTTTCAGCCGCCGCTTCGTTCGTACGGAAGACGCGCCCTGCGGCAATGACCCGATGCTTATGTTCTTCACCTCCGGCACAACGGGCTATCCCAAAATTGCGATGCACTCCTATAAATACGCGCTCGGGCATTATGTAACCGCCAAATACTGGCACATGGCAGACCGCGGTGGCTTACACTTCACGATTTC
The DNA here is from genome assembly GCA_020025775.1 of Acutalibacter sp. GTDB lineage: Bacteria > Bacillota > Clostridia > Oscillospirales > Acutalibacteraceae > Fimenecus. Next base: position 206,365 of record JAHHRN010000003.1, read on the forward strand.
TGAAACCGGCTGGGGCAAGGCACTTTGGGGTAAGCTTTACGGACAATGGCTTTGCGAAAGCGCTGTATTCACCTATGATTTCGACCGCTTCCAAGCTGACAAGATTTTACCGATGTTCAAGAAATACAACATCACCACCTTCTGTGCACCGCCGACGATGTACAGAATGCTCATCAAGCAGGATTTGAGCCAATACGATTTATCCTCGATTCAGCACGCTACAACCGCTGGCGAAGCACTGAACCCCGAAGTTTTCTATCAGTTCGAGAAAGCGACCGGCTTACAAATCGCCGAGGGCTTCGGTCAAACGGAAATGACCCTGAGCATTGCCAATCTTCTCGGTACTATCTTAAAGCCCGGTGCTATGGGTAAACCCGTTCCCGGCTACGGCGTAGACCTTGTGGATGCAGACGGCAATCCTGTACCGGACGGTGTCAACGGTGAAATCGTTGTCCACACCGACCCCAGCTCCCCCTGCGGCATCTTCCTCGGCTACTATCAAGACGAAGCAAAGACCAAAGCGGTTTGGCATGACGGTCTTTATCATTCCGGCGACCTTGCCTGGCGAGATGAGGACGGCTATTACTGGTATGTCGGCAGAGCGGATGACGTCATCAAATCTTCCGGCTACCGCATCGGGCCGTTTGAGGTCGAAAGCACCATTATGGAGCTGCCTTATGTTTTGGAATGCGGTGTTTCCGCCGCACCAGATGAAATCCGCGGTCAGGTGGTTAAGGCAAGCATCGTGCTTGTGCCCGGTACAGAAGGCACGGATGCCTTAAAGAGAGAAATCCAAACCTATGTCAAACAGCGTACCGCACCGTATAAATATCCGCGAATCGTCGAATTCTTAGACGAACTGCCCAAGACCATCAGCGGTAAAATCATCCGCAACAAGCTGTAAAGCTGAAAGGAGTCGACCGAATGGAACACAAACGTTTAACTCTTTTTGCAGGACATTATGGCACAGGTAAAACCAATATCGCCGTGAACTATGCGCTCTTTCTTCGCCGTCTCGGCAAGAAGGTTTGCATTGCGGATTTGGATATTGTAAATCCCTATTTTAGAACGAAGGACAGTGCCGAAGAACTAGAGCGCGCCGGCATTGATTTAATCTCGCCGCAATACGCCAACACCAACGTGGATTTACCCGCGCTTCCGGCAGAGGCTTACCGCCTTGTGGAAGACAAAAACTGCTACGGTGTGATGGACATCGGCGGCGATGACCGAGGGGCTTATGCACTCGGCAGATATGTGCCCTATATTATAAAGGAAAACAATTATCGCATGGTATATGTCGCCAACTGCTACCGACCGCTCACTCGAACGGTGGATGATGCCCTCGAGGTTATGGCGGAAATCGAGCAGGCCTGCGGACTTCGATTCACCGATATTGTGAACAACTCGAACCTCGGGGAAGAAACCACCGCCGAAACAGTTCTTAATTCCTTAGATTTCATAAACAAGCTAAGCGAAAGAAGCGGTTTGCCGATTTTTCTGCACTCGGCAAAGGCAAGCGCCTGCGAGGCGCTCGAGGGGAAGCTTTCCCCGCTTTTACCCTTACATTTACAAGAACGATATTTTGATTTGCCGCAGGAAGGCGGATTTTAAGGAGGATGAAATATGGCAAAAGTAACATTTCAGTCAGAGCTTTGCAAGGGCTGCGGTCTTTGCGTCAATGCCTGCCCCAAGGAAATTTTAAAAATTGATACCGACAAAATCAACGCAAAAGGCTATTCACCCGCAGTGATGACGGACCAAAACAGCTGTATCGGCTGTGCATTCTGTGCAACGATGTGTCCCGATTGCATCATCACGGTAGAAAGATAAGGAGGCTATTATGGCAGATAAAGTTCTTATGAAAGGCAACGAGGCAATCGCTGAAGCAGCAATTCTTGCCGGATGCCGTCATTATTTTGGTTACCCCATCACACCCCAGACAGAAATCGCCGCCTATATGGCAAAGAAAATGCCCAAAATCGGGGGTTGTTTTTTACAGGCAGAAAGCGAAATCGCTTCTATTAATATGGTATACGGTGCATCGGCGGCAGGTTTTCGCGTGATGACCTCTTCCTCCAGCCCCGGCATCTCGTTAAAAAGCGAAGGTTTAAGCTATCTCGCCGGTTCCGATATTCCGGCATTCGTGGTCAACGTGCAAAGAGGCGGCCCCGGTCTCGGCGGCATTCAGCCCTCCCAGTCCGATTATTTTCAGGCGACCAAAGGCGGCGGTCACGGCGATTACAAGATGATTGTTTTAGCTCCTGCCAGCGTACAGGAAATGGCAAGCCTTACCGTAAAAGGCTTCAACCTTGCAGATAAATATTTAATGACGGCGATGATTTTAGCCGACGGCACGATCGGTCAGATGATGGAACCAGTTTCCTTTGAGGAAATGAAAATCGAAACCTACGAAAAGCCGTGGGCACTCTCGGGAACAAACTGCGAGAGAGAGCACAACATTTTAAACTCCCTTTACTTAAAGCCCGATGAACTCGAAGCCAAAAACTTCGAGCGTTATGAACGCTATAAGCTCGTGGAAGAAAACGAAGCGATGTGGGAAGAATATGAAACCGAAGATGCAGAATTTTGTCTTGTTGCCTTCGGTATTGCCGCCCGTGTTGCCAAAAATGCGGTAGTCGCCGCGCGAAAAGAAGGCATCAAGGTAGGACTCCTTCGCCCGATTACCCTTTGGCCGTTCCCGAAAAAGCCCTTGCTCGCCCTTGCGGATCAAGTGAAAGGTTTTATCTCGGTAGAGCTGAGCATGGGTCAGATGATTGAGGACATTCGACTTGCGACAGAATGCAAAAAGCCCGTTGCACTTTGCAATCGTGTCGGCGGCATGATTCCGACACCCGAAAACATTTTAGACAGCATCCGTAAAGCACAGAAAGGAGAGTTCTAAGCATGGCAGTTGTATTTGAGAAACCGAAATCCTTAACCGATGCCGTTCTGCATTACTGCCCCGGTTGTCCGCACGGCATTATCCACCGTTTGGTGGCAGAAGCCATTGACGCTCTCGGTATTGAGGGCAAGACCATCGGTGTTGCTCCGGTTGGCTGTGCCGTTATGGCTTATGATTATTTTACTTGCGATATGATTGAAGCGGCACACGGCAGAGCGCCGGCGGTTGCAACCGGCATCAAGCGTTGCCGTCCCGAAAATGTGGTATTCACCTATCAGGGTGACGGCGACCTTGCATCTATCGGCATGGCGGAAACCGTACACGCTGCCGCAAGAAGCGAAAACATCACCGTAATTTTCGTAAACAACGCCATCTACGGCATGACGGGCGGTCAGATGGCACCGACCTCCCTCCCCGGTCAGGTCACCCAAACCAGCCCTTACGGCAGAGATGTCCACCACTGCGGCTGGCCGATTAAGGTTTGCGAGCTTCTTTCCACGCAGGACGGCCCCGAATTTGTGGCACGTGTAGCGGTCAACAACGTAAAGAATGTAAAGAACGCGAAAAAGGTGATTCAGAAAGCCTTCCAGAATCAAATCGACGGCAAAGGCTTCTCTTTGGTGGAAGTCGTTTCCGCCTGCCCGACCAACTGGGGCATGACCCCGCAGGAAGCCCTCAACTGGGTGGAAAGCGATATGCTCCCCTACTATCCGCTCGGTGTTTATAAGGACAGAAGCGCAGAAAAGGAGGCTGATGCAAAATGAAAACCACACAAATTGTGATTGCCGGCTTCGGCGGTCAAGGCGTACTCTTTGCCGGTAAATTCTTAGCACACAAGGGCATGAGCGAAAATTTGCAGGTTTCCTGGCTCCCCTCTTACGGTCCGGAGATGCGCGGCGGCACAGCCAACTGCAGTGTCATTCTTTCTGATGACCCGATTGGTTCGCCGATTATTTCCGAGCCTGATGTTTTGCTCGCTATGAACCTCCCCTCTTTACAGAAATATGTAAACGCTGTAAAGAGCGGCGGTCAGATTTATTTAGATTCCTCCCTCATTAACCAAAAGGTCGAGAGAGAGGATGTCGAGGTTTTCTATGTGCCGGCAACACGCATGGCAAAAGAAAACGGAATCGACAAGCTCGCCAACATGATTTTGGTCGGCAAGCTTTTAGAAAACAACCCCGAGCTTTCCTCCGACGGAGTAGATGCCGTTTTGGAAAAACTCGTTCCGCCCAAAAAAGCCGCGCTTTTATCCTTAAACCGCAAAGCACTGCTTTTAGGGAAATCCGTTTAGAGAGAAGAAGCACCCAAAGAGAATCGCTCTTTGGGTGCTTCGCTTTTTCTGTTTTTTTGTGGATTTTCCTATACTATTATATATAGTATAGAAAAAGGACGATTTTAATCTAATTTTAGTGCCTCGCCGATGGGCATATTTAAGACGAGGGTTGCCGTGTGATCGGCGGGGGTTGGGGTTTTATTGATGACGACAATATTCTTGCCGCCGTAATACTGCAAAAGCCCTGCCGCGGGATAAACGGTGAGGCTCGTGCCGCCGACGATGAGTAAATCGGCATTGCTGAGAGCTTCAACGGATTTTTCTATCGTCCTTTGATTTAAGCTTTCTTCATAGAGTACAACATCGGGTTTAATCATGCCGCCGCAAGTGCATCGCGGAATCCCTTCGGAGTCGGCAATCGCTTCTACGGGATAGAATTTACCACACTGCATACAGTAATTACGTAAGGTACTGCCATGAAGCTCCAGCACGTTTTGACTGCCTGCCGCTGTATGCAGACCGTCAATATTCTGGGTAATTACGGCGGTGAGCTTCCCCTCTTTTTCGAGCTGTGCCAAACGCTTATGTGCCGCGTTCGGCTGTACATTTTTCACAATCAACTTATCTCGATAGAATTTATAAAATTCCTCCGGATGCTGCATAAAGAAAGTATGGGACAGCATCACTTCCGGCGGATATTTATAATGCTGATGATATAAGCCGTCTACACTGCGAAAATCGGGAATACCGCTTTCGGTGGATACACCTGCGCCGCCAAAAAAGACAATGCGCTGGCTTTCGGCAATAAGTTTTTCTAATTCTGCTTGCATAGGTTTGCCTCCCCTTGTTCTTTTTCTATTGTATAGCAGGGCTTTTCCGCTGTCAAGGGAACAAAAAAGAAGAGTACATCGCTGTACTCTTCCTAAAAGTTAATTTCTATTAAAACTGGCCGTTAATGCCCTTGGGGTTCGGGCCATACTGGTTCGGGCCAACTTGGCTGTCCATGCAGCAGAATACCAAGCAAATTAAGCCGCCAGCATAGGGAATCAAGCTGAATAAAGCATACCAACCACTCTTACCGCTGTCATGTAAGCGTCTGACCAAAATAGCAATAGACGGCACTAAAATCGCAATCGAGTAAGCACCGATAAGCAAGGAGAAAATCACCACAAAAATAGCGGAAATCGGGAACTCATCATCAGTAGCAGCAGAAACCGTCATCATAACCATGGAAACGGACATTAAAATTGTAGGAATCAACGTAATCAAAACATTGGCAAGATAGAAGAGCCAGTAATCTCTTCTTCTGGTTCTGCCCTGAAAATTCGCATAGTTTTTAAATGCCGCCTTATAGGCTTCGATTAAATTATTGTCATGCACCGGCTGATTGGCAGTATAAGATGCCTGATTGTTCATATAAGGATTATTCGCCGCATCTGCATAATAAGTGCCTTGATACGGTGCCTGCGGTGCAGGATTGGGTTGTGCATAATTTGGGTCAGCATTCGGCTGCGCATAATTCGATGCGGCAGGTTCATTATTTGCCGTAAACTGCGGCGGATAATTCGGCGTTACCGGCTCCGTCGGTGCTGTATAAGCCTCCTCATTAACAGGAGCTACCGGTTCTACCGGTGCAGTATAAGTCGGCGCTGCCGGCTCATGCATATCTGTCGGAACGGCGGTACCGCAACGTGTGCAGAACCTTGCGTTGTCTTCTAATTGTTGCCCACAGTGGGAACATAATTTCATAATAAAACACCCCTTTTTCTATAAATAAACAAGAAACCAAACACATTCCTTATTTATTGCGTTCATTATACTGTATATAAGCAGAAAAGACAAGCTATTTTTACAAAATTTTTAGCTTTTTTCACAAGCTTTTAGAAGTGTTCTTTTTTATTTTTATTATTTTCTTTTAAAAATTATGCGCTTTTTCTGTCTAGATAAAAAAAGGACAAAAGCCGCAGCTTTCATCCTTTTTGCAATATGGTTCAGTAGTTTGCATTCACTTCTTCAGGTCGCTTGAAGGTGGGCACAACCTGTCTTAACGCTTCTCTGGCTACATCGTCGTCACCGGTATCGCAGGCTTCTTTTAAAACGCGAAGTTTTTCTGCAATCTCCGCTTTAGAGAGAGGCTCGTCCTTTTCAATAAAGATAAGGTCATTTTGGGTTTTCGTGAGGGCTTCGGTTTTCACGAGTAGTTCCTCATAAAGCTTTTCACCCGGTCGAAGTCCGGTTTCGATGATTTTAATATCATTAACGCCCGAGAGCTGAATCATGTTCAGTGCTAAATCCAAAATCTTAACCGGCTCACCCATATCCAGAACAAAAAGCTCGCCGTTTTTCGCCATAGCACCACTTTCCAGCACCAACTGGGATGCTTCGGGAATCGTCATGAAATAACGGATAATGCGCTTGTCGGTCAAGGTAATCGGGCCACCGCTGGCAATCTGCTTTTTAAAGAGCGGAATAACCGAACCTGCACTGCCGAGCACATTGCCGAAACGGGTACAGCTGTATTTCACCTTACCGCTTGCGCTTTGCGACTGCACAATCATTTCGCACATGCGCTTAGTTGCACCCATTACGTTCGTAGGATTGACTGCCTTATCGGTAGAAACCATCATAAAGCGTTCCACATGGTATTCTTCACAAAGGTCTACAAGCAATTTTGTACCGAAAACATTGTTTTCAATAGCTTCTACGCAGTTATGCTCCATGAGCGGTACGTGCTTGTGCGCCGCGGCATTGATAACGATTTGCGGATGATACAACGCAAAAACCTTTTCCATGGCTTTGCGATTGGTAATGGAAGCAATCTCGATTTTTACATTGAGCTTTGCGCCGTAGGCAATATGCAATTCCTGCTGTAAGTCATAGGCGCCGTTTTCGTAAATATCTAAAATAATGAGTTGCTTCGGCCCCATTTTGGCAAGCTGTCTGGAAAGCTCTGTGCCGATAGAACCACCGCCGCCGGTAATTAAAATCACCTTATTCTTATAATATTCTAAGGTTTTGGGGTCTGCCATAACAATCGGTTTGCGGAAGAGCAATTCTTCAATATCGAAGGCACGAAGCTGACGCTTACCGTTTGCAGTCTCGACAATCGGATAGTCATAAACCTTTAATTTACAACCGGAATGTCTGTAGCGCTCGTAAAGTTCTTTTTTCTTATTGGAATCGGTCGAATGAATGGCAAAAATAAGCTCTTGGATACCCAGTTGCTTTAAGCGCTCCATGATGAATTTGTTTTCAGGCAAAACCGGAATTCCATGAATTTCTCTACCGATTTTTTCTTTACTGATATCCACAAAACAGCAAGGCTTATAGGCCGTTGCAGGATTGTTGAGCAATTCTTCGGCAAGGCCGACACCAACCGTACCGGCACCGATGATCGCCACCTTGATTTTCTGCCCCTCATTTCCTTTTTTTACATCATAGCCTGCAAAAAGGCGAATGAGAAATTTTAAGCACCTGCCCTTGGTTGTGCAGTTATCACTGCATTTATAAGCGTAACGATAGCACATACGCATCACGAGAGAACCCAAAAGGTTTACACTCGCCAGGGCAATCATATTGATAAACGCCGTTTCCTGCGCGGAGGGTATCACAATATAGAAAAGGCAGAACACCAAAAAAGCTACCGCATCTGCCAACAAAAATCGTATGTAACACTGAATGCCGCCGTATCGCCAAATCTGCCCGTAAATCTTAAACGCCAATCTGGAGCAGAAATCAATACCGAAATAAAGGAGTCCGTTTTTCAGAATAAAGGCATCCAAGAAGTTGCCGTCTGCACGGTAGGTAAACGAAATCCAAATCGTTGCTAAAATAAAAATAATGCTGTCGTAAAGAACCAGCATCCACCGAATATTAAACCGTTTTTTTATAATCCCCACAACCTTTTATAATAGAAATAGATAAACCCCCTGTGGAAGAAGGATGCTCTTCCATATACCATAGTATTATAGCATCTCTGTCTATTTCCTGTCAATTCACTATGAGAATACAAAACCCTTTTTCTTAAAGAAAATAGGGTGAAAAATTGCTCGAAACTCTGCGGCGAATTTTCGGGAAGCTTCGGGTGGTGTTTCGAAACGTCGAAAAACTACACTAAAAACGTCAATTTTGAAACGTGAGTTTAAATATAAATGCGCTTTGATTTTCTTTATTTTTGTGCATTTAATGTAAATTTAAAAAGTGAAAAAATCCAGTCCCGAATTTTCTTGACAAGGTTTTTTCTTTATGTTACGATAATCTGGAATTAAATAACGACATGCGAAGTTCTTAGGGGAATGGCGTTATGCCTGCCGAAGGAGTAAAACTCTCAGGCGTCTGTTAGCAGATAGGGACTAAGAATGGATGTAGCTCTGGAGAAGCTCAATTCGAATTGAGTACCGAAGGTGCAAGGCGGCACTGCCGCTGAATCTCTCAGGTAAAAGAACGGAGAAAAAATGTAGATAGGCATTTATGCCTGTTTTATTGCGTCTCTTACTTTCTAATTCGGAGCGGCTTTTCTAACGAAGTCGGTCCGTTATTTTTTTATTTAAATATGGAGGAATGAAAAAATGTTAGAATCCGTAGAGGCGGTCCTTTTACCCATCGCCCAAACCATCAACAACTATTTATCCAACTACATCTTAGTCTTTTTGCTTCTCGGCGTTGGTATTTGGTATACCATTAAGACTCGTTTCATTCAGGTTCGCTGCTTCGGCGAAGGTATGAAGCGCGTTTTCGGTAATATTTCTTTAAACGGCGGCAAGCATGCCAGCGGTATGAGCTCTTTCCAGGCGCTTGCAACTGCAATTGCCGCACAGGTTGGTACCGGTAACATTGTCGGTGCTTCCGGCGCAATTCTTACCGGTGGTCCTGGTGCAATCTTCTGGATGTGGCTTATCGCATTCTTCGGTATGGCTACAGTTTATGCAGAAGCTACCCTCGCTCTTAAAACTCGTGAAATTGACGAGGACGGCACCATTCACGGCGGTCCGGTTTACTACATTCGCCGCGCCTTCAAAGGTGGTCTTGGTAAATTCTTAGCCGGTTTCTTCGCTATTGCGATTACCTTGGCTTTAGGCTTCATGGGTTGTATGGTTCAGGCAAACTCTATCGGTTCTACTTTCAATACCGCTTTCCACATTCCGAGCTGGATTGTCGGCATGGTTCTCGTTGTATTCTGCGCTATCATCTTCATGGGCGGCGTACAGAGACTCGCTTCTGTTGTAGAAAAGCTCGTTCCGATTATGGCAGTTATCTTCCTTCTCGGCGGTCTCGGCGTTTTGATTGCTAGAATCAAATACATTCCCGAAACCTTCGGCATGATTTTCCGTTATGCTTTCCAGCCGCAGGCTATCATCGGCGGTGGTATCGGCTACGCATTAAAAGAAGCTATCAGCCAGGGCGCAAAGCGTGGTCTCTTCTCCAACGAAGCTGGTATGGGTTCTACCCCGCACGCACATGCACAGGCTAACGTAAACCACCCGCACGAACAGGGCACCGTTGCTATGGTTGGTGTTTTCATTGACACCTTTGTTGTTCTTACCCTCAACGCTTTAGTTATTATCTCCACACTTTACACCGCAGACGGCCCGCTTGCAGGTTGCGGTGCTGCAGCAGCACTCAGCGACACCCTCAACAAAACAAACCTTGCACAGGCAGCCTTCAGTGTTGTATTTGGTCAGAAGTTAGGCTCTGCATTCGTTGCCATTTGCCTGCTCTTCTTCGCTTTCTCCACAATTCTTAGCTGGAACATGTTTGGTAAAGTCAACATCGACTACCTCTTCGGCAAGAAGGCAGTTAAGGTTTATTCCGTTATCGCTCTCGTATTCATCTTTGTCGGCACACTCGTTTCCAACGACCTCGTTTGGGAGCTTACCGATATGTTCAATAACCTCATGGTTATCCCGAACACCTTGGCACTCTTCGCCCTCACCGGTATGGTTGTTGCTTCGGTAAAAGAAGCTAAAGAGCTTAAAGACAAAGACCCGAAGGCCGCAATGAAAAAGGCCGCAGAAAATGCTACAAAATAAGTAAAACATACTGTTTTATAAACTACAAAAGCCCCGAAGGAAAGTCCTTCGGGGCTTTTTCTTTCGCTTTACAAAGAAGCAGAAAGTAAAAGGTATTTTTATTTATCATCTAAAGATTTCGGAACTTGGGATTTTGCCCAGGATTTTTTCGGCATTTCTTTTTTATCTTGAATCGAAAAAGAAGCCTTTATCGCGTGCTCGGGGCAAATATCCTTGCAAAGCCCACAGCGGATACATTCGAGGCTGTTGGGAGTTTTTCTCGGGTCTACACCCATTTTGCAAACCTTGGCGCAAGCGCCGCAGTTCGTGCATTTATCCTTGTCGATACTGTAATGATAAAGTGAAACCGGATTGAACACGCTGTAAATCGCGCCCAAGGGACAGATATATTTACAAAACGGACGATAAATCAAGATAGAAAGGAAAACGGTGACGGCTAAAATCACGCCTTTCCACGCAAAGAGGAAACCAACCGCTTCGCGAATTGTTTCATCTAAAATAGATAAAGGAATACCACCCTCGAGCATACCCGCGGGACAAATCAGCTTGCAGAAATACGGTGCCCCCTGCCCCATGAAATCGACCACAAACATGGGCATCAAAATCACAAAGACTAAGAGCACAACATATTTAAAGTAGCGCAAGAACTTATCGCCCTTAAAGGTTTTAATCTTTTTCGGGAACGGGATTTTATGGAGTAAGTCCTGAATGAAGCCAAACGGGCATAGAAAACCGCAAATCAATCTGCCGGTGAGTGCGCCGATAAAAATCAAAAAGCCCGAAACATAAAAGGCAAATTTGCGGTTATGACTGCCGATGACCGCCTGCAAAGCGCCGATCGGACAAGAACCCACCGCTCCCGGGCAGGAATAGCAATTAAGCCCCGGTACGCAGACACTTTTGAATTTGCCCTGATAGATTTTGCCTTCAAAAAAGCCCATTAAATAGCTGTTGGTAAGGAAGGTCCATATCGCCTGAATGGTGTGGCGGCGACGGTCACTCTTTTGGGCCTTGGTGACCTTCGTTTTGGTTTTCGTTTTTGTTTCTTTAGCCAATGCCGATACACTCCAAACAAATGTGGATGGCTTTTTCTAAAACGATTGCCACTTCCCCTCTGTATGCACCGAACGCCATGAAGCCCACACCTAAAATCATGGCTAAAATGCTAAACCATCTGGTTTTCATGCCTTTGTTTCTACCTCTGCTAAAAGTTTTTCCGTAACGGCTGTCCAGCCCTTCAAATCTTTACCGCCGACATAGGGTTTGCCGACGAAATTACCCTTTGCGTCGATGAAGAAGGTGGTCGGGAGACTGGAAACACGCTCTAATTTTCCGGCAAGCGCACCCTTTTGCGGAATAAGCATCGGGAAGCTTACACCAGCGGAACCTGCCATTTTCTTGGCTGTGGCAATCGCTTCAACGCTCTCTTCACCGTTTATATCTGCGGTATCCATAACAATCGCAATAACCGAAAGACCCTTGTCCTTATATGCCTCATACAACTTTTGTAATTCCGGAAGTTCACGGACACAAGGTCCGCACCAAGTTGCCATAACATTGACTAAGGTTAATTTCGCATTTTTGAAATTCTCTTCTGTAACGGTTTCTCCGTTTAAACCCTGCATGGTAAATGTGCCGGCAGAAACCGGTTTTTCTGTATTTGGCGTTGTGGGCATTTCCTCCTGTTTTTTGCCGCAGGCGGTAAAACTCAAAGCAAGGAGCATAACAGCCATAAGAATCGCCGTAATTTTCTTTACTGTGTTCTTGTGTTTCATAGATACACTTCCTTCACGTTCTGTATTTTGGCATTATTATATCGGATAATACCCTTTTTGCCTAGGGGTTCGCGGAATTGTTTAAAAATATTTCATAAAAAAGCAGCCCTCGAAGCGAAGGCTGCTCTTTATATTTTTAAGAAAGATTATTCCGTATCGGAAGGCTTTGCATCTACATCGACAACTTCTGTTTCGGTTACTTCAACATCCAAAACCTCTACATCACCGACGGCTTCATCGGTAATCTCGATTTCAACTTCTTCCGCTACGTCACCATTATGACGGCGTTTGTTGAGTTCGTTTAAGATTCTGGTATGTTCTTTATCGGAAAGGGCATATTTCCAAGTCGGGATGACGGAAAGGAACATGCCGATCATGGTCGGGATAGAGCAGCAGAAGAACATAGCTGCACGGTAAGGTGCGAACTGCGGATCTGCCTTAAAGCTTGCGCCTGCCGCCAACTGTTCATTGACCAAACGAACTGCATCGCCGCTGAAGCCGACAATGGCATAAACAAGGCCCTGCAAGAGAGAAGCAATACCGGAGGAAAGCTTCGTTGCAAAGGACTGACCGGAGAAGAATACGCCGTCGGGACGAATGCCATGGTAATATTCTTCGTAGTCGATAGCGTCTGCAATCATAACAGACTGTAATACGTTTACCGCACCCTGACCTGCACCGGCTAAGGTGAAGAGAACGAAGAGAATCGCAACCCAAAGAGGCTTATGGAGCTCAGAGGGTGCAATCAAATAGCAAACAAATAAAAGACCGAACGGAATACCGCTGCCGATAGAGCAAATGTTATAAATATTCTTCTTTTCATATTTTTCGCAAAGCTTCGGAACAAGCGCTGTTGTTATAAACTGTCCACCGAAAATACCACCACCGAGAACAATCATATAGACAATGTAATTGGTTGCGCCGTTGTCGCCGTAATAATAGGAAAGAAGCGGCATAGCAACGAGCATCAAAAGCATTACGGGCGCTCTTAAAACACTGGAAATTAAAATCTGTCTGAAGGGCTTATTATCCCACATCAGCTTGAAGTTTTCCTTCATGGTGTGGTGCTCTTCGGACTGCTGCACGCGTTCTTTGGTGAAGATACCTGCCATTTGGAACGTAATGGTTCCAATAATAGTAAGTATAGTCGCAATGATGATAAAGCCCATTTTGGTGCTTTCGACAAGGCCGTCGACTTTACCGCTTTCATAAAGCTTTGCGCCGACGGTTTGGGAAAGCGGAATAATGAGCGGTAAAACGAGACCGCCGCCGATACCTGCTACGATACGGCAAGCTGCCAAAATCTTGGAACGATCCTGCTCGTCTTCGGTCATAAGTGCGGTGATGCTCCAAATCGGAATATCGCCGACGGTGTAGAGCATACCCCAAAGGATGTAGGAAATGCCTGCCCATGCGATAATCCATGCATTTTGTGCCGCGGAATTAGCGCTGGAATAGGTGCCGTTCACGAAGGTTAAAATCGTGATGATACCGATAAATACAGGCGCGAATAAAAGGTAGGGTCTGCACTTACCCCACTTGCTTCGAGTACGGTCTACGATAGTGCCCATCATGGGGTCGTTAATCGCATCCCAAACTCTGGCGATAGCAAAGATAATCGCTGTTGCAATCGCCGGCACAAAGATAACACTTTGCAAATAGTAAGTTAAGCCTACGCCGATGATGTTGAAAATCATGTTCTGACCGAAAAGACCGGTCAAATACATATTACGTTCCAGCGGCGTATAGGTATTCGGATTTTGCGTCTTTTTCTTTCTCAAGGGTTTCCTCTCCTTTTATACAATTTCCTATATTATACTGCAATTTATAGAGTTCGTCAATTTAAATATAAAAATTTTATTTATTTTATTCATTTTATACATTATATAATAAACTGTTGACTTACTTCTGTGTTTTTTCTGTGGTGTACATTGACTAGAAAGCGAAAATAAGGTATTATAAAGGTATGTCTTTTTAAGATGAATAAAAAAACGAATCGGAGGTTGTTCTTTTGGCAAACAATCCAGGAAAAAAAGGCGGTTCTAATCTCGGTCGCTATTTGGGCTACGGCATCGGTGCTGTCGGCTTGGACCTGAGCTACGGTCTTTTTTATTCTTATTTATCCTATTACCTCTCCAGCGTGCTGGGTTTAAAAGAAGCCTTTCTTCTTTTATTAACTCCACTTGCCAGAATTTGGGACGGCGTCAACGACCCGATGATGGGTACTATCGTGGATAACACACGTACAAAGTTCGGTAAATATCGCCCGTGGATTTTAATCGGTGCGGTTTCTAATGCCGTTGTTTTGGCGCTTCTCTTTACCTCGTTTGGTATGAGCGGCACAAAGCTTTACATCTATATCGGTGTTATGTATATCCTTTGGGGTATGACGAATACCATGGCGGACATCCCCTACTGGTCCATGGTACCCTCCTTTACCAGTGATGAAAAAGAAAGAAACACCGTTGCAACGATTGCAAGAACCTTCTCCGGTCTCGGTCAAGGCATCATCACCATTGCGACCCCCATTCTCTGCCCCCTGCTTTCTAAGGGCATGGAAGTAACCGACAAGGGCTACAGCGCTTCCGGTTTCTCGAAATGGGCGATTATCTGCGGCGGCTTGCTCATCTTCTTCTCCTTGGTTTGCGTGCTTTGCACAAAGGAAACCAACGTTGTTTACGGCGAAAAACAGAAATTCAGCTTCAAGCAGATTTTCAAGGTAATCAAGAGCAATGACCAGCTCGTTGTATTCATGGTTTTCGCCATGCTTTCCAACGCCGGTTGGTATTTAACCAGCTCCACCGCGGTTTACTACTTCTCGGACTCCTTAGGTGCACCGAAAGCACAGTCTCTCTTCCAGACCATCGGTACGGTCGGTTCGGTTTTGGGTCTTTTGGTTATCCCCGTTCTCTCGAAGAGATTCACAAAACGCACGATTTACTCGATTTCGCTTGTGATGTCGATCCTCGGCTATGGCTTAATGGTGCTCTTCGGACCGATTTTAAAGATTACGATTGCCATGGATATTTGCTACATTTTAGCTTCCGTCGGCATCAGCTCCATGTTCGTTTCGCAGACGATTTTCCTTGCTGACATTGTAGACTATGGCGAATACAAGAACGGCACGAGAAATGAGAGTATCACCTTCTCGATGAAAGGCTTCTTACAGAAAATGGCCTACACCATTCAGACGATTGTACTCTTCACTTCGCTTCGTGTGATGGATTACAATGCACAGCTCGAAGCAGGTCTTGGCTTTAACGAAGGCACAAAGACTGGTATCGGCATTATCGCTTTCGGCGTGCCGATGCTCTTCCTCTTAGCTTCTCTTATTGTGTTCCGCAAGAAGTTCAAAATCTACGGTGAGCTTGCCGATAAGGTACATGATTACATTACCGACAAAAGAGCTTCGGAAGCCGCACAAAAAGAAAATAACGCAGAATAAAACAAAAACGGGCAGCCTCTTTGGGTTGCCCGTTTTTTATGCTCTTTAAACAGAAAACGGCGCACCGAAATTGACTCGGTGCGCCGTTTGTTTTTATTTCTTACAGTGCTTTAAAATGGCATAAGTGATGCCCACACCAGCGGCAATGCCTGCGGCGATGCCGATTTTTTTGAGGGTCGGAAGTACGGATTCGACACTCGGCGGTGCGTAGGAATACATAAGATATTTACCCTTATTTTGAATATCCTTTGGAGTAAACAAATCCTTATAAAGAAGGGTGTGCGTTTTAAAGGTGTTCGGCTCATTTTCGTCGAGGTCGAAAATACGCACGCCGCGGTTCATTTTAGGGCCGTAAATATTGAAGCCGCAACCCTGGGTATAAATCAGCTTCGTATTGCCGTATTGGCTGACAAAGCTGTTATTGTGGTCGTGACCGAATACCATGGCAAGGACGTCGCCCTTTTCACAGCATGCCGCATATTCGCCGCTATTGACTGCGGGTGTTGCCGGTGTTTCGCCGAGGAAATCACAGTTGCCGGGCACTAAATAGCGCTCATCCAAATCATAGAATTTACCGTAGTGCTCACGGAAGCCCTGCGCCGCGTTCGGCTTATTGCCCTTGGGCACTTCCTTTAAAACATCCCACATTTCGGGAACGGGAATATGCTGGAACAAAAGAGAGGGCACGTAGTCCCCTGCTTCTTCCTTTAAGGCTTCACGCACCGAGCGATACCACTCGATTTGACCTTCGGTGACGTGGGCGCATTTGCCGTCGAGCGTTGTGGAAAGAGAATCGAGGCAATAAATATTGAAAAGTAACTTTTTGCCGTCCTCGGAATAAATCGGCAAATAGTGGTTGCAAAGACCTTCTAAGCTTTCATCACCCGCAACGGTTAAGCAGTTTTCGTATTTTTGATACATCGAAAGCTGTTTTTCTTTTTCAATGCCGAACATCTGGTCATCGTGATTACCGAACACGAAGGTAAAGGGAATATTTCTCTGCCACAAGGGACGGATGAAATTATAAATGCCCTTTCGATAATTGTCTTCGCGGTCTCCGACAAGTAAGGTGACGCCGTAGCCTTTGAACTGGTCGCCTGTGAAAATAACCAAATCGGGCTTTGCCTCGACAAGTGCCGCTTCGATAAACGCCACTGTATCCGGCGAGGTGATTTCCGTATCTTGAATATCTGCAATCTGCATAATACGGAACTTACCGTTTTTGAATCTTAAATCCGCTGTTTTTCCTGCGGGAAATGCCATAGTTTTCGCTCCTTGTTTTTACCTTATCTATAGAATTATTTTGCTGTCTTTTTTGCTTTTCTGTTTTCTATCTTCTTTTCGATTGCAGGATAAACATATTTCGCAATAAAGAAGTAAGAAATCAAAGCGTAAACAATACCGAAGAGCGCACCGAAAAGAACGTCTGTCGGGTAATGCACCATTAAATAATTGCGCGAGAAGCCGATAAGCACAGCCAAAATCAGCATAGGCACGCCAAGCTTCCACTGCTTATTGAGCAAAAGACCGGTTGCCGCCGCGAAAGACGAAGAGGTGTGACCGGACGGGAACGAGAAGCTGGACGGAAGACCGACCAAAAGCTCGGGTTTACCCTCTGCCGACACCGCAAAATTCGTGTATAAATCGGCGAACGGTTCAAAGTTAAAGGGTCTCGGACGCGCAAAGATATTTTTCAGCGTCATGTCGTTGACAAGCAGCATAACCAAAAGCGCAAATCCCATGGTAACGCCTGCTTTTCTGTATTTCTTGGTGCAGAGCAGAATCACGGTTAAAACAATCCAAAACCAGCCGCCCTCGCCGAGAATCGTGATAATCGGCATAAAGACATCTAAAAATCTGCACCAAATGTTTTCTTGAATCCATGCAAATACAGCATGATCAAAACTTGAAAAAATACTAAAATCCATGGAATCCCCCCTGATTTCTTTGTATATATAGTATGAGTACTATCATACCTTGCATTTTGAAAAAAGTCAATTCAAAAGCGCAAAGTTCGGGAATTTCCACCGGGATTGGAGAGAGAAAATTTTTGCGTTTCTTTGTACACTTTGCTTGTTTTTCTTTTCCCGAAAAAAATAGGCTTCCCGTAAGCAGGAAGCCTATTGAAATTTGAAGGGATCAGTCTTGTCTGAGCGCCTCAATAGGCGGCATTTTCGCGGCTCTTCTTGCGGGATAAACGCCAAAGATTACACCGATTGCCGTGGAGAAGCCAATCGCCAGAAGCACGGTTCTGAACTTCACCGCCAGCGGGATATTCATAATATGCGATACCACCGCGGCACCGAATACGCCGAGGAGAAGTCCGATTAAACCGCCGATTAAGCAAAGGATAATAGATTCCGTTAAGAACTGGAACAAAATCGTAGAAGTCTTTGCACCGAGCGCTTTTCGGATACCAATTTCGCGGGTTCGCTCCGTAATGGAAACGAGCATGATATTCATAACGCCGATACCGCCGACCAAAAGAGAAATCGCGCTGACCGCCGCAATGAAAATCGTAAAGATATTGATAACCGTATCTAAAAGGTCGATATAGGTTGCCATATTGGTTACGATATAGCAGTCTCTCGCGGCATTGTTATGACGAGCACGAATGCGATTCATCGCCGCACTTGCCGCACCGTCTAAGTCGTTTTCATCTTTTGCCATGATATAGAGCGTATCGAAGCTGTCCTGTGAACCCATAATCTGCATACTCAGCGTTGTGGGTACTAAGAACATACCGCCTGCAAGATCGGCACCACCCATAGCCTGCATGTTTTCCATCATTTTATCGGAATCCGCACCGAAGGCGCTTGCCATATCGGTAACGCCGATAACTTTAATGCGGCTGACAACATCATTAAACTGGAAATTGATATATTCGCCGACAACATTCTTTTTGCCGAAGAGCTGTTGTGCGCTCGTAACGTCAATGACGCAAACCGGCCGCCCTGCATCATACTCCGCCTGGGTGAAATATCTGCCGTAAATGCAGTCGCCGCTCATCACATAGCGCAAATCACAGTTACCGCCGATAATCATACCGAGAGAGCTTTTATGGTCGGTGGACATCGTGCCCATCGTCATGGTCATGGGAGAAACATATTCCACGGTGTCGAGGGATTTAATCGCGTCAATGTCCTCTGCCGTAATATAATCGGACGGCTGTGCTTTAGTGGAATCCACCATAATGCTGATAGCACTACTACCCATTTGACGAATCATACCGACGATGTAGTCTCTGCCGCCGTTGCCGACCGTGATAATCGCAATAACGGAAGCAACGCCGATAATAATGCCAAGCATAGTCAGCAAGGAACGCATGAGGTTTGTACGGATGCTAAAGAGCGCGATGCGTATATTTTCTTTGATATTCAAAGCCTCACCGCCTTACGCTTTAATGTCAATTTTATTGCCGTCCTCAAGGGCGGTCTTAGGATTCAAAACCACTTGCTCGCCAAGCTCTATGCCGTCGAGCACTTCATATTCTGTATCTGTACCTGCGCCTAAAGTTACAGTGCGAAGCTCTACCGTTTTCTTGTCTTTATTATAGATGAAAACGCAATTTTCGCCGTCTGCTGTGGTAACTGCTTCTACAGGAATTTTTACAATGTTTTCTAACTTCTCGGTGTCGATTTGCACGTCAACATCGAAGCCTAAGACGATTTTTTCATCCGGCTCTAAGATTTTCACCTTAACGGGTGCACTGTTTGCAGAAGCACTGCTGCCGCCTGTAATGGAGGAAGCGATGGAGCTGATGTCAAAGCCTGCCTGTGCATTGGCGGTGGCGCTGACGTAGGTTACTTCTGCCTCGTAGGTTTTGCCGAGGGAAGCAACGGTCGCCTTTTGACCAACCTTTAAATTCTGCAAATCATATTTGCCGACGGTAAAATCTACATAGAAATCGCCGTAGCTTTCGAGCACCATACCCACGCCGACGCCCTTGTCTTTGCCCTCGGTGGTGGAGAAAATCTCGGAAAGCACTGCCGCGGCATCCTCATTGCCGGAAGCCATGGAAAGAAGCTTAGATACATCTACCGCGTTATTTTCTGTATTGGGTGTAAACGTTTCGCCCGCTTTTATGTTGATTTCGGTGACAAGGCCGTCCTTCTCTGCGACCCAGCCTTTTTTGAGTTCTTCGACAAGCGCCAAATAAGCGTCGCGCTCTTTGATTTTCTGCTCCATGACGGATTTGTAAAGATCGGTCATGGTTTCATCGGTCTGCGCTTCATAAATAGGCTTTTGAGTTTCTAAAGAAGAAAGCTGGGTTTCCGCTTTCGCAAGTTCTAATTTTTTGGTGGCTAAATTATCCTTGAGTGCCGCTTCGAAATTGCCTTTATTGGATTCGAGCGCCACCTTAATTTCGGCAATTTCCGCTTCGGTTAAGCCTTCGTTTTGAAGCTTTTCTAAAACCGCCTTGATTTCTGCTTCATCGAGAGACGGCGTCGGCTGATAATCGGCAATCGCCTTTTCATGTGCCGCAATTTCCTTTTGCAAAGTGGCAATCTGCTTTTGCAATTCGGCACTTTCCCCCGAAATCTCGGAAAGACGCTTGTGCGCGTTTTGATTCATAGCCGCTGCCTTATCGTAAGAGGCCTTTGCTTTATCTGCGGCACTTTTATAAGCGGCAATCTGCGGATTTAATCCGGCAACGTCGAAGGTGGCAAGCACCTGACCCGGCGTAACACGTTCGCCGACAGCTACATTGACCGTCAACACCTTAACGCCTGCCGCCGCCTTTAAAGCTTTGGTTTGATCGGAGGAGACGATACCCTGTGTGTCAAAGGTGGTTTGCAAATCGCCCCTTGTGGCTTCGCCAAGCTGATAGGTTGGCAAAGCTTCCGGCTTGAAATTCGCATAAATTACGAAAATGATAAGGGCTAAAAGTACAATACTCACAATGCTCACAACTAATCTTTTCTTGAGTGACCATTTTTTAAACTTCTTAAACAAGTCATCACCGCTTTCAAATTTATGTGTTACACACTATTTATTGGGATTATTATATAATATTGCGGCAGAATTTACCATATATATTTGTAAAGAAATTTTAAATTTTAAACAATTTTCCCTAAAGGTGATTAGAAATGTGTCGTTTTTTGAAATCTTTTATCCCCCTCCTGCTCTGTCTTACCCTTTTGTTTGTGGGTTGCACACGGCAGAAGAAAATAGACCTGGTTGAATTTTGCAAATGCTATAACGATGTGACCAAAAGCGATGCGCTTTCGGCATCGGAATTTTTAAGAACAGAAGAGGACGAAAGTATTTGCTACCATGTACCGCTTTCACTCGGCGAAAACGGCTCAGCATTTTTGACTTTAAAATCTGAGGAAAGCGGCGCGCTCAAGGAACTTCAGTTGACACTTTTACAAGCGGACACCGAGAATGCAGAAGCGGCACTACAGGACCTGTATGCTGTGTTTAAAAACGCCGTTGCCGTTTTGGAAAATAAAACGCCCGACACTTCAGAAGCAACACTTCAAAGCATCGGGCTGACTGCGGATTCTTTGGTTTTTTCTCCGTTTTATAAAACAGAAACGGCAGGACGCACAAGTTATACCGTGCTGTGCCGTGCAGAGGGAGTTGCCCTCTTTTGCGAGCTATTATGATTTTGGCTCGGTGAGGGGCGCTTCCTTTTCCGCTTCGTGCGCTTTTTTCTCTTTGCGCAGTTGCTTTTCCAGTTCCATTTCTTCGGCGAACTGTTTCAAAGCTTCATCGGCTAAAGGATAGCGAGATTTGCGCGGGGGCTTTGCCGTTTTTTCTTCCTTTTTCCCCTTGCGTTCCTCTTTCTTTCCTTTTTTCTCCTCTTTTTTCGTCTTGGTCTTTTTGAATTTCTGTAAAAGCTCCTCGGAAGCCTTATCCAAAATCGGCTGTGCTACGCGGAGCAGGGTTTGCGTAAGCCCTGCACGCTCTAAGAGCACAGCTTTTTCTTTGGCTTCTTTTAAAAGCGCGCGCATGAACTGGCGTTCCGTGTAAACACGCACACGGGGAATTTCCAATTCCTCTGCCAACGCTTCAAGCTCGGGAAGTGTATTATAGCCATATTTTTCGAGCATATGTCTATATTCCTTCGGCTTAAAGTAATAGGCTTTGCCCATATAATGTCCAAAGGCTTTCATGGTATCGAGATAGCCCATTTTCATGCGCATTTCCACCATGGATTTGTCGAATTCAAAGGATTCGCCCAGTTCCTTGGGGTCATGGGGGCGGATATAGACAAACTCCGCATTCGAGAAATCGGCACGGTGACCGACACCCTTCATCCCGGAAATATCCACGACAATTAAGCGGTTATAGCCGCGGCGGCGCAGAAAATCTACGGGAGCATTATCATAAATACCACCGTCGAGATAGCGTTCGCCATCGGGGCTGTCATTATGGAGACCCGGGAAACGTGCGGAAAGCATTAAGTAATCCAAAAGCTCGCCCTCGGGGATTTCATCGAGGAACACCTCTACCGGCTTAAAGCCAGAGACTTGAAAGGTCACAATGCCCAAAGGAATGCCCGAAGCGCGCACCTTATCCTCATGCACATAACTACCGATGAGATTACGCGCCGGTGTAACATCTACGCCGCCGTTCCGCAGCATTTCAGTTAAAATCAGCGGCATATTGGAAATGCTGAAGAGATTTTCCGGCTCTTTCAGCTCGGTTTGCAGATTGACACCGCTTTTTACTTCAACATTCGTCCAAAGCTCCAGTGCTTTTTCGTAATCACCCTCGGCAATCAACGCGCCGTTAATCGCGCCGATAGAAACACCGGTAATCGCTTCGATGGGGATATGCAATTCACGCATGGCCTTCCATGCACCGATTTGATAGGCGCCCTTTGCGCCGCCTCCTGCTAATACTAAGCCGTAAGGTTTCATTTTATCACCTCATTATGACTGTTTGTTCTTCTTGTGCCGTATATGGCTCCACGGTATTTTCCCGTTTGACCTCTGTGAAAACATAGATAGCCAAACAGAAAAACAAAAGCGCTAAGAGAATCGCTATATAGCGGTTTTTCATTTTTCAATAACCTCAATACCCGAAGAAAGCGGAGCCGCTACAAAAACTTCTTTATAATTCTTTTTCAGCTCCTCGGCACATTTCTTGGCGTCTTCGATATGTTTAAACAGACCGTATATGGTCGGACCGCTGCCGCTCATCAGGGCAAGGCTTGCACCAAATTCGCGCATCACAGCTTTGATGTGTGGTCTTTGCGGCACTTCGATGACCTGCTCGAACACGTTCTGCGCTTTTTTGCACATTAAATCAAACTCGCCGTTGCGCATGGCGTAAATCATTGCCGTATTGTCGGCATGACGAAGGCAGGGACATTCATCTATCAATTTATATGCGCCGACGGTGGAAATATCCTGGTCGGGCTTACAAAGCACGAAACAGCAATCCTGCAACATCGGAAGCGGCGCCAAAACACCGCCCTTATCCATGGCAAGTGCTGTACCGCCGATTAGGGAAAACGGCACATCCGCGCCGATTTTTTCACCCATTCTTGCCAAATCCCAAAGGGAAAGCCCTGCAGAAAACATATCGTTCAGCGCATACAAAACGCCTGCGCCGTCTGCACTGCCGCCTGCCAAGCCTGCCGCCATGGGAATGGTTTTTTCGATTTCGATTTCGATACCCGGATTCTTAATTTCGGTTTCTTTAAAAAACAGTGCCGCCGCCTTATAAGCAATGTTGTGCTCGTCGAGCGGCATACGCTTATCCTCGCTCTTTAAAACGATTTTGCCGGTGTCGGTTTTCTGCACCGTTATGGTATCACAGCAATCGACAGACTGCATCACCATAGAAAGGCTGTGATAGCCGTCGGGCAAGGTGCCCATTACATCTAATAATAAATTGATTTTCGCTGCTGCCTTTACTTTCATATTTTACTTCCTGTTCCTTTACATTTTCGTAAGACATCCTAATTTTTCCTATCTATCATACCGCATATTGGATAAATTAGGAATACTTTTTCTAAAATTTTGTAATTTTTTAAAAATCTTCTATTCATTTCGGCAATTTTGTGTTATGATAAGTATAACTATTTTTTTGGGAGGAATTTACACTATGCGCGCTATTATTACAGTTGTCGGTAAAGACAAGGTCGGCATTTTAGCCGCCGTTTCTGATTTTTGTGCAAAATATAATGCCAATGTCATTGAGGTTACGCAAAGCATTTTACAGGATATGTTTTGCATGATTATGTTAGTGGACGTTTCCGCTTGCAACGTTCCTTTCACAGAATTTGCAGATAAAGCGAAAGAGCTTGGCGAAACTTTGAATCTTTCCGTGCAAGCCATGCATGAAGATATTTTCAACTCCATGCACAGAATATAAAATGAGAAGGTTTTAAGCTATGATCAATACACAGGATATTCTCGAAACTATCAATATGATTCGCGAGGAGAATCTCGACATCCGTACCATTACCATGGGTATTTCCCTTTTGAGCTGTGCGGATTCCGACATTCACACCTCTTGCGATAAAATTTATGAAAAAATCTGCCGCAAGGCGGAGCACCTTGTAAAAACCGGTGAGGACATCGAAAAGGAATACGGTATTCCGATTATACATAAACGTATTTCCGTAACCCCGATTTCCATGCTCACCGCAGTCAGCGGCGGCGACCCCGTGCTTTACGCCAAGACTTTGGAAAAGGCTTCTCAAGCGGTCGGCGTAAACTTCATCGGCGGTTATTCGGCACTCGTACAGAAGGGCTTTGCCAAGGGCGATATGGAACTGATTCGCAGTATTCCCGAAGCACTCGCCGAAACCGAGCATCTTTGCTCCAGCGTGAACATCGGTTCCACCAAAGCCGGTATCAATATGGATGCCGTAGAGCTCATGGGCAGAATCGTCAGACAATCCGCTGAAATCACCGCAGACAAGGGCTGCATTGGCCCTGCAAAGCTCGTTGTATTCTGCAACGCACCGGAAGATAACCCGTTCATGGCAGGTGCTTTCCACGGTGTCGGTGAAGCAGACTGCGAAATCAATGTCGGTGTTTCCGGCCCCGGTGTTGTTCGTGCGGCACTTTCTAAGATTCCGAACGGCAATATTACCGATGTTGCGGATACCGTTAAAAAGACAGCCTTCAAAATCACCCGTGTTGGTCAGTTGGTTGCGAAAGAAGCCGCAAAGCGTTTGGATGTTCCCTTCGGCATTGTGGACCTTTCTCTTGCGCCCACACCGGCTGTCGGCGACTCCGTTGCCCATATTTTAGAGGAAATGGGTCTGGAAAGCTGCGGTGCACACGGCACAACCGCCTGCCTCGCTCTTTTAAATGATGCAGTTAAAAAAGGTGGCGTTATGGCTTCCTCGCACGTCGGCGGTCTTTCCGGCGCATTCATCCCCGTTTCTGAGGATGCCGGCATGATTGCGGCGGCAGAAAGCGGTAAGCTCTCGATTGAAAAGCTCGAAGCAATGACAGCGGTTTGCTCCGTCGGTTTGGATATGATTATCATTCCGGGCAACACCCCTGCAGAAGTCATCTCTGGTATTATCGCGGATGAAGCCGCTATCGGTATGGTGAACTCCAAGACCACAGCGGTTCGTGTAATTCCGGCGATTGGTAAGGATGTCGGCGACGAGCTCAACTTCGGCGGTCTTTTGGGCTACGGTCCGGTTATGAAGCTGAATACTGCTTCGCCGGCAAAATTCATTCACCGCGGTGGCAGACTCCCCGCTCCCTTACAGAGTCTTAAAAACTAAAATCAAAGTTTTATTGGCTGTCTCTTCGGAGGCAGCCTTTTTTTATTTCTCCTCCGGCACGTATTCCAAAATATCCCCTGGCTGACAAGCAAGCGCTTTGCAAATCGCTTCCAAGGTTTCAAAGCGAATCGCCTTGCCTTTATTGTTTTTTAAAATCGAAAGATTGGAAAGCGTGATGCCGACTTCCTGTGCCAATTCCCCCGCTCGCTTCTTTCGTTTTGCCATCATAACGTCTAAATTTACCTGGATAGGCATGGATTTTCTCCCCTTTTTCCATGAATTTGCAAGTTCCTTCTGAAAAATTGCAGCTTTTTAAAAAGAAAACTGCAAAATTCCAAATTCGTGCAAGATTTTTTGTTTTTCTTTATTTTGCCACATTTTTTAATGTTTTTCAAGCATTATTTTTTGTTTTTCAATAAATTTTATGTTTTACTATGGTGAATTTGCGTTCATTTTTTAGTGCTTTTCTCTTCATTTTCAGTTCATATTTGCAATTTTTCACCCCATGTTGTGCATATTCACTAGTTTTTGATAAAATCCGAACGGCAATCTCTCAACCCAATTCTATTGACAAACGGGCAAAAAAAGTAGATACTTTATCATGTTGTTCGACATATTATAGATTGATATGAAATCACAAATATGTTAGAAATTCAGCAAATATTTTTCTAGGAACGGAGCGTTTTAATTATGTCCTACAATCCTTATGACAACGTACTCGCAACCGTCGAAAACGCAGCTAAAATTTTAGGCTACGCAAAAGACGAATACGAGGTAGTCAAGTATCCCGAAAGAGAACTTAAGGTCAACATCCCTGTAAAAATGGATGACGGCAGCATTCGCGTATTCGAAGGCTTCCGCGTTCAGCATTCTACTGCAAGAGGTCCGGCTAAGGGCGGTATTCGTTTTCACCAGAATGTTAACAAAGATGAAGTTAAGGCACTTTCTGCTTGGATGACCTTTAAATGTGCAACCGCTGACATCCCCTACGGCGGCGGCAAGGGCGGCATCATCGTAAATCCCTCTGAGCTTTCCTCTGGCGAGCTCGAAAGACTTACCCGCCGTTTTGCTAAGGAAATTGCACCGATCATCGGGCCGGATAAAGATATTCCCGCTCCCGACGTTGGAACAAACGCCGAACTCATGGGTTGGTTCTTAGATTCCTATAACACCGTTACCAGCTCCCACTCCCCCGCAGTTGTTACCGGTAAACCCTTATGCCTCGGCGGCAGCAAGGGCAGAAACGAAGCAACCGGCAGAGGTATCATGTTCAACACCATGTACCTTCTTGAAAAGCACAACATCGATATTCACGATGCAACCATTGCAATTCAGGGTATGGGTAACGTTGGTAGCCAGTCCGCTCGTCTTCTCCACGAAGCAGGCGCTAAGATCGTTGCTGTCAGCGACGTTTCCGGCGGTGCTTTCAATCCGAACGGCTTAAACATCTCTGCAATCTGTGCTTACCTTGCTGAAAAGAAGGGCAACACTCTTGCAGGCTACAATGAAGAAGGTCTCGTTCGTATCTCCAATGAAGAACTCTTAGAGAGCGACGTTACCGTTCTTATCCCCGCAGCTCTTGAAAACCAGATCAATGCTGACAACGCTGACAAGATTCGCGCTAAGATGATCGTAGAAGGTGCTAATGGCCCGACTACCGTTGAAGCTGACGAAATCCTTGAAAAGAAGGGCATTCCGGTTGTTCCGGACATTCTCGCAAACTCCGGCGGCGTTGTTGTTTCCTACTTCGAGTGGGTACAGAACAAGCAGGGCTACTACTGGGAAGAGGACGAAGTTAACGAAAAGCTTCGTGCTAAGATGTACTCCGCTTTCAACGCTGTTTATGACATGGCTAAGGAAAAGAACGTTTCCATGCGTACAGGTGCTTACCTCATCTCCTTAAAGCGTGTTGTTGAAGCTGAAAAAGCTCGCGGCATCTAAGTCCTTTTAGAAAAACACCAAGCGGAACAGAGATTCTCCCCTGTTCCGCTTGATTTTTGAAAAAATTTTCAAAAAAAGCAAAATAACACTTGATTTTACAAGTAAAATATATTATAATATCAAAGCACTCAAAAAGCAGTGCAAAACCGGGGTGTGGCGAAGTTTGGTATCGCGCTTGGTTCGGGACCAAGAGGCCATGGGTTCAAGTCCCGTCACTCCGACCATAGAAAACCGCTCAAGTTACAAAATGTAGCTTGAGCGGTTTATTTTTTGTTTTTGATTTTATACGTTAATTCAGCACAACATAGGATACAGGCACATCGGAATCATCTAAGCCTGTTTTCACAAAAACGCCGTTGTTTTTATCTATTAGAATCTGCGTGTGAAAGTTCGGAAGTCCATCCCAATAAAAAGCTGCGATGTGGTGCTTTTTCTCGGTTAAAAGAATCGGACCTTTTAAGTGACGATATTTCAAGGTATCTTTCGTCTCTTTGCTATCCAAATTTACAATTTTATTTTGACGATTGGAGTCTATATATACAAATTCCGATGCGGATACAAATCCACGGCCGTAGGAGGCTTCGCAAAGCGATTGCATTTCTTCCCCTACCTGATAAACTAGGGTATCCGCTTCACCGTCCTCGCCTTGCGTAAGGTAAAGCAATTTACCGTCTTGGGATAAAAACATATTCCGCCGATATTCCTCTGCATACACATTTTCTGCATAAGGTTCTGCCTGTTGTGTTTGCAAATTCACTCGATAAATTGTATTTTGCACGAGACAATACAGATCATTTGCATCGGCGAGAAGCTCAGTTGGAAGAAAATCTACCGCAAAATCCTGTTCGACCTTCCCCTCCTTGACAAGCAGAATTCGAGGATTTTCCTGTTCATCTAACACCGCCAAACAATAATCACCGCCGGAATACGTACCTATCGCATGATAGTTCGTATAACCATTCAGTGTCCGCGGAACGCCCTCTTGTTTGGCCACACTATGATATATAAGCTGATTTTCCGCATTGGCATAAACAATTTCATGTTTTTTCAAGGAGTGTTTGGAAACAGCAAACCACGTCACGCCTAAGAGAATAACGCATAGGAGTAGGATATAGATAGCATCCAAAACTTTATGTTTTCTTTTCATACAATCACCCACTTTTGATTAAGGTTGAATCGTTCGTTTTTGCCCGGGAGCATATGCTGTCTTAGTTTAGCGGCGTTGTTTGCTTCATTTCAATTTCACTATAGCACGTTTCATAACGAATAGCAATCTTAATTCCGGGTAAATTAAAGGCTTCATATAGGATTCAGCTGGAAAATTTTCTTTTCTGCTCATTCTGAAAATTATAAAAAGAGAATTGCAAAAATCTATTGAAAAATATGCTAGTAAGTGCTAGAATTAAATAGTTAGCTTTGCGGCTGTAGTTCATCGGTAGAACGTGAGCTTCCCAAGCTCAATAGGTGGGTTCGACTCCCATCAGCCGCTCCAATCGAGAACCTCGACGCGTAAGTCGCGTTGAGGTTCTTTTTATACACATACCCCACAATTCAGATTGCGGTTATTCAGCTGCATCGTTTTGAAAACAAATTCCTGTAAAAATTAAAACGGTGTATAAATAGTGCTTGATTATTCTCTGCAATGTTGCTATAATAGAAGAGTTCGGAGGCATAGCTCAGCTGGTTAGAGCGTACGGTTCACATCCGTGAGGTCGAGGGTTCGATCCCCCCTGTCTCCACCACCGAAAAGCGATACACAGAAATGTGTGTCGCTTTTTCTTTTATGGCGCGGATCGAACCTTTAGGTCGAAGCGTTAAGAAAACAATTCTGCGAATTGTTTTTAGCTTTGAGCGG